>NZ_JBYFCG010000001.1:0-1016882 GCF_057652095.1 Flavobacterium sp. R1_16
GTTACGGTATAACTAGAACTACCTGAAATCACCGAAGGCGTTCCCGAAATTACACCCGAAGCAGTATCAAAATTTAACCCCGAAGGTAAATTCGGAGAAATAGAATAACTCATTACTGCCCCCCCAGAAACAACAGGACTTAAAGCAGTAATCACACTATTTTTAGTAAACACATTAGGCGAGTTATATGAAAGAGCACTTGGAGCAACATCATTTACAGTGATTGAAATAGTAAACGAAGTTGATCCGCCTGAATTCGTTGCTGTTACAATGTAATTAGTAGTGCTATTAATACTAGTTGGCGTTCCACTAATTACCCCAGTAGTAGTATCTAAAATCAATCCCAAAGGCAGACTTGGAGAAATAGAATAACTCACTACGACACCACCAGAAACCGAAGGATTTAATGGAGTTATCGCAAGATTTTTAGTAAATACGCTAGGTGAGGCATAATTTAAGTTATTTGGAGGTAAATCATTTACACCTATTGATATTCCATAGGAAAGATTACCTAAAGCATAAGTACCATTTATAGTGTAAATAGAGGTTGATGAAGCAACAGTTGGAGTTCCTGAAATTATCCCAGTTGAGGAATTTAAATTTAAACCAGCAGGTAAGTTTGGAGAAACACTAAAATTAGTAATAGTTTCGGTTGACGAAGGAACTAGATTTGGTATAGCAGTTCCTACAGTAAATAAATTAGGAGATTTATAAGACAAAGGTAATTTAACGCCTTCAACAGCAATATTATTGAAAGTGACTCTTGCGCCCGTATCAGCAGTCATATTTGTTCCTGAAAATCGGAATCGGATTTTGAAATTTGGGTTATCATCAACTGCTGTTATTGATGAAAAATCAATTGTAAATAATTGATAACTTGATGTTAAACTCAAAGTAGCGGTAGCTAACCCAGAGTTTATCCAAATAGGAGTTCCTGAATTTAGAGAATAGTCTACTAAAATGGCGTTTGCAGCTCCTTCGTCAACAGCAGCAAATGAAAATTTAATTTTTTTATAACCAGTAGTGGAAAAATTGAAATATAAAATATTTTCTCGTCCTCCATTTTGGAATGGCTGTTTTATCTGTAAACCTCTCATATCACTTGATGCGTAAGCTAAATTGCTATTCACTTCAGGTCTGTAATTTAAGGTAGTTGGATTATTTCTTCTCTCCATCGAAGCTTTTCCATAGTTAGGATTCCCTGAAGGATAGGGGTAGCCCGAAAGACAAGATTGGTATTGAATAACACCATCAGAAGCCAACTCATATGTAGAATTTAAATTGGTCAATTGGGCACCGTTTACTATCGAACCGTTCATCATCCAGAAGTAAATAGGAACAGTAGTTTCTGTAACAACAGGAACGAAAATAGCTGTTATAGAGAAGTTGCCTGTTGGTGTTATCGTAATTTCTGGGTCAGTACTGCTCGATGCACCAGACCAATTACTGAAAACATAACCAGGTTTTGCAATCGCTTTTAGTTTTAGAGGAATTCCCTTAAAATAAATACCTGTCCATGGATAAGGATTACTAGTTATTCCGGGTGTTCCTTCTTTGATTTCAATAGTACTTATTTTTACATATCCGTGAGTTGCATTGGAGACATTGAGAGTTACATCAATGTTTGATGAGATTCCAAATTTTGAACGGATATGGCTTCTCTGAAATTGTGGTCTTTCTATTGCAAAGTCTTTTTCTTCATTAAGATGATATTGCCAATCGCCATTATTCAGAGGTGCTTTCCATCGAAAATATTGATCAGGCATTTCAGGAGCTATGATGGCTGAAATTTCATCAATTTTTGCAATTATTCTTGAGGAAAGAAAATTAGTATTCATCAAGTCGGCAAATCGATTGATAAAGTCATTCTTAAAGGTGTTATTCTCTAATAATTTTCTTAGAATTAGTGTTGACCAAGGTGGATTTGGACTTGTTCCAGTGGTAGATGTAGCATCAGCTAATGAATTATGATCAGATTCGTCGAGAGTGCTGTCCATATCATGAATTGCCCATCTCCATCTTCCATCATGTCCATAAGGGGCATTTGGAACATATCCTGTGGTTCTTTTTCTCCAATATACAATATTGTTTCCCGGCCAATCATCGTTTTGTGCAAAAATATTTGTGGTAAAATAATCTATAAAATTATCAGTATCCATTCGTGTTTGAATGTAAGCATAATTGGCATCGCTACTAAAGCTATTATTTGAAATATAGGAATACATGTTGTTATAATCAACAGCATCACCTTCTTGAATTTCTCCTTGGTTTTCTAATAAATCAACTTCATCTATGTTATAGACTTGCTTAAAATAATTGTTGTCATATTTTTCACGCATATTGAGAAGTCCCCAATATTCCCCATTCATAAAAACCACCATTGGCTGAAAGGATTCAGTTTCCATTCTTAAATCTTTGACCAATTGATGATTCAATGCATCTCTGAACATGGTATTGTAAAAATCACTACCACCACTCTTGGCACTCAATCTTTCGTAGCTTGTATATGGTTCGTCTGCAAAAAATTTGTACGACATATTCTCATCACCAAAATCCGATCGCGCAGCTATGTTCCATGATTTACTTGGATACACTCTTGAGTAGGCTCCTCTGATACGGATGCCTACATCTTGATTTATTTTTTCTTGGCCATTTACAAAATAATGCATATTTGCCTTTCTTTCATTGGCAATTCCACTTCGCTCAAAATTCCCAATTTCCCTTGAAGGAATTTTTGTTGGGTTAGCCGTTCTCCAGTTATCGAAATCAATACCAGCAACTGCAATTCCGTCTTCATAATCGTATAAATCATTTTCATCAAAACTTAACGAAAGTACAGGAAGTGAATATTTAGTTGAGCCGGACGGTGTAATAAAATAATTTCTAGAAACTACTTTACTTGGCAAAGCGCCAGGTTTAATGACTTTAGCTCTAATTATATTTCCTTTATAAATAGGGCCATTTGGAAAATAAGGTGGCGTAAAATCATAAGTGGTGGACATTGCAGAAAGTTTGTTTGGCTGCGATGAACGATCTGCTACTGGAATTGGCGCAGTATATTGTAGTGTTTGAAAAGAATTGTATAAGAAAGAACCAAAAGCTTGCCCGGGCAGTTTTGGGTATTGATTTTTATAGTTGTAAGTTGTTCCTGAAAGGTTATTTTCATCAGGTTCAGAGCCATCTAAGGTATACAGAATAGTTGTTCCTGGGTCAGGTGAAGATAACGTTAAATTAAAACCAGAAGTTAAGAATCCAGAGGCTTGTGAAAAAACAGGTGGATTTAAAATTTCAGAGAATCCTGTCGTCGCATTTACCGCATTAGGAGTTGGAGTGCCAAAATAAGCGTATGGACCAGTTCCATTTGGATATTTACCATAGGAAATATCAGCTTGTAAATTTACTGGAGGCACTGTGCTTATAGTGACTCCAGAAGTATTTGTAAGTAAAATGGTTTCTCCAGTTGAGCTAATTTTAAAGTTGGTGTGCAATTGACCTCCAACTAAAGTTTTATTTTTATCAGAAGCCCATACTATTAGGTATTGCCCTGAGGCTAGTGAAACGTTAGGGAAAGTCCACTTGTACAATACCAAAGGGTCATCTGATAATCCAAAGCCGAGAAGGTTTACAGATGTGGGACCTGAGTTATATAACTCAATCCAATCCTGATAACTATTGTCTTCATCCTTGATGGAATTAGAGTTTGAAGTCATAATCTCATTTATGACAAGACTTTGTGAAAAAACAGGATTTGATAAGGCGAAAAATAAAAATAAAACAGGAAAATAAGTATTAATTTTCATACAGAAATTAGGTTATATAACCAAAATTATGAAATGAAAAATCCAACACTAAATTTTATCGCCACATAACTAATTTATCCGATGAACAGCAGCTAAAATTGAATAAAAAAAAGAGACGATTCGTAATCGCCTCTTTTCCAAAAACAGGTAAAAACACACTGTTATTTTTTAATTATTTTTTTGGTTTCTATTTTTCCATCGTAGGACAATTGCAAGAGATAAACACCTTTAGAAATATCATTTAAATCAACTTTGCTACTTTCTGTTTTACCATTTTTAATTAATTTACCATCAATAGTAAACAATTTATAAAAGACATTTTCTGCTTGATTTAAGCCTACAACATTCACTATATCAGAGAAGGGATTTGGAAATACTGAAAACTGAAGCGCTTCTTTTTGGTTAACAGATAAAGTGGTTTTTGTCCCATGAACAGCAATATTATTGAACGTAATCCGGTTGCCATTATCTACCGTCATATTCGTTCCTGAAAATCGTAAACGAACTTTAAAATCTGGATTATTATTGGCCGATGAAATGGAACTAAAATCAATACTGAATAACTGATAAGAATTTGTCAATGATAAGGAGCTAGATGCTAATCCTCCCGATGTCCAAACAGGAGATCCAGCATTTGTAGAATAATCAACAAGTATAGCCGAGGCATTTGTTAGTTCATTAATAGCCGCAAATGTTAATTTTATGTCTTTTTGACCGCTAGTAGAAAAATTAAATACCATTGTATTTTCTAATCCGTCTTTTTGCAAAGGTTCTTTTATTTGTAAACCTTTCATATCACTTGTAGCAAATGGCAAATTGGCATTCGCTAATGGGATGTAATTGATATCGGTTGGACTATTTCTTCTTTCCATTGATGCTTTTCTCCAATTTACAACATCAGTTGAGACAAAAGGATAACCTACCAAACACGATTGATATTGAATTACACCATCTGTTGTTCCAGTTTTATAGGTAGTAGTTAAAGATTCAAGAGGTACGTTATTTGCAATTGTCGAATTCATCATCCAGTAGTAAATAGGTTGACTAGTGGCTATCGTTTCTGCAACAAACACCGCAGTAACGTTGAAGTTTGCAGCAGAAGTTACAGTAATTTCTGCATTTGTACTTGATGAAGCTCCAGTCCAATGACTAAATACAAATCCCGGATTAGCAATTGCTTTTAATTTAACAGGAATGTTAGAAAAATAAACTCCTGTCCAGGGATAAGGATTTGAAGTGATTCCGTCTGTTCCTGCTTTAATTTCAATGGTATTCAATTTTATGTATCCATGACTCGGATTTGATACATTTAATGTTGCATTTATATTGGAGGCAATTCCAAATTTAGTACGAATATGATTTCTTTGAGCTGCTGGTCTTTCTGTTGCAAAATTTTTCTCGAAACCAATATGCCAATCATAATCGTCTATATTAGCTGGAGATTTCCATCTGGAAATATGTTCGGGAATCGTTGGATAGATTACACTTTTCATTTCATCAATGGTAGCAATAACTCTTGAGGGCAGGAAAGTTGTATTCATTAAATCAGCAAAACGATTGATAAAATCATTTTTGTATGAAGTGTTTTCTAATAATTTTCGCAGAATTAGTGTTGACCAAGCAGGATTCGGATATGTTGGTCCATTTGTAGCTGTTGCTAATGCTAAGGTGTTTGTAGTAACATCATCGAAGTAGGATCCAAAGGTATCATCCATATCATGGATAGCCCAACGCCATCTTCCATCATGACCGTATGGAGCATTGGGAACAAAGCCGGAAGTTCTTTTTCTCCAAAATTCGATGTTGGTTCCCGGCCAATCTCCATTTTCCAGATAAATGTTAGCTATGTGATAATCACTAAAACTTTCAGGGTCTAATCTGGTTTTAATATAATTATAGTTGGCTTCAGTTGCTAAACTATTATTTGTAATATAATTTATCATATTTTGATAATCAATATCATCACCATATGAAACATTTCCATCAGAGGCACGCCCTCTATCTTCCAGATAATCCAAATCGATTTTATCTATGTTAAAAGTTCTCTTAAAATAGTTATCGTCATAGCGTTCGCGAATATTTAAAATTCCCCAAAATTCTCCATTTACAAAAGTAACAGTTGGTTGGTATGATTCAGTAATGCAGTTTAATGATTTTATCAACTTATGATTCAAGGCATCTCTAAACATGGTATTTCTAAAATCACCGCCAGAATTCCTTAATACTAAACTTTCAAATTTGTCATCTGATTTACTGTTGAAAAATTTATAATCTATTGTGCTAGAGCCATAATCAGAACGGGCATATAGATTTAAAGATTTGCTTTCAAATGCACGTGTCGATCCTCCATGAATTCTAATTCCAATATCAGTATTCATAACAGGCAAACCATTCACAAAGTAGGTCATATTTGCTCTTTTTTCATTTTCAATACCTCTTCTCCAATAATTACTAGTGTTTTCGACATAATCAGGTTCTTCAGTTGGATTAGCAGTTCTCCAAGTATCAAAGTCTTTTCCTGCAACATATATTCCGTTGGTGTAATCGAATAATTTATCTTCATCAAGACTTAAGGACACTATGGGTAATGAAAATCTGTTAGTGCCAAGTGGCGAAATATAATATGTATTAGTTACTGTTTTACTATCCAGAGAACCAGGTTTTACAACTTTAGCTCTAACAACTGTGCCTTTGTATATGGGTGAAGTTGGAATATAGGTTGGATCAAAAGAATAAGTACTTGATATAGAAGCAAGTTTGTTGGGTTGACTAGAACGATCCACAATAGCTATTGGAGTACTATATTGTAAGGTTTTAAAGTTTTTTGTTAACAAAGAACCTGTTGTTTGTCCAGGATGTTCTGCATACTTGTTTTTGTAACTATAAGTTGTTCCTCCTAAATTGGAAGATTGAGGTTCAGAACCATCTAGTGTATACAAAATAGTTGCGCCTGGAACTGATGTAGAAAGGGTTAAATTAAAACCAGCAGTTAAAAATCCAGATTCTTTAGAAAACGTTGGAGGACTTAAAGCTTCAGTATATCCAACTGTTCCGTTCGCAGCAGCAGGAGTTACGACATTAAAAAATTTAAAAGACCCAGTTCCGTTAGGCAAACGCCCATACGATAGATTTTGTAAAATAACAGTAGCAGGAACAACATCTAGTGTTACGCCTGAAGCATTAGTCAGTGTTATTGCTTCTCCTGAAGAACTTATTTTAAAATTAGTGTGAAGTGGACTTCCCGGAACAGTCTTGTTTTTGTCAGAACACCATATCAATAAATATTGACCAGCACCAATACTAACATTAGGAAAAGTCCATTTGTAGGGTAATGTGGCATCATCTGTTAAACCAAAACCTGTTAAGTTGATAGTTGAAGCGCCATTGTTACGAAGTTCAACCCAATCTTGATAGGTTCCGTCTTCGTCTTGGTTAATAGTGGTGTTTGAAGTTACAATTTCGTTGATAACTAGGTTTTGACTTATCGAGGTTTGACTTACTACTAGTAAAAGCAAACAGATAAAAATTGGGGTACTTTTTTTCATGACTTTTTTAAAGTATTGATTAATAAGGGTGTGAAATTATACAATTGTTAATAACTCATGATATTTTATCGATACAAAGCTTAATTATTCTATGAAATGCAGAAAAAAAGAATAGTTTCTGTATTAATATGCTATTTTCACTAACGACCTGGTATTAAAAAGTGTGATTTAAAAGAAGATAATTAATATAATTTTCTAACTTAATTTTTGATTAATTTTTTTGTAATCACACCATTCTCGATGTTTTGTAAAGTATCTATTTGAAGGAGATAAATCCCTTTTGGCAAGTCAGAAATATCTAGCTCTTTATTTTTTAAAACCGTTTTTATTTTTTTCCCTTCTATAGTAAAAACAGTAACTGATTTTTGTTCTTGAGTAAAGTATATTTTATCATTTGCTGGATTAGGATAAAAGATGTTTTTTTTAGCATCAGCAAAATTTTCTGAAGACAACGTTAGCATGGATGTTGAAACCATATTGGTTTTAATAGGATAATTATAATCAAAATAAATATTTGCCTTGTGGTTCCAAATGCCTTGAGGTAAATTATAAAAAGAATGATTTGTTTTTATTTTAAACGCAATAAATCCCGTATTGGAGCCATTTGTAAAAGGAAGATTAATATTCTCAAAAATAAAATGAATAGTTGTTACTCCCGATCCATTAGCATATTTCTTAATGGTATAAAACGGATGACTCGAACTTATAGGCACTAAAGAAGCTGCATTAAAAAAATTAGTTTCAACAACGTCTTCTACTACTATATTTTGAGCACTATAATTTCCTGTATTTTCAAAACGAACGATATAGTGCAAATAAAAATCATCATTAGTTAATGGAACCGTTTCTCCTTCTAGACACGTAATGTCATTTGGGTCGAATGAATTGACAACCGTTTGGTTAAAATAAAAAGTATTATCTAAGGGAGTTTCATCAGTTTCAGCACTTGTAATGGAGGCAGAAAAATGAAGAATGTCGCCCATATTTAGAGCAGGTGTTTCTAGCGGACTGTTTAGATTTAAAATAAGGTTTATAGTTTTTGTTTCAAAAGGATTTATATTCGAAAAATCCCACGATAATGAATTAAGCGACTGATTATTGAGAGCAGGATTAGAAGAGACAAAATCTAAAACAGCATCATCAAATGTTAAATTCAGGGTTCCAGATTGCGCAATAGTTCCTTTGTTTTTTAATACAATTTTATAAGTGGCATCAAACCCTGGTCTTGCCTGTTGTATCGGAATTATCACTACTTCTAAATCAGGATGAGAACCATTTGCAGTGATACAAAAATCCTGAGTAAAAGGACTGTATTGAGTAGGAAAAGAAACGTTTAATGTAGCTGGGTTGCTAGTATAATAAGAAGGGTTTTCAAAAGAAGGACTTATAGAAAAATTACCAGCGGGTAAATCGACATGATAACTACCATCTTCTTTAGAGATAATATAATCCGGTGGATTTGATGAGCCTAAAGGAGAAATTGTATATTTTACATTAGGCAAACTACTGTCAGCACTATCACAACCATTGTTATTAAAGTCAAATTTTTGACCGCCTTGAACAGTATAATAAACGCCACCCGGTGTAAAAGAGCAGAAAGGACTAATAAAACAATTAGTGTAATTTAGATCAGTAACATATCCTTGAAGTCTATAAATAGCATCTTGATCTTGACAAATAAACTTTAAAGTGGGATTGCCGTAAATATTTATAACTTCTTTTTTTCCGTTTTTTAAATAAAGACTTTCTAATAAATTGTTATAACAAGATAAATTACTATCTAAAGTAAAGTTACTTAAATCAAGGGTTGTTATAAAATTGTTTGAACATTCAATACTAGTAAGTTTTGCATTACCACCAAAAACAATAGCAGGAATTTGGTTAGTATTACAATCAAGACTTTGTAAATTATTTAAACCCGTTAAATCAAGAGAAGAACTTATCAAATTGTAGCGACAGTCCAATGTGATTAAATTAGTTAAACCAGTTACATTAATTGAGGATAGTTTATTAAAAGATACATCAATATCTTTAACCGAGGTCAAAGAGCTTAAATTTAATGATGTAATTTGATTACTATTACAATCAATTTCTTCAAGTACAGAAAGTCCAGTTAAATCTAAGGAAGATAATAGATTACCTCTACAAATTAATTGAGTAAGTTTAGAAAGTCCGCTTAAGTCTAATGTAGATAGTTTATTATATCCACAAGTGAATTCTTTTAGAGAAGATAAGGTTGAAGTATTTATAGTAGTTACTAAATTATCGTAAATGTTTAAATAGGTAAGTTTCGAAAGCCCAGTTACATTTAGTGAAGTCAATTTACTGTTTTGACATGATAAATACTCAAGATTTGGACAATTTGAAACGTTTAATTCAGTAATAGGGTTTAAATTACATACTAATTTTTTCAAATTAATTAATCCATCAAATGACAAAGAATTAATTTTGCTGTTACCACTACAGTCTATCTCTTTTAAATTGGTTAACCCAGTCCAATTGACACTTGTTAAAGAACTATTACCTCCACAATAAAGTATTTCGAGTTTAGTATTAGGTCTCAAGTCTAAAGTAGTTAAATTTGGTGATGCAATTCTTAATTCTTTTAGATTTATCAAGGTAGATAAGTCGAAATCCATATAACTAGCACGAATGTCGAGAACTTCCAAATTTGTTGTGCCAATAAAATCAATTTTCACATAGTTATTAGGATGGGCGGCAAGATTATAAAAACCGATAGAGCTATATAGACTATATTTTAAGGTTTTAAGATGAGATAGATTTTTAACATCAATAAGAGCAGCGTCTTGACCAGTCGCTGAAAAAACTTCAAGATTAGAAAAGCTATTCAAACCTTGAAAATTGGCTATACTTACTCCATCACAACCAAACCTAAAACAGCCAAAAGAATAACTTAAACTTTTTACCAATAAAGCTTCGCTAATTTGTATTTCGCCATCGCTATTGGTATCAACTTTTAAGTAGTTGTCGTCAAATCCCGTTGCTGGGCTACTCACAGTTGTTGAGTTAACAAGGCTGTTTTTAAAATTTGCATCAGCAAAGCTAATAATTTGCGCACGTGTCAAAAAAGAGCATAAAAGCAATAGAAGAGATATATTTGTTTTCATGTAGAATTGTGTTGTTGGGATAGTAATCTAATTATAAAGGTACAGTTTTTTAAATTAGCGCACTTATTTTCTGTTCAAAATCAGCTAGTATTTTTTCTGCATTAAATTTTTCAAGTATGTAATTTCGTGCTTTCAAACCCATTTGTTCGCTTAAAGCAGGATTGTTTTTCAACTCTAAAATGGTTTGATAAACAGGTTGGATATTATTTTCTGAGAAATAAAAACCACCTTGAGATTCATGAATTACCTTTAAAACTTCTGAATTTTGATTTCCAGAGATAATAGACGGTTTTTTACTCGCCATCATCCCGAGAATTTTTGAGGGCATAACCGTATCAAGAACATCTGTCTTTTGAAATAAAAAATGAACATCAGCCGAACATAATAAATCGTTGAGTTCTTCATAAGGAACAGGTTCATAATAGTTAACAAAAGGAAAACTTTTCAGTTTTTCGATTAGCGTATTTTTAAAACCGCCATCACCCACAATGACAATTTCTATATTTTCAGTAGGAGAAATTACTTGACACAAATCGTATAGGAAATCCCAATTTTGCTTTTCGCCAATGTTTCCTGAATAGAGTACCGTAAATTTATCAGGATTTATTAAAGGATGTTTTTTGCTTAGTTCAGGATTTATTTTATTTGAGGATACCCAATTCGGGAAAAAATAAGGCATATCGTGTTTGGACTTCTCCCTTATTTTAGACAACATACTATTACTAATGCTGCTAACTAGTGTAGCGCGGTTTAATAAAAACCGTTCAAAACTTAAAACACTACTTTCAAAAAGTTTTGACGCTAGATTGTTTTTCTTTACAATACCAGACTCTAATGCCAGGTCAAATTCAAAATCCTGAATGTGAACCCAAAGTTTTGCTTTTTTCTTTTTAGCCAAAAGCATAGCAGGAAGAATTGACATTGTAAACGGAACAATACAAATGATTAAATCAGTATCATTAATTTTTTTTAAATTACAAAAAGTACCATAAACTGCGCTAAACATCATTTTTATTCTGCCACCGAAGGTCACTTTTTCTGGAACAAACTGTTTGTAACGAAACACTTCAATAGCATCGATTTTTTCAGAATAGAAATCAGGATGATTGTTATAGCTTTCAAAAATTTTCCAAGTAGGATAATATGGAAAACCTGTAATAATTTTTACAGAATACCCTTTATTAGAAAGATAGTTAGAAAACTGTGTGGTATAAAGTCCTATTGCAGTGTCTTCAGGATAATAGAAGTTGGTAACTATAGTAATGTTTTTAGTATGCTGCATAAAAACTAAAATCGTTTCGGTTAGCAAATATATCCTTTTTCGACAATTTTGTTCTTTAATTTTTGAGTAGAAATCTTTTTGACACTAAAAAAGAATACTTTAAGTCGTATTTTAATTTCCAATGCATAATGATTTATAAAAGGAAAATCAATTTCGCCTAAAAAGTATATATTTACAACATGATTTAATAATCATTCAAGTATATAAAACGATATAAATTAAGATTGAAGTGAAGATATTTTTAGACAACATTATCTATTCAAAAGTTAAAAACGGAGGGGTTTCTAATTATTGGTTTGAATTATCAAAATATTTAATAAACCAAACCAATGAAGAGGTAAAATTTTTTGAAGAAAAAAATGACCTAACTAATTTTCATAGAAAAATTCTTCAAATTCCTCAAGAAAGCATAATTCGTAATGAAAGCAAGTCTTCTTTTTTTTCAAGGTTATTGCCTATAAATTACAAAAGCAATGAAAAATTAATATATCATTCTAGTTATTATAGAGGATTGTCGGGTGCCAAAAATCAGATTGAAGTTACTACGGTTTATGATTTTATCCATGATTATTATTCGTCTTTTTTAAAGAGAAAAATACACAACAATTTAAAATATAATGCAATAAAAAGGTCAAAAGGAGTCATTTGTATTTCAAAAAACACTTATGCTGACCTTCAAAAATTTTGCCCAACTAAAAAGAATCAAAAAGCAGAAGTTATTTATGTAGGTGTTAGTGATGATTATTTTCCTATTAGTGATTTAGATACTCTTCAAAAACAGTTTTTAGTTAATCATAACTTAGAAAGTGGGTTTCTGTTATTTGTTGGAGGAAGAACAAATTACAAAAATTTTGATTTTGTAGCGGCTGTGCTCAATGAAAATAAAGATTTAAAATTAGTGATTGTTGGTGGCGGAGCATTGAATAAAAAAGAATTAAAATTATTTACCAAAGAAGCCTTTGAGAGATTGGTTTTTATAGGATCTGTAAAGAATGAAGAATTAAATATCTTATTAAACAGTGCTTTAGCGCTACTCTATCCTTCCAGTTATGAAGGTTTTGGAATTCCTGTTGTTGAAGCTATGCGAGCTGGTTGCCCAGTAATAGGGTTAAATAACGCAACGATTAGAGAAGTAGCTGAAGACTCGGCGCTTTTGTTAGACAACATTAACTTAAGTGACTTTAACAAACAAAAACAAAAATTAATGAATTCTGTTTTTAGACAAGAGATAATTGCTAAAGGGCTTTTGGAATCACAAAAATACAGTTGGCAGAAGAGCAGTAGAGAAACACATGAATTTTATACGGATTTATACAATTCATCATTTTGATATAGAAAAAGACTAATAAAAAAAGAATATACAAGGACACCATGTTCTCGTTCAATCACATTTTCTGTTAAGAAATTCAATAAAAAAAAAGTAAATAAAGCAATTCCTAGGATAGATTTTTTTTGATTTAAGATTTTATAAATCTTATAAATAGAAAATAGATAAATTGCCAAACCGATAAATCCAGCAGTCAAGACAACACTAAAAAATTGATTGTGACTGTTGTAGTTTTTTTTGCTTAAATCAATATTCTTACTAATATAACAAGGGTCCAAGTGACTTTTCACACTACCTAAACCATATCCAAAAAATGGATTCTCTGAAATCTTTTCAACTACACATTGATAAACTCTATATCGAATTGAAATTGATGATTCAGGTTTTTCGTTTAGGGTATTGCTGGTTAATTCATTAAATCTATTTTCGTTTTGATATTTAGGCACAATTTTCACAAAAAAAACAATTCCAGCTAAAACGAGTAACAATATTATTATTGTTCTTTTAATTTTTAAAAAATTAGCTAATAAAAGAAATAGAGGAAGTAACAAATAAATAATGGGTCCTTTTCGCATTAATATTATAAGTATAATAGCTAAGAATAGGCTTAAAAAAGAAAATGCAATTTTTAAAAATAGGTAATGACTATCATGTATCAAGAAAACAAGCATGAGTATTGAAATTCCGATGTAAATTGCCAAATATATTGGGTGAATAGAAAATATTCCTAAACGGATATCAATCAGGTTAAAGAAATGAATTATTGTTTCATAAAAATTAAATTCCTGTCTCCAAAAATAAATAAAACTAATTATGCAAAACAATGTAGTTGAAAATGAAAAAGCTTTAAAAACAGTGATAATTTCTTTTTTTGATATGATAAAATTTGAAGATTTTAATAACTCAAAAATTATAGGATACGCTATCAAAGAAGCTATAGTTGATAATTTAAAAAAAGCTTCGTTTGTTTGGGATGAATATAAACAACTTGCTAGATAAATAAAAAATAAAGCACCAATTAAAAATGTTTTATTTAAGGAATAACTGTTTTTTTTTTCAGTTTTAGTATAGAAAATGAATGAAAATAGTAATAAAATAACTATTGGATACGCTTTAAATTTATTTGGCACTAATAAAAAGCAACTATTTAATAATAGTGAAAACTTTATTAAATGCAGATAAACTTTATTTTTTAACATAATAATTTATTAATGCAAATAAAATCTTAGGAAAAAACACAACTGCAAAAAATGTAGATATAATAAGCATGTATACATTTGCTAAATCTCCTCTTAAAAAGTAGATTAAATATATTGAAAAATAGAATGCAAAAATAGATTTCAAAGAATCGTCACTTTCTAACCATCTAATTTGCCAAACAAAGATTAAGGCTAGTATAACAGCAAATAAAATTATTCCAAACAAACCAAAATTAATGTAGCCTTCTGAAATGTAAGGATTTGAAAGGTTGTTAAAATTAAATCCATAACTATTAATAAGATAATTCCCGATTTTAAAACCAGTAACTTCTGGTTTTGAAGTCCAAACGCTTCTAGGGATAAAAAACAAAAAAACAGGTTTTAATTGTTCTCCTTTCGTTATTCCATTTCTATCACAGTAATCAATAGTTGCCAGGAAGTCAGGGTACGCATCATAATGAAGAGAATCGAATGCATCTGTAACATCAAGCATTTTCATATTATCTGCTAATATGTTAGGTTTAGAAATCATCTCTTTTAATGAATGCTGACTATGAGTTATTACAGACATCAAAGGAAAAAGAAGAACCATTGAAAAAAACATGAATCTAATAACCTTGTAATTGGTATTCAATGCTTTTTTATAAAACAAATAAATTAAAGTTATATATATTGGTCCTAATGCATTTCTTTTTTCAGTCAATGGATTTTTTAGGACAAAAACAAAAAATATGAATGCTACCAGAAATGCAATAACAATCAAATAATTTTTGGTAATCATTTTGTTATTAACTAAATAGAAATAGGACAAAAATAATCCTGAGAGAGGAATAAAAAATAAAAATTTTTGAACAATTAAGTAATTAGAAATTGAAGTTTGTTCTACCTCTTTATAGAAATCATTTTGATATTGAAATACAATTGTAGAAAAATTACTTAAGATGATAAGAAAGCTAATAATAGCTAAAATAATTAAAACTAGTGGAGTATTATTATAAGAAACTTTATATTTCGATTTAAAACGATAATTTTTATTTTTAAAGTATAGATATGAAAAAAAGAAAACAACATTAAATAATAAAATGTATATATTTCCTCTAATGGCAAAATATTCAGAAAAAGGAAGATTTTGAACGTATTTTCCACTATCGCCATAGCCATTTGAAACAATACTGCTGATTTGCACTAATGGGGCAACAATAAAAAACAGTAAGTTAAAAACAATAAAGGTTCCAAGAAAAGGAGAAAATTTTTTTTCTAAAAAAATATTATAATAAGTTATAAGCCATAACACAAAGAAATTAACCATAAATGACAATCTCAATAGAAAAGGCACGTCTAAAAAAACAAATAGTAATAAAAAAATAAAGGTAAAAATACCCATAAACGAGGTTTTCCCCATATTGAAATCTGATATTTAAAAGAAGATACTATGTATAGTGCCTTAGGTATAGTTTTATGAGGTAATTATTTAAATAGACTTCTTAATTTTTTTTGCAATTCTATGTTAGCCATAAAAACAGGGGTTTTTATCCCATTTGTAGACGGAACTAGAGTATAAATATAATTTACATCATCAAATTTAATACATTCATTAGGCGACCAAAATTTCATAAATTCGCCTTCATCACCATTTAATATTTTATCACCATAAGCAATAGAAATGTTTTTAATTGTGATGTTTTCCACTTTCTGATTTGTTCCAACATCTAATCTTATTTTGTAAGGTAAATCATCTTTAGGAAAGTTAAAGGTCACTTTTTGCATATCATCATCACCATAAATGTATTTATCAATAAACAATTCACCACCAATTTCGGTATTGGCATTTTTAGAATAATATATTTTAAATTTATCGTTTACGGTAGTTTTAAATTCAAGAATGAGTTGTACGTTTTTTGTAGTATTTTCGGATGACGGCTCTTTTTCTTTTGAACCACATGAAACATTCAATAAACTCAAAAACAATAAACTCAGAAAAGTTGTTTTAATCATGGCTGTTTATTTTAAATCAAAATAAATTATTTATAATCGCAAAAATAGATATTTTTTTTAATTTTAAGTCAACTTTTCACTATACATTTATGACCGTCAGTTAATAAAGAAGACACATTGAAGCTTATACGTCTTTATAAAAAATACCATCAATTTCTAATTGTTTGCCTGTTTTTTTGTCGTAAAAACCATTTTCCAAAGCAACTAAATGAAATCCTAAATTATTGAGTTTGGTTTTCATGGTATCAAAAGTCATTGCGCTCTCATAGGAAGGAATAAACGACATTTCAATTTGCATTCCAGTAACATAATGTAACGATTGTTCAGCACCTTTCAACACCATTTCTTCATAACCCTGAGTGTCAATTTTCAGGTATACATTTTTTCCTTGTAATCCTAAACTTTTAAAGATACTATCTAATTTCCGAATTTCGATAGTTTCCTTTTCAATAAAAGTAGCTTCTGGAGCACTATCGGTAAGTTGAGGTAAATTTTCGAGAAGTGAACTACTTACAGAGTTTTTGGCAACATTTATTGTAGTTTGTCCATCCCTTTCACCAATGGAGTAGTTAAAAACCTTCCACAAAGGATCTTTTGCAGCGTTTTTTTGTAATTTACTAAATGCTTCTTTCATAGGCTCGAAAGAAAGGATTTCTCCTTTAAAACCAAGGTTTCGCATTTCACTACCATATTGACCAATATTAGCGCCAATATCAAGAATTACATTAATATTATAATTATTTATAAGTTTAATTCTCCTATCTAATTCATCCGTTGGATATTTTGTAATTTCTATTTTAAAAGTAGAATTAAAAGCTCTTTTCAATTTCATTAATGAGCTTTTGTTTTTATAGATAAAACTATTCATTTTCTTTAAGTTTGTTAACAATTAGATAACTTTCATAAGGAATAAAAATTACCCAAAGTAACATTATAATTAAGGTTGATATTACGACACTGTTTATTCCAAAATCCAAATGTATTAAATAATAAGTTAAAGGGATTTTTAAAATCACACTTATTAATAAAATGAGGATGTATTTGTTTAATTTTCCTATTCCATTTAGGAAAAAAGTGTAAAAAGTAACAAAAATTCGTAATGAAGTTGCGATTCCGATGTATAAAACTAAATGATTGGGAATTTCTAGTTTTTCTTTAATCCAAATAGAAATTAAGAAAGGACAAAGAGCGGCAATTCCAATAATGAAAAGGAAAATCCCAATAAAATAAATATTAAACTTTTTAAAAGTTGTAATTAGTTTAATGTGGTTTTTGTCGATATAATCTTTAGCAAACATTGACCATAATGGAGAAAGTGTAGCAAAAAGAATCATTATTGGCAATTGAAAAATTTTGTTGACAGTATCATACGGGACAACATCTTTTGGGCTGAAATTATTTGAAATAATATAATTGTCAGAAGTAAAAATAAACATCAACCCCAACTGTATAATCATAAATTTTGATCCTAGCGTTAGAATTTCTTTTATAAAATCTTTAGGTGTTTTTTCGTTTGTTTTTAAATTAAACTTTTCAAGTTTAAAAAAACGAATTGTATAAAAGATGTTTACAAAAAGGCAAAATGAGCCATTTATAAAGGAAATTAAGATAAGTTTATTTTCAGCTGAAATATTCGGGAATAAGAAAGAGACAAAAAAAACTAAAACTAAAAATCCAAATTGATTTACAGCAAGAGATTCTTCGGAATATTTACCTTTTAAAAAAGCAACGTATAAGGATTTATGAATGTTGGCAACAAAATTGACACAAAAGAAAAAGATATTAATCAAGAACAGTTCGTTTACAAATGATTTGCTGTGAAAAGTTACATTCATACTCGATTTTATATCGACGAAACAGATAAAAAGAATGAAAAAGATAAAGATACTAAAAGCAATATAAAAAGAGATTTTATAGGTGGTTTTGATGTAACTTTTCAGTAAATCAATTTTGTTGTTATGTAAAAGAATCGGTATTTTAGTTTTTAAAGAACTTTGAATTCCAAAATCCATTAACAAAACCCATTGAAAGAGAGTAAAAACTAAAACCCAAACACCATAATTGTCATTACCAAAATAAGCGATAAGTAAAGGGATGGAAACAAATAAAGACAACCCTGAAATGCCTTTATAAAAACCACTCATTAACAAATGATTGTTTTTTAGTTTTTGCAAAAGCATTTAGTTGTTTTTGTAGTTAATTACTTCTTCTTCAATTAACAAATCTAATACCTCAAAAAAATTGTAATCATAATCCCAGGATAATTCTTTTTTTGCTTTTTCGTTAGTACCATATATATCTTCTATGTCAGATGGTCTGTAAAAATTTTCATTGATGACACATAAGTTTTTATCAATATTTAACTTTTCAAAAACGTAATAAATAATATCTCTTAAACTTATAGATTGTCCGGAACAAATTAAATAATCGGAAGGTTTATCTTGTTGCATTAACAAATACATCGCTTCAACATATTTTGGAGCATAGCCAAAATCACGTTTAATATCAATATTACCTACTTGTAAGTTTTTTCTTTTGTTTAGGGAAATTTCTAAGCTTTCTTTAATGACTTTCTTGATAAAAAAATTATTATTTCTCAAGTACGATTCATGATTAAATAAGATTCCACAACAAATAAATAGATTGTAGCTTTCTCTGTAATTTACACAAGTATAATGAGCTGCAACTTTTGATATTGCATAAGGACTAACAGGATGAATAAGACTGGTTTCTGTTATAGGAAGTTTTCGAACTTTACCAAACATTTCGCTACTACTGGCTTGGTATAATTTTATATTTGGATTTGTCTTTTTTATAGCTTCTATAATATTGAAAACACTTATTGTATTAAATTGAAAAGTACCGATAGGATCTTTATACGATTGAGAAACGGAACTTTGAGCGGCTAAATTATATATTTCATCAGGTTTATATAAATTTAGTATTTTAATAAATTGAATAATATCCAAAAGATCGCATTCTATTATTTCTACTCTATCAAGAACCCCTAAATAATTTAACCCTGTAAACTTATTTAAAGACCCTCTAACTAAACCAATGACTTTGTAATTATTATTTAGAAGAAGTTTTGTTAAATATGCACCATCTTGCCCAGTAATCCCTGTAATAATTGCTACTTTCATCTTTTGTGAAACTGAATATTGAATACAAATATAATTTTAATATTTAATAACTTAGTTATATTTATCAGTGACTAATAATAATATTATTCATGATAATTATTGAGGATTTTAGTTTTCCGTTAATATATATCGAACAAATTAAAGATTTTATTCTCATTTCTTTTGCCATTCTATTGGATAAGTTTATTTTTGGCAGAGTATTTAGAATATAATAAAGAGAATGTTCTTCTAATTTAACATCAGATTTTTGGTCATAGAATTTTTTTACAAAAGTAAAACAACAAAAAACTACACAACGCATAAATTCTTTTTTTCTTGTAAATAAAAAGTTAATATTTACACAAGAAAATTATAATTTTTACGTTATAAAAGTAACTAACAAACAAAAATGAAAAGAATACTTATTACTGGAGCTGCAGGCTTTTTAGGATCGCATTTGTGTGACCGTTTTATTGCAGAGGGTTATTTTGTTATAGGGATGGACAATCTCATTACTGGAGATTTAAAAAACATAGAACATCTATTCAAACTCAAGAATTTTGAGTTCTATCATCATGATATTACAAAATTTGTTCATGTCCCAGGACAGTTAGATTATATTCTTCATTTTGCTTCACCTGCAAGTCCAATAGATTATTTAAAAATACCTATACAAACTCTTAAAGTGGGTTCTTTAGGAACGCATAATCTTTTAGGTTTGGCAAGAGTAAAAAAGGCAAGGATTTTAATTGCATCTACCTCTGAAGTATACGGTGATCCATTGGTTCATCCGCAAACGGAAGAATATTATGGAAATGTAAATACAATAGGACCAAGAGGTGTTTATGATGAAGCCAAACGATTTCAGGAATCTATAACCATGGCCTATCATACGTTTCATGGTGTAGAAACAAGAATCGTTCGGATATTTAATACTTATGGACCAAGAATGCGATTGAATGATGGAAGAGTCATTCCTGCCTTCATAGGTCAAGCTTTGCGTGGGGAAGATTTAACTATTTTTGGTGACGGAATGCAAACACGCTCTTTTTGTTATGTAGATGATCAGGTGGAAGGTATTTTTAGGTTGCTACATTCTGATTATGTATATCCAGTAAACATTGGTAATCCAGATGAAATAACTATCAAGGATTTTGCTGAAGAAATCATAAAATTAACAGGAACTAATCAGAAAGTGGTCTATCACCCATTACCAATAAATGATCCTTTACAACGACAACCTGATACAACAAAAGCAAAAGAATTGTTGGGCTGGCAAGCTAAAGTTTCAAGAGCAGAGGGTATGAAAATAACATATGACTACTTCAAATCATTATCCACAGAAGAACTTTTAAAAGAAGAACACAAGGACTTTACGGGTTATATTCACTAACATGACCGCATCACAAACAGGTAGATATTCAAAATATATCAGACCAATAAGTATATCTTTTGACTTATTGGTAATTACTGTTTTGTGCCTGTTTTTTTTCAAAGAATTGAATTTGAATTCTTTGTATTATATTATTTATCAAACAATTGCTTGGGGAATTATAGCGCTTTTAATTAAATTTTATGCTATATATAGATTTACCACACCGGTTGAAATTACCTCGAAAATTGTCAAACAAGGAGTATTGTTTTTATTGGTAATCATTGCTTTTTTCCCCTTTTCAAAAGAAGTTTTATTTAGCGGAAAAGCAATAGCCTATTTCATGGTTTCTAGTTTTACCCTAATAACCATTTTTAAATACTTACTTTTTTATTACCTAAAAAAATATAGAGTAGTAACTGGGAGCAACTATAGAAGCGCAGTAATTATTGGATATACACCTGAAGCTATTCGTTTAAAATCTCTTTTTGAAAAAAGAATTGATTACGGATATCGTTTTCTAGGTTTCTTTTCAGATAAAAAATCTAATGCCAATATCAAAGGAAGATTGGAGGATTTAACAAAATTTGTATTAGAGCATAACGTTGACGAAATTTATTGTTCGTTAAATGAAATTACAAATGAACAATTAAAAGATTTGGTCGATTTTGCTGATGACCATCGTAAAACCATAAAGTTCATTCCAGATACAAAGGAGATTTTTTCAAAGAGTTTAAAAATGGAATATTATGAAGTATTTCCCGTGCTATCTCTCCAAAAAACCTTACTTCATGACCCTTTAACAAAGGCTTTCAAGAGAGGATTTGATATCGTTTTTTCAATAATTGTCATCGTTGGATTACTATCATGGTTGGTACCACTATTGGCTATTTTGATAAAAGCAGAATCTAGAGGGCCAATCTTTTTTAAACAAGGAAGACCTGGAATGGATGAAAAAGAGTTCTTCTGTTACAAGTTTCGTTCCATGCAAATTAATAAAACAACTGAGAAAGAAGCATCAAAAAACGACCCTAGAGTTACTAAAATAGGAAGAATTTTGCGCAAAACAAGTATAGATGAAATGCCTCAATTTCTTAATGTTTTATTGGGTGACATGTCGGTAGTTGGTCCTAGACCACATCTTTGGTCGCAAAATAAAGTTTATGGAAGCAAGATAAAAAAGTACATGGTACGACACTATGTGAAACCTGGAATTACAGGATTGGCCCAAGTAAGAGGTTTCAGAGGTGAAATTGAAACCGATGAAGACATGATTAACAGAATTAAATATGATGTGTTCTACATCGAAAACTGGTCGTTGTTACTTGATATAAAAATTATTGTACAAACGGTAATCAACATTTTTAGAGGAGAAGAAAAAGCCTATTAGAAGACATTGTTTTTAATTAGTTTTTCAGTTTGAATCGCAAGATTAAAATTGTTTTGAGCTTGTTCCAAAATCCCTTTTTTCATTTCAAATAATTGTTCTTTCTGCATTTTTGAAATATCTAATAAAGTTTCGTTTAAAGAGTTATAATTTCCATCTGGTGTCACCCATCCTAAATGATTTTCCTTAACAATACTTTCTCCTTCACCGCCACCAAAATAAAGTATAGGAATACCTAATGAGCTATATTCAAATATTTTTGATGGAACAGAACCATAAATTCTCTTTTTAAGAGGAACAAGAGCTATGTCAAATGATATTAGTCTGGAAATTAACTCGTTACGTTCTAACATTCCGTGAAAAAATATTTTTTTGGATGGATTGGATTGTAAGTAGTTTTCAATCTGAGTTTTCTCAGCACCTTCGCCAAAAATATGAAACTCCATATTCAAATCGTTAAGATTTATTTTCTCACATACTTCCAAAATTCCCTGTGCAACACCTAATAGACCAGCATAAAATAGTTGTATAGGTTGATTTTCATCGGTTTTAATGATGCAATTACTTACTTGATGATTTGGAAAATTCCTGTACAGATGGCACTCTTTTTCTGGAAATAATTGATGAATATGACTTATTATTTCATTGGATTGACCTAATAGTAGAGTAGCTTTTTTGTATATAAAATGTTCAAAAAACAAAGAGATTTTATGAGAAAAGGAATTTGTTTTTAAAGCATTTAATTCTATTGCAGCCAAAGGCCATAAGTCGGAAACATTTAAAATTATTTTTTTTCGTTGCAATGATAATACCACCACACTGATAAAAGAAATTAACAAAGGTGGCGATTGAACAATAATTTTCTTGGGCGTTTTTTTAATTAATAAATAGAAAAATAGACAAAAAGTAAACGATAGAACGGATAAAATTCGTTTAAAAATAGTTGCACTGTTGCTTGGATAAATCCAAAGACGGTTTACAACAATCTGCTGTAAAGTTTCAACACAATAAAATTTACCTTTATATTCGGGAAATAATTCTCCTTTTGGATAATTCCCTAATGGACAAACTACCGAAACAACATAATTATTTTGTTGCAATTGCAGAGCCAATTGTTCGATTCTATTGGCAGCAGCTCCTTTTTCTGGAGGATAGTAATTGGATATGATTAGTATTTCTTCCATTGTATGCTGAATTTATTTCAGCAACTGCTGATTGAAAATAGTTAGTAGAATAGTAATTATTCTTTCAGAAGCTTTTCCGTCCCAAAGTTCAGGGATGCTGCTTTTTCTTTTTCCATTTTGAATAAATAAATTGTAGGCAACCTTTAAATTTTCAATAGAATTTCCTACTAATGTGTTGGTTCCTACAGTAATTGTCTCGGGTCTTTCGGTATTTTCTCTGAGGGTAAAACACGGAATACCAAGAACCGTAGTCTCTTCTGAAATACCTCCAGAATCTGTTATTACGGCAAATGCATTTTTAATTAAATACAGAAAAGACAAATAACCCTGTGGCTCGACATAAATAATGTTTTCGAAATTTAAATTAGAGTTTTCTAATACCGCTTTTGTTCTTGGATGAACCGGAAATAGCACTTTTTTATCTCCAGCTAAATCATTAATACCAATTAATAAATTTTGTAAAGATAGTTCTTCATCAACATTCGATGGGCGATGCAAAGTAAGAACAATATAGTTGCTTTGTTTTAATTGATAGTCATCCCAAAAAAAAGGTTTTTCAAACCTATCCTTATTTTGGCACAAGGTGTCAATCATGACATTACCAACAAAATAAATCTTAGAGACATCCCCACCATATTTTATGAGATTATCACCCGCCCAAGTTGAGGTTGTGAAAAAATAATCAGAAATACTATCGGTTACAATTCGATTAATTTCTTCAGGCATAGTCATATCACCAGAGCGAATTCCCGCTTCAACATGAGCCACTTTCACATGAAGCTTTTTAGCAACTAGAGCACATGCCATGGTGGAATTGACATCGCCAACTACTAAAACTAAATCACAAGGGTTTTGTAGTAGTTCTTGTTCAAAAGCGATTATTATTGTGGCGGTTTGAACGGCTTGTGAACCGCTTTTAACATCCAAATTAGCATCGGGATTAGGAATGCGAAGTTCTTTAAAAAAAGTATCACTTAGATTTTTATCATAATGTTGTCCAGTATGCACTAATCGGAACGAAATTGAATAGCCTTCATTTTGTCTATCTTGAATTGCTTTTATAATAGGAGCAATTTTGATAAAATTAGGCCTTGCTCCAGCGACTATTGTGATTTTCATAGTAACATACTTTTCATCACGAATTTAGTATTTAATTGTGGAATCTCGTCTTTTTTGCATAAAAAAGCAAGATAGAAAAAGAAGAAAAGCAAATTAGCTTTTAGTATGTATCATAGAGAAGAACTGTTTCAATTTACCAGTTTCATTTCTTTTCAAAATTTCTTTACGAGTAAAAATATATTTCAAATTAGGTTCTAAAAAGTCAGAAAATACAGCCTCGATTCTTTTTATTTCTGCCTTTTTTAAAGGCATATCGCTAGCATATTGAATTTCAAAAGTATCAAGTTGGGTTTGTATTATGACAAATTCTTTCACGTTTCCATTATCATCAAAAAGCTTTTTGGTTATGGAATAAAAAGTCATTCCAGGCGAAGTTTTACCGCTTGGAAGAATGGCAACATCGTTTGTTCTACCAATTAATTTTTTCAGAATAGGCTTTTTAGGAGTGCTTTTTTCGTCTAATATACCATAATCGCCTACTTCATATCGAATAAACGGATGTGCCTTGTTATAGAGACTTGTTACTACTATGCGTCCTTCTTTTCCGCAAGGTAAAGGTTGGTTGTTTTCGTCTAAAATTTCAACGAACAAAGTTTCAGAGTTTACTTGCCACTCTCCATTTGGATTTTCAAAAGCAATAATATCAAGCTCAGAAGCTCCATATTCGTTAATTATTGGCACACCTAATTGCTCATTCAATAGTTTTTTATCTTCTTCAAAAAGCATTTCAGAGGTAACAATACACACTTTTAATGAAGGACAAATTTTTTTAAGAACTAGTTTCCTTTTCTTTAAGTATTTTGCAACGAGTACAATAGAGCTTGTGTAGCCATTAATGTAGTCGAATTTTCGTCTTTTAAATTCACCAATTATTTTTTCAATACTAGGATATGACAAATCGAAAATGATAAAACGGTAGCGATTGCTTAAATAGTCTTTAAGACGAAGCAATTTATTAGCAATAAAATCTAAAGGCATACCATAAAAACGGGCTTGATAACTGCGATTACAGTCGATATCATACCAACCAAATCGGCGCATTATGTTTGCCCATATCAACGCATGACAAAATTTATCTTTCGCAAAAACCATAGGATCACCACTGGAGCCAGAAGTAGAATTGACATATACATTTCTTTTAGAAAAACCATTAGAAAGTCTTTCTTTTAAAGGAATTTGAAAATCTATCTTCTTCATCACGGGAATATTTTCCCATCTTGTTACATCATATTCTCCGATAAAATTTTTGTAAAACGAATTGTTTTTCAGGTGAAAATCAACAATTTCTCTTTTTTTATTTTCAATAAAATGATGGTAATCATTATCTGGAACAGCTAAAATTTCAGATAATTGCTGTTTGGCTTTTCCTATTGGATAGCCATTTATTTTTAATGAAAGATTAAAAAGATTTAACACTTAAAAGTTAATTTTTTACAAAAGTAATACATAGCTACAACTAACCACTACCTACTAACATTTTTTTAAAAAATTATTACCAATTTACATCTAAAAGCAAGTATTTTTGCAATTCACAACTTATAACTACACCATGATAATTTTACTACTTGGCTCTGGGGGAAGAGAACATGCTTTCGCCTGGAAAATGCTTCAAAGTTCATATTGTTCCAAACTTTTTGTCGCTCCCGGAAATGCAGGAACAGCAACCATAGCAACGAATATAGATATAAATCCCACAGATTTTCAATCCATAAAGACATTCGTCTTGGCTGAAAAAGTTGAGATGGTTGTTGTTGGTCCCGAAGATCCATTAGTAAAAGGTATTTTTGATTTTTTTCAAAATGATGAAGAGTTGAAAACAATTCCAGTTATAGGTCCATCTCAAAAAGGAGCCCAACTCGAAGGAAGTAAAGAGTTTGCCAAAGAATTTTTGGTAAAACACAATATTCCTACCGCAGCGTATGATAGTTTTACTGCCGAAACTGTTGAAAAAGGCTGCCTTTTTTTAGAAACCCTAACGCCTCCGTATGTTTTAAAAGCAGATGGTTTGGCTGCCGGAAAAGGAGTGTTGATAATTCAAGATTTAGAAGAAGCCAAAATGGAATTACGCAATATGCTACTTCATCAAAAGTTTGGCGAGGCAAGCTCCAAAGTGGTTATTGAAGAATTTCTAGACGGAATAGAGTTAAGTTGTTTTGTATTGACCGATGGTAAAAATTATAAAATGCTTCCCACGGCAAAGGATTACAAGCGTATAGGAGAAGGTGATACAGGTTTAAACACAGGAGGAATGGGAGCGGTTTCGCCAGTTCCATTTGCAGATTCCATTTTGTTAGAAAAAATAGAAAAAAGGATTGTTAAACCTACCATTGATGGTCTACAAAAAGACGGAATACTCTACAAAGGTTTTGTGTTTATTGGATTAATCAATGTAAAAGGAGAACCAATGGTTATTGAGTATAATGTGAGAATGGGCGATCCAGAAACTGAAGCGGTTCTACCAAGATTAAAATCAGATTTAGTAGAATTGTTTTTAGCGGTAGCTGAAGAAAAATTAAACGAAGTTTCACTTGAAATAGATACCAGAAGTGCCACAACGATTGTGGTTGTTTCTGGAGGTTATCCTGAAGATTTTGAAAAAGGAAAAGAAATTTCCGGAATTGAAAATGTTTCAGAATCGATTGTTTTTCATGCGGGAACTAAAATAGATAATGGAAAAGTGGTAAGTAACGGAGGTAGAGTTCTCGCGGTGACTTCTTATGGAGATACTTTTCAAGAAGCCATAAAAAAATCGTATCAAAGTATAGAAAAACTACATTTTGATACGATGTATTGTAGAAAAGATATTGGCTTTGACCTTATTTACTTAAAAAGGAATGAGCCGTAGTATCTTGGTTTTCTTCGTTATTTTCTTCGTGTAATTTCAATTGTTTGATCCAATATACCGTAGCAACTGTACAAATAATCATGAATATCCAATTGATAGTATTAGCAGCAAACCAATGGGTAAGTTCTAATTTTCTAAAATAGTCTTGTGGAATAAAAAAAATGTTTTCAAATAACCACTGTATTCCTTCAAAAAATGCTTTCATATTGTTTAGAATTATTTTTTTGTTTTAAGGGAAACTCACGGGAACAAATTTCAAATTGAAAATTTTATTCTACTGCTTGTTTCATTTTTTTAAACAAGTATTATATTTACATTTACAAAAGTATAAAATATCCTTATGATTACAAGTCTTTTTAGAAAATCTACACTTTTAAATTATTCTGCAGTGATTATCGGGGTGTTAGTTTTCTTTTTTTTATGCCAAATTCAAGGAAATGTTGAATTAGGAATTATAAAAAGGACGTTATTATTAACAACAATTTTAGGGTCTTTATTCATTGCAAACTTCATTGTTAAAAAAAATGCTCTGAGTAAAGACAGCGCTTACACGGTTTTATTTTACTTTATCTTATTATTATTTTTTCCTCAACTTTGGAGTAATTTCAATTTGATTGTATCAAACTTTTTTATCCTTTTGGCTTTACGAAGATTGATTTCGCTACAATCACCAAGAACTCCCAAAGAAAAAATATTTGATGCTTCCTTATGGGTTTTTGTTGCATGTTTATTTCATTTTTGGAGTATCTTGTATATCATACTAGTGTTTATAGCAATTTTATTTCATGTAGCTAGAGATTACAGAAATTGGTTTTTGCCATTCATAGCTTTCTTTGCCATAGGTTCTATATTTTTCTTGATGGCTTTGTTCTTTGATGCAACATATATTAAACAATTACTAAATCAAACAGTTATAGATTATAAAATCAACTATTTTATCAATAATTATCAGAATTTAGCGCTATCAATTTACGCAACGATTGCCTTGTTTTTTGTGACATCCTTGCTTTTGTCTTTATCAAATCGTCCGTTAATGCTTCATTCTTCTTATAAGAAAATTATAAGCGCATTTTTTATAGGTGTTGTAGTTTTTGTGATTTCTCCAAGCAAAAGTAATGACTTATTGGTTTTTACTATAGCTCCACTAGCGATGATGGCAACCAGTCATATAGAAATGGCACAAATAAAGTGGCAAAAAGAGGTTGTATTATTCGCTTTAATTGCGTTGGGAATTTTTTCTTTTTTCTCCCAATTATAATTTGTTTCCGTAGGCAAGGTCTCCAGCATCTCCAAGACCAGGAACGATGTAATTTTTATCATTAAGTTTTTCATCTAGAGTAGCGACCCACAGATGACAATGGTCAGGCAAATGATTTTTCAGGTAATTAACCCCATCAGGCGCAGCAATTATAACGGCGATATGAATTTCTTTAGGCAAGCCTTTTTCCATCAATTTTTCATAAACCGCAACCATAGATTGTCCCGTGGCTAACATGGGGTCAATAAGTAACAATGTTTTGTTTTCAATGTTAGGAACGGCTTGGTATTCTACCAAAATATCAAAAAAAGCATCATTATTTGGATGATGTCTGTAGGCAGAAACAAAGCCGTTTTCAGCGCTATCAAAATAATTCAAGAAGCCTAAATGCAGTGGTAAACCCGCACGAAGTATCGAACACAAAACTAACTTATCCGTTATTTGAGTTGTTTTTTTTATGCCTAGCGGTGTTTGAATTTCAATAGGTGAATAGTGTAAATTTTTACTTAATTCATACGCCATGACTTCGCCAATCCGCTCCACATTTCTTCGAAAACGCATACTGTCATGTTGTACAGTTACATTTCTTATTTGTCCTAAAAAATGGTTGAGAATACTATTTTCGTCTGATAAATAATGAATTTGCATAATTTAGATTTTGGTTTAAACTTACAAAAGTTTTTTATAGACTATAAAAGTATAAAAAGTATCTTTGTCTTTTTAATATAAAGAGATATGTTTTCAAAATTAGCTTATTCCGTATTTGAACAAAGTATTATTGATTATCATCAATTTGATGATGTAAATCACCCAATTGCTAATCCTTATCCCAAAGATAAATTTGAGCATTTATTGTATCTCAAGAACTGGATTGATACTGTTCAATGGCATTACGAGGATATTATTCGAGATCCAAACATCGACCCTGTAGCTGCTTTGACTCTTAAAAGAAAAATTGATGCCTCCAATCAGGAGCGTACCGATATGGTGGAATATATTGATAGCTATTTTTTACAAAAATACAGTCATGTAAAAGCAAAAGACCATGCCAAAATCAATTCTGAAAGTCCAGCTTGGGCGTTTGATAGATTGTCAATTCTAGCATTGAAAATTTATCATATGAAAGAAGAAGCTACTCGACCTGAAGCTACCCAAGATCATAGAGACAAATGTCAAGCCAAATTAAATATTCTGTTAGAACAAAGAACCGATTTGTCAACGGCAATTGACGATTTATTGAAAGATATTGAAAATGGAGATAAATTCATGAAGGTGTACAAGCAGATGAAAATGTACAATGATGATGAATTGAATCCTATTTTGTATCAGAATAAGAAATAATTAATATTTATTTTAAACCATTAAGGTGTTAAGTTTCATTAAGCCCTTCTTAATTTTCTTATTATCTTAATGTTTTTTAAACATAATTTAATTGTCAAAGGCAAACCAACATATAGCCGTCATGAGACTTTCCGCAATGGGAGATGTCGCCATGACGGTTCCTGTTTTACGGGCATTAGTGCAACAAAATCCAGAAGTCAAAATCACAGTAGTTTCTCGACCGTTTTTCAAACCTTTTTTCCAAGGAATTCCCAATGTTTCTTTTTTTGCTTTTGATGAAAAAAAGCGACACAAAGGATTTTTTGGGTTAATTCATTTATTTCGAGATTTGAAACCATTAGATATTGATGCTTTTGCTGATTTGCACAATGTGTTGCGTTCTAAAATCGTGAGAACATTATTTGCTATCAGCGGAAAAAAAATCGCCTCTGTTGACAAAGGACGTGCAGCAAAAAAAGCTTTAACAAGAGCAAAAAATAAAGTTTTTCAACCACTACCGACCATGTTTGAAAGACATGCTAATGTTTTTCAACAACTGGGCTTTTCTGTAGATATCTCAAATCCAATTTTCCCGCCAAAGCAAAAGCTAGACGCTGAAGTTGTACATTTAATTGGCGACAATTCAAACAAATTAATCGGAATTGCTCCTTTTGCGCAATACGAATCAAAAGTATATCCACTAGATTTAATGCAAAAAGTGATTGATGCACTGGCTCTTAACCCAAATTATAAAATTGTACTTTTCGGAGGTGGAAACAAAGAAATTGAACTTTTGAATGCTCTCTCAAAAAACAGACAGAATGTTATTGTTATAGCAGGGAAAATAAAATTTGAACAAGAGTTGCAATTGATTTCCAATCTGGATATAATGCTAAGTATGGATAGCGGAAACGCTCACATAGCAGCGATGTTAGGAGTAAATGTTATTACGCTTTGGGGCGCTACACATCCGTTTACTGGTTTTTCACCGTTCAATCAACCTTTAGAAAATGCTTTGGTATCCGATAGAACTAAGTATCCTTATTTGCCAACTTCAGTTTATGGAAATAAAAAAGTGAAAGGATATGAAGATGCGATGCGAACCATTTCAGTAGAGAAAGTTGTAGAAAAAATAAATTCCAATCTTGCCTAAACAAAATTGGAATTTAGAAATTGTCATTGAAATTTTTATTTAAACATCATCATAATCAACAACAATAGCATCAGATGTTGGATGCGCCTGACAAGTTAACACTAATCCCTCCGCAACTTCACTGTCAGTTAAAATGGAGTTTTTCTTCATTTCGGCAGTTCCAGATGTGATTCGCGCCAAACAACTACTGCAAATTCCACCTTGACAGGAATAAGGGGCATCAATACCTTGTTTTAAAGCCGCTTCAAGAATGGTTTGTTTTTGTGACATTTCGAAAGAAGTTTCATCACTATCTACTATAACGGTGATTTTAGAATGACCACTTAGCGATTTTTCTATTGTATTTTCGCTTGTTGAAGTAGAAAACAATTCAAATTTTATGGCTGAATCTTTGTAATTTTTTTCTTTTAAAATGGAAGAAACTGAATTAATCATTTCTTCTGGGCCACACAAATAGAATTTTTCAAATTGCAATGCTGCGTGTTTGTTATTGAGTACAAAATTTACGGTTGATTTGTCAATTCTACCAAAAAGTTCATGTTCAACATTGGCTTGACTGTACACAAAATGCACAAAAAAGCGTCCTACGTATTTCAGTTGTAAATCGTGTAATTGTTTGTGAAAGATAGTTTCTTCAGGAGTTTTGTTACCGTAAACTAAGACAAAAGTGCTTTTTGGTTCACCGTTTAATACGCTTTGAATGATAGATAAAACAGGTGTTATACCACTTCCAGCGGCAAAAGCAGCATAATTTCGTAAGCGTCCCATTTCTGGTTCAAAAGTGAATTTTCCCTCTGGAGTTCCTACTTCTAAAGTATCACCTGCTTTGAGTTTGCTATTAGCAAATGCGGAGAAAGTACCATTTTTCACTTCTTTTATGGCAATTCGTAATTCACCACTTTCAGGTGAAGAACAAATAGAATAGGCACGTCTGATTTCCTGTCCATCTAAGGTAAGTTTTAAATTGATGTATTGACCTGCAATAAATCGATAGAAATCTTTAAATTCTAGTGGAACGTTAAATAAAACAGATACTGCAGACGGGGTTTCGCGTCGTACTTCTTTTATAGTTAGTTTGTAAAATGATGACATGGGAAATAGTTTTTGGCAAAAATAGAAAAAACTATTAAGATGAACGATTTAGAAATATAGAAAAGCAATTAAAGTGTAACAAGTGGATTTTTTTGTAGACAAATGAGAAACATAAATTCAGGATAAATCTTATGATAAAAAAATTTCTTTATTTAGAATGGAAGAGCTTTTTGCGTGCGGCATCCTTTAAGTCCAATTTGGCACTCAAAATTCTAATGATTTTTTTAGCCATTTATTTTACTTTGGTGTTTTTAGCATTGGGCGTAGGCGCTTTCTACATCATTAGAAAAATGAACCTAGATCCATTGGTTACGGTCAATACGTTTTTGATTTATTATTTTTTAATCGATTTAGTTATTCGATTGCTTTTACAGAAAATCCCAGTGATGAATATTCGTCCGCTTTTAATTTTTCCAATTAAAAAGGCTACGATTGTTCATTTTTCCTTAGGGAAAACAGGCTTCTCTTTTTTCAATTTTGTGCATGCTTTTTTCTTTTTACCTTTTAGCATTGTTCTAATTTATGAAGGGTATGATGTTTTAAGTGTCATTCTTTGGCACATCGGCTTGTTTTCATTGGTGTATAGTATTAATTTTCTGAATATTTTGTTGAGTAATAAAGACAATTTATTTGTCGTTTTTCTAGGAATTACAGCTGTTTTAGGAGGTTTAAAGTATTACAATTTTTTTGACATTACCCATTTTAGCACTCCATTTTTCGACGGTTTGTTTCACACAAAATGGCTATTCTTATTTCCAGTTGCCTTATTAATAGGCTTATATTATGCTACGTTTACTTACTTTAAGAGCAATTTATACCTAGATGCAGGGCTTTCGACTAAAAATGAAATTGCTAAAACTGAAAATTTAACTTGGTTAAACCAGTTTGGAACACTTGGAACTTTTTTAAAGAATGATATTAAATTGATTAAAAGAAACAAGCGTTCTAAAACAACTATTGGAATGAGTGTAATGTTTCTGTTTTATGGACTTCTTTTTTTTACTAATAGTATTGAGGTCTATAACAATCCTACGATGCATGTTTTTGCAGGAATTTTTGTCTCGGGAGGATTTCTAATTACTTTCGGACAATTTGTTCCAAGTTGGGACAGTGCTTACTATCAGTTAATGATGACACAAAATATTCCTTACAAAGGCTATCTGAGTTCAAAATGGTGGTTAATGGTTATTGGAACTCTTATTTCTACTGTTTTGGCTTCGTTCTATTTGTATTTTGGATGGCAAATTTACCTTACCATTGTTGTGGGAGCGATTTATAACATCGGAATCAATTCGCATCTTGTTTTATTAGGAGGTGCTTACACTAAAACACCAATAGATTTAACTTCTGGCAAAGGCGCTTTTGGAGACAAAAAAGCGTTTAATGTAAAAACAATGTTGATTTCTATCCCGCAACTAGGATTACCAGTTCTTTTGTATTGGTTAGGCACTTTAATCAAAGATGCATATATGGGACTAGTATTAGTAAGTAGTGTCGGGATTATAGGCTTTGCTTTCAAAGATTATGTATTTACATTAATCGAAAAAGTATATAAAACCGAAAAGTATGCTACAATAGACGCTTACAAACAAAAATCATAAATTTTCTAAACAGCAACTACAATGATACAAGTAAATCATCTTTCAAAAAAATATAACGGAATCACGGTTTTAAATATAGAAACACTCGAAATTCCAAAAGGACAAAGTTTCGGATTAGTAGGGAATAACGGTGCTGGTAAAACTACTTTTTTCAGTTTATTGTTGGATTTAATTCAACCTTCAACGGGAAACATCATTAACAACAACGTTGTGGTAAACACAAGTGAAAATTGGAAACCATTTACGGCTTCTTTTCTTGACGAAAGTTTTTTAATAGGGTATTTAACACCCGAAGAATATTTTTATTTCATAGGCGATTTACGCGGACAAAATAAAGCCGATGTAGATGCGCTTCTTGCTAAACATGAAGAATTTTTTAACGGCGAAATCTTAAAAAACAAAAAATATTTACGAGATTTATCAAAAGGGAATCAAAAGAAAGTAGGAATTATTGCCACATTAATTGGTAATCCAGAAGTGGTTATTTTGGACGAACCTTTTGCCAATTTAGACCCAACAACGGTAAATCGACTTAAAAAAATCATCAAAGAATTAGCCGATGATTCTAATGTAACAGTCTTGGTTTCCAGTCATGATTTGCAACACACTGTTGAAGTCTGCAACAGAATAGTAGCACTCAATAAAGGCGAAGTGGTTAAAGACATTCAAACCACACGAGAAACACTCCAAGAGTTGGAAGCGTTTTTTGCGGTTTAAATTTCTATATTTCAAAAAGAAACGTATTTTTACCAGTTAGTATACTAAATTAGACTTTTAAAAGTTTTAAGAATAAAATCGTTTCACATTGAAAACCAATCAACTTAAATATATTTCGGTACTGGGAGGAATCCTTTTTTTCATTGCATGTTCTACCAAGAAAGATACTTTTTTATCCAGAAATTCTCATGCATTAAGTGCGGAGTATAATATTCTTTACAACGGAGGAATTGCCTTAGATAAAGGAATTGCGGATTTAAAATCGCAATACAAAGATAATTTTTGGGAGCGATTACCTATCGAAAGAATGCAAGTAAATAAAGAAGCTTTTCTTCCTGGACAGTCTACACCCAACCCTAATTTTGAGCGCGCCGAAACTAAAGCTATCAAAGCCATCCAAAAGCATTCTATGAACATAGCAGGTTCAGAAAGAAATCCTCAAATGGACGAAGCCTATCTAATGTTAGGAAAAGCGAGATATTATGACCAGAGATTTGTGCCTTCACTCGAGGCTTTCAACTACATTTTATACAAGTATCCCAATAGCGACAAGATATATGAAGCAAAAATTTGGAGAGAAAAAGTAAACATTAGAATGGATAATGATGCTCTCGCAGTTAATAATTTAAGAAGATTATTAAAAGACATTAAATTCAAAGATCAAATTTTTGCCGATGCCAATGCTATTTTATCTCAAGCATTTTTAAATTTAGAACAAAAAGACAGTGCGATTGCCAAACTCAAATTGGCCAAAGAATTTACCAAGCAAAAAGAGGAAAAAGCAAGATATAATTTCATTCTAGGTCAGCTTTATCGAGAATTAGGATATAAAGACAGTGCCTTTGCATCCTATCAAACAGTTATCAATATGAAAAGAAAATCGCCTAGACAGTATGTGATTCAATCTCATATCAAACAAGCCCAAATGTTTGACTATAAAGCTGATGATACCATAGCATTTTTAGACAACTTCAGAAAGCTCACAAAAGACAGAGAAAACCGTCCTTTTTTAGACGTTTTATACCACCAAATGGCAGTGTTTTATGAAAATGTTGATAAGCCAAAAATAGCGATGGATTATTATCAAACGTCTCTAAAAACAAAATCTCAGGATTCCTATTTAATAGCATCCAATTATAGAAATTTGGCAGAGATTTATTTCAATAAAGCAAAATATGTTACCGCCGGAAAATACTATGATAGTACCATGGTTCAACTCAACAATAGAACCAGAGAGTTTAAAGCGATTAAAAAGAAACGAGACAATTTAGTCGATGTAATAAAATACGAGGGAATTGCCACGAGAAACGACAGTATCATCAATGTGTTTTCTTTATCGGATAAAGATAGAGTAAGCTATTATGAAGATTACATCGCCAAATTAAAGAAAGAAGAAGAAGCCCAAAAGATTTTACTTGAAAAGCAACAAAAAGAAATGCAATCTCAATCTCAAGATAATGGCGGACTCGAAGGGCAAGATTCTTTTGACAAGATCGACAAAAATGGAAGGTCAAGAAATAGAGAAAAGGACAATAGCAGACAAAATTCATTGATGCCTCCAGCCGAGAATAATCCTTCATCAATTTCAAGTCAAAGCAATTTCTATTTTTACAATCCAGCTACTGTAGCTTACGGAAAAAAAGAGTTCAAAAAGAATTGGGGAGACCGAGTATTTAAGGATAACTGGAGATTATCTACTGCTAAAACCGAAGCAGAAAATGTAGAAGGAAATGATGTTACAAAAAACGACTCATCAGAAAATCCAATTGAAGAAAAAGTAGACGAAAGACACACGGTGGACTTTTACCTAAAGCAATTACCTAAAGACCAAAAAGCAATAGATAGTATAGCTAAGGAGCGCAATTTTGCGTACTATCAGTTAGGAGGTATTTATAAAGAAAAATTCAAAAAATACAATTTAGCTGAAAACAAATACGAGAAATTGTTAGATTTTCATCCTGAAGAACGATTGGTATTACCTTCTATGTATAATTTGTATAAAATTTATCAAATTACAGGAAATAAGGATAAGGAGTTGGCGATGAAGGAAAAAATCATAAACCAATACCCAGATTCTAGATATGCTCAGATTATTGGGAGTGCAAATGCTACAAGTGTGGCAGCAACGGATAGCCCAGAAACAAGTTATTATAAGTTGTACAAACAATTCCAAACAGGAGATTATAAAACAGTTTTGACAAATGTTGACTTGGCGATAAATCAATATGCTGGAGAAGAAATTATTCCAAAATTAGAATTATTAAAAGCCAATACCGTTGGTAAATTAAAAGGCTTGGAAGAGTTTAAAAAAGCATTAAATTTTGTAGCATTAAATTATCCTAATAATGAGGAGGGAAAAATTGCCGAATTGTATTTGGCTAACGATATGCCTAAATTAGAAAACTTAAAATTCTATCAAGCAAAACCTTTAAGCTGGAAGATTCTGTATGCTGTTTCAGGAAATCCTGAAGATAAAAACGTTAAGAATCTGCAGGATAAAATCAAAAAATTCTTTGTAGATAGAGATTTTGCTAAAATCACCATGTCAAATGACATTTATACTATGGATAAAAACTTTATAGTTATTCATGGCATGAAAACAGAAGAGTATGCCAATGGAATTGCATCCATTTTGAAAGAATTTAAAGACTATAAAGTTCAAGATAAAGCCTATATCATTTCTAGTGACAACTATAAAATTGTACAAATCAAAAAGAATTTTGAAGAGTATCTAAATACAGATCCATCAAAACCGGTATCCAATAGTGTGCCAGTAGCTCCAAATAATCAAGTCAATCAGACAAATAGTCCTGAACCAGCAGCAGTTCCTATTCCTAATCAAGGAAATACCATTGCACCACCAAACAACAATGATTCTGAATTAAAAATGCTTCCTCCGCAGGCACCAGACGATGAAATTGGAACTCCACCACAAGAACCCGATCCTGTTGAACCAAAATAAAAGACGCAATGTTTGATAAAAATCCAAAATCGTACACTGATTTATTAGGAAAAACTAACAGAATTGTTGAAGGAACAACGATACAAGGCGATATAATTTCACCAGCAGATTTTAGATTGGATGGACATTTAATTGGCAATTTTCAATCAAAAGGAAAAATTGTTATCGGTCCAGCTGGAAGCATAAAAGGAGATATTATATGCAAGAATGCCGACATAGAAGGGAAATTTACAGGTAAAATACAAGTAACTGAGATTTTAAATGTAAAATCGAAAGCATCTATTCACGGAGAGGTAATTTGCGGAAAACTTTCTGTTGAGCCTGGTGCCGATTTTAGTGCTTCTTGTGTGATGAAACCCAATGTAAAAACGCCAGTTATAAATGACGGACAACAAAGATCCGAAGAAAAAAACCAATAGCAAATGGTTAGCTTTAATCAATATTCCTATACAAATGGGGGTAATTGTATTTCTTTTTGCAAAAGCGGGAACATGGTTGGACACCAAATATAATAATGCCAATGGGATATGCCTCAAAATCCTAACATTATTAGGAGTTGTAATATCATTTTACAATATAAACAGGCAACTCAAAGAGATAAACGAAAAAGACAACAATGATGCAAAGTAAATACAAGCCAGTTGTTGAGGTATTTTTCCTCTCTGTTGTTGCATTTTTACTGCACAAAGCAATTCTTTTTTTGCTGAGAAATCAAATTAATGAAACGGCTTTTCACTATTCGTTATTGACCTTATATCTGTTTTTTTTGATAGGCTCAATTCTTATTATTTCTATCTTAATCAAGATAAAAAAGAACAACATAGACAGTGTTGGTCTAACTTTTTTGTTGTTAACATCAATAAAAATGGTAGCTGCCTATATTTTAGTTCACCCAATACTACAAGAATCCAATACATCTGCATCAGAAAAAATTAATTTTTATAGTGTTTTTGCTTTGTTTTTAGTAATAGAAACGATTGTAACTATAAGAATATTAAATAAAAAGTAGTAATTTATTGAAAACCTAATGATTTTATCAAAAAATTAAAATGAATACTTTTTAGTATTAATTAAAATTGTACTTTTGCACCAAATTTGAAAAATAAATTATCAGACATGGTGTTTTCTAACAAATTACAGCAATTCATATTCGCCACACTAGTTGCTTTCTTGCCTTTTTTTAGCAATGCAAATGCTAACGATACTTTACCTGTAGAACACAAAGCTATCACTGCTGCTGTAGCTGGTCAAACAGAAGTTAAAGAATTATCTGAAAAAGAGAAAGAAGCTGAAGAAAGAAAAGAATTCATTCAGCACCACTTATTAGATTCCCACGATTTTCACTTGTTTTCTTATGAAGATGATGCCAAAGTAGAACACCACATTGGTTTTCCTTTGCCTGTTATCTTATGGGATAACGGATTGCATATATTTTCTTCATCGGCATTTCACCACGGAGAAAAAGCAGCTGAAAGCAATGGTAATTTCTATAGATTGCATCACGAAAAAATATACAAAGTAAATTCAGCGGATGAAGAAGTAACTTTAAACGAAGAGCATCACCCAACAAATAGTAAGCCTTTAGATTTATCGATTACCAAAAACGTTTTTGTAATGTTGGTGGTTTCGCTTTTAATCTTCGTATTGTTTAGAAGTTTAGCAAAATCGTATGCGAAAAATGGTGGAGTTGCTGCTGGCGCTGGACGTTTCTTTGAGCCAATAGTTCTTTACATTAGAGACGAAATTGCGATTCCTAATATTGGAGAAAAACATTATAAAAAATACATGAGCCATTTATTGACTGTGTTTTTCTTTATTTGGTTTTTAAATATTTTCGGATTAACACCTCTTGGAATTAATGTAACAGGCAACATCGCTATAACAGCTTGTTTAGCAATAGTTACCTACATAATTACAACATTAACTGCAAATAAAAATTATTGGGGGCACATTTTCTGGATGCCAGGAGTTCCTGTTCCAATGAAAATTATTTTAGCACCAATTGAACTTTTAGGAACTATAATCAAGCCATTCTCATTAATGATTCGTTTGTATGCAAATATTGTTGCGGGTCATATCGTATTAATGAGTTTGATTGGATTGATGTTTTTATTCAAAAGTTGGTTGGGAAGCAGTTTGTCATTCGGATTGTCATTTGCAATCTCATTAATTGAAATATTAGTTGCTTTATTGCAAGCGTATATATTTACCATGTTGTCTGCTTTATATTTTGGTTCGGCTGTTGAAGAACACCACCATGACGAAGCACACCATTAATAGTTTGAATGTTTAATTTTTAATACATATTTTTATGGAAATTCCTAAAATCATTGGAGCTGGATTAGTAGTAATTGGAGCTGGAATTGGTATCGGTAGAATTGGTGGATCTGCAATGGACGCTATTGCTCGTCAACCAGAAGCTACAGGAAAAATTCAAACAGCTATGCTTATTGCAGCTGCGCTTATTGAAGGTATTGGATTTGCTGCGTTATTCGCTGTATAATTCTAAAAAAATCAAAAGCTATAACGGTTGGTTATAGCTTTTGTTTAAAAATTTAAAAATGTTATTATAAATAAGAGTTTATATAATGGAAAAATTAGTAGAACAATTTTCACTTGGTTTGTTTTTTTGGTCAGCATTAATCTTTATTGGATTAATCTTGTTATTGAAAAAATTTGCATGGAAACCAATATTAGATGCAATTAACGAAAGAGAAGAAGGAATAAAAAATGCTTTACTTTCTGCTGAAAATGCTAAGAAAGAAATGCAAAATCTTCAAGCAGACAACCAACGTATTTTGCAAGAAGCTAGAATGGAACGTGATGCCATGTTGAAAGAAGCTCGTGAAATAAAAGAAAAAATAGTTTCAGATGCTAAAAATGAAGCTCAAGTTCAAGGACAAAAAATTATTGAACAAGCAAAAGCAACTATCGAAAGTGAAAAAACTGCAGCTATTGCAGAGTTAAAATTACAAGTTTCTTCATTGTCTCTTGATATTGCTGAGAAATTATTAAAAGACGAATTGTCTAACAAAGCAGCTCAAACCAAGTTGGTAGAGAAAATGCTTGGTGATGCTAAATTGAATTAATTATGGCTAGTACAAGAGCAGCAATTCGTTATGCAAAAGCGATTCTGGATATAGCAGATTCAAAAAAAGTGGCTGATAAAGTAAGTAGCGATATGAGTTTAATTGCTACCACAATTAAAAGCAATGATGAATTGAATACTTTTATTCAAAGTCCAACTATTAGAGTTGAGGTAAAAGAAAAAGCCCTTTTAGAAGTTTTTGAACAGGTAAATTCGGTAACAAAAAGTCTTTTTCATTTATTATTCGAGAACAAAAGATTTGAAATTTTAGAAAGCATTGCTGTTGAATATAACAAATTATTTGACACAAAGAATGGTGTAGAAATAGCAAAAGTGACTACAGCAATTCCTTTGGATACAGCTTTAGAAGCAAAAGTTTTAGCTAAAATTGCAACATTTTCAAATAAAAAAATCACGATTCAAAATACTGTAGATTCATCAATTATAGGAGGATTTATATTAAAAATAGGCGACAATCAATACAACGCTTCTGTTGCCAATAGATTACAAACATTAAGAAGAGAATTAAGTAACTAATTATTCAAAATAATTATGGCGGATATTAAACCTGCTGAAATTTCAGCAATATTAAAAAAACAAGTAGAAAATTTCGAATCTGGTGCTTCACTTGAAGAAGTAGGTTCAGTGCTTCAGGTTGGTGATGGAATTGCTCTTGTTTACGGACTTTCGAATGTTCAATACGGAGAGCTTGTAGAATTTGATAATGGACTTGAAGGTATCGTTTCAAATCTTGAAGAAGACAATGTTGGAGTAGTACTTTTAGGACCATCAACAGGAATTAAAGAAGGTTCAACTGTAAAAAGAACGCAACGTATTGCTTCTTTAAGAACAGGAGAAGGCATGGTAGGTCGTGTAGTGAACACTCTTGGTTTTCCAATTGATGGAAAAGGACCAATAGGAGGTGAATTATTCGAAATGCCATTAGAAAGAAAAGCACCAGGAGTTATCTTCCGTCAGCCAGTTACAGAACCATTACAAACAGGAGTAAAAGCGGTTGATGCTATGATTCCAGTAGGTCGTGGACAACGTGAGTTGGTAATCGGTGACCGTCAAACTGGAAAGTCTACGGTTTGTATTGACACTATCTTGAATCAAAAAGAATTTTATGATGCTGGAAAACCAGTATATTGTATCTATGTTGCTATTGGGCAAAAAGCATCAACAGTAGCAGGTATCGCAAAAACATTAGAAGAAAAAGGAGCTTTGGCGTATACAATTATTGTAGCCGCAAATGCTTCTGATCCAGCTCCTATGCAAGTATATGCACCTTTTGCTGGTGCAGCTATTGGAGAATATTTTAGAGACTCTGGTCGTCCTGCTTTAATCGTTTATGATGACTTGTCTAAACAAGCGGTGGCATATCGTGAGGTTTCTCTTTTGTTAAGAAGACCACCAGGACGTGAAGCTTATCCAGGGGACGTATTTTACTTGCACTCTCGTTTATTAGAAAGAGCTTGTAAAGTTATCAATGATGATGGAATCGCTAAGAACATGAATGATTTACCAGATTCGTTAAAAGGAATCGTAAAAGGTGGAGGTTCGTTAACGGCTTTGCCAATTATCGAAACACAAGCTGGTGACGTTTCTGCCTATATTCCAACCAACGTAATTTCGATTACAGACGGTCAGATTTTCTTAGATGGAGATTTGTTTAATTCTGGGGTTCGTCCTGCAATTAACGTGGGTATTTCAGTATCACGTGTGGGTGGTAACGCTCAAATTAAATCAATGAAAAAAGTAGCTGGTACTTTGAAATTAGACCAAGCACAATTCCGTGAATTGGAAGCTTTTGCTAAATTCGGTTCTGATTTGGATGCTGTAACTTTAAACGTTATTGAAAAAGGAAAGAGAAATGTTGAAATCTTGAAACAAGGATTAAACTCTCCTTATACAGTTGAAGATCAGGTAGCTATTATTTATGCGGGTTCTAAAAATTTGTTAAGAAGTGTTCCTGTTAATAAAGTTAAAGAATTTGAAAAAGATTTCTTAGAATACTTAAATAACAAACACAGAGATACTCTTGATGCTTTGAAAGCAGGAAAACTAGATGATAGCATTACAGATGTTATTGAATCAGCTGCTAAAGAAATTTCAGCGAAATATAATTAATAAAGTATATTGTATGTTGTATACTGTATAATGCCCAAAGCAAATTACAGTATACTTTATACAATTTTTACAATATACAATTTATAAAAAATGGCAAATTTAAAGGAAATCCGTAATAGAATTACTTCCGTTTCATCAACGATGCAAATCACATCGGCAATGAAAATGGTTTCTGCTGCAAAATTGAAGAAAGCTCAAGATGCAATTACAGCCATGCGCCCTTATGCCGAAAAATTAACGGAATTATTACAAAATCTTTCTTCAACATTAGATAGTGATATAGGAGGAGATTATACTGCTCAACGTGAAGTTAAAAAAGTATTAGTAGTTGCTATAACATCTAATAGAGGTTTGTGCGGAGCATTTAACTCTAATGTAATTAAAGAAGTTAAAAATCGTTCTGAGTTTTATGTTGGAAAACAAGTAGATGTTTTTGCCATAGGAAAAAAAGGAAATGATATTCTTAGCAAATCATTTTCTGTTATTGATAACCAAAGCGCTGTTTTTGACCAATTAACTTTCGATAATGTGGCCAAAATTGCTGAAGTCTTGACAGATAAATTTATTTCTGGAGAATATGACAAAATAGAATTGGTTTATAATCAATTTAAAAATGCAGCAACCCAAATTATTCAAACAGAACAATTTTTACCCTTAGCACCAGTAGTTTCAGATAGCGCAGTTTCATCAGGAGATTATATCTTCGAACCTTCAAAAGAAGAAATTCTATTGACTTTAATACCTAAATCTTTGCGCACTCAATTGTACAAAGGAATTAGAGATTCTTTTGCTGCTGAACATGGAGCACGTATGACAGCAATGCATAAAGCGACAGACAATGCAACGGAGTTAAGAGATCAATTAAAATTGACATACAATAAAGCCCGTCAAGCCTCTATCACAAACGAAATTTTAGAAATTGTTGGTGGAGCAGAAGCGTTGAAAGGATAATAAATAAAGACAGTATTGTAAAAGGCCTCGCATAGCGAGGCTTTTTTATTTTTAATAAAATTAAAAAACGATTAAAGTATCAAATTAGGTCAAAAACCAAAGAATTGGTTATTTTTGTTAAACAGAAAAACAGGCTATAATTTTGAGTTTATATAAAAATCTTTTTAAACAAACTGCTATATACGGACTTGCAACGGTTTTGCCAAGGATGTTTAGTTTTCTACTCGTCCCTTTGTATACTGATTTGTTGCCAAAAGCCGAATATGGTAAAGTATCCATCATTTTTGCATGGATGATATTTTTTAATGTCATTCTTGCCTATGGTATGGAAACCGCTTTTTTTAGATTTTATAATAATGAAAAAGACAAAGAAAATGTAATTGAAACCACAACAGTTTCTATATTTTGGTCCTCTTTTATATTTCTTTTTACCGCCATGTTGTTTAGAAATTCATTAGCAGATTGGTCAGATATTGATTCACAATATGTCATTTATACCATTTGGATTCTAGCATTAGACGCCTTAGTTATTGTGCCCTTTTCTAAATTAAGAGCCCATCAAAGACCAATGGTTTATGCCGTAATCAAGATAGGTAACGTAGTGATAAATCTTAGTTTAAGCGTTTTCTTTTTGCTGTATTTACCTAAAATTGCACAAGCATATCCTGATGGCTATTTGAGTTCTTTGTATGTTGAAAATTTTCAAATTGGATACATTTTCGTTGCCAATATTATTGCTAGTCTATTGACATTTGTTGTGCTTTCGCCAAATTATATTTATCTCAATTGGAAATTTGACTTTGGTTTATGGAAGCGAATGATACGATATGGTCTGCCAATAATGATTGCTGGAATTGCATTTGCCATTAACGAGCAGTCTGATAAAATTCTCTTGGGTAAACTTTTGCCATCAAATGTTGCTGAAGCGGAAGTAGGAGTTTACTCAGCTTGTTATAAGTTAGGGTTGTTTATGGTCTTGTATAGAACAGCATACACTTTAGGTATAGAACCGTTCTTTTTTAGCCATGCATCAAATGAAAATGCGCCACAAACCTATGCAACGATTACTAAATACTTTGTAATTTTTGGCTCATTTATTTTACTGTCAGTAATTGTTTTTGCGGATTTGATTAAATATATTATGATTCGGGACACCTCCTACTGGGAAGCTATGAAAGTAGTTCCGTTAATTATCTTGGCTAATTTTTTCCTTGGGATTTATACGAATCTTTCTGTTTGGTATAAATTGATTGACAAAACCTATATTGGAGCTTATATTTCGATTATTGGCGCTATTGTAACGTTAGTGCTCAATTTTCTATTAATTCCAAGTTTGAGTTATTACGGCTCAGCGATTGCTACTATTGCTGCCTACGGAAGCATGATGTTAATTTCGTATTATTTTGGAAACAAGTATTATCCAATTCCTTATGAAATAAAAAAAATCAGTGGATACCTTTTGCTATCAACAGTCTTTTCAGTTATTTCTTTTTATGGCTTTAGAGAAAATTATATCGTAGGTATATCTTTATTAATCCTATTTTTGTACTTCATTTATCACAATGAAAAAGAAACTTTAAATAGAATTTTAAAACGCAAACCGAATTAGAATTTTTGAATTACAATGACCATAAAAATAATCAATACATCGCAGCATTCTTTACCAAATTACGAAACTATAGCCTCGGCAGGGATGGATTTAAGAGCCAATTTATCCGAGTCAATAACGTTAAATCCTTTGGAAAGAGCTATTGTAAAAACAGGACTTTTTATTGAATTACCCATAGGCTATGAAGCTCAAGTGCGTCCTAGAAGTGGTCTTGCTGCCAAAAAAGGAATAACGGTACTTAATTCTCCAGGAACGGTAGATGCTGACTATAGAGGAGAAATAGGGGTGATTTTGGTAAATTTATCTAATGAAGCATTTGTCATAGAAAACGGCGAACGAATCGCCCAACTTGTTATTGCAAAACACGAACGCGCAGAATGGGTTGAAGTTCAAGAATTGTCCCAAACATCTAGAGGAGAAGGTGGTTTTGGGAGTACAGGAGTGAAGTAAATTCCTGCGAAGGCAGGAATCTTGTGAAGATTAAGATTGAAATTCAATAAATAAAGTAAAAAGTAAAGTTTAATAGTAAAGATACCCGCATTCGCGGGCGGTGAAAATGAAATTATGGTATATCTACATAATGTCAAATCAACATCAAGGCGTTATTTATGTAGGAGTTACCGATAACTTAATTGAAAGAGTAAAAGAGCATAAATTAAAAATTTATCCAAATTCATTTACTGCTAAATACAATTGTGATAAATTAATTTATTTTGAAGAATGGGAAAATGGGTTTGAAGCTATAAGACGAGAAAAGCAATTGAAAAAATGGAAAAGAGATTGGAAAGTAAATTTAATCGAAGATATGAATCCGTCTTGGATGGATATTAGTTTAAATTGGAATTTCGATTTTAATAAAATAAGAAATAATGTTTAATTTAAAAGATACCCGCGTTCGCGGGCAATTAATATGAAAATAATAGTACCTATGGCGGGTCGTGGTTCCCGTTTAAGACCACATACATTAACGGTTCCAAAACCACTAATTCCGATTGCAGGAAAGCCAATAGTCCATCGATTAGTTGAAGATATTGCTGGAGTTTTAAATCAGGATATTGAAGAAATTGCTTTTATTATTCACGAAAGTTTTGGAAAGAAAGTAGAAGAAGATTTAATTGAAATTGCTCAAAAGCTAGGTTCAAGAGGAACTATTTATTATCAAAATGAAGCGCTTGGAACGGGTCATGCTATTATGTGTGCTAAAGATTCTTTAAGTGGACCAGCAGTTATCGCTTATGCCGACACTTTAATCCGCGCCGATTTTGATTTGGATCAAAATGCAGACAGTGTGATTTGGGTAAAACAAGTGGACCAGCCTGAGGCCTTTGGTGTCATCAACTTAAATGAAGCTAACGAAATAGTCGAATTGGTTGAAAAACCCAAAGAGTTTGTTTCAGACCTTGCCGTTATTGGGATTTACTATTTTAAAGATGTTGCAGTTTTGAAAAATGAATTGCAATATGTTTTAGATAACAATATCATTCATGGTGGAGAATATCAAATTAATGACGGAATCAAACAGATGATGGCAAAAGGCATGAAATTTGTACCAGGTGAAGTAGCCGAGTGGATGGATTGCGGAAATAAGAATGTAACGGTAGAAACCAATTCTAGAATGTTAGGGTTTTTACATCAAGATGGCGAAAATTTAGTTTCAAACTCAGTGGTGTGTGAACATTCCACCATTATCCAACCTTGTTTTATCGGAGAAGATGTGATACTAATAAATGCAACCGTAGGTCCGAATGTTTCTTTAGGGAAAGGGTGTCACGTTCAGGATAGTACCATTACAAATAGTTTGATTCAAGATCATACCCATATTAAAAATGCCAATTTGGATAATGCCATGATAGGAAGTCATGCTAGTTTTAACGGAAGTTTCACTAGTATTAGTATTGGCGACTATTCTGTGCTTGAATAAAGAGAATAAATTCAATGAGAAGAAATGTTTTGCTATTTATTGTGTTTGGATTTTTTTTCCAAACGGTACTTTTGGCACAAACAGAGCCAGAGGATATTGCTTTAGCAAACGATGAATTTCAGAATTCTTTTTATGAATCGCTGTTGCAAAAAGGGATTGAAAATTATGATAAAGCAATAGTAGCTTTAGAAAAATGCCAGAAAATTCAACCCAACAATGCAGTCGTTTTTTTTGAATTAGGCAAAAATTATTTAGCACAAAAAAATTATTTAAAAGCGTACGAGTCTTTCGAAAAAGCGACACAAATTGACCCAAAGAATAAATGGTTTTGGGTTGGTTTATATGATGTTTGCTATGAAACTAAAGATTATCCACAAGCTATCGTAATTGTCAATAAACTCATTGAATTCAAGAAGGAATACAAGGAAGATTTGGTTTCTCTTTATATGAATACGCAACAATTTGACAAAGCATTGGAATTAATAAATGAGTTGAATGATACCGTTGGTAAATCCGATTTAAGAGACAATTATAAAGCTCAAATAGTTAGAGAATCGAAATATCAAAATTCAGAAAAAAGTAACTTATTAGAACAAATTAAGAAGTATCCTAAAGAGGAATCGAATTATATCGCCTTAATTTATTTATATTCCGAGAGCAATCAAGAAGAAAAAGCTTTAGAAATTGCTAAAAAATTAGAAGCAGAAATTCCATCATCAGAATGGGCACAGGTAAGTTTGTTTAAATTTCATTTGAATAATAACGACGGAACTAGCGCTGTTAAAGCCATGAATCGAGTGTTAGCAAGTAATAAAATTGATGATAAAATCAAACATAGAATATTGAATGAGTTTTTGATTTTTAGTGCTGACAAACCACAATTTGATTCAGACTTAGAGAAAGCAATTTCTTATTTTGATTCAGACTCCGAAGTTAAAGTTCCTAAAGAAATAGGCAAATTTTATCACAACAAAAAGAACTGGGATAAAGCCATTCAGTATTATGAATTACATTTAAAAAGTAATCCAGACGATATCGAAATTCAGTTACTTTTGTTTGATGTATATACTGAAAAGCAACAATTTGACGTTTTAGCGAAGAAAGCAGAGAATTGTATTGAGTTGTTTCCGTTGCAACCACAGTTTTATTATTATGCTGGATTGGCCAATAATCAATTGAAAAATTTTAAAAAAGCGGCAACCATTCTCGAAACGGGTTTAGATTATTTAGTTGATGACAAAGCACTTGAAATTAATTTTTATATACAAATAGGTGAAGCTTACAACGGCTTGGGAGATAATACTAGAAAAGAAAATTATTTCACAAAAGCTGAAAAATTATTAAAGAAAGAGAAATAATGAATAAATATAGTGTAGTAGTCCTATTGATTTTTATGACAGCCTGTAAATCTAAAGCGGTTTATGTGGCTGGAAATGCTACTAATAAATTATCTTCAGATAAAATAATTGAAAATCATTACAGTATGCAAAAAGATTTTTCAACTCTTTATATCAAATCCAATGCACATTATGAAGACGGAAAACAATCTCAAAATGTTACTGCCGAAATTAAAATCAAGAAAGATGAGATTATTTTGGTAAGCATTCGTTTTCTCGGAATTACCATGGCAAAAGCATTAATTACTCCAAAAGAAGTAAAATATTATGAGAAAATTGGAGGTAAATATTTAGAAGGGAATTATGCTGCATTAAGCCAATGGTTGGGTACAGATTTAGATTTTAAAAAAGTACAAAACATGATTATTGGTCAGGCTTTAGATAATTTAAAAGAGGTAAACTATATTACAACAATTGAAGATCAGCTATACAAATTAGAAGATGAATCAGATGCAAACACCAAAAAAACGTATTTTTTTCAGCCAGATAATTTCCTAATCAAAAAAGAAGAAATCACTCAAAAAGACAAACAACGAATGGTTCAAATCCGTTATCCAAGCCATTCGGAATTTGATAAAATACTTTTCCCAACAGGATTGATAATAGATGCAGTTCAAGAAAACAAAAAGACAAACATAAACATCGATTACAATACGGTGACATTCAACGAGGATTTGTCGTTTCCTTACAGTGTGCCTGAGGGCTACGAAAGAATTTTTATTAATTAGTTTTGTACAAATTTACACCTATGCTAAAATTTATTTTAAGCTTGATATTTTTATTAACGATTTCATTTTCATGGAGTCAGGTTAGTCAGCAAGAAAAATTAGAACAACGCAAAGCGGAAATTCTCAGAGAAATTCGAGAAAAAGAAGAGCAATTGCAAAACGTTCAATCTAAAGAGAAAACGGTAACTAAACAGCTGGTTCTTCAAACAGAAAAAATTAAGCTTAAGGAAAAATTAATCAACACCACCGAAAAACAAACCAAGTTGTTGAGTAATGATATGTATATTAATCAAATTAACATTAATAGACTTAAAAGAGAGTTGGTGCTTCTTAAGGAAGATTATGCCAACATGATTGTAAAGTCATATAAAAGCCGTTCGGAACAAAGTAGAGCAATGTTTTTATTGTCCTCAGAAAATTTTTTACAAGCCTACAAAAGAGCGCAATACATGAAGCAATATGCTAGTTACAGAAAAGTTCAAGGGGAGGAAATCAAAAATAAAACTAAAGAACTTGAGGGGTATAATGAAAAAATAAGTGTTCAAAAAACCGAAAAGCAAAAATTATTAGAAGAAAATCAAAAAGAAAAAGCAGAGCTTGAAAAAGAGAAACAGGTACAACAAGAGATAGCTAAATCAATAAAAAAAGATAAAAAACAAATCATTGCTGAAATTAAGAAAAAACAGCAAGAAACAAGAGCAATTGACAATCAGATACAAAAATTGATAAAAGCAGCTATTGCAGCAGCCAATAAAAAAACTGCTGAAGCCAACAGAAAGACAGCCGAAGCCAATAGAAAAACAGCGCCTAACAGTCCAAAAACAGTTTCTAAAGAAACCTCTAATGCTGAATCCAAAGCAATTGAGACTTCTACAAAAATAGTTTTAACATCAGAAGGGCAGCTTATTGCAAATAATTTTAAGGCTAATAAAGGAAAATTACCTTGGCCAGTAGAAAAAGGATTTGTGTCGTTGGCTTACGGAGATCAGCCGCATCCAATATACAAAACATTGATAGTTCACAATAGCGGTGTAGAAATCACCACCGATCAAGGAGCCAACGCTAGAGCTGTTTTTGGTGGAGAAGTCATTAGTGTGATGATATTATCTCCGGTGAATAAGGCTGTGATGATTCAGCATGGAGACTATTTTACCGTATATCAAAATTTGAGTAGTGTCAGCGTTAGTAAAGGAGATAAAGTATCGATTAAGGAAACGATTGGAAGAATAAGAACCAATGGCGATACGGGGAAAACCGTATTGAAGTTTACCATATCTCAAAATACAACCTATAACAATCCAGCGAGTTGGTTGTTTAATATGTAGTTCGATTTTCGATAAATACAAAAACAGCTTTCTTGTAAGATATGAAAGCTGTTTTTTTATATAAAAATGTTGAGTTTTAGGCAAACAGCGCCTTCAACTCAGTAGCATCGTGTGGATTCATTTTGCCTGCAAGTACTAAGCTTAGTTGTTTTCTGCGTAAAGCAGCATTGAATCGTTCTTTTTCCAGTTCGGTCTCGGGAACAATTGGAGCAACTTCAACAGGTTGTCCTGTGTCGTCTACTGCTACAAATGTGTAGATGGCTTCGTTAGCTTTGCTTCTAATTCCTGTTTCGCGGTCTTCAATCCAAACGTCAATGTAAATTTCCATCGAACTTTTAAAACTCCTAGAGACTTTTGCTTCAATGGTAACCACACTGCCAAGAGGAATAGCTCGGTTAAAAGCAACGTGATTTACAGAAGCAGTTACTGCAACTCTTCTGGAATGTCTTCTTGCAGTAATACTCGCTGCCCGATCCATACGAGCCAATAATTCACCACCGAAAAGATTATTCAAAGGATTGGTTTCGCTGGGTAAAACTAAATCGGTTAATACCGTCAACGATTCTGAAGGAGATTTTGGTTGCATTTTTTTAAGTCAAAGATAGGAATTACAGTGCAAAAAAAATCCCGCTGTAAAACGGGATGTTATTTAAAGTTCTTTAATTAATAACCAAGCATCAGGATTAACTGATTTGTGAATGTCACTCATGGCTTTTTGAGCTTCTTCATAAGTGGCATAGCTTCCGTATAAAACAGGAAATAATCCATGTTTATTTGGAGCGATTCTGCGTGCTTTGAATCCTACTTCTATTAATTCATCGTATATTTTTTCTGCATTTTCTTCATTTCTAAAAGCACCTGCAACAACATGATACGATAGTTTTTCTTCCTTTACGGTAAGTGTAACAGAAGGAATAGGATTTTCAATAAAGAAAGTAGCCTCTTGAATTTTATTTTGTACTTGTTTTTGAACTGCTTTTTCTACTAATAAAGTTTCTTCTGCAACGTGGTCTTGGTATAATTTATAGCCAATACTACCTGCCACTGACAACGCTAGCATAAGAACAGCAGCATATCTTAAATAAGGTCTATTTCTAGTCTCCTGAGGAATCAAAGTAATTGGTTCTACTTTTTTAGTTACAACAACAACATCCTCAGATTTATGTTCAAGATTGGTAATAACCTCTCTTTTAATTAATGGAGAAACAAATGAGTTTAATCCAAAAGATTCGGTAAGATAATTGATATTCTCAGAAGGGGTAAACACTAAATTTTTTTCAGCATTCAATGAAAGTTCACCAATGTTTTTCAATGAAAATTTTTCATTTACCTGAAGAATACTTTTCCAAATAACAACTTCACTTTCGATGGCTGCAACAGCATTTTCATAACTTGTTTTCTCTATGTTAGAAATATGGTTGGCCAATAAACCATCATTATTCTTTAAATGAGAATTAAAAGAAATTAATTTTTTTGGCGGATAAAATGAATTTGTTTTTTCGTGCATGTGAGCCGACTGAATTTCAGTCAAAAAAGCACCAAATCCAGGTACAGTTACACACTGGTGTCTGTATAAAAGTTGCGAAATATATTGTTCAATCTTCATAGAAACAAAGTTATACAATGCGAGAATGTTTCAAAATTTTATTCACAAATTTTATTAACAATTATCATAAAATTTTATATTTTTCAACCTCAAATAGTTATCATGAACGACGAAGAATTATTCCATGTATTAGCCTTGTTACAAGTTGAAGGAGTTGGAGATATTATAGCCAAAAAATTACTTACCCATTGTGGTTCTCCTTCGGCAATTTTTAAAACCAAAACTACACAATTAGGCTCTATTGATGGAATTGGGACTGTTTTACTCAAAAATCTAAAAGATAAATCGATTTTTGAAAAAGCAGAAAAAGAATTAAAGTTTATAACAACTCATGCCATCAATGTTTCTTATTTTTTAGATGAAAATTATCCAGAGCGGTTAAAGCATTGTATAGATGGTCCGGTTGTTTTGTTTTCAGCAGGGAATATTGATTTAAACAATAGAAAAACGATTAGTATTGTTGGCACTCGTCAAATTACCTCTTACGGAACAGAATTCTGTAAAAAATTAATCGCCGATTTGGCTCCGCTGAATCCAATTATTGTGAGTGGTTTTGCTTATGGCGTAGATATCGTTGCTCATCAAGCGGCTTTAGAACATAATTTACAAACCATAGGTGTACTCGCTCACGGATTGAATCAAATTTATCCTAAATCGCATAAAAAGTATGTTTCTAAAATAGAAGAAAATGGAGGTTTTATGACCGAGTTTTGGAGTTCGTCCAATCCCGAAAAGGAAAATTTTGTAAAAAGAAACCGAATTGTTGCTGGAATTTCTGAAGCAACAATTGTTATTGAATCTGCTGATAAAGGCGGTTCGCTAATTACTGCAACGATGGCAAATGATTATAATCGAGATGTTTTTGCAGTTCCAGGCAGAACAACAGATAAATACAGTCAGGGTTGCAATACATTGATTAAAACTCAAAAAGCAAACTTACTTTCTAGCGCAGCCGATTTAATTTACATGTTAAATTGGGATATTGAGACCCCAACCCAACCAGTACAAAAGCAATTGTTTGTAACTCTAGATGATGACGAACAAAAGATATATAACTATCTTCAAAAAAATGGGAAAGAATTACTAGATACTATTGCTTTGCATTGTGATTTTCCAATATACAGAATCTCAGGAATTCTTTTAAATATGGAATTAAAAGGGGTAATTCGACCGTTGCCAGGAAAATTATTTGAAGCGATTTAAGCGCTAAACCCTAATTTTTCTCGAACTCTATTCAAAACACCATTGGCGACAACTTTAGCTTTTTCTGCACCTTGAAACAAGGCTTGGTCGATTTCAGCTAAATTATTCATATAATGGTTGTATTTTTCTCTTTCTGTTTTGAATTTTTCCACGATAAGTTCAAACAAAGCTTGTTTGGCATGACCGTAACCAAAATCTCTGTTTGTGTTTTTGTATTTTTCAGTCATTATTTCAATTTGACTGTCGGTTGCTAGTAATTTATAGATAGCAAAAATCTTGCAAGTTTCAGTGTTTTTTGGCTCTTCAAGTGGAGTACTATCGGTTTCAATTGACATAATTTGTTTACGTAACGCTTTATCATCCAAAAAGATATTGATAATATTGTTTGCTGATTTACTCATTTTTCCGCCATTGGTTCCTGGAATATATTTGGTTTCTTCTTGCAGATAGGATTCAGGTAGAACAAAGGTTTCTCCCATTTGGTGATTGAAACGCGCTGCCACATCGCGAGTAATTTCTATATGTTGCAATTGATCTTTGCCAACAGGAACAAATTGAGCATCGTATAATAGAATATCAGCTGCCATTAGCATTGGATAAGAAAACAAACCTGCATTGACATCTTCTAGTCGGTCTGATTTGTCTTTAAAAGAATGTGCTAAAGTTAATCTTTGATAGGGAAAGAAACAGCTCAAATACCAAGATAATTCTGCTGTTTGAGGCACATCAGATTGTCTGTAGAAAATGACCTTATCGATATTCAACCCACAGGCTAACCATGCTGCAGCCGTACTGTAGGTATTTGCTCTTAAGGCAGCTCCATCTTTTATTTGAGTTACAGAATGTAAATCGGCAATAAAAAGAAAAGATTCATTCTCAGGTTTATTAGATAATTCTATCGCAGGAATTATAGCGCCTAATAGGTTTCCTAAATGAGGAGTTCCAGTGCTTTGAATTCCTGTAAGTATTTTGGCCATGATTAACTTAATTTTTACAAAGGTAAATGTTTTACCAAAAATAAAAATTGAATTCTTACTTTTGGTAACATGAAAATTGTAAAAATCATTTTTTGGACACTTTGGCGTGTTTGGTTTTATATTATGATGGGAATTCCTATTATCATAATGTTGCCTTTTTTGATTGTTTCTATCCTAAAAGAAAAATGGTATCCTTATTTTTTCATTATGGCAAGAATCTGGGCAAAGGTAATTTTATATGGTTCTGGATTCTATTATAGAGTAGAAGCAGAACAGCAAATAGAGCAAGATAAAAGCTATATGTTTGTTGCCAATCATACATCAATGGCGGATATTATGTTGATGTTGGCAGTAGTAAAAAATCCATTTGTTTTTGTGGGTAAAAAAGAATTGTCAAAAATTCCTTTATTTGGATTTTTCTATAAGCGAACCTGTATCTTGGTTGATCGAGGAAGTCAAAAAAGTCGAATGGAAGTTTTTAATAGAGCTCAAAAAAGACTGAATCAAGGTTTGAGTATTTGTATTTTTCCCGAAGGAGGCGTTCCTGCGGACGAATCCATCATTTTAGATGAATTTAAAGATGGGGCATTTCGTTTAGCCATAGAACATCAAATCCCTATTGTTCCTATGACTTTTCCAGACAACAAAAAACGTTTTTCTTATACCTTTTTTAGCGGTAGTCCAGGATTAATGAGAGCCAAAGTACATTCTTTTGTCTCAACTATTGGGAAAAATATAGAAAGTAAAAAAGACATTAAAGAAGTAAAAGATGAGGTACGAACGATTATTTTAAATCAATTGTTACGTTATCAAAAATAAAAAAACGCCCAATAGGGCGTTTTTTATGAGTTATTTTCTTTAATGTATGCTTTAATTTTTTCCTCTAATTCGTCCGCTAATTCTGGATTGTCTTTTATTAAAGCTTTTACTGCATCACGACCTTGACCTAATTTGGTTTCGCCATAACTAAACCAAGAACCTGCCTTTTTGATGATTTCAAACTCTACGGCTAAATCGAGGATTTCCCCAGTTTTAGAAACGCCTTCGCCATACATGATATCAAATTCAGCAGTTTTAAACGGTGGTGCTACTTTATTTTTAACCACTTTTACTTTGGTTCTATTTCCAATAACATTTTCTCCATCTTTAATTTGAGACGAGCGACGAATATCCAATCGCACGGATGCATAAAATTTTAATGCATTTCCACCAGTAGTAGTTTCTGGATTTCCAAACATCACACCAATTTTCTCTCTCAGCTGGTTGATGAAAAACACAGTACAATGCGTTTTGCTAATGGTTCCTGTCAATTTTCTAAGAGCTTGCGACATCAATCGAGCATGTAATCCCATTTTAGAATCGCCCATTTCGCCTTCAATTTCACTTTTTGGAGTCAAGGCAGCAACCGAGTCAATAACAACAATATCTATAGCTCCTGAACGGATTAGGTTTTCAGCAATTTCTAACGCTTGTTCTCCGTTATCAGGTTGCGAAATGATTAAATTTTCGATGTCAACCCCAAGTTTTTCAGCATAATTTCTATCGAAAGCATGTTCTGCATCAATAAAAGCAGCAATTCCACCTGCTTTTTGGGCTTCGGCGATGGCGTGTAATGTTAAAGTAGTTTTACCCGAAGATTCAGGACCATATATTTCTATAATTCTCCCTTTTGGATAACCATTAACTCCTAATGCTAAATCTAAACCTAAAGAACCAGAAGAGATAACTTCAACTTCTTCAATAGCTTTGTCCCCCATTTTCATTACGGTTCCTTTACCGTACGTTTTATCTAATTTATCAAGAGTTAATTGTAATGCTTTTAACTTTGCTTCTTTTTCTGAACTCATTTTTTGCTTCGTTTGGATGACACTTATTTTTCGTAAAAATACTTATTTTTTCCTAAGTTCCAAGTGAAGATTTGACAAAGAATTTTCTATTTTTCTAAAATAGAACAAACAAAAATATATTTCTTATTTTTGCTCATATTTTTTACTAATGCAGAAAATTGTTTCGTATCCATTATCGCTAGTTGCTATACTTTTTTTCATCCTGACTTTGTTGATTTTTCATCCAATTCAATGGCTGTGTTTAAATCTATTAGGATATCAGGCTCATAAAAAAAGTGTAGATTATCTCAATTTAGTTTTATTGAGAATTAGCCACTTGTTAGGTACTTCGTATAAAGTTGAAAATAGGGAGTTAATTCCTAAAGGTGTTCCCATAATATTTGTAGCCAATCATCAGAGTTTATATGATATTGTTGCGATGATATGGTTTTTCAGGAAATTTCATCCAAAATTTGTTAGTAAAAAAGAATTAGGCAAAAACATACCAAGTGTTTCTTATAATCTACGTCATGGAGGCTCGGTTCTTATAGATAGAAAAGACCCTAAACAAGCCGTTCCAACCATCAAAATACTATCAGACTATATAGAGTTGTACAAACGTTCGGCGGTTATTTTTCCAGAAGGAACTAGAAGTAAAACAGGAATTCCAAAAGAATTTTCTCAAACAGGATTGAAAATTTTGTGCAAGTACGCACCATCTGCTTATGTAGTGCCTGTATCGATTAATAATTCATGGAAATTATTTAAATATGGATTTTTTCCACTTGGTTTAGGAAATCGTATTACCTTTACCGTTCATAAAGCTCTCTCTGTAAAAGATTTGTCATTTGATGAAATCATGAAACAAACAGAGCAAGCAATAGTTCAAGGAATACTAACAAAATAATATAATCAGATTTTAGTTTTGGTAAAATCTAAAATCCTAAATCTAAAAAGAATAATGTCTATCAAAAATATTCGACTAGAAGTAATGCAATTTCTAGAAAATAAGGTGGAAGAATTTGTTGATCAATATCTGATACCCGTAGAAAAAATTTGGCAGCCTTCTGATTTTTTACCAGATTCAGAGAGTACTACTTTTTTTGAAGAAGTAAAAGAATTGCGAGAAATAGCAAAAGATTTACCCTATGATTTTTGGGTTGCAATGGTTGGTGATACCATCACCGAAGAAGCTTTGCCTACCTATGAATCATGGCTTATGGATGTTGAAGGTGTTGATAATGTAGAACGAAACGGTTGGTCTAAGTGGGTTCGTCAATGGACGGGTGAAGAGAATCGTCATGGAGATGTACTCAATAAATATTTGTATTTATCTGGGCGTATTAATATGCGTGAAGTAGAGATGACCACCCAGCATCTAATTAATGATGGATTTGATATCGGAACAGGGAGAGATCCTTATAAAAACTTTGTTTACACCTCTTTTCAGGAGTTAGCAACCTATATTTCACACAACAGAGTTTCCCAATTGGCAAAAAATTATGGCGATACTAAATTGTCTAAAATGTGTAAAATGATTGCTGGAGACGAAATGAGACATCATTTGGCGTATAGCGAATTTGTGAATCAAATTTTTAAAGTCGATCCAAGTGAGATGATGTTAGCGTTCAATTATATGATGAAACAAAAAATTGTTATGCCAGCTCATTTTTTAAGAGAGTCAGGACAAAAAATAAGTTCTGCTTTCGAACAATTTTCAGACTCTGCTCAGCGTATTGGCGTGTACACAGCAAATGATTATGTTGAAATTATGCAAAAACTTATTGATAAATGGGAGGTTGATAAAATCGGTGGGTTGACAGATGAAGCCGAAAAAGCGCGAGATTATCTCATGAAATTACCCGCACGAATGGCTAAAGTTTCGGAGAGATTGGTTATACCTGAGGAGTCTTACATCTTTAAATGGGTAGAGCCAGCAGTTATTAAATAACATTCAAAAGCCTAAACAAAAATCCCCTTCGTTGAGAAGGGGATTTTTGTTTTATAAAATAACCAGCCTTTAGTAAGTTGAAACTACTTTTTCAATAAGAATAACAACAGTGTTGTAATAGAAAGTTTAGTAGCTATTATTTAAAAAATATCCTTGATAAATTTCTAAATCAAGAGTTTAAAAATCAATATCTTAAGTAAATTATTACCAAAGCGGTACGAATAACCTTTGATTTACAGAAATTTATCAACACGAAAACGTTTTCGCTAGAAAACTAAAGTATTTTATGTTAAACTATAAATGTTTTTAGTTTAAATTTATAATCCCCAAATCATTAATAGTATAAAAAAACAAGTCTTTTTTTAGATAAAAAGAAAAAAGATAGTTTTTATCTAAAGAAGATGCATGGTTCAATACTTTGATTGTGTCTCTTTTTTTCAAGATTATTTACAAATGGATTTTTATCATTAAAAATAGAGCAGTATGAGAAATTTTACTTTAAAACCTTTTTTAATTACACAATTCTGTAGTGTGCAATATGTTTTTATTGCAGTGCTATTTTTATTGGTTGGAATTAATACTTCTTATGGGCAAACGCATTTTGAAAGTGGAGATAGTTGGGGAACCGCTGGTTGGAATAATTATACGCCTATGACTGAAATGCCTGCAGGTACTGGGAAGTATGTAATTGTATTAGCAAATTCATTTAATGCAGATAGGTATTATAGGGTATCAAATGGAGCGGGAACAAACCGTTATGGACCAGCTGGAACGAATGATATTTCATTAGCCCCTAGCAATACTCCTTATACATTAGAAGATTGGAACTCAGGAAATGGGAAAGCATATAAAACATATGTTAATACTCCTGCCACTTATCGCTATGTTTTTAAATCAAATGGAGCTACGTCAAAGCAACTATTGGTTTTTGAAATACAAGGAACACCGATAACGGTCACAGCAGTTTCGAATCCAGGAGCGACTGCTGGAACCAATAGCACCATTACCGCAACACTTTCTGCAAGTTTACCTGTAGGACAAGATGTCTATCTAAGATATACTAATAATAATTTTTCAACTTCTTCAGTAGTAAAATTAACAGGTTCAGGAACTAGTTATTCGGGTATAATCCCAAATACAATAAATACTTCCGGTGCGACGGTTAAATATTACGTTTTTACTTCAGGCACAGCGAATGTAGCCGCCGATGGTTCTAATGCTGATTTTTATACTATAAATATTAATAATAATGCAGGAGCAAATTACTCTTATTTTGTTCCGGTAGCAATTATTGCACCTACTTTAGCAGCTACAACAACAGTCGATTTTATAGGAGCTACAGTTGCTCAATCAGGAGGGAATGTAACTTCTGATGGAGGCTCAGCAATAACTGAAAGAGGATTAGTGTATAGCACTGTTTCAAATCCAACGATTTTAGATTCAAAAGTGTCGGTTGTTGGAACCACAGGATCTTATACAGCTAATATGACGGGTTTAACACCTGGAACTTTTTACTACGTTAGAGCATATGCTACTAATGCCATAGGAACTTCCTATGGTACTCAAACTACTTTTACTACTTTATTACCTCCAACTCCAACAGCAATTTCATCTGGTTCTACATCGATTGATTTAAATTGGACGCGTTGGACTGGAGATAGATCTGGGGTTGCCACAACCTATAATGTAATGGTTGTTCGTTCTACAGATGCCACGTTTACTCAGCCAACAAATGGTGTTGGATATGCAGTAAGTTCAACAATAGGTGGAGATTTAGTAATTTACAACAGTAATGGTTCTTCTTTTACAGATACTGGACTAACATCCGATACAATTTATTATTATGCTTTTTATTCAGAGGGTTGGACGTATTATTCTAACTCAGCGACTACAAGTGCATTTCCTTCTTCCTTAACACTGCCCACAGTAACTACTTCGGCAGTATCTGGATTAGCTTGTCATGATGTTACTCTTGGAGGTAGCGTAACATCAGGGGGTAGTGGTACCATAACTGAAAGAGGTTTTGTACATAGCACATCTGCTAACCCAACCATATCAAACACTAAAATAATTGTTACAGGTACAACAGGAAGTTACAATGCAGCATTATCAGGTTTAACTCAAGGAACAACCTATAATGTAAGAGCCTATGCTATTGACGGAGCTGGTATTGCCTATGGTTCAAATGTATCTTTTACCACAAGTACAAGTACTTCAAGTACTAATTTTTATTCCGATCGCATTTATTTCAAAAATGGGACAAATGCAATGGAGAAATATTACTTAGAAGACAATTCGATTCCAATGTCATGTGCTTTGGAATCAGCTGGCACAGGAACATGGAATGGAAGATATTTGGGCAGTACTAGCCCTGGAGCAACATTACAATTAGGAGGTTATTTAATTACTAAAGGGGTACAAAATGGAACTAATCCTAAAATGAATTATAGAGTATATCTAACTAGTGTGGGTCCAGGCGCTACTCCTTTTACACAAGTTACAATGAATTGGCTGTCCGATTGCAATGCCGATGGGGTAATAGTCAATACAAGTAATAATGATAAAGTTTGGAATAAACCGTTGTTTAATATGACAGTTCCATCATTGCCAGGTAATTATACTATAGAGGTTTACTATGAAAGAGATAAAGACTTGTTGCAAGCTGGAGGTACAGTATATTTGAATAATTGTGGTGTAAATTATAAAGCAAACATAGATATCAGGGCTCAAGATATTTTTTCGGATGTGATATATTATGATAATGGCATTGCACCTGCAAATTATACGGCTGGGGGTTATGATTCGTGTAGTGCAGCATTGACCGTTCAGAGTGGTTCTTGGGATGGAAAATATTTAGGCAATTATACTGCAGGTCAGGTTTTAAAAATAGGAGGAATGGTACTTTCTATTGACGGAGTAAGTCCAGCAAGTCCAGTGTCAGCAACTGATACATATTTAAATTATAGAATATATAAAAACGGTGGAGTAGTGCCAAGTTTTACAACAATGAATTTATCTGAAGTAAGCGGAACAATTTGTGGGGATACAAGCGTGTCTAAATTTGAGCAAGCTACCCTAGCTACTCTTTGGACAACAACTAGTGTCGGTGGTTCCTATACTATTGAATTGTATTATACTGCAAAATTAAATGATGGGACAGTTATCACTAGAAATAATTCTGGGAATAATTACAAAGCAACGTTTACAATTGTAGTGGGAAGTACACCTGTTGGCGAGAGAGATCCTAATGATGGTAATTATACTCCAAATAATGTTAATACCAGCGGTATTTTCGAATCCTATATGGGTGTTTTGGTAAAAGATGTTAACAATAATCCCATCGCTGGATTAAACAGAGTATTTAATATGGATGGAGCATTAGGAAGTACAAATAGCACCAATTTTGATTTTGGCATTCAAGATCCAGGATTGAGTTTTAACGTAGGAACAGAGGTCAAAGTTTTTACAAAAGGAACTCATAAAGTGTGTGGATGTAGCAGTTGGAACTATGTATATAACTCTACCACAGTTTCTAATCCTGTTGAATCAGATTTTCCTTTACCGACACCAGGATCACTCTTTACAGCGACAACCAATGGAAAGTTTGTGTTACTTAATTCCTCATTAAATATCAATGGAAATCAACCTTTTAATGTTTCTTATTTCCCGGCCCCATTAGTAAATGCTTCAGGATCTACTTCTAGTGGAACTTATAATGGAAGTTTGGGAACAAACGTTACAAAATATAAAGATTACACTGATTCTTCTGGTGTTGTTACTGGTATTAATACTCCAGTACAAGGTGTTTTATGTCCAACATGCTCGGGACCCTATAAAGTAGCAATTGCAATGTTAGCATGGGTAAGTACTACAGGAAACTGCAATGATCCTTCTAGTTTTATTTATCACAGAGACATTAATAAAAATAAAGTATCTGATGACTTAGTGGTTCTCAACCCAGCACACAATGATGCGCCATCTTCAGTAACAGGTAGCGCATTTAAGAATAGCTTGCCAGGAACTAATTTATTTTATGTGTCTAGGGTGACCATTGGAGCTTCTGATGGATTAAAACGATGGAATGGAACTACTTGGCAAAAATTTGTAAATCCAATTTGGGTTAACAGTACTCCTCCAACTTTTAAGAATGATGTTTTGATGGATACTAATTATTCTACAACTGGAGGTGGTGGAAATATTCAATGTAATGATATGACTGTTAATACAGATGTAGTTGTTACTATTGAAGAAAATGGTTATATAGAAGCGTTGAATACGGTAACCACATTAGGAACGGGTAAAATTATAGTTAGAAATACAGGAAACTTAGTACAAAGATGTGACGAAAAACCATCTACAGCCTATATAGAACATAAGAAAACAACAGGGAATAAAAGAAAGTGGGACTACGTTTATTGGGGAACTCCTATTGTTCAAAACATGTTAAGTTCTAAACCGTCTCCATTCGATATTGGATATTGGAGACAATCTGGACCTGGTGGAGGATGGAGAGCCTTAACAGCGGGAGATATGCAAGTTGGAAAAGGATTTATATTGCGAGTAGGTAATGTCGCTCCATGGAACGATGGTACTCCAGGCTACCCTACAGAATGGCAGATTAATGGAACGGCTAATAATGGAATTTTCTCAATTCCTGTAACACAGGAGAATTATTCCACAAATCCAACTAATTATAACAATGGAGCTTTGTTAGCTAATCCATATCCCTGCGCAGTTGATGGTAAAAAGTTCTTAGAAGATCCAAGCAATTTAAATCTTGAAGGGTCCTTATTCTTTTGGACATCTGCTACGCAATACCCTGGAACAGGAGCCTATCGGGATCCTGATTATGCAGTGTGGAATCTAACGGGTTCGACAATTACCGCAAATGGGCAAACACCTTCTGATGGTACAATACCTTCAGGGCAAGGCTTCTTTGTTAGGGTGATGACTAATGGAACAGCAGTTTTCAAAGATTATATGCGTTCAACAGATCGAAACACGATGTTTTTTAGAAAAGCCGCTGTAGATCGCTATTGGATTGACCTAACCGATGGAGTCAGTCAAAGTAGCCAGATTTTAATAGGACATCTTGAAGGAGCAACCAATGATATGGACAGAATGTATGATGCCCGAAAAATGGGAGAAACAACAATCGAATTGTATTCTTTAAATAAGAAGGATAGATTAACAATTAACGGAAGAGCCCCATTTGATTCATCAGACGAAATTTCACTTGGAGTTAAGAAATCTGTCAATGGGCCACAAGTTTTAACATTAACTATGACAAAGAAAGAAGGAATATTTGCAAGTGGAACACCAATTTATTTGTATGATAAAAAACAAGACTATTATCATAATCTTCAATCAGGACCTTACACATTTAGTATGTCACCTCATGAAGAAAACAATAGATTTACAATTCTATACGAGCAAAATACCAATAGAATGTTGGAGACAAACGATTTTGAAAAAACAAGTGCTACAGCTTATATTAAAGATCAAAAACTAAATATTGCAGCAAATGATGGTTTAAAAAAGGTTACAGTTTATGATGTTTCTGGCAGAGTCGTAATTGATATCAACACTAAATTAGAAAAAGCATTTACCTCAGATTTTAATTATTCTAAAGGGGTTTATATAGCTAAAATCGTTTTAGAAAACGGAAAAGTAGTTTCACAAAAAATAATGAATTAGTAAATTATTTTAATCAATTATTTTCAAAATCCGCAGCAATGCGGATTTTGTTTTTTTAATCCTATTTTTGTGTCAAGAATAATAGCTATGAGTACTACCGATTTACTATCTAAAACAATACTTTTTGTAAAACAACAATTGAAAGATTCAGAGGGAGGTCACGATTGGTTTCATATTGAAAGAGTATATAAAAATGCCTTGCTGATTTCTAAGAGTGAAACATGTGATAAATTAGTGGTTCAACTTGGTGCTCTACTTCACGATATTGCGGATAGTAAATTTCATAATGGTGATGAAACTATCGGGCCACGATTAGCTCGTGAATTTTTAGAAGCTGAAAATGTACCTGACGAGGTAATCACTCAAGTTGTCGCAATCATAGAAAATATTTCTTATAAAGGAGGAAATTTTTCTAAAACATATCATTCAAAAGAATTAGATATTGTTCAAGATGCAGATAGGTTAGATGCTATTGGAGCTATTGGAATTGCTAGAACGTTCAATTATGGCGGATTCAAAAATAGACCGCTTTACAATCCAGCAATTGCTCCAAATCTTAGGATGACTAAAGAGGAATATAAAAATTCAGAAGCACCAACACTTAATCATTTTTATGAAAAGTTGTTACTTTTGAAGGATAAAATGAATACTGAAACAGCAAAGCAAATTGCCAAAGACAGACATCATTTTATGGAAGTTTTCCTGTCTCAGTTTTATGCGGAGTGGGAAGGAGAGAGATAAGAATAATTTGTGTTTAAGGTTGTTATAAGTAGTTATTTTCCAATAAAAACAGCCTTTCTTTTTTCTAAAAATGCCGTGGTACCTTCTCTAAAATCTTCCGTACCAAAACAGTTTCCAAATAATTCTATTTCAGTAGTATAGCCATTTATACCATCTTTATAATTGGCATTTACAGCTTTTATCGCTTGACCAATGGCAATGGGGGAGTTCTTACAAATTCTTTGGGCAATTCCCTTACAAAAATCCAATAGTTCATTTTGAGGAACAACATGATTTACTAAACCCGCTCTAAAGGCTTCATCAGCAGGAATCATTCCAGCAGTCATAATCATTTCCATAGCACGTCCTTTTCCTATAAGTTGGGGTAGACGTTGTGTTCCGCCATAGCCTGGGATTAATCCTAATGAAACTTCTGGCAATCCCATTTTTGCATTATCAGAAGCTACTCTAAAATGACAAGCCATGGCCAACTCTAGTCCTCCACCAAGTGCAAATCCGTTTACAGCAGCTATAACAGGTTTTGTCAAATTCTCGATATAATCAAAGAGAAGTTCTTGACCTTGTTGGGCCAATTTGGCTCCTTCTGAAGTAGAAAAATTAGCAAATTCTGCAATATCTGCTCCAGCAACAAATGCTTTTTCACCAGAGCCTGTAATTATAATTACTTTTATAGCGGTGTCTTTTTCAAGTGCCTCTATAACCTGACGCAACTCTTCAATGGTTTTTTTGTTTAAAGCATTTAATTTTTCAGGGCGATTGATAGTTATAGTAGCGATAAAGTTTTCTGACGTAATTAAAAGAGTCGAGTAGTCCATTTTTCTTGATTTAGGAGTTAATTATAGGAAGTGAAACCGTGAATGCTGTTCCTTTTCCAAATTCAGTTTCAAAGGTAATTGTTCCTTTATAATTTTCTATAATGTTTTTGATGATTCCTAGACCAAGTCCCATTCCACTGTTTTTTGTGGTGAATTTTGGCTCAAATATGTGTGTAACATTTTGTTCTTCTATACCGATACCATTATCTTTAACAGAAATGAGCACATTGTTTCCATCTCTTTTTACAGTCACTAAAATCGATTTTTCTTTTTGTTCTTGTGGAATTGCCTGAATGGCATTTTTTACTAAATTAGTAATAATTCGAATCAATTGTGTTCGATCCATTTTGGAAATAATTTCTTCTTCCATACTTTCAAAAACAATGTAATCTTCATTAAAAATATCCAAAGCCAACTCGACTACTTCCACCACATTTAAGGTCTCATTCTGTTGGGCAGGCATCGAAGCAAAGTTGGAAAACGCTGATGCAACAGAGCTCATTGTATCAATTTGTTGAATTAATGTTTCGGAGTAATCTTTTAGTTTTTGTTTCAATTCAGGGTCATTAGCATCAAATTTTCTTTGGAAACTTTGCACCGTTAATCGCATAGGTGTTAGCGGATTTTTAATTTCATGCGCCACTTGTTTTGCCATTTCTCGCCACGCTTCTTCTCGTTCACTCTGCGCTAATTTCGTTGCACTTAGTTCGAGTTCATCCACCATGCTGTTGTAGGCTTTAATTAGTAAGTTAATTTCTTTGCTATTGGCTTCCAAAACAATTTTTTCGTTTTTCTGTTCCAAGCTCGTTTCACTTAATTTATCAGAAATCGTTTTTAAGGATTGGGTAATATAGGTCGAAAGAAAATAGGCTAGAGCAAAAGCAATCACCAACATAAACGAATACACTTGCCCCAATCGAATCAGGAAACTTTGTAATTCTTTGTCATAAAAACCATCATCTTCCACATAAGGTAAATTCAAAATTCCTAGAGGTTTGAATTTTTCATCTTTAATTTGGCTGTAAGAGGAACGATTTTTTACGCCGTCAATATTTTTGATGTCCACATACCTTTTTTCGATAGAAGATTGAACCAGTTTGAGAATATATTTCGGAATTGGAGGCGAGACACTATCAATAGAAAACGAAGCTTTGGATGATTTTAGTAACTTTCCGTTCAGGCTATAAATATTGATTTCTAAATTGTGAATTTGCGCCAATTCATGAATTTTATCTTTGAAGATAAAAGGTAAATTATTCGAAGTCAAAGGATAGGTTGTAGTAGAAAGCACATAATTAATATGCTCTTTAATAGCTGTTTCTTTTCGTTCTAGTCGTTCTTGATGGTATTCTTTGGCTTCGTTTTTAAACTGTATAATAGAAATAGAAGCCATTAATAAAGAGGCAATCAAAATCAACACAATCATCGATAGGAAAATCCTAATTCGAAGGGAAAGCATTGACATTTTGAATCCTTTTAGCATAATTATGATTTATTATTCTCGCGAATTCTTTTATAGAATTTAAACCCAAGCATTATCAAAACCGAAAATAAAATGATTCCAACTACTCCATAAATCCAGTTGATGGCATTTTTTAAGATAACTAAAAACACAACGGCAAACAAAATAATTGTTGCGCCTTCGTTCCACAAACGCATAAAATTGGAAGAGTGCTTTATTTCGTCTTTCTGTAATTGCAAATACATTTGATGGCATTTCCAATGATACAAATACAATAGGAAAACAAATCCTAACTTTACGTGCATCCAAGGCATAAGTAACCAAGCCTTTCCTAAATCGGTGAAAAACAACATCCAAAAAGCAAAAAAACTGGCTAATATTGCCGATGGCCAAGTAATAATATACCACAGGCGATAGGTCATAATTTTGTATTGTTTTTGCAAAATTTCTCTTTCAGGCGATGATTTTTCTGAAGCTTCAATTTGATATACAAACAAACGAACAATGTAAAATAACCCAGCAAACCAGGTGATAACAAAGATGAGGTGAAGTGATTTTAAATATTCATACATATAAAAAACTATTTACTAATCACTATTTACTAATTACTTCGTTTAAAATCTTCAATCCAATTCGCCACAATGCCACACCATTCGTCCTCGTCATTCATACATGGAACAGCCAAGAATTCTTCACCACCATGTTCTTTGAATTGGTGATTGGCTTCCATAGCAATTTCTTCTAAGGTTTCTAAACAATCGGCCACGAATGCTGGCGTAACTACCGCTAATTTCTTAATTCCTTGTTCTGGCATTTTGTTGATTTCGACATCGGTGTAAGGAGTCAACCATTTGTCACCCGCCAATCGCGACTGAAAAGTCTGACTGTATTTTCCCTCGGGAATCCCCAATAATTTTACAACTTGTTTTGTCGTTTCATAACATTGATGGCGGTAGCAAAATTCGTGTGCTGGAGAAGGGGTATTACAGCAAGAACCATCTATTTTACAGTGCGATTTAGTGATGTCAGTTTTGCGAATATGACGTTTTGGAATTCCATGATAGGAGAATAACAAATGATCATAGTCAAATCCAGTTAAATGCTTTTTTATCGAATTGGCTAATGCCTGAATGTAATCGGGTTTGTTGTAAAATGCAGGTACATTAGTAAAAGTCATCTCTGGAAAATACTTCTGACGTAATTCTTCGGCCAAAACTACAATTGTCGTTGTGGAAGCCATAGCATGTTGCGGATATAGCGGTAAAAGCATTACTTCGGTTACGCCTTTATCTTTAAGTTCTTGCAAGCTTCTTTGGATAGTCATGGTGCCATAGCGCATCGCTAGAGCGACAGGAATATCAACTAATTTTTGAACTTTTTGATGCATTTTTTTAGAAATCACAATCAAAGGCGAACCTTCATCTGTCCAAATTCTGGCATAGGCTTCAGCTGATTTTTTTGGTCTCGTTTGTAAAATAATTCCTCGAACTAACAAAGCGCGCAACAAAAAAGGAACGTCAATGACGTATTTATCCATTAAAAATTCATCTAAGTACGGTTTTACATCTTTTGGCGTTGGACTTTCTGGCGAACCCAGATTTACTAATAATACTCCTTTCATTATGTATGATATTTTTTTTCATTATTGTCATTCCGAAGAATGAGGAATCTCTGTAAAAGTAATTAAACTTACTCTATTTATTGTTCTCTAAATTTAACGAATCAACAGTTTATGAATTTGGATTTATAGCCATCAAATATTTTTTTGGTGTGGTGGCAAATTTCTTTTTAAAAGCAGCAATAAAGTGACTTCCTGTACTGTAACCAATTTTCAAGCCTACTTCATTCACATTATAGGAACCACTATCCAATAATTTTCGGGCATAATCCATTTTGTAATCAAACAAAAAACCATACACCGTATCGCCATAGATTTGTTTGAAACCCATTTTTAGTTTTTTTAGATTCAACCCCACTTGGTCGGCAAGTTCTTGTAGTCCTGGCGGTTCAGCCATATTCGAAATGATAATTTCTTTTGCTTTACGAATTTTCATGACATTTTCTTCGTCAATTAAAAACGGACATTGCTCTGCATTTGGGTCTTCGGTTCGGTTGAAATACAAACTCAACAGTTCATAACCTTTACCTTTATAATACAGATTTTTTATAGAAGGATGTAAATTGTAATGAAATAATTGACTCAACACGATGGACATCGAAGGACTGATATCACTTTCGTTATAATATTTTTTGTCTTTATTTTCCATGCTCAAAAACGGAATATAATCGGCTTGAGCAGAAAACAGAGCGTGGAATTTTTTTATAGAAACTATTACCGAGATGACCCAAGAGTTTGGAGCTAATTCCAAATTCAACGGCAATTCTTTTTGTGGATTATACAATAGCAAGGCTTTTTCTTCTTTTAAGTCTAAGGCATAATTCCCTTGATTAAAGATAAATTTAGCTTTTCCTTTTATACCAAAATGAAATTGAATCAATCCCTGACGTATTTGCTTTTCGGCTCGAAAGGTTTCATTTTCATCATTTTGAAAACGAATTAGGGTAAAATCATCTTCAATTGTTATTATCTCTTGAGAACCCATAGCGGTATTTTTTTTAATGAAATTGAATAGAATTAAGGGTTTTATTTAGAATTAATCTACATAGATAAATTCAAACTGCTTAATTTCAGTACAAATTTAAAATAAATAACGCTTGTAAACTATTTTTTATTAAAAAGTCTCACAACGACACAAATAGTCCTTGAAGCGTTATTTTTATAAAAAGGATAGTAATAATTTTGTTAAAGTTTTAGGTAACTAAATTTATGGAGCATATTAACGGATTAAAACATCACTATTTCTACTCGGTCGGCTTGAGCTATAAAAAAGCAGATGCCGAAATTAGAGGCAAGTTCAGTTTAGATGCTCAAGCAAAGAAACGTGTGCTAGAGCAGGCTAAATCAGAAGGAATAGAAAGTTTAATTGTTACTTCAACTTGCAATAGAACAGAAATTTATGGTTTTGCTGAACATCCCTTTCAATTAATTAAGTTAATCTGCGAAAATAGCAACGGCTCGATTGAAACTTTTCAAAAAGTAGGTTTTGTCTATAAAAATCAGGAAGCGATTAATCATTTGTTTCGTGTAGGAACAGGTTTAGACAGTCAAATTTTAGGTGATTTTGAAATCATTAGCCAAATAAAGACCAGTTTTGCCGAGTCGAGAGCGTTAGGTTTAATCAATACTTTTTTAGATAGATTAATCAATGCGGTAATTCAAGCCAGCAAAAAAATAAAAAACGAGACAGAAATTAGTACCGGGGCTACTTCGGTATCTTTTGCCTCAGTTCAGTATATCATTAAGAATGTAGAAGACATTGGTAAAAAGAATATTTTGCTTTTTGGAACTGGAAAAATAGGTCATAACACCTGCGAGAATTTGGTAAAACACACCAAAAACGAGCACATTACTCTAATCAATCGTACTAAAGATAAAGCAGAAAAATTAGCGACCAAGCTCAATTTGATCGTTAAAGATTATTCAGAATTACATCTCGAATTACAAAAAGCCGATGTAGTTATTGTAGCAACAGGCGCACAAAACCCAACAATTGACAAAGCTATTCTTAATTTGAAAAAGCCAATGTTGATTCTGGATTTATCCATCCCAAAAAATGTGAACCAAAATGTTCAGGATTTAGAGGGAGTTACTTTGGTTCACATGGATTATTTGTCACAATTGACAGATGAAACCTTAGAAAACAGAAAGCTACATATTCCAGCTGCCGAAGCCATAATAGAAGAAATAAAAGAAGAATTCATAACTTGGACTAAAGCTAGAAAATTTGCACCTACAATTCATGCTTTGAAAGAGAAACTCAATGCAATTAAAGCTTCTGAATTGGATTTTCAAAGCAAAAAAATTGCCGATTTTAACGAAGAACAAGCGGAAATCATTAGTACTAGAATCATTCAAAAAATTACTACACATTTTGCCAATCATCTGAAAGACAGCAATACCATGGTGGACGAAAGCATCGAATGGATTGAAAAAGTGTTTCAAATAGAAGCTACTTCAAAATAGCATGAGTAAGACCATACGAATAGGAACACGTGATAGTGAATTAGCACTTTGGCAAGCAAATACAGTTCAAAAACGTCTAAACGATTTAGGTTATAAAACAGAAATTATTGCCGTAAAATCTCAAGGTGACATCATTCTTGACAAGCCACTTTACGAGCTTGGAATTACTGGAATCTTCACAAAAACCTTAGACATTGCCATGATTAATGGTCAAGTGGATATTGCCGTGCATTCCATGAAAGATGTTCCAACAGCACTTCCAAAAGGGATTATTCAAGCGGCTGTTTTAGAAAGAGCGAATATTTTGGACATTTTAGTTCACAAAGGGAATACTGATTTTCTGCAATCTCAAGCTACTATCGCCACAGGAAGTTTGCGCCGTCAAGCACAATGGTGGAATAAATATCCCAATCATAAAGTGGTGGATTTACGTGGAAATGTAAACACCAGAATGCAAAAAATCGCAGAAAATGATTGGAGCGGAGCTGTTTTTGCAGCAGCAGGATTAGAAAGATTGGGTTTTTTAAAAAATAATTCTGATAATATTCTAATCAAAAGCCCCTCCTTTGGAGGGGTTGGGGAGGCTTTAGATTGGATGATTCCAGCGCCAGCACAAGGAGCAATGGTAGTGGTAGCCATGGCTAATGATAATTTTACTATTGACGCAGTTTCTCAGCTTAACGATATTGAAACAGAAATCTGTACTCATATAGAAAGACAATTTCTAAAAACCTTAGAAGGCGGATGTACAGCACCAATTGGAGCCCTTGCAAAATATAACGAAGACGACGATACAATTGAGTTCAAAGGGGTTTTACTATCCATCGACGGGAGACAAAAACTTGAGATAGCTAAGAACGTTCCTATTTCTGAATGGAAAAAGTTAGGTTTTTACGCTGCACAAGAAATTTTAAATGGCGGTGGAATTGAGTTGATGGCAGAAATAAAGCAACAATTAAAGAAATAAAATTAAACTAATAAGTAATTAATTTTGCCCTCAGTTCCTTAATGGTTTAAAATAAAAAATGACAAAATCTATTAACATATTATCCACTAAAAAGCTTTTACCCCACCAAAAGCAATTGTTGGTTGATTCCACTATTTCGGTAATAGAAGAAAACTTTATCGAAACAAAAAGCAAAAATTTTGAACTGTCAAAAGTCAATGATAATTTAATTTTTTCCAGTCAAAATGCAGTTAAAAGTGTTTTAAATAATCCAAAAAAAGAAGAGTTCATAACGAAACTTAGGGACAAAAATGTTTTTTGTGTTGGCTTAAAAACAAAAAACATTTTAGAAGAAAATGGATTCAATGTACTCGTTGATGCAGATTACAGTTCCGATTTAGCCGAAATCATTTCATTGATTTACAACAAAGAAAGTTATACTTTTTTCTGTGGAAATTTACGAAGAGAGATTTTGCCAAATACGTTGAAAGAAAATGGAATCACCTTCAATGAAATTGAAGTGTACGAGACCAAATTAATACCCAAAAAGATAACAACAAAGCTCGATGGAATTCTATTCTTTAGCCCATCAGCAGTAGAAAGTTATTTAAAATCAAATACAATTAAGAACGAAATTTGTTTTTGCATTGGCGAAACCACAGCAGAAGCATTAGAAGAAAAAGAAATACATAACATCATAATCGCTGAGGAACCTTCCGTTGAGAATGTAATTGATGAAGTTATAACATATTACAACAATTAAAACTTCGCGACTTTGCGACTTCGCGAGAAATAATTCGTGATAATTCGTGAAATTCGTGGCAAAAAAATAAAAATGATCAAAAACGACCTATTTTTAAGAGCTTTAAATAACGAAATTGTGGAGCGTCCACCCGTTTGGATGATGCGTCAAGCGGGGAGATATTTACCAGAATTTAGAGCTTTGCGCGACAAATATGATTTTTTCACCCGATGTGAAACGCCAGAATTAGCAGCTGAAATCACAGTTCAACCTATCCGAATTGTAAAACCCGATGCCGCTATTTTATTTTCAGATATTTTGGTGGTGCCACGTGCTATGGGAATTCATGTGGAGTTGAAAGACAATTTGGGGCCAATTATCCCAAACCCAATCCGTACAATGGAGCAGGTAAATCAAGTTTTTATTCCCAACATTCAAGAAACCTTGGGTTATGTGATGGATGCGGTGAAATTGACCAAAGAAATGCTGAACGATGAGGTTCCATTAATTGGTTTTGCAGGTTCACCTTGGACTATTTTTTGCTATGCCGTAGAAGGGAAAGGCTCTAAAAGTTTTGATACTGCTAAAGGGTTTTGTTTCTCTAATCCAGTAGCGGCACATACTTTGTTGCAAAAAATCACGGATACAACTATTTTATATTTAAAAGAAAAAGTAAAAGCAGGTTGCAATGCTATTCAGATTTTCGATTCTTGGGGCGGAATGTTGTCACCAGTGGATTACAAAGAATTTTCTTGGCAATACATCAACCAAATTGTAGAAGCACTTTCTGAAGACACCAAAGTGATAGTTTTTGGGAAAGGATGTTGGTTTGCGTTGAATGATATGGCAAAATCTAAAGCTTCAGCACTTGGTGTAGATTGGACATGTTCGGCTAGAAATGCTCGTTATTTATCAGGTGGCAATATTACCTTGCAAGGAAATTTCGACCCGAGTCGTTTGCTTTCTCCAATTCCTACCATCAAAAAAATGGTTCATGAAATGATAGATGAATTTGGAAAAGACAGTTACATCGTAAATTTAGGTCACGGAATTTTACCTAATATTCCTGTAGATCATGCTAAGGCTTTTGTGGAAGCGGTAAAGGAGTATAAAAAATAGTGAATAAAAAATTATACATATTATTTGTTTTATTGGGTCTTATTCCCGCAACGTATTTGTTGTTTTTAACTTTACTTTTTGGTTGGTTTACTTTATCGGAAATAAATCTATCTAATTTATTAGATAAAATTCCAATATTATTTTGTTTTTCTTTAGGTATTTGTGGTTATTTGGGTTTGTTATCAGTCTTACGAGGATTACAAAAACGATACAACAAATTAAATTTGATTTTACTCTTACTAGGATTGCTTGGTTATATTTTATTTATTTCTTTTTTCGGAACAAAAGGTGCTTGGGAAAGAGTTTTTTTTGGCGATGGAAATATAGGAGAGAGGCTTATCGGCATATTGCCAAATGTTATTAGTCTGACTTTTATCGTTTGGATTTTAACAAAAATGTATAAAGAGAAAAATGAAAGATAAATTCTACCAATACATTCTTCAACTTCAAAACCAAATCACTTCCAAATTAGAAGAAGTGGATGGTTTTGCCAAATTTCGTGAAGACATTTGGGATCGACCAGAAGGCGGTGGTGGACGAACTCGAGTAATCGAAAACGGGAATGTTTTTGAAAAAGGCGGCGTCAATATTTCGGCAGTTCACGGGAAATTACCAGATTCGATGCAAAAATTATTCAACGTAGGCGAAGCCGATTTCTTTGCTTGTGGATTGAGTTTGGTCATTCATCCTAAAAGTCCAATGGTACCAACGGTTCATGCCAATTGGCGTTATTTTGAAATGTATGACGATAACGGCAATGTAATTAATTCATGGTTTGGTGGCGGACAAGATTTGACGCCGTATTATTTGTTTGAAGAAGATGCTAAACATTTTCATAAAACCTGTAAAACGGCTTGTGACAAACACAGTCTTGAATTTTATCCTAAATATAAAAAGCAATGCGATACCTATTTTTGGAATGCACACCGAAATGAAGCTCGTGGAATTGGCGGATTGTTTTTCGATTATTGTAAGGAAAGTGAAGACATGAAAATGGAAGATTGGTTCAATTTTGTTTCAGAAGTTGGAAACAGTTTTCTTGAAGCTTACGTTCCCATTGTTGAAAGAAGAAAAAATTTAGAATACACAGCCGCAAAACGTACGTGGCAAGAAATACGTCGTGGTCGTTATGTAGAATTCAATTTGGTTCACGACAAAGGTACCCTTTTCGGACTCAAAACTAACGGAAGAATAGAAAGCATTTTGATGAGTTTACCACCACATGTGCAGTGGGTATATGACCATCATCCTGAAGTGGGAAGCGAAGAAGAAAAGTTAGTAAAAGTATTAGAAAATCCTATTGATTGGGTTTAAGCAAAAAAGAAACAACTTTAAACCTTAAACTTTTAAACAATTTTAAACAATATATCATGTTCCCATTACAAAGAGGCAGAAGATTACGCGTTAACGAAAGCATTCGTTCAATAGTTCGTGAAACTACATTAAGTCCAAGTGATTTTATGTTCCCAATGTTTATTGCTGAGGGTGAAAATTACCAATCTGAAATCCCATCAATGCCGGGCATTTTTCGTCGTTCCATCGATTTAACGGTTGAAGAGGTTAAAGAGATATTTGCTCTTGGAATTCGTGCCGTCAACATCTACGTAAAAGTAGACGAGAGCTTAAAAGACAACACTGGAAAAGAAGCTTGGAATCCCAACGGATTGATGCAAAGAGCTATAAGAGCCATCAAAGCTGCTTGTCCAGAAATGATTGTAATGCCAGATGTGGCGCTCGATCCCTATTCCATTTATGGTCATGACGGAATTATAGAAAACCTGCCTGACGGCAGGCAAGGTGGTGATATTGCGAATGATGCCACCAACGAAGCTTTAGTAAAAATGGCGGTTTCTCATGCTCAAGCTGGAGCCGATTTTGTAGCACCAAGTGATATGATGGACGGACGCGTTTTGCGTTTGCGTCAAGGTTTAGACGCTGCTGGCTTTCCAAATGTTGGAATTATGAGTTATTCTGCTAAATATGCTTCTGCATTTTACGGACCATTTCGTGATGCATTAGACAGTGCGCCAAGAGAGGCTGATGTAGTTGTTCCAAAAGACAAAAAAACCTACCAAATGGATTATGCTAACCGTATCGAAGCCATAAAAGAAGCATTGATGGATGTTGAAGAAGGTGCCGATATGGTTATGGTGAAACCAGGAATTGCCTACCTGGATATTGTTCGGGAAGTTAAAAATGCGGTCAATGTTCCAGTGACGGTTTTCCATGTTTCGGGAGAATACGCTATGATAAAAGCCGCTTCGGAAAGAGGTTGGCTTGACCATGACAAAATCATGATGGAACAGTTGATGTGTATTAAAAGAGCAGGAGCAAGCTTAATTTCGACTTATTTTGCTAAAGAAGCAGCGATACTTTTAAATCAATAAACATGAGAAAAACGCTATCACTATTACTTGTATTCGTTTTAATTTGCTTCTCTAGTTCGCTAATGATCGTCTCCTGTAAAAAAGAATCCACAGAATCTTTTGGCAAACCTAAATCGACAGAAGAGATTTCTAAATCGCCAGAGATACACGGAAAAGAAATTTTTGAAGGAAGAGGAAATTGTGTTAGCTGTCATTTAGTTGACAAAAAACTTATTGGACCAAGCCTACAAGATATTGCTAAAATATATAAGGAAAAAAACGGTAATATTGTTTCTTTCCTAAAACAAGAGGCAGAACCTATTGTAGATCCAAGTCAATATGAGGTAATGAAAACCAATTTTGCCATCACTGAAGAAATGTCTGATGAGGAATTAAAAGCATTGGAAGCCTATATTTATAGTAGTATAAAATAGTCATTACTTAGAATAGCTTATTTTATAAAGTTCACAAATCTTTTTGTGGACTTTCTTTTTTTATGATGGATATGTTAAAATTATTTATATTTATAAAATGGAAACAGTCTACATTAATAGTCCATTAGGAATTACCAAAATCATTGGTGATACTCAGGGTATTTCTGTAATTTCAGTTTTAGATAAAGGAGAAATCTCAAATGAAATTCCTGCAGTTTTGCAAAATGCAGTTTCGCAATTAAACGATTATTTTACAGGAAAAAGAACTGATTTTGATTTTGCACTCAATCCACAAGGAACTGATTTTCAAAAGAAAGTCTGGGAAGCATTATTAGAAATCCCTTACGGAAAAACAGTTTCTTACCTAGAACTTTCAAAAAAAATAGGAGATGTAAAAGCCATTCGGGCAGTAGCTTCGGCTAATGGCAAAAATCCATTGTGGATTGTAATTCCTTGCCATAGAGTGATAGGAACTGACAGTTCGCTAACAGGATATGCTGGTGGATTATGGCGAAAAAAATGGTTATTAGAACATGAAAACCCAACGACTCAACAAAGTTTATTTTAATAGATTATTACTATGATTGAAAAAATTCGATTAGACCACATTTTATTTCTGGATATAGAAACCGTTCCAGAATCAGCTGATTATAATGAGTTAGATGCCGAAATGAAGGAACTTTGGGAACACAAGACCCAATACCAACGTAAAGAGGAATACACTCCCGAAGATTTTTATGAGCGAGCAGGAATTTGGGCAGAGTTTGGTAAAATTGTATGCATTTCGGTAGGATATTTTACTTTGAAAGGGGACGTCAGAAATTTTAGAGTGACTTCTTTTTTTGGCGATGAAAAGAAAATTCTCCATGATTTTATCAATTTGCTAAACAATCATTTCAATCAGCCACAACATGTTTTATGTGGTCATAATGCTAAGGAATTTGATATTCCATTTATTGCTCGACGCATGATTATTAATCAAATCGCCATTCCGAATAAGTTGAATTTATTTGGTAAAAAACCATGGGAAATTCCGCATCTAGACACTTTAGAATTATGGAAATTTGGTGATTACAAACATTTTACGTCTTTAAAATTACTTGCGAAAATTCTTGGGATTCCGTCTCCAAAAGGAGACATCGATGGGAGTCAAGTGGCTCATGTTTTTTATGTAGAAAAAGACATTGACCGGATTGTAACTTATTGCGAAAAAGATACAATTGCTGTAGCTCAGATTTTTCTTCGATTACGACGAGAAGATTTGTTGATTGAGGATGAAATAATTCATGTTTAAAAACAATTTCAAAAGTCAATTTCAAGAATCAATTTCAAAATAGATAGTAATTATATTATGCCTGAACCAAATCCTTTTAATGAGAAAATTTTTAATTTTGATGATAGATTAGTTCGATTTGCTGGAGAATGTATTTTATTTACAAGAAAACTGGATAAAAGTTACGAAAACGAATATTATAAAAATCAGCTTATCCGTTCATCAGGAAGTTCGTCTTTAAATTTTGGGGAATCACAAGGCTCAACAACGGATAAAGATTTACTATTTAAACTTAGCCTAGTTGTTAAAGAGTTAAAAGAGTCTAGAAACTCTTTAAAAATTTTTAATTACATAAAGGAAGGTAATCAAGAATTTAGAACGTATCTATTAATTGAAGTTGAAGAATTAATAGCGATAGCCTCCAAAATGATAATTAATAAAAGCAATCTTTAAAGTTGAAATTGATTTTTGAAATTGAAATTGACTTTTAATTATAAATGAAACAGTATGGTATTAAGCAGATTTTGGTTGGTTATTTTTATTTCTTCAATTGTTTTTATTGTAGTAAGTTTATTTACGAGTAATAGTTATACGATTGATTTTGTGTTAAACGGAAAGAAGGATGATCCCATTTTAATTTCTGAAAAATACATTCATCAGTTGCCCGTTTTCATTAAAGACAGTATTGAGAAAGCTCCTGATCAAACTATGGTTGTCAATCGTGATACCTTAAATGCAGATACCACCTATGTTTATAAAAACAAAACGGTAAAACTATTTAGCGGCGTTCAAAAAGCGGATGGTTTATTACCAACATGCAAGAATACCTTGCTCGATTTAATTCTTCCGTTGATTGCTTATTTGGCTTTTTTCTGCGGATTAATGGAACTCTTAATCATTTCTGGGGCATCTGGCAAGTTGGCTAAAGTGCTAAGTCCAGTGTTTGTAAAAGTGTTTCCAAGTATTCCCAAAGATCATCCGTCAATATCCTACATGACCTTAAATTTTGCGGCAAATTTTTTAGGATTGGACTCTGCTGCTACGCCATTTGGATTAAAAGCGATGGAAAGTTTACAGGAAATCAATCCCGAAAAAGACAAGGCGAGCGATGCCCAAATTATGTTCATGTGCTTGCATGCTTCGGGACTTACCTTAATAGCAACTTCAATTATTGGCTATCGTGCTGCTGCCAATGCAACAAATCCTGCCGATGTGATGCTGCCTTGTATTATAACCTCTTTTATTGGTACGATTGCTGCTTTTTTAATTGTGGGAATCAAACAAAAAATAAATTTTAAAAGTGCTTCTTTACTGCTGGGTTTAATGATTTTAATTGCCGGAATTGTTGGGTTATTGATGTATGTAAATCATCTGGATTTAATAGGGAAAAACTATTTCACTTCTAATCTTTCGGCTCTGATATTGGTTGGAATTATTGCTTTTACGTTGCTATTTTCATTTATAAAGGAGAAAAAATTCGCAGAGGCTAAAACGACCGTTTTTGAGGCTTTTGTGTCTGGAGCCAATAACGGAATTAAGACAGGAGTTACTATTTTTCCTTATGTTTTGGGGATGCTAGTGGCGATTTCTTTATTCAGGAACAGTGGTTTGTTTGAAATTATTAGCAATTGGATTGCTTTCGGTTTTTCGAATATGGGCGTAAGCAAAGAAATTACAGATGCTTTGCCAGTAGCCTTACTTCGACCTTTCAGTTCTGCGGGCTCGAGAGGTTTTTTGATTGATTCGATGAATACTTTTGGTGCCGATTCTATGACGGGAAGGCTGAGTAGTATTTTTCAATGCAGTGCAGAAAGTACTTTTTATGTCATTGCAGTTTACTTTGGTTCGGTTAATATTAAAAATACCCGTTATGCCTTAGGCACTATGCTTTTGGTAGATGTGATTTGTGTAATTACTGCAATTTTAGTGGCAGGATGGTTTTTTTAAGATAAAGATTGAATACTACAAGGTCTTTCAAAACCTTGCAGGAGTATCATACTTTCCGTAACTTTACAGTTCTAAAATTTATCCAAAATGAACTTTATATACCAAGATCCGTATCCGATTGTAAAAGACGATACGCAATACAAAAAAATCACTTCCGATTACGTTAAACTTGAGAAGCTGGGTGATAGAGAAATCCTAACAATTGACCCTAAAGGATTAGAATTGTTGGCTCAAGAAGCCATGAGTGATGTTTCGTTTATGTTGCGAACGGCTCATTTGCAAAAACTAAATAACATACTTAAAGATCCAGAAGCCACCGACAACGACCGATTTGTAGCTTATAATTTATTGCAAAATGCATCAGTAGCAGTTGAAGGCCAATTGCCATCATGTCAAGATACTGGAACTGCAATTGTAATGGCAAAAAAAGGAGAAGACGTTTACACAGGAGTTGACGACGCCGAATGGTTATCTAAAGGAATTTTTAATACGTTTCAAAATAAAAATCTTCGATATTCGCAAATTGTTCCCATTTCGATGTTTGAAGAAAAAAATTCAGGTTCGAATCTTCCTGCTCAAATTGATATTTATGCTAAAAAAGGAAACTATTACGAGTTTTTATTTTTAACAAAAGGAGGTGGTTCTGCCAACAAAACGTTCTTATACCAAAAAACAAAATCACTATTGAACGAAAAATCAATGGAGGAATTTGTTCGAGAAAAAATTAAAGATTTGGGAACGTCTGCTTGCCCACCTTATCACTTAGCGTTGGTTATTGGGGGAACTTCTGCGGAAGCGAATTTGGCAGCAGTAAAAAAAGCGTCAGCAGGTTATTTTGACCATCTTCCTACTTCGGGAAATATGGCTGGTCAAGCTTTTCGTGATTTAGAATGGGAACAAAAAGTATTAGAATATTGTCAAGAAAGTGCTATTGGCGCTCAATTTGGAGGAAAATATTTTGCTCATGATGTCAAAGTAATTCGCTTGCCACGTCACGCTGCTTCTTGTCCTGTTGGATTGGGAGTTTCCTGCTCTGCCGATAGAAATATTAAAGGTAAAATCACAAAAGATGGAATTTTTCTTGAACAATTAGAAGTCAATCCAGAACAATTTTTACCAGCGACTCCGCCACATTTAGAACCCGCTGTTGAGGTAGATTTGAATCAACCCATGGTAGATATTCTAGAAAAATTGTCACAATATCCCATCAAAACGCGTTTGAAACTAAACGGCACCTTGATTGTTGCACGCGATATTGCTCATGCTAAAATTAAAGAATTGTTAGACGCAGGAAAGCCAATGCCAGAATATTTCAAAAATCATCCTATTTATTATGCTGGACCTGCAAAAACGCCAGAAGGAATGCCATCAGGTAGTTTTGGACCAACAACGGCGGGACGAATGGATGTGTATGTGGAAGAGTTTCAAAAAGCTGGAGGAAGTATGATTATGTTGGCTAAAGGAAACAGAACAAAAGAAGTAATGGAAGCCTGTAAAAAATACGGCGGATTCTATTTGGGTTCGATTGGTGGACCAGCAGCAATTTTAGCACAAGAAAATATACTTAAAGTTGAGGTAGTCGATTTTGAAGAATTAGGGATGGAAGCTGTTCGTAAAATTACCGTTAAAGATTTTCCTGCTTTCATTATTACCGATGATAAAGGAAATGATTTCTTTGCTAACTTATAAAATTTAGTTTCCTGCAAGGTCTTTTTTGACCTTGTAGGTATTATAAAAACATACCTACAAGGTTTTGTAAATCTTGCGGGATTAATCGTCAAAACATGCCTTTTCAAGAAACCTTTTCCGAGTTTTATACCAAGGTTAAAGCGAGTTTAGCTGATGGAACTTTTGCCAAGTTAACTCTTGCTAAAACCATTGGCAATACGGATTTAATGAATATTTACGTTCGACCAATTATGGATGAAGCCGTCTTAAAATTGGAATTGAAATATAAGTTTCAAAAGGAAGAAATTTTTGAAATTCACTTAATTGATGATGCTTTTCCAAGATTGTTAGCATTCATTAACAATCCATTTTTATCAGCGATATTATTCACTACAGAATTTGATTTGACGTATAAACTGAATAAAAAACGAGCGGTGAGCATCACTGAAAAAGTAAATACTTTTGGAAATGCTAATGAGATTTTAATAGCGTTTATGGGAGGAGAAAAGTAATTTTCACTGTTATATTTTAAACCATTAAGGGATTAAGAAAAATAAGCTTTTTAAACTTAATGAGCTTTAATGTCTTAATGGTTCTTATTTTTTCTTAATTTAATCAATAACCATCTCTGGAATTTCTCCTGCGATAATCAATTCAGCTTCAGTGGAAGCAATAATATGGTCAACAGAAACTCCTGGTGCGCGTTCTAGTAATTTGAATCCTTTGGGTGTGATTTCTAAAACGGCTAATTCGGTGACTACTTTTTTCACACAACCAACACCTGTTAAAGGCAGGGTACATTTTTTTAATATTTTAGATTCGCCTGCTTTATTCACGTGCATCATGGCAACAATAATATTTTCGGCTGAGGCGACCAAATCCATGGCACCACCCATTCCTTTTACCATTTTCCCAGGTATTTTCCAATTGGCAATATCGCCATTTTCAGAAACTTCCATAGCGCCCAAAATGGTTAAATCAACGTGCTGCCCTCGAATCATTCCAAAACTGGTTGCTGAATCAAAAAAGGAAGCCCCTGCTAGTGTTGTAATGGTCTGTTTGCCTGCGTTAATTAAATCGGCATCTTCTTCTCCTTCATAGGGGAAAGGTCCCATTCCGAGGACGCCATTTTCACTTTGAAATTCTACGTCAATTCCTTTCGGAATATAATTAGCCACCAAAGTAGGAATACCAATTCCTAGATTGACAAAATAGTTATGTTTTACTTCTTGAGCAATACGTTTGGCGATATCATTTTTATCCAATGCCATGATTACGCTCGTTTTCTAGTGGTTCGTTGTTCAATCCTTTTCTCATAGTGTTCTCCCTGAAAAATGCGTTGTACAAATATTCCAGGAATATGAATTTGGTTCGGGTTTAGTGTCCCAGCTTCAACTAATTCTTCTACTTCGGCTATGGTGATTTTGGCGGCACCAGCCATGCAAGGATTAAAATTTCTAGCTGTTCCTTTAAAAATAAGATTTCCAGCAGTATCGCCTTTCCATGCTTTGATTATAGAAAAATCTGCTTTGAAAGCATGTTCCATAATATGCATTTTGCCATTAAATTCTCGAACTTCTTTACCTTGAGCTACTTCTGTTCCATATCCGGCAGGAGTGAAAAAAGCAGGAATTCCAGCTTGAGCTGCACGACAGCGTTCAGCAAGAGTTCCTTGTGGAATCAATTCGACGTCCAATTCACCCGAAAGCATCTGACGTTCAAATTCTGCGTTTTCTCCCACGTAGGAAGAAATCATTTTTTTGATTTGTTTTTTTTGCAACAATAAACCCAGTCCGAAATCATCGACTCCTGCGTTATTTGAAATGCAAGTAAGATTTGAAGTTTGTTTTTTTACCAGTTCAGAAATACTGTTTTCGGGAATGCCACACAATCCAAAACCTCCAAACATGATGGTCATTCCGCTTTCAATTCCTTGAAGAGCATCTTGAACAGTATTTACGGTTTTGTTGATCATTTTGATTCTTTCAAATAAAGAAAATTACAAAGCAAATTCATCAGTATCTTGTTCTATTTCGGTTGAGTCTTTGACCACTGGAGCCCAACAATCAACTTTTATGGAAAGGTTAGAAGGTCTCTCAAAATCTTTTTTGGAAACATTAAGACTAGCATCTTCATAACATTTTTTCATAAAAATTCCCCAAATAGGCAAGGCAGCAGTTGCTCCTTGACCGTAGGTAATTCCTTTGAAACGAGCTGAACGATCTTCACATCCTACCCAAACTCCAGTTGCAAGATTAGGCACCATTCCCATAAACCATCCATCGGATTGATTTTGTGTGGTCCCTGTTTTTCCAGCTATTGGATTGGTAAACATATAAGGATAGCCCGTCCAACGATTGTCTCCTGCTCCGCCACCTTGTGTTCTCAATCTAGAGCCTGAGCCTCCTTCGGTAACTCCTTCTAGCAGTTTGATTACGGCAAACGCAATATCTTTATTCAAAACATCATGAGATTCTGGAACAGGTTCATAAATTACTTCTCCATTTTTGTCTTCAATTCTAGTGATAAATTGAGGTTTGATATACACTCCTTCATTAGCAAATGTACTGTAGGCAGCAACCATATCTTCAACGGTAATTTCAACTGCTCCTAAGGCGATTGATGGTTGCACAGGAATTTCAGATTTTACTCCAAGCTTGTGGGTTAATTCAACTACGGCTTCAGGGCCTACTTTGTCAATTAATTTTGCTGAAACAGTATTAATGGAATTAGCAAGTGCTTTTTTCAGGGTAACCATGCCACGGTATTTGTTATCCGAATTTTTAGGTTCCCAATCTTCTGTAACATGATGACGCCCTTTGTGAATCATAAAAGGGCTGTCAATAATAGAATCGCATGGAGACATATTTAATTGCTCAATAGCAGTTGCATATACAAATGGCTTAAATGTTGAACCCACCTGTCTCGCTCCTTGCCCTACGTGGTCGTACTGAAAATATTTATAATTAATACCGCCAACCCAAGCTTTTATATGCCCTGTTTGAGGTTCCATTGCCATCAAACCAGATTGAAGAAAGCCTTTGTAATATCGAATAGAATCTGTAGGAGTCATGATGGTATCTTTATCTCCTTTCCATGTGAAAACCGTCATTTTGGTTTTTACGCCAAATGTCTTGATAATATCTTCATCACTCATGTCTTGCTCTTTTAAAACCCTCCATCTTTCAGAAGCTTTCATAGCTCGAAGCAATAACTTATCGGTTTCCTCTTTTGAGATATTGACAAAAGGAGCATTTTTACTTTCTTTATGTTGATTATCGAGTTCTTGTTGAAGATTTTGTAGGTGATCGGTTACCGCTTCTTCAGCATACAATTGCATTCTAGAGTCTATAGTAGTATGAATTTTTAATCCATCTTTGTAAATATCATAATCAGAACCGTCTGGTTTTTTATTTTCTTTAACCCAGTTTTTCATGAAATCTCTAAGGTATTCACGGAAATAGGTACCAATACCATCAATATGACTTTCAGGATGAAAGTGAAGTACAATAGGTTTATTTTCTAGAGATTGCTTTGAAGCTTCATCAAGAAAACCATTTTTAACCATTTGACCTAAAACTACATTTCTTCGATTTTTAACTTTTTCAATTCTGCGAATAGGATTGAATAAAGACGGATTTTTTAACATTCCAACGAGCATAGCTCCTTCTTCTATAGATAAATCCCGAGGTTCTTTTCCAAAATATACCTTGGCCGCCGACCTAATTCCGACTGCAGTATTGACAAAATCGGCCTTATTGAGATACATTGCAATAATTTCATTTTTAGTATATTGACGCTCCAAGCGTATAGCAATAATCCATTCTTTAGCTTTTTGGACAATTCTAAAAAGAAAAAATTTAGAACCTTCTCCGTGGAACAACAATTTTGCCAATTGTTGTGTTAAGGTACTTGCACCTCCGCTAGTTCCTAAACTTAAAACAGCTCTAAGGGTGCCTCGTCCGTCAATCCCGGAGTGTTCGTAAAAGCGCTCATCTTCAGTTGCAATCAAAGCATCAACAAGATGTTTGGGTAAATCCGAGTATTTTATGGAAGTTCTATTCTCATTATAAAATTTACCAATAGTTACACCATCGGTTGAAATAATTTCGGTTGCTAGATTAGAATCTGGATTTTCTAAATCTTCAAAGGAAGGCATAGCACCAAATAAACCCCAAGAAGCAAGAATGAAGAAAAGAAAAAGTCCTCCTAAACCATAAAAAAAGATTTTCCAAAATTTCTTTTTATAGTAATCGATATCTTTAATTTGATTGTTGTTTTTTGTTGCTGCCATAAAGTGTCTAATCTAATTTTTCTATTCTGAAACCTACGTCTGTAATTCCATCTAGTTTTTCAACTCCAGAAATTTTACCCGTTTTTCTGACGGCTTGTTTAATATGGATTTTATAATTTCCAGGTTTAAATTTCATTCTTTCTTTGTAATACAACTTACTTTCTTTCACATCAGTGAAGCCTTCGCCAAGTAAAGTTCCATCTGGATTTGCCATTTGATATTCTAAAGTATCTACTTTAATTTTTTTATCAGGTTGTTCTAAAGAAACGATTAAAAAAATATTATTAAAAGCGTAATCATTGTTACTTCTCAGATTTAAAAATAAGTCATAGGGCTTTGAAGTGTCCACTTTGGGTAAATCAAAACTTACTATGCTGTCTTTATGCCAGCCTTTTCCAACAGATTTATATTCGTCAAATACTCTTTTTTTATCGCAAGATACTAGCAGAAGTGAACTCGCAACACAAAAGATACTAATTTGTACAAGAAAAAATAGAAATCTACTTTTTAGGCTCATTTTTTATATTTGGTGTTATTTTATTGGGATTAGGAACAATCTTGTTGTTGTTTTTAGATTTATTATCAAAAGGTTTTTTTTCAGATGTTGGTCTGTTATTTCCTGCAACAGTTTTCTTGTTCTTATTAGGACGTTTCTTTTTCTTAGGTTGATCAAAACGAGTTAAACTCTCTTGTCCCATCGCATTGTTAAAATCTTTTTCAGGTTCTCTAACTACTTCTATAGCATAATCTTCTAGAGAAGAAACCTTGTTTTTTTGTTTGTTCTCGGCAACTATTTCTCGAACCTGTTCTATTTTAAGAACATGCCAATTTGCGAAATTATCAGTATAAGCAAACCACATTAAGCCCTTAAAAATATCTTGCTTTTGACAAATTGCATCTCCTTTTTCGGTAACTAATTTGGTGTCAAAATCAGGAAAATCTTGTAAAGCATCCATGTAAGTATCTAACTCATAATTCAAGCAACACTTTAATTTCCCGCATTGTCCAGCTAGTTTTTGAGGATTCAATGACAGTTGCTGATAGCGTGCCGCTGAGGTGTTGACACTTCTAAAATCCGTGAGCCAAGTAGAACAACACAATTCTCTACCACAAGAACCAATTCCACCCAAACGGGAAGCTTCTTGGCGAAGTCCTACTTGTTTCATTTCAACTCTAGTGCTGAATTCTTTGGCAAAATCTTTAATTAGAAGACGAAAATCTACTCGGTCATTGGCAGTGTAATAAAAAGTTGCCTTAGAGCCATCTCCTTGAAATTCAATATCAGAAATTTTCATTTCTAATTTTTGAGCAATAGCCAATTCACGTGCTCTCACTTTCATTGGTTCCTCTCTATCACGAGCTTTAGACCAAATATCAATATCTTTTTGAGATGCTTTTCGGTATACTTTAGGAATATCGGTGCTATTTACATTGACACCTTTTTTCTTCATTTGAATGCGAACTAATTCTCCAGTCAAGGTAACAATTCCAATGTCATGACCTGGTGAAGCTTCGGTAGCAACAATGTCGCCAATGCTCAAGGTTAGTTTTTCGGTATTGCGATAAAACTCTTTTCTTCCATTTTTGAAACGAACTTCGACACAGTCAAAAGGTGCCTCGCCGTTGGGTAAACTCATATTTGAAAGCCAATCGAAGACCGTTAATTTATTGCAGCTATCGGTGCCGCAAGTCCCATTATTTTTGCATCCTTTTGGCGCACCGCCATCAGATGTTGAACAACTTTGACAAGCCATATGTATATATGTGATGTTGCACAAAAGCAACTTAAGTTCATAAAACGATTAATTGGTAAAGATAGTATTTTAAAGAAATAAATTCCAATAAAAAAATCTCAAATTCTGAGTGCTTTTTTCTTCAGAATTTGAGATTTGTTATGCATAAAAAAAAGAAAGTTTATGAAATGATTTTGTACAATTTGTCAGACAAACGAATTCTAAATGGCACTTCAAAAGTTACTTTATCACCAATTTTAGCTACAAAATTGTCATTTCCGTTGACTTTCATTTTCTCTAAAATCATTTCTTGATTTCCTGTTGTTGGCCCAGAAATAAGTATTTTATCACCCAAATTTAGTTCGTTATTTTCGATGATGAAAAGCGCTATTTGTGCTTTCACATAATAGTGCTCTGCCTTACCCAAAAGTGTTTTTTTAATTTTAATTTTTTGACGAATATCTTTAGTTTTTTCTACAGTAGCCAAAGCTTTGTCTGAAAGTTCTCCAGAATGTTTAAATAATAATTTTTCAGATTTTCCTTTTCGGAATACTTTATTCCCTACTTGTTTTCCGCGTCTTAATTTTACTTGTTCTGCCAAAGGAAGATGAGTAATTTCTAAACATTCAGTCGAACAACAATTTTCCATTCCTTCTTTACATTCGTCACATTGGATAAATAACAAATGACAACCATCGTTCAAACAATTGGTATGATTGTCGCATGGTTTTCCACATTGATGGCATTGCGAAACGATATCGTCAGTAATTCTTTCGCCCAAGCGATGGTCGAAAACAAAGTTCTTTCCAATGAATTTACTTTCGATATTTTCTTCTTTGATTTGTTTGGCATAATTGATAATTCCGCCTTCCAATTGGTAGACATTTTTAAAACCTTGATGTTTGAAATAGGCAGAGGCTTTTTCACAACGAATACCACCAGTGCAATACATCACTAAGTTTTTATCTTCTTTAAAATCTTTTAATTGTTCGTTGATTATCGGCAAACTTTCTCTAAAAGTCTCCACATCAGGAGTAATGGCACCTTTAAAATGACCAATTTCACTTTCGTAGTGATTTCTAAAATCGACTACAATCGTGTTTGGATCTTCTAATATTTGATTGAATTCTTTCGCTTTTAAATGCACGCCAATGTTGGTTACGTCAAAGGTTTCGTCGTTCAATCCATCGGCTACAATCTTGTCACGAACCTTTACGGTCAATTTTAAAAACGAATGGTCGTCGTGTTCTACGGCAACATTCAAACGAATGCCTTGCATAAAATCATATGCTTCTAAAGTTTCACGAAAAGCTTCAAAGTTTTCTGCTGGGACGCTCATTTGAGCATTGATTCCCTCTCTGGCAACATAGGTTCTGCCTAAGGCGTCGAGCTTGTTCCATTGGATAAATAAATCGTCGCGAAATTGTTTTGGGTCTTCAATTTTGGCATACGCATAGAAAGATAATGTAAGCCTTTGTTTGCCAGCTTCATCAATTAATTGGGCTCTTTCTTCTGCGCTTAAGGTGTTATACAGTTGCATGCTATAAACGTTTAAGTGAGAAATGTGTTTTTGAACTCTAAATGGAAGAATTCGCAGGCAAAATTAAAAAAATAAACCATTAAGGTATTAAGTTTAGTTAAGATTTTCTCTTAAATTCCCTTAATTTTCTTAATGGTTTAAATTAAATTATTCTTTTGTTTGACTAGCAGAATTCTGCGTAAGCGTCTTTCAAGTTTTCTGCAATTAATTCAGCTGGACGCCCTTCTATGTGGTGACGCTCTAGCATGTGTACTAATTCTCCGTCTTTAAACAAAGCCATGCTTGGCGATGATGGTGGAAAAGGGAACATGTGTTGACGTGCCGCATCTACAGCTTCTTTGTCAACTCCTGCAAAAACAGTTACTAAGTGGTCTGGTTTTTTTGCACCATCTAAACTCATTTTTGCTCCTGGACGAGCATTTCTAGCAGCACATCCACAAACTGAATTTACGACTACTAGAGTTGTTCCTTCGGCTTTAATTGCGTTTTCAACGGCTTCTGCGCTATATAAATCTTGAAAACCTGCGGCAGTTAATTCTGCTCTCATTGGTTTTACCATTTCTTCTGGATACATAATTTAAATTTTAGATTTTAGAAATACGATTTTAGATTTGAAAATCTTTTGCAAAGGTAATTAGAATTCTATTTTTTAATTTAAAAGAAATCATAAAGATTTGCTATGTTTGAATAATAAAACTTAATCACATGAAATTTTTAGAGCAAATAGACGAGTTTTATCTCAAAATGGGGTTTTTGGTAATTTTTTTGATAGGACATTTTATTGTTCAACGAAAAAACGATTTGAAATTGACATTGTATTACCGTTTGTATTCTTATGGAATAGCAATTTTGTTACTTTCAACGAAGATACCATATGTATCTCATGGATTTCCTTATGATATTTCAGATCTTGAAAATAAAACGAAACTTCTAAACTATTTACAAGAAAATAATGAGGATTTTTATCAAACAACTAGAGCTATTAGAGAAATTGTTTTCGTGAATTTTCTTTTTTTAATGTCAATTATTGGACCTATTATTAAACTGTATAAGATTGATAAATCTCTCGAATAATGCTCTGATAAAAAGCGTTTTTGGGCATTTCCAAATTACTTGTACATCTTCCCAAAAGGACGTTTCTTCATCAAGAAATTTAAAAATTAAGGCAGGATTTCCTTTTTGGAATAGTGCAGAAAATACCGTCCAACCCAAATCATTTCTCCGATGTAAAACATCTAAAAACAATAAATCGTAGAGCCAGAATTTATCTTTTTTATGAAATTTCCTCATATCGGTTTCTTTCTCTAAAAACTCTATTAATTCATGGGCTTTTTTAGTAGCGTTTTTAAAAGTATATCCCGTACTGGCTTTGGTCCAACCTCCAGCCGAACCAATATGAATGATTCTTTTTGTGTTGTGTTTCCAAAAAGGATAGGAAGTCATAGGGATATTTCCTTGTTCTTTTTCAATAATTTCATAATTGGTTATTCCTAGTTTTTGAATGTAGTTTTGAATTTCGGTTTCGTATTCTTCTTTTGGCAATAGCTCTTTTGAAAATAAAGTGTATTCCAACAAAGCTTCCGTTTTTGAAGTTGGTAAAACATACATAAATCGGGTGTTTCCTTTTTGTTCTACTGAAAAATCCATGAAAGTGGCGCAATCTGAATTGAAGACTGCTTCTTTACTTTTGATAAACCAACCGATAAAATGCTGTTGCAATAAAGGATACTTTATTTGTGACGTTACTATTTCGGGATTAAAAATAGAGTTTACTATTTTGTCACAAGTAAATGTTTCGGTTTCGGTTTTTACTTCGCAAATGGTTCCTAAATCTGTAAAGGAGATAACTTTTTGATTGAGAAAAACGATGGTATCTCTCTTAGCAATAGCATCGAAAACCTGATTGTAAAAGTCCAACCCTTGTATCATTTTGTATTGATACGGATTAAGATTTAGATTTCTTCGCATTTTTTCGTCTGCAAAAAGAGCCGAACCCCACTTTTTCGTAATTATTTCGTCGAATGCATTTGTATCGTCCCAGAAGCACCATGTTCTATCGTTGGTTTTTTTAGGATTTTCATCAATGAGTAAAATACTTTTATCCTCATATTTTCCTGATAGCATCATTTCATACACGGTCATCAAAGCCGATAAACCTGAGCCAGTAAAAATGTAGTGGTAGTGTTTCATGTTACATTCTAAAAGAGAAGCCAACGGCTACGTAATGCTGTGGAGCATTTTTTGTAATTCCAATGCCAGAAGACAAATCTACCATAAAATTATTGTTAATCAAATAGGTAAAACCACCATCAAAATTATGATAGGCTATTCTGTTTTGAGGTGCAAATCCAAAAAGTTCAATATAACCTCCAAACTTATTTGTAAAAGAATATCCAGAAGCGACAGTATAAATAAATGTTGGCTCGGGAGAGAAGCCGTCCCATTCTGCCCCAAGGTTATAACTAAAGCTAATTTTATCAGAAAGTGTATGTTGCATTACAAATCGAAATTCAGGGACATAATAATCAGATTTAAAATTTGAAGAAGCCATATTAGGAATTAAGATGTGACCAATGAATGACGTTTTAGGCCAAAATCCTTTTTCTTCAGCTATTTTTATTTTACAACCAATCAGTATTGGATTTAATCCAGAAGAGGTTTCATTATTTAGGGTTTCAGATACAAATTCTGTGATTAATCGCAATTCGAAATTTTCATTTACTCCATATTTCCAGAGCGTTGACGGTAATGAGTTTGTTTTATTTGATGTGTCGTTTTTCTGAAAGGTAAAACCTGTTTCTACTTGAAATAATCCTTTAGGAACTATGGAAGGAGTTTCGGTTTGATCGGGTCTATCAGCTTGTAACGGTTCCATTTCTTGGGCTATACCATAAAAGGAAATATGCGACAAAACAATAAGGAAGAAGCTCTTCATAAAATTATTTTTAGACAAAACTAAAAAATAATTTATACAAACCAAATTTATAATTATATTTGCGTTGGTTAAAAAGTAAACAATAATGAGTAAATCTTTAGAAGAAGTAAATCAATCGGTTGTTACACAAGGAAAAAAATCGGTTTATAGAAAAATTATAGCATTTTTTGGACCAGCGTATTTAATTTCTGTTGGCTATATGGATCCAGGAAACTGGGCAACAGATATTGCTGGCGGAAGTCAATTTGGTTATGCTTTACTTTGGGTTTTGTTAATGAGTAATATTATGGCTTTGCTCTTGCAAAGTTTTAGTGCTAGATTGGGGATTGTTACTCAACGTGATTTGGCGCAAGCATCGAGAGAAACCTACTCAAAATACGTCAATTATATTCTTTATTTTCTTGCAGAAATTGCCATAGCAGCCTGTGATTTAGCAGAGGTTTTAGGGATGGCCATCGGTTTGAATTTATTGTTTGGGATACCATTGCTAGAAGGAGTATTGATAACAGTGTTAGATACTTTTTTACTTTTATTTTTAATAAATAAAGGGATTAGAAAGATGGAGGCCTTCATTATTACATTGGTACTAATCATAGGAGTTTCTTTCATTTTTGAAATGATTTTTGCACAGCCAGAAATAGGCAGTGTTATGAAAGGTTTAATTCCTAGTATGCCTAGTGAAGGCGCTTTATATATTGCTATAGGTATTATTGGGGCGACTGTAATGCCTCATAATTTGTATTTGCATTCGTCGTTAGTGCAAACAAGAAAATTTGATAGAAGCCCAGAGGGAATCAAACAAGCAATTAAATATAATTTTATAGATTCTACAATTGCTTTAAATCTGGCATTTTTTGTCAACGCTGCTATATTAATTTTGGCTGCAGCTACTTTTTATAAAAATGGGTTGTTTGAAGTTGCCGAAATACAAGACGCACATCAATTTTTACAACCTTTGCTGGGCACGCAATGGGCACCAATATTATTTGCAGTTGCCCTTATAGCCGCAGGACAAAGTTCAACAGTAACAGGAACATTAGCAGGTCAAATAATTATGGAGGGCTATTTGAATTTACGAATTCAGCCGTGGGTTAGAAGAATTATTACGCGTTTGATAGCCATTGTGCCTGCTGTGATTGTTATTTCGGTTTTTGGTGAAGGAGTTACTGGGAAACTGCTGATTTTAAGTCAAGTTATCTTGAGCTTACAATTGGGGTTTGCAATAATTCCTTTGATTCATTTTGTGAGTGACAAAACAAAGATGAAAGGCTTTCAGATTAGCAGGCCTACTCAAATTGCGGCTTGGATTATAGCGACTATTATAGTCTCTCTTAATGCAAAATTAGTTTTCGATGAAATAAAAGGTTGGTTAGAAATATCTGAAAACCCACTAGTGCTTTGGTTCACAGTCGTGCCGTTGGCAATAGGATTTTTGATTTTGTTGCTTTACATCGTTTTTAAACCTTTTGTAGCTAAGTCAAAAATCAGTATTCACAATCATTCTCCCCATAATTTAAAACTACAATTTACCAAATCTGGAAACTACAATAAAAAGAATATTGCTATAACCGTAGACTTTTCAAATGCAGATGAAAAGGCATTAAACAATGCTTTTGAATTGGGAGGGATAGAAGCAAAATACACATTAATTCATGTTGTTGAAACGGTTGGAGCCATTATTTATGGGGGCAATATTGACGACCATGAAACATTAATTGATGAAAAATTGCTATTAGAATATGAAGAAATGCTCACTAGTAAGGGATATAAAGTTGAAACAAAATTAGGTTTTGGTAAACCAAACAAAGTGATACCATCGATTATAAACGAAGGACAGTATGATGTTTTGGTTATGGGTACTCATGGGCATACAGGTTTAAATGATTTACTTTTTGGAACAACAGTAGATAATGTTCGTCATAGAATAAAAATTCCTTTATTTGTAGTAAAAATTTAAATGTTAGTTTCAAAATAAAGCGCAATGACCTTTTCTGAAGAAAATTACTTAAAAACAATTTATCATTTAACGAGTACATCAAGCAAGGAAGTTAGTACCAATGAAATTGCCGAAATGATGGCTACTAAGGCTTCATCGGTTACGGATATGCTCAAAAAATTGGCCGAAAAAGATTTGTTGAATTATAAAAAATATCAAGGAGTATCGCTAACAGAGAAAGGGAAATTGTCAGCCAAGATGATAGTTAGAAAACACCGTTTATGGGAAGTTTTTTTGGTAGAAAAACTTAATTTTTCGTGGGATGAGGTTCATGATATTGCAGAACAATTAGAACATATCAAATCGGAACAATTGATTAATAAACTGGATGATTTTCTAGGAAATCCAACAGAAGATCCACATGGAGATCCTATTCCAGATGCTAATGGGAAAATCATTAAAACTGAAAAATTGCTTCTTTCGGAGTTGTCACAAAATCAAATTGGGATTTGCGTCGGAGTTAAAGATTCTTCTACTGAATTTTTGAAATATTTGGATAAGAATCAGATTGCTTTAGGGACAAAAATTCAAATTATTACTAAAGAAGAGTTTGATTTGTCTTTAAAAATAAGAGTTGAAAATAACGAATGGATTATTTCTAATAAAATTGCCGCTAATCTTTTTGTTAGAGCTGTTTAATGACAAGCACAATCATCGTTGCCACAATTTTTATTTGATTTTTTCTTCTTAAAGAAGAATTTTTTGAATAAAAATGTAACTGCAACTATAAGTGCTATGTAAACCAATATTTCTTGTAAATTCATACTTCAAAAATAATCTTTTTAAATGTAATAGGGATTATTCAAGTATTAAAATTTTGCACCAACAGAAATATAAAATGTTCTTCCTTCTCCAGGTAATATGCCAGGACCTGGATAACCGCCAGAGCGTCTTGTAGCATAAGATTTGTTTAACAGATTATTAATTCCTCCACGGATATTGAAGTTCTTTAAAAATTTATATTCAGAGGAAAAATCAAATAATTCATAGCCTTTTAGAAGGCCTGTTTGTGCATTTGCTGACGGCGCAACTGTGTTGTTGGCATCTGTAAAAATTTCTCCTGACATTTTATATTGAATCGTTGCAGAGAAACTATTATTGCCCCATGACATTCCAAAATTATGAATATATCTAGGAGCATTTTCTACTCGATTACCAGCGATATTTATTTCGGTTATAACCACATTGGGTGCGCTTCCAGATGTTGTGGTGCTCTTAAAATCAATGTATTTACTATCAATGAATGACATAGAAGCAAATATATCAAGATTACCGTACGGTTTCTCTATCCCAAACATTTTGGTAATATTTACATCAATGAAACTTTCAATACCTTTGTTTTCAGATTCTCCTAAGTTAGTTCTAAACAGATACGTGCCTTGGTTTGGGTCGTTGTTAATAAATTGTCTAATACCGCCCACACGATTGTTGTAATTTAAGTAGAAAACACTAACATCAAAATTCAAAAACCCTTTGTAAATTCCACGGTACCCAAAATCAGCATTGTAACCACTAGCATCTTTCAGATTTGGGTCAATCACATCAATGACAGCAGATGGTGTTAAATCACTAAATAAAACGGGTCTAAAGGCTTGTGAAATATTTCCATAAAAATTAGTATTTGCCAATTTATATTCTAAACCTAGTCCGAAAAGAGGTTTATTTCTCACGATTGTTTTTTTATCAAAATTGATATCATTTCCTGAGATGATGTCAATTCTGCCTTGTGCTGTTGAATTTATATGTTCATAACGAACACCAGGTGTTACGCTAAATTTTTCAGTAATTTTAAATTGATTTTCTGCAAATAGTGCTGCATTTTTTGTAGTAAAATTGAGCGAAGTTGGAAATTTCCCTTCAATTGACAAATCAAAATCACTTGCGGTTGTTCCTTTACCTTTTTGATATCGATTGGTTTTTGCCTGATACAGACGAATTCCAAAAGCTAAATTTTGAGTGTTTTTGCCTAGTTTGTATTTAAATAGGTTTCTGTTTTCAATTCCAAAATTTTTGTAGGTATCATTATCTATCCTGCGATTTGCATATTGGTTAGTTGAGGTGTTTATTTCATCAAATGTATTGGCGGCAGCGGTAAAACCAACACTATTTTTTTTCCCTACAAGGCCAAAGGTTTTAATGTTAACATCTAAATTGTTATTGATTTTTGTGTCAAAATTGACTGAAAATATATTCCAAGGCACACCAAACCAGTTTCGTTCTCTGAATGATTGTCTATCATTTTGTGAAAATTGCGCATCAGTTAATCCTCCGGGCTGTTGCATTTCATATTCAGAATTTGTGTATTCTGCTGCAATTTTTGTTGTTTCTGTAAAATTGTATTCTATGAATGCATGTGTGTTTCTTGAAGTAAATCGGTTGTTTTCTCTCCAACCATCAGCGCTTCTGGAATGATTGTAAAGATAGTACGACCATTTTTTTAATTTCCCACCTATCGCATTAAATGAGCTAATTAGATTATATGAGCCAACGGTATTCTGAGTTTCAAACGAAAAAGATTTATTTTTCTCTCTTTTCAAAACATAGTTAAGCATTCCTCCAAATTGAGGTCCAAATTGAAGTGAGGCGCCACCGCGAATCATTTGTATGGTTTCAACAGCTTCTAGGGGCGGATTGTAATAGGCCTCTGGATAACCAAAAACATCGGCAGACATATCTACTCCATTTTGGCGAGTGTTTAATTCCCAGCTTCTGTTAGGACTCAACCCACGAACACTAACATTTATCTGTAAGCCTGATCCTTCATTTTCCCAAATTGTAACTCCCGGAATTCTAGAAAAAACTTCTCTGGCATTGTTATTTGTCAAATTAGCATTGATGTTTGAAAGTTTTAAAACCTCGTTTTTTTTACCAGAAAATAAAATATTATCCTTTGTTTCAGGCATTCTCTCAGGGCTTTGCTTTTTAGCCGTGATGATTACTGGTAAAAGTGTTTTGCTACTATCGTTATCCGTTTTAATTTTTTCCTGGGCGTTTATTGAAAAAAAAGTAATAAAAAAGAAAATGGAAAATATTTGTTTCATTAGTGTCTAGATTAATTCTGCGTTGCAAAAATAGACATTATATTTATTTAGACAAAATATAAATAATAATATTTAAAGTAAAATGCAAATTAGCTTTTAATTGCAGGTTAATTCAGTATTTGATAGGAGATTAGCGCCGTTAGATAGGCAAAGCCACTCATTATTAAGAGTTGTACAAGAGGCCATTTCCATGAATTAGTTTCTTTTTTTGTAACAGCAAGTGTACTGGCACATTGCATGGCAAAAGCATAGAATAATAGCAGTGAGATTCCAGTTGCAAAATCAAAAATCTTTTTCCCGGTTTCTGGGTTTACTTCGGCAGCCATTTTGCTTTTAATCGTATTATCATTATCGTTTCCGCCCACACTATAAATAGTAGCAAGGGTTCCAACAAAAACTTCTCTAGCCGCAAATGAACTGATGATAGCAATGCCAATTTTCCAATCATAGCCTAAAGGAGAAATTAAAGGCTCAATGGTTTTTCCCATAACACCTATGTAGGAGTTTTCTAATTTGTAAGCAGCTATCTTGCCTTCTAATTCGTCTTTTGAGAAAGTAGTGTTTTTGTTTTGATCAGCTAAAATTGTTTCGGCATTATTGAATTTTTCACCAGGCCCATAGGAGGCTAAGAACCATAAAATAACAGATATAGCTATAATAATTTTTCCAGCACCAAAGACGAAGGTTTTTGTCTTTTCAACTACATTGATAGCAACATTTTTAAACATTGGTAATTTATAGTTGGGCATTTCAACAACAAAAAAAGTTTTGCATTTGAGTTTTAGCACTTTATTTAAAATAAATGACGAAACAATTGCCATTCCAAAACCAATGAGGTATAAAAGCATTAGGGTGAGTCCTTGCATATTAACAATTCCGAAAACACGTTTATCTGGAATTACTAGTCCAATAATGATAGCATAAACGGGTAATCTTGCGGAACAAGTGGTGAATGGTGTTACCAAAATGGTTATTAATCGTTCCTTCCAATTTTCAATGTTTCGAGTGGCCATTATTGCAGGAATAGCACATGCTGTACCTGAGATTAAAGGAACAATACTTTTCCCCGAAAGCCCAAATTTTCGCATGATTTTGTCCATTAAAAAAACGACACGGCTCATATAACCGCTTTCTTCAAGAATGGAAATAAACAAAAACAAAAAGGCAATTTGTGGAATAAATATTAGAATACCTCCAATTCCAGGAATAATTCCCTGAGCAATAAGATTAGTAAAAGGACCTGAAGCTAGATTATCTGAAGCAAAAACACTAAGATTAGCAAAACTAGTATCGATGAAATCCATAGGGATTTTCGACCATTCAAAAATGGATTGGAAAATACCAAACAATATGAAAAAGAAAATAATATATCCGAAAATTCTATGAGTCAGAATGGTATCAATTTTGCTCCTAAAATCTCTTGCGGCTGAGCTATCTATTTTTAGACCCACTTTTAAAGTGTCATTTATAAACTGATAGCGTTTTATGGTTTCTTTTTGTTGCAGTCTTTTTAACTCGGAATTGCTTTTCGTAAACGAATTATTTTCTAAAACAGTTCTGTTCAAGTTCACAAAATTTACGTCTTGTGTAATCACCAGCCATAGTTTATATAGTGACTGGTTGGGGAATGTTTTTCGGAGATTATTAAAATACACTTCGTCTATGGAGGAAGCTTTCAAACAAGGTTCTGTTGTGATGGTTTTGTATGAAGTAATTAATTGCTTTAATTCTTCAATACCTGTTCCTTTTCTAGAACTTACCAGAGCAATTTTGGTTTTCAGTTTGTCCTCAAGATACGGAATATCTAACGTAATACCTTTTGGTTTCATTCTGTCAACCATATTAATAACTAAAATGGTAGGAATTTCTAAATCTTTTATTTGAGTAAAAAGAAGCAAATTTCGTTTCAGGTTTTCAATTTCTGTTACCAGCAGAATGACATCAGGATAGAGCTTATCGTTTTTATTTAACAGCAATTCGATAACTACATTTTCATCAACCGAACTTGCATTTAAACTATAGGTACCTGGTAAATCAAGAATATTAGCCTTAATGTTATTGGGCAGTTTGCAAAAGCCAATTTTTTTCTCAACAGTTATACCTGGATAATTTCCTACTTGCTGATTCAAACCAGTAAGCTGGTTGAAAACAGAGGTTTTTCCCGTATTTGGATTTCCTATTAAGGCAATATTGATGTTTTTCATAACTCGTTTACCTATTTTTGAATATCCTCAACTTCAATTTCACGGGCAGTTTCAAGCCGAATTGCAAGATGAGAACCATTAACATTCAAATATAATGGATCGCCAAAGGGAGCAATTTGAATCAGTTCGACACTATTTCCAGGCAAACAACCCATTTCCAAAAGTTTTAATGGGATAGTCTCTACATCAAAATGAGTGATGATGGCTTTTTCACCTTTCTTTAGGCTGGCTATGGTAGTTTGCAAAACTTATTTAGATTGAATTAAGATTACAAAAGTACTGATAAAAAAAGAATATTGGATGATAATTATCAGATTTGCTTAATTTTTTTTGTTCTCACAAAGCCAGTTAATATCGGCAATTAACCGTTGTATTTCTTCTTTTTTAGTACCATCATAAAAGCCACGAACGCGTTTCTTGTCGTCAACGAGCACAAAATTTTCGGTATGTACCATGTCGTAAAGCTCGTTTGGTTTTCCTTGTTTTACTGCTAAATAGGATTTTCTTGCCATACGATAAATTGCTGCTTTATCGCCAGTAACTAGGTTCCATTTGGCATCATTTACACCATTTTTTAGGGCATACGCTTTTAGTTTGGCAACATCATCATCATCGGGCAAAACAGAATGGGATAGTATCATTACTTTTGGATTGTTGAGAAATGCTTTTTGAACTTCAACTAAATTGGTCGTCATTTTTGGGCATATCGAACCGCAGGTCGTGAAAAAGAAATCGGCTACATAAATTTTTCCTTCATAGTCTTTTTGAGTTATGATTTTTCCATTTTGGTTCACAAATGAAAAATTGGCAATAGTGTGGTATTTGCTTTTGTACTGAATCGTACTGTCGACTAATTCTGGATTGACATCAGCAGGGTTGAAAACAGGTAATGATTTTGCAGGCTTCAGCGCAGAATAAAATAAATATATAGTAATGGCAGAAAAAACTAAAAAGAATCCGAAAAACTTTCGGTATTTATACAACAGCGATTTCATAAAAATAATTTGATGCAAAAATACAAAAAGCAATTGCTAAAGAAGGTACGGCTATTGTTTTTATTACTATCGTGTGAGGAAAAAATGCTTAATTATTTTCTAGCTTTTCGTAGAGCATAGTTCACCAAATAGAGTCCAAATAGGGTTACAGTTCCTCCAATTGCGATTGCAAGGTTTAGTGTTTCTCCAAAGATAAATGCCCCTAAAATAACGGCTACAATAGGATTGATATAAGCATATATGCTGCTAACTTCTGCGGGCAAATGTTGTAATGCATAGATAAAAGCAATAAAAGTAAGAACCGCTCCAAAAACAACAAGGTATCCAATAGCCCACCAAGAAGCAGCGGGAATAGCACTCAAACTAATTGAAGTTCCTGTTGCACCAGTAACAGCAAAAACGAAAATACTAGAAATGAACATTTGTAATCCTAAACTAAAATAAGGATTAAAACTTGCTGCTTTTTTCTTGGTATATAAGGTTCCAAATGCCCATGTTATCGTAGCGGTTATAGATAAAAAGATTCCAAATCTAAAATCGGGTTTCAAAAAATCTTTCAAATGATCATAAAAAATGACGCAGATGCCACAAAAACTAATAATCAAACCCACAACAGTTAATTTAGATAACCGTTCTCCCTTAAAAAAGCCAATAATTACAATCCATAATGGTACTATAGCACCAATAATAGCACCTAAACCACTGCTAATGTATTTTACACCCCAAGTGCTTAATGCATTGCTCAATACAAAATTCAACACACTCAGAATAAGAATTGTCTTCCATTGTTTTCCTTTCGGCCAAGGCGCTTTTTTGAACAGAAAAAAAGAAATATAAAGTAATCCGCCAATAAATTGTCGTATAGCAACGAGTTGCAATGCAGGCATGTGTTTTACCCCTTCTTTTGAAGCAATCCATGTGGTTCCCCAAAAAAAACTAACCCAGCACAAAGCTATGATAGGTAATCCAATAGCATGTATCTTCGCAAAAAAAGCGGTTTTTATTTTAAATAGCATTAAAGAATCTTTCTAATAAATTCATAGTGTAAAACAGTTTCCACTTTGTCGCTCAAAATGGTTTTTCCAACGGACGGATTGGAGTGATTGAATTTTGGTAAATCCAAGTTCAAATCAAGCGCTTTCTTTACATAATATGTTTCTCGTGAAGGATGAAAAGGAGCAACAGCATTGTAGGTTTCATTCCATGAATTGTGACAGATAATTTGTTTAAGAATTCCAATGCAATCTTCTAAATAAATCAAATTAATAGGCGCATCTGGATTTTCTATATTTTCTCTTCCAGATAAAAATCGGATAGGATGTCGGTCTTCGCCAATTAAACCACCAAATCGAACAATTGTAGTTTTAAAATGTGAATTATTTTGCAAAAGCAATTCCGATTGCAACAATTGTCGACCATTTTCTGTTTCAGGTTGAGGTACTGTTGCTTCTGTTACCAAAACATTTTCATCAGCATAAACGGAAGTTGAGCTAACAAAAATCACCTTATCTATGGAAGATTTTTCAATGAAGGGAATGAGTGTTTTTATTTTACCAACAAAATTTTCTTTACTATTTTGCCTCAACTTTGGGGGGATATTTAGGACTAGGATTTCAGAATTTTTTAAAAAAGATTCGATGTCTCCTTGACTATTTTCAGAATTTAGATCAAGTAAAAAGGGCTCAATTCCCAATTGCTCTAGAACAGGAATTTTATCTTTAGACGTAGTTGATCCCTTTATAGAAAATCCATTTTCTAAAAGTGTTTTTGCCAGAGGCAATCCTAACCAACCACAACCAAGAATACTAATTTGTGTCATTTTGCATTTTTAGAGAATCTTGAACAATTGTTAAACTGTCTTTTTCTTTTGCAAATTTAGGGATGTTTTTTGAAGGTATTTTAGGAATAGTTTTTAAACTCTGTTTAATTTTTTGTTGAATAGCAATTGCATCATTCAATACAAATGGCGTTGGCATCATCCATGAAGCCCGTTTTGTCATTGAAAATAAAGGATTGGTCATTAAATCGAATGAACTTTCTAATAAACTCATGTCTAAAACAGTGTCTTTTGGAATGGAAAACTGCATTTCTAAAGGTTCATTATTCACCACATAATAACTTAAAATTTTCCTGTCTTTGCGTTCGTATTTGGATGTTTTTTGTCCTAAGGCTTTTGCTCCATTAGCTATAAAATTTGAGAAAATAATAGTTTCATTTGCAAAAATATCATAACGATTTACGGGTCTATTGGGTGTGATTCTAATTTTCAAATGGCGTTGTGTCCCAATAATAGAATCATTGACAAATTCGACAGTTGGACTCGCGAGTTTCTTTATTGGAGCATTCGAAGAAAAAGTAAACTGAGAATTATATTTGCTAAATAAAGGATTCAAATTTTGATTATTGGCACTTTTAGGATTTTCACTTAAATATATTTTTGTCCATTCGTCTAAATTTGTGTCATAGGTTTTCCAGAAAGCTTTATTAGAATCTTTATCGAGAACATATACTAAACTGTTGGGTTTGGCTTTACCGTTTTCATAATTAGAATTGAAATGGGCGTAGCTAAAACAACCGATAGAGAATATAAAAAACAGAGCCGACCACATTCTTTTTTTAGAAAAAGCTCCAAAAACAGGTAGTAACAATCCAAAAACCAAGACCGTTAAAATACTACTTCCAACTAAAATTTTTAATCCTAAACCTATGGGGAGTAACACTATAAAAGGAGTATAAAGTATTAAAGCAGGAATGCTTAAAAATAAATTTAAGAGATTGTCAGACTTTTGAGTTAGTACAAAATACAACAACATTAACAATCCAAATAAAACAGGAATGATAAAAAATCCAGCTCCAGGCAAATAAAAAGTAATTCCTAGATTAATAAGAATCCAAATCAATAAAGGAGCAATAGTATGATTGATGATTACCAAATCGGTTTTTAATTTGGAATAAAATAAAAAGGATATAGCTAAACTCAAACAAATAAATGCGGCACTATAACTGTGTCCGTTATAGGTAAATCCTTGTAAAATATCATTGTACCGAGGATAGGATGCGAGTGTGATTTTCCATCCAAAATAAGTCGTCAATCCAGAAACCAATGTTGCTCCAAAAAATAGTAAAAAGCCTTTTCCAATTTCTGAAGGAATCAAAATTCGTTTTCCAATGCCAATCAGTACTAAAAATAAGAAAACAGCTAATGTGCCAATCCAAATGGGTAAAATCCAACTAAATGGATAGCTCACAAAGCAAAATGGCGTATTGAAATACACATAATCTTCAGTACTATTCATGTTAGACAAATCAGTATTCGAGAAATAGTGTAATAGAGGCATTACATAAGTCCCCTGATGTGCTACTGATTTTGGGTCGATATGTGCGTAATCATCTTGAGCTGTGTGATAGTTAAAATGACTGTCAATGAAAGCAAAATTGAAACCTTGAATTTTTCCATGTTCTCTAAAAATGGTCAAATCAGTATCATTAGGGAGCATCTTATAAATGCTATACATCAACGAATTTGAAACAGGATATTTCGGATTTGCCTCAGAAAAGCCTTTTATTAAAGCAGCATTTCCCTTATTTACTTCCATTAGCATAAAACTTGGACCACTCGTTCCACGGGCTTCAAAATTTAGGGCTAAGCCAATATCTTTTACCCAATTACTTCTAGTAACAAAAAGAGCTGCACCGTTTAAACCCAATTCTTCCGCATCTGAAAACAGAATAATAATGTCATTTTTATGGGCAGTTTTAGTATGTAAAAAAGCACGTAATCCTTCTAAAATTGTTGCAACACCTGAAGCATCATCACTTGCACCCTTAGAAAAAGAGTGTGGAGCACTATCATAATGAGAAAGCAACAACAGCGCTTTGGTAGAATTAGAACCTTTTATTCGGGCTAAAATATTTTTAGATTTTACGAGATTTCCCCAATCAGAAAGCGTGGTTCCTTCTTGGACTTTGGTTTCTAATCCCAGTTTTTGTAATTCTTTTTCCAAATAGTTTGCAACTACTTCGTGATTTTCAGAACCTACAAAATGAGGTTTTTTAGCAATGTTTTGAACGTGCGTCAGGGCTCTTTTGGTCGAGAATTCCGATAAAGATTCGTCATTTGAAACCCACCGAGGCATCATACTATAGTACAATAGCCCGAGTATAAAAAGGATAAACGGCACAGCAAGAATAGAAAAATTATTTTTTTTCATAGGATAGAGTTGGTGGCTAAATTTCTTTTTTGACTAGCATATAAAAATCATCTTCTAAAGCACGATACCCTTGATCATAAACAAAAAAGTAAGTGTTTCCGGTTTTGGTTTCTAGGATATTGGTAAAAAACTCAAAATCAAAACCTTTACTTAGTAATTTAGCCCTGGTAGTTTTGGATTTTCCTTCGGTATTAATTTCAGAAAGAATGCGATAGTTTTTGCGTAACTTGTTGTTAATGTTGCGCATAAAATTAGTGCTATCCTTATTGATTTTGTTGTTGTAGGTGTTACGGCAGCCGTCGCTACAGAACTTTTTATCTTCGCGACCAATAATTTTTTCGCCACATTCTAGGCAGGTTTTTGTCATAGGATTTGGTTTTAAAAAACTTAAAATCAATCAAATATAAATAAAAAAATCCATTTACAAACGTTTACAAACAATTACAACCGAAAGTAAATAGTTAGTAACCGAATATAATTTGTGAACCGTCGCATCTTTGCCCTGTCGAAATGAAACAAATACCGACACGAACACAAAAAAATAGTTTATAAACAATTAAATTTTACACGCCATGAATGCAATGAAAAACAGAGTACAGTTAATCGGAAACGTAGGTAATGATCCTGAAATTAAAAATTTTGATGGAGGGAAAAAATTAGCCAACCTAACTATCGCTACAAACGAAAGTTACAAAAATGACAAAGGAGAAAAAGTAGAACAAACAGAATGGCACAAGATAACCGCTTGGGGTCGCACTGCTGAAATTATTGAAAAATACGTAACTAAAGGTAAAGAAATTGCTATAGAAGGAAAATTAACTCACAGGAGTTATGACGATAAAGACGGTAATAAGCGCTATATTACTGAGGTGGTTGCAAATGATATTCTTTTGTTAGGGAAATAATTGGAAAACTATTTTTAAATAAAAAATTAGTTAGTACAATCAATTTGGAAAGCGGCAAATGTAAGTTTGTCGCTTTTAATTTTATATAGTTGAAAATCAGAAGGTTATCAACAAAAAATTCTTTTTTTGGTATTAAATTTTTTCGTTCATTGTAATAATAGTATCAAAATGAGATAATTTTATATCAATATTTAACACGTTGGGTGTAATTAGTTTTTGTGAAAATTTTTCGTCAGTTCGAGTGATTTTGATAGAAAATTGTATCGAGAACAAGAAAAATTTCATTAAAAACGATTCTCGATACATTTTTTGTTCCGTTTTACTGCACAAAAAACACTCGAACTGACGTTTTTAATAATTACACCCAACGGGTTAATATTTATTCTCAAAAATGATACGATTTATAAAAATACTTTCTGGTATTCTTTTGTTTATTAGTAGCTACAAGGGATTTTGTCAAGTAGGTATTAATACCACCACTCCAATAAGTACTTTGGATCTAAATGGGAATTTGTCAGTAAAGACAATTGGTATTACCACACCTTTGCTTGGAGGGCCTTCGGGAGGAGCAACATTAATTGACGATGGAGTTTATATTTTGAGAAATATCACTGATTTTGATACTGCAGAATTATACACAGCAGGAGGCAAACGATTTTTTCATAAAAGTTCCAACGTTGGTTCTGCTATTGGGGCACCAATCTATCTTCCACCAAACTCAGCTGGAAAATCAATTATCATCATAAGCGATGGGGCAAACTGGACTTATTTTGATTAAAAATTAAAGCAATATTTCTAAAACATCAGATATTTTTTCCAATGTTTTAAAATTGGGATGTTCTACTTTATGACTTATTTTTTCGTGTTCCCAAGTCGTGTGATAAGGAATGTGAACGGCATGACCACCAATTGCTAAAACGGGAAGCACATCTGATTTTAAAGAATTCCCAATCATAAAAAAGGCTTTAGGGTTGATTTCCAAACGGTTTAATAAATCGGTATAATCTTTTTCTTGTTTGTCAGACATCACTTCTATGTGGTGAAAATATTTACCAAGGCCCGAGTCGTGTAATTTGCGACGTTGGTCTTTTAAATCTCCTTTTGTGGCAACGACCAATTTGTATTTTCCGTGTAAAGCTTGAAGAGTATCCTCAACGCCGTCTAATAATTCGATAGGCTTTTGAAGCAATTCTTTTCCTAAAGCAATAATTTTTTCAATGATTTCCATTGAAATGGTATTGTTAGAAATTTTCATGGCAGCTTCAATCATAGAAAGGGTATAGCCCTTAATGCCATAGCCGTATAAATCTAAATTGGCAATTTCCGTCCGAAACAATTCTTGAGACAATCCTTGATGCGATAAATAATCACTCATCAAAGCACAAAATTTTTGCTCTGTTTCTTGAAAATAAGGTTCGTTCACAAATAGTGTGTCGTCAGCGTCGAAAGCAATTACTTTTAGGTTCATACAATACAATTAACTAATTATAGCTCCATTATTTACCCCATCTCCATCAGGATTAACAAAAACTAATTTCCCTTCCACATTGTTGGTCATCAAAATCATTCCTTCGCTTTCCACACCACGCAAGGCTCTTGGTGCTAAGTTAAGTAAAACGGTTACTCGCTTTCCTATTACTTCTTCTGGTGAAAAATGTTCGGTTATTCCAGAAACTATGGTTCTAACATCCAAACCAGTATCTACTTTTAACACTAAAAGTTTGTTGGCTTTTGGCATTTTTTCGGCTTCAAGGATGGTTCCTACACGCAAATCCAGTTTGGAAAAATCCTCAAAAGTTGCTGTTGGTTTCTGTGGTTCTAGTATTGCTAGAGACGAAGTCGCTTCGTCTGTATTTGCTTTTTTTGTAGCTTCCAATTTGTCTATTTGTTTTTGAATTTCATCATCTTCTATTTGGGCAAATAGAATTTCAGCTTCTCCAATTTGATGACCAGTAGGAAGTAAATCAGATGTTTCTGAAATAGAATTCCAATTTAAGTTTACATCTGTTTTTAATATTCCAGATAATTTACACGCTGTGAACGGTAAAAAAGGTTCACATAAAATGCGTAAAGCTGCCGCAATTTGTAAAGCCACATACATTTGTGTTTGTACACGTTCTGGATTGGTTTTTACCATTTTCCAGGGCTCCTCGTCAGCTAAATATTTATTTCCTAAACGAGCCACATTCATCAATTCTCCTTGAGCTTCTCTAAAACGGTAGCGCTCAATGGAACTCGAAATTACCGCTGGATAGGCTTTTAATTCGGCTAATGTTTGTTCGTCAACTTCTGAAATTTCGTTTGGAGTTGGAACAATTCCGTTGTAATATTTGTTGGTCAAGACCACCACACGATTGATGAAATTCCCGAAAACTGCTGCCAATTCATTATTGTTTCTCGCCTGAAAATCTTTCCAAGTAAAATCATTGTCTTTCGTTTCTGGAGCATTGGCTGTCAAAGCATAACGCAACACATCTTGCTTGTTTGGAAAATCTTCTAAATATTCGTGCAACCAAACCGCCCAGTTTTTAGAAGTCGATAATTTGTTACCTTCTAAATTCAAAAATTCATTCGCAGGCACATTGTCTGGCAAAATATAGCTTCCTTCTGCTTTGAGCATCGCTGGGAAAATGATGCAGTGGAAAACGATATTGTCTTTCCCAATAAAATGAACCAATTTTGTACCAGCATCTTTCCAATAGGGTTCCCAATCTTTTCCTTCACGAGCCGCCCATTCTTTGGTGGATGAAATGTAACCAATAGGCGCATCAAACCATACATATAGTTTTTTCCCTTCGGCGCCTTCTACAGGAACATCAATTCCCCAGTCTAAGTCGCGTGTCACAGCACGAGGTTTTAATCCGTCGTCCAACCAGGATTTTACTTGACCTAAGACGTTAGTTTTCCAATCTTTAGCATGGTCTACTAAAATCCATTGGGTTAAAAAATCTTGGTAACGGTCTAAAGGCAAAAACCAGTGTTTGGTGGATTGTAAAACAGGAGTTTCACCCGTAATTGTCGATTTGGGATTGATTAAATCTGTTGCGTTCAACGTAGAACCACATCGTTCGCATTGGTCGCCATAGGCTTCTGGATTGTCACATTTTGGACAAGTTCCAATCACAAAGCGGTCTGCCAAAAACTGATTGGCTTTGGCATCATACAATTGTTCGGTAACTTCTTCAATAAAATCGCCGTTATCATATAATTTTTTAAAAAACTCTTGAGCAGTATCGTGATGAATTTTGGCTGAGGTTCTGGAATAATTGTCAAATGCAATTCCAAAATCAGAGAATGATTTCCGGATGATACCATCATATTTATCAATTACTTCTTGCGGAGTACTCCCTTCTTTTTTGGCTTTCATAGAAATCGCTACCCCATGTTCATCGCTACCGCAAACAAAAAGAACGTCTTTTCCTTGCAATCGTAAATAACGAGAATAAATATCTGCGGGCACATAAACGCCTGCCAAATGACCAATGTGAATGGGGCCATTCGTGTAGGGTAATGCTGCTGTAATGGTATATCGTTTTGGATTTTCTAACATCGTGTTATAAAAATATTTTCTGCAAAAATAAGCAATAGAATTGAGAGTTTTGACGTTTTTATTTGGAGCAATTTTCCGCCTAGTTTTTATATATTTGTCTACATGATTTTTGAAAAAAATATGAAAACCAAAAAAACAATTGGCATTCTCGTTTTACTGATTTTTTGGGTATCAAACAGTCAAGCAAAAAACAATATGATTACACCATCCTATCTAAAAAAAGGCGATACTATAGCCATTGTAGCCACAGCCAGAAAAAACATAGATGATAATTTGAAACCCGCTATTAGCTTGGCCAAAAGTTGGGGTTTGGAAGTGGTCATAGGCAAGTCAATAGGATTAGACAACAATCAATTGGCAGGAACAGATGAACAACGTGCTGCTGATTTTCAAAACATGATAGACAATCCAAATATCAAAGCGATTTGGTGTGTTCGCGGCGGCTATGGAACAGCAAGAATGATAGATTTGGTTGACTTTTCAAAGTTTCAACACGACCCAAAATGGATTGTTGGTTTTAGTGATGTGACAGTTTTACACAGTCATTTGAATAAGCTGGGTTTTGCTACCATACATGGGATTATGCCTGTAAATGTGGAGAAAGCCTCTCCAGAAGTGGAGGAAACCTTGCGAAAAGCCTTATTTGGCGAACCGTTGGGTTATACTGTTCCTTGCGAAAACGAGAATAAATACGGCAATGTAGAAGGTGAATTGGTAGGAGGAAATTTGTCTATTCTGTACAGTTTAATGGGTTCGCAATCGCAAATAGACTGTAAAGGCAAGATACTTTTTCTGGAAGATTTAGACGAATATTTGTACCACATTGACCGAATGATGTTGAGTTTAAAACGCTGTGGTTGTTTTGATGGATTGAAAGGTATGGTTGTGGGAAGTTTTACCAAAATGCATGATAACGAAATTCCCTGGGGAAAAACGGCCTACCAAATTATTGCTGATATTACTAAAAATTATGATTTCCCTATAGTGTATAATTTTCCAGCGGGACATATTCACAATAATAATACCTTACTTTTTGGAAAAAAGGCTTCTCTCGATGTGAATGACAAGTATTCCATTTTGAAATTTCAATAAATGATGCCATGGCCAGTCATAATGAATTAGGAAAACTTGGAGAAGAGTTGGCTGTGGAATTTCTGCAAAAAGAAGGCTACACCATTCTAGAAACCAACTGGACTTTTCAAAAAGCAGAGATTGATATTATTGCTCAAAAAGATACTGTTTTGGCTGTAGTAGAAGTAAAAACTCGCTCGAGTATTGATTTTGGTTTGCCACAAGATTTTGTAAAACCCAAAAAAATTCAACTTTTAGTGAAAGCGATAAATGAATATGTATCCTCAAATAATCTTGATGTTGAAGTGCGTTTTGATATTATTGCCATTACTGCGTCCGTTCAACCTTCGGTTTCGGGTCATAAAACGGAGAAAAATTTCGATATGGAACATTTAGAAGATGCATTTTATTATTTTTAATTTGTTGTATTTGTAACAAAATGTTTTTATTTATATCTTTGTAAAAGATTTAAAACAAGTGTATATGAAAACTGTTTCTTCCATTGTAGAGAACTACATTAAAACCAAACCTTTTTTATTGAGTGCTTTATCTCAAGGAATCATCAATCTAACGTCATTATCTAGAAATATGATGGTGGAGTTAGAGAGTGAATTTGGAAAAGAAGTAAAACAAGGTGCTATTGTTATGGCACTCAAAAGGTTGTCGGTTGACTTAGATTTTAGATTAAATCATAAAATCGTTAAAGTATTAAAAAACTTGGGAGAGATAACCGTACGTTCTTCTTTAACAGATTATGCTTTTGCTGTTTCCGATAGTATTTTGAATAATCAGGCAGAATTGATTTCTGAAATTCATAATTATTCAGATATTTTTTATACTTCGTCAAGAGGAGTTAGTGAGACGAATATTATTATTAGCGAAAGTGTAGGTCATATCGTAGACAAACATTTTGCTAATGAAAAACTGGTTCAAAAATTAGAAAACCTAGCTTCAATAACCGTAAAATTACCTAATGATAACGTGGTGATTCCAGGGATTTACTATTTTATTTTTCAGCGTTTAGCATGGGAAGGTATTATTATCAATGAGGTCATTTCTACTTCAAATGAGTTTACTATTTTAGTGAGTGAAGAAGTTGTTGATGTTGCTTTCAGAGTCATAAAAGATTTAAAATCCTTGTAAAATCATTTTACTATAGTCGCACCATACTTTAACAGTAATTCATCTTTCTAAATAAAATATTGATTACTTTTGAAAAGGTATCCGTATATAGTAATGAAAATGAAAAAAAAATTTACAGTTGTAGTTTTATTGTTTTGTCTTTGCGCTTTTGGTCAAAAAGAAGTTGCTAAAAAAGTAAGCGCATTAACAGCTAGTAATGCTACTTTTAAGGCGTATTCTGTCTTAACAGTTTCAAATAAAGCTACCGACTTGTCTTTGAATAAAGCTTTGAAAAAAGCAACAGTAGCCAAAATTAATTTTCAGTCTTTAACTCGTTTGGTTCTCGATAAACAAGAAACCATTGAAGTTTCAATTCCTTACCAAGGGGAAGTAATTACGGTACAATTGTACAAAGTGAATATTTTAGCAGAAGGTTTTCATGTTGATACAGATAAAGCAAAATCAATACCCTACGAACAAGGTTTGTATTACAGAGGAATCATCAAAGGCGATTTGAACTCAACAGTCTCTTTTAATTTCTTTAAAAATGAACTCAACGGAATCATATCTAGCCAGCGGTTGAATAATTTAGTGATTGGAAAACTACATAAAAAAGACAATCAAACCGATTATGTAATTTATTCCGATGCCGATTTGAATGCCATAAACAACATTCAATGTCACACCAAAGAAGGAGAACAACAACCGTACTTTAATGCTCAAAGGACGACTCAAAAACAAAGCGATAGATGTGTAACTCTATATTTTGAAATAGACAATAATTTGTTTCTAGAAAATGGCAGCAATACCACCACCACTTCAAACTGGATGACATCGGTGTTTAATAATGTTCAAACTTTGTATGCAAATGATGGGATTAACATTTCGTTAAAGTCATTATACATTTGGACAACTCAAGATCCTTATGAAGGGGTTGGTGTAGATTCATCTGATTATTTACTTAAATTCAACCAAGTAAGACCTGTTTTTGATGGTGATATAGGTCAGTTAGTAGGAATAGATACTGGAAATCTTGGAGGATTAGCGATAACTATTGATGGATTATGTACTACAAATAACTACAGTTATTCCGATGTTTTTTTAAGTTATAATTCGGTTCCCACCTATTCTTGGACGGTGCTTGTAGTAACTCACGAAATAGGACATTTGTTGGGTTCTCCGCATACACATGCTTGCGTTTGGAATGGCAACAATACGGCTATTGATGGTTGTGGACCAACTTCAGACAGCAAGTACAATGAAGGAGATTGCTCAGTTGGACCGCTTCCAACGGGTACTGGAGGAACGATAATGAGTTATTGTCATTTAATTCCGAGTGCTGGAATCAATTTTAATAACGGATTTGGACCACAACCAGCAGCACGAATACTTTCGATAGTAAATAATAGTAGTTGTTTGAGTACAGATTGTATTACTACCTGTATCAATACAGTTTCAGAAATTAATATCGACACGGTTGCTTCTACAGCGGCTACTTTCTCTTGGACGGATATAGGTGACACTTCTTCTTGGGAAGTTTCTGTAACTCCTTTTGCCTCGTCATCAATAACATGGTCATCGCCACTTTCGGTTACCAATTATTCTGTATCTGGATTAGCTCCTAATACGTATTATTTAGTAAGAGTTCGACCATCATGCGGTTCTGGTTTAACTCCAGTATATAGACAAACTGTTCTTGTGACTGCAACAAATTATTGTAATGGTGTAACAATTACAGACACAGGAGGTGTTACCGATAACTATTCTAATCTTGAAACCTATGTTAGAACCATTATTCCAAGTAATTCCAATCAAAAGATTAGAATGACTTTTTCAAGTTTTGATTTGGAACAAGATTATGATTATTTATACGTTTACGACGGAAATTCAACTGCTGCAACTGAGCTAGGTTCGGGATATACAGGCACAACATTACCTGGTCCCTTTGAATCAACTGCTGTAGATGGGTCTTTGACCATGAAATTCTTCTCAGACACCTATGAAGTTGGTGCCGGTTATGTTGCTTATATCGATTGTGTATCCAATTTAGGAACCAACCAATTTACGCCAAATATTGATTTTACCTATTCTCCAAATCCAAGCAACGGAATAGTTTCTATAACTTCTAAAACAGAACTCAAAGAAATTTTTGTTTATAATTTAGAAGGGCGATTGTTGTACCAAAAGCAACTCAATGGATTGGAAACTAAGGTGGATTTGGCATCATTTGCTTCAGGAACGTATTTCTTTAAATTGAAGTTTAACGAAAAAGAAGCCAACTTTAAAATAGTGAAGATGTAATTTTAACATAAAGCTTCCAGCCTTTCAAAGGCTGGAAGCTTAGGGGGTAATATTTAGTAGAGATTAATTTTTATAGAGAATGAGACAAATTCCTATTGAAGAGGGTAACTTTTATCATATTTATAATAGAGGAAATAATAGTATTGATTTGTTTTTTGATACTGAAAATTACCTACATTTTCTGAGACTGTACGAAAAGTATATTAATCCAATTGCCGAAACCTATGCTTGGTGTTTGATGAAAAATCATTTCCACATTTTAGTTTATATCAAAGAGTTTTCGGAGATAGACCCAAGCAAATTAGAATATTCTTCTACAGATAAGCCAAAAGCGATAAGTGCTTCAAAACAATTTTCTAATTTATTCAATGCCTACACATTGGCTATTAATAAAAGATACAAACGAACAGGGAGTTTATTTGAAAAGAATTTCAAGAGAAAAATAGTAACCAATGAAAATTATTTCAAAAAACTTATTTTCTATATTCATAATAATCCAGTTCATCATCATTTTACGGATAGCATTATTGAATACCCGTGGACATCCTACGGAACAATTCTTTCAGAAAAACCTTCAAAATTAAAACGGGAAAGAGTACTAGAGATGTTTGGAGATATAGAAAATTTTAGATATTATCATTCTACAAGTCAAAATTTGGAGGAGATTGAAGAACTTTTAATAGACTAATTATAACATTTATTTGAACAAAGCTTCCAGCCTTCAAAAGGCTGGAAGCTTTGTTTAATTTTAACCTTCCATCAACTCCATCAATTCCAAAGCTTTCCGAATTGATTTTACATGTTCAAAAGTCAAAAGCAAACGCAAACCATTTGGGGTTTGTTTTTCTTTCATTTTGCACAATTGAGATTGCTTTTGTACAAACTGCAATACTTTGTGAAATTGAGGTGAGGTGTAATAATCGCTTTGTTGGTCGGAAACAAAATAACAAATCATTTTGCCTTGTTTCATCACCAGTTTTTCAATACCAAATCGTGTGGCAATCCATTTTATCTTTATACTATTGAGCAATGAAGTTGCTTGTTTTGGTAGTGGACCAAAGCGGTCAATGAGTTTTTGTTCGTAGGCTAGTAATGTATCTTCATCTTTAATAAGGCTCAATTCATTATATAAATTCAGTCTTTCGGAAATGTTGTTGATGTATTCATCCGAAAATAATAATTCAAAATCAGTGTCTATTTGAAGGTCTTTTACATATTCTTTTTCTGTTTTTCCTTCATCTGCGTATAACTCTTTGAATTCATTTTCTTTGAGTTCTTCGATGGCTTCATTCATGATTTTTTGATAGGTATCAAAACCAATTTCATTAATAAAACCACTTTGTTCTCCGCCTAATAAATCACCTGCGCCTCGAATCTCCAAATCTTTCATGGCAATATTAAATCCGCTTCCCAATTCTGAAAATTGTTCTAGAGCTTGAATACGTTTTCTAGCATCATCAGTCATCATAGAATAAGGTGGACAAATAAAATAACAAAAGGCTTTCTTGTTGCTTCGACCTACACGACCACGCATTTGATGCAAATCAGATAGACCAAAGTTGTTGGCATTATTGATAAAAATGGTATTTGCATTGGGAACATCTAGTCCGCTTTCAATGATTGTAGTGGCTACCAAAACATCGAATTCTCCATTCATAAAAGCCAGCATCAATTCTTCTAATTTACTTCCGTCCATTTGTCCGTGACCAATGCCCACTTTGGCGTCTGGAACCAATCGCTGAATCATCCCAGCTATTTCTTTGATGTTTTCAATTCGATTGTTGATAAAGAAAACCTGACCGTTGCGTTGCATTTCATACGAAATGGCATCCCGAATCAACTCTTCACTAAAAGAAACAACATTACTTTCTATTGGGTAGCGATTGGGTGGAGGTGTAGTTATCACGGATAAATCTCTTGCTGCCATCAATGAAAACTGTAAGGTTCTAGGTATGGGAGTTGCTGTTAATGTCAGGGTGTCGACATTAGCAGCAATAGTTTTGAGTTTGTCTTTGACATTTACACCAAACTTTTGTTCCTCATCTACAATCAACAATCCTAAGTCTTTAAAGGCTACATTTTTGTTGACCAATTGATGGGTTCCAATAACAATGTCGAGTTTGCCGTCTGCCAAATCTTTTAGTGTTTCTGCTTTTTGTTTTGCGGTTCTAAAACGGTTGAGGTATCCTACAGAAACTGGCATTTCTTTTAAGCGCTCACTAAATGTTCTATAATGTTGATAAGCCAAAATAGTTGTAGGTACTAAAACCGCAACTTGTTTTCCGTTGTCTACCGCTTTAAAAGCGGCACGAATAGCCACCTCGGTTTTTCCAAATCCGACGTCGCCACAAACGAGTCTGTCCATTGGGCGATCGCTTTCCATATCGGCTTTGACTTCTTGGGTCGATTTGATTTGATCGGGAGTGTCTTCATAAATAAACGAGCTTTCTAATTCTGCCTGCAAATAACTGTCTGGAGCATATCGGAATCCTTTTTCGAGTCTTCGTTTGGCGTACAATTGAATTAAATTGAATGCAATATGCTTGACTCGGGCTTTCGTTTTTTGTTTTAAAACTTTCCAAGCATTTGAGCCCAATTTGTAAATTTTGGGAGGAGCACCATCTTTGCCATTGTATTTCGAAATTTTGTGCAAGGAGTGAATGCTCACATATACAATATCATTATCTGCATATACCAATTTTATGGCTTCTTGGGTTTTCCCTTCTACTTGAATTTTTTGCAAACCACCAAATTTTCCAATTCCGTGGTCAATATGTGTTACATAATCTCCAACAGAAAGGGTAGTCAATTCTTTGAGCGTGATGGTTTGTTTTTTAGAATACCCATTTTTGATGCTAAACTTATGGTAGCGTTCAAAAATTTGATGGTCGGTATAACAGGCTATCTGATGTTCTTCGTCAATAAATCCTTGGTATATCGGTACTGTTATGGTGTGGTATTGCTTGCGAATACTTTCGTGATTGGCTTCATCCAAGGATTCGAATATGTCGTGAAATCTTTTGGCTTGGGCATCATTGGAACAAAACAAATAGTTTTTGTAGCCGTTAAAATGATTGTCATTCAGGTTGTTTAACAATAAATCAAATTGTTTATTGAAAGAAGGTTGAGGTAGCGTATGAAAATGAACTGTTTTTTGAGTTTTGTAAATGGGTTTGGAACTCAATTCAACAATAGAAAAATCCAAACTCTTTTTAAGGAATTCAGCTTGGTTTAAAAATAGTTTTTCAGGTTCTAGGTGTTTTACCGTTGCATTTAAATTGGTAAAAATAGCACCTGCTTTGTCAAAAAGAGAGTCTAGTTTCGACAACAATGCCTCTGTATTTTGAATAAAAATAATCGTCTTACTGTCGATATATTCTAGGAAGCTTTCTCTGTTTTCTTGAAAAAATTTGTTTTCAACATTAGGGATAATGGCAATCTTTTTTTGTCTTTCTATGGAGAGTTGAGTTTCTACATCAAAGGTTCGAATGCTGTCCACTTCGTTTCCAAAAAATTCTATTCGATACGGATTATCATTAGAGAAAGAAAACACGTCTATAATTCCACCGCGAACCGAGAATTCTCCGGGTTCGGTAATGAAATCTACTCTTTTGAATTCGTATTCAAACAAAACTTCATTGATGAATTCAATGGATATTTTATCGCCAACGGCTACTTTTAAAGTGTTTTTGTCCAACTCTTTTTTGGTCACCACTTTCTCAAATAGTGCTTCTGGATACGAGACAATTACAGCAGGTTTTTTGCGCGAATTAATGCGGTTCAATACTTCGGCACGAAGCAATACATTGGCATTGTCAGTTTCTTCAATTTGATAAGGGCGTCGGTATGACCCGGGATAAAATAACACATCTTGGTCACCTATGAGTTGCTCCAAATCGTTCAAGTAATAGGCAGCTTCTTCCTTATCGTTTAGTAGAACTAAAAAAGGGCTTTCTGTTTTTTTAAAAAGAGCTTGTAAAACAAATGAAATAGACGAACCCACTAATCCATTGAGATGAATCTTTTGCTCAGGGATTTGTATACTATCTACAATTTGCTTGATTTTAGGCGAATTGTCGTAGGTGTTAAGTAGGTTGGTTTTACTCAAGGTTGTGGTACAATTTTATTGGGTATGGCTCTCGTGGTGTCTAACATTTGTAACATATCGGATTCACCTTCTTCTTTAGGGATGGCATTTTTTCTGATAATCTCATCCATTTGACGCGTCAATGAACCCATTTCTTCATTCACATCTGCCACAAGGCTGACTACTTTCTGTGCTGGAATATCATCCAAATTGATAAAGAGATTGATGGCGTTGATTTTGGTTACCAATACGGCGATTCTACTCTTTACTTCGGGCTTGTTGAACGTATTTGGGATATTTGCGTTCAAATCAAAAGCTCTTTTGGATAGGGCTTTGGCTTTTTTCTGAAAGGCACCGATACTACTTTTAGGTTTTACCCCCAGTTCGTCTAAAAACAAACGCCATTCGTTCCAATTGTTGACGATGGTTTGTGAGCTTGGCGTTAAAATAGGGTTAGAAAAGTTCCATCCTTTGCTGATAGTATTGAAAATGGCTTCTTGTTTTTGAGCATCTTTTAGAGTTGCCGCCTCGCGTTTTTCATCATTATCATTACAAGAAATAAATGCAGCTGAAAGGCAGCATAAAAAAAGAAGTAAGAAACGAAACCTTTTCATGTAGGATGATTTAGTTGACAAAGTTACAAAGGTAAAACGAAAGTTAAAACACACCGCCCTTTGATAATTATAATTTTGTTAAATGAGGAAATACAAACGATGGATGTATCATAGTAAAGGTTCAAAAAGCGTATATTTGTGTAGCTAAAGTAGAGAAAATATGACACCAAAAATTCTAATTATAGGTGCTTGTGGTCAGATAGGAACTGAGCTTACACAAAAGTTGCGCTCGATTTACGGAATAGAAAATGTCATTGCTTCTGACATTCGAAAGATGAATACCGATGTGGTCAATTCGGGACCTTTTGAAGTGGTTAATGCCTTAGATTACAATCAAATTCAGCATTTGGTGGAGGTTCATGAAATTACCGATGTGTATTTGATGGCGGCATTACTTTCGGCTACTGCAGAGAAAAACCCTGCTTTTGCTTGGGATTTGAATATGAATTCCCTTTTTCATGTGTTGAATTTGGCTAGAGCCAAAAAGATACAAAAGGTATTTTGGCCTTCGAGTATCGCTGTTTTTGGACCTACAACTCCCAAAGAAAATACACCACAATATACCATCATGGAACCTACAACGGTTTATGGCATTAGTAAGCAATCTGGTGAGCGCTGGTGTGAGTATTACCATCATGTATATGGAGTTGACGTTCGCAGTGTTCGCTATCCCGGTCTTATTAGTTGGTCATCGCCACCTGGGGGAGGAACAACCGATTATGCTGTTGATATTTTTCATAAAGCGTTATCACAAGGCACTTATGAATGTTTTCTTTCTTCTGATACAAAAATGCCAATGATGTATATGGAAGATGCTATTCAGGCTACGATACAAATTATGCAAGCCGACGGTGATGCGCTTTCTATTCGGTCTTCTTATAATTTGGCGGCTATGAGTTTTACCCCTGCTGCGCTTGCGGCAGAAATCCGCAAGCAGCTACCTGATTTTACGATAACGTATGTTCCTGATTCTCGACAACAGATAGCAGATAGTTGGCCTGCCAGCATTGATGATAGCGAAGCCAGAAGAGATTGGGGCTGGCAACACCACTATGATTTGGCTAAAACGACAGTTGCCATGTTGGATAACTTAAAGAACCATCCTGATTTTATTTAGTTTGTAGTTTTTGAATTAGTAGGCTTTCTAAAGGGGTTTTTATTTTTACCACCTCGTCAATACTTTCGTTGGGGATGGTTGTAGATAAGACATAGTGTTGTATTTTCCATTGGTTTCCTACTTTTACCAGTAGGCCAGAGCCTCTGCATAGTTTCATCCAAGTATCCAACAATTCATCAAACCAAGCTATTGTTTTATCGTTGCTAAAGTAGATGTGTCGTTCTAAAGGTTTGAAATTCCATACTTGCCCTTTATCAAAGTAGGGTTTTGCAAATGCTTTGAATGCTGTTTTGTCCCAATTCTCTGTTGCATCAGTGCCAATGAACATGCTAGTATCGGTCATGGCGTTAAAGTAGGTATTGAAATCTGCTTTAGCTGCCGCTAGATGCCAACCATCGAGTAGGAGGTGTATTTGTTCTTTTTCTTTTGATTCTTGAAGTGGATTCTGAGAAAAAGAGGGAAAACAGACGAGGCTTAATATGGCTAAAAGTATTTTTTTCATACTGTAAACTATTTAAATGATTGGCTTGAATTCCTTCTGCTAAGGACTTCATCCGATGCTCTAAATATACTTTTTTTCATCAAGAAATTATACACTAGTAGTTGTGTGTTTTTGCTTTATTTTTTTTGTATTTTTATGACAGCTTTATTAATAAGGTTTTGTATATGAGAAAGTTAATTTTACAGTTACTCACAGTTGCTCTGGCCTTTTTCATTGCGGGTTCTTGTAAAAATACTTCCAGCGAAGCAAAAACCTTATCGGTTCTGACTGAGGTGCCGACCGAGGTACTTCCTAATACCAAAGAGATTTATTTTGACAGCACACAGGTAGCTCCCTTTTTTGAAAGACATCCACAGCTTAAAGACTTTCAGGCTGATGTAGAAGCACTGTATCAAAAACATCGATATCATTATATTTGGTTTGACAGCAAGGGAATTATAGAAGTGGGAGGTTTGTTGTACAACAAGATTCTCTCTATTGCTTCAGAAGGAGTGTCTTCAACGGTTCCTTATCGTGCGCAGTTGGACGCTGTTTTTCAGAATACCAGCAGCCTGAAAAAGCCTCAGACCGAAACGGAGTTGCTGCTTTCGGCCTTGTATTTTTTCTATGCTAAGAAAGTTTTTCAAGGATTGGATGCTGAAAAAAGTGAGGGATTGGGTTGGTATTTGCCTCGTAAAAAACAGTCCTATGTCAATTATTTGGACTCGCTTTTGGTAAACCCCTCTTTGATGAATAAGGATGAAAAGGAGGTTCTCGGGCAGTACTATCGTTTGAAAAAAGTGTTACAAGAGTACCGAGCTATAGAAAAAAAAGGCGGTTGGAACCCTATTGATTGGGATGATTCATTTAGATTTTTTAGTCCTGGTGATAGCTCTACAACCATTGCTCAGGTTAGGAAACGGCTCTTTGTTTCGGGAGATATAGCCACAGATTCTGGAAGTAAGGTGTACGATGAGGCGCTGAAAGAAGCTGTTTTGAATTATAAAACCCGCAATGGTTTTGCTCCTGATGCCATTCTTATTCCCAAACATATTGCGGATATGAATGTGCCTGTTGCCGCCCGCATCAAAACCCTTATGGTAAATATGGAACGGTGCCGATGGATTCCTAGTGATATTACCAAAGGGAAAGAGTTTATCGTCATTAATATTCCTTCGTTTCGACTTACTTATTTTAAAGACAATAAGCCCGTTTTGATTTCTAAGGTGGTTGTTGGGAAAGCCATGAATCAAACGGTGATTTTCAGTGGGATGATGCAGTATATTGTGTTTAGTCCTTACTGGAATGTGCCTAAAAGTATTATTAAAAAAGAGATTGCCCCTGCGATGGCCAAGAATAAGAATTACTTGGCACAGCACAATATGGAATGGAATGGAGGCAATATTAGGCAGAAACCCGGGCCTAAAAACTCTTTAGGGCTGGTGAAGTTTTTGTTCCCTAATTCTAATTCTATTTATTTACACGATACACCTTCTAAAAGTTTGTTTGATGAGGAAAAAAGGGCGTTTAGCCATGGTTGTATTCGCGTGGCAAAACCAGTGGAGTTGGCGAACCTTATTTTGAAGGACGATAGCAATTGGACTCCTGCTAAAATTGATGCCGCAATGAATAGCGGAAAGGAAAGTTGGTACACTTTAAAAAATAAAATCCCTGTTTATATTGGCTATTTTACCGCTTGGGTTGATAGTGAGGGAGCTGTTCATTTCTATGATGATGTGTACGGTCGAGACGAGCGATTGGCTTCGTTGATTTTTGAGCAATAGTTCGTAGAAATATAGATTTGTTTTTTGAAGCTACGCTTGTTGTTTTGGACGCGGATTAGACCGATTTTGCTTCGCCTGTTCGACCTTTGGTCTCGAGTCACTGATTTATTCTTTGTAGTTTGGGTTGGTTTTTTTGCCACACATTTTCACAAATTCGATTCTTCGTGAATTGATTCTTCGTGTTGTTTTTTTATTACCGCAGATTCACAGATTTTTGTTTGTGAGGAGTTGTTTTTATATTATTTCGATTAATGAGGAATAATGAAACAGCGATAAATTTCCTTAAATTAATGATATTGTTTGAGATGTAGTGAGGTTTTATTTTTCAAAAACAGTATCTAGATGGTATTGTAAAAAATCTTTTCTGGGAAAATAAGTAATAGCTTCTGTTATTTTTCTATTTTCAATAGGTGCAAAATGTTGTTGGTAAAAATAAGTATCCTTCTTTGGTTTTAAATCTTTGGATAAAATGATTTCATAGTTTAGGTTGATTCCAATTAATCCTTTATCAAATGCTTTGTCATATAATGCGGATAAGCAAATGCCGTTTTCTGGGTTTAATCTTTCCTTTTCGTTTTTTGACCATGGAATAATGTGACTTGCCAACAGTAATTTAGGAATATCAATACCACTTATAGCGCATTTTGTGTTATAGTTACTTAAAACCATCTGTCTAAACACTGATTGATTTACTCTGGTTTTTACTTCACGAGTAACCATTTCGCCTTTTAAATTTTTGATGTCAAATAGTAATTCTTCGTATTTGTTTTCTATGGAAGTATTTTCTTTTTGTGCGAGGATTTGCTCACTTAGAAAAACTAATTCTTCTTGGTTGTTAAAGAATTCATCCCAAATAGGCTGCACTATTTTAGTTCCTCCATCCATTCCTTTGATTCCACGAGCTTTTAAAACAGGGTCAACACTAGCAAAATTGACTAACCTTAATGCTATAGAATTTGGTGTTCGACCAATTAAATTGGCTAGATGAATAATATCTTTATTTGTACTATGCATTTTTCCAAATGGTATTTTTAGGTACAAATTAAAAGCAAGGATTAATTCTTCTTTTGTCCAGAGGTTTTTAGGCATTTTATTTTATTATTTTTTAAATATTTTGATTACCAAGTAATACTTGCCGCTCGGCTCAAGAAATAATTAGCAGGGCCGTTGCTACCCCCCATGTTGTTGCCTGATTTTAGGCGGTAATTGGGTTGGTTGCCCCAGGAGGCGGGATTGTCGTCTATGCTCATATCCTCACCAGTATCGTTAGGAACGGAATTGGCAATACGGTTTTGCCACACTTGGATGCGTTCCATGCTTCTGGTAGCTGTAAAGAGGTCGTTGTTGGGGTTTATCAATTCCTTGACGTAGCTTTTGTAGAGCGCTTGGTACTGCGGAATTTCTAGAATTTTGGTAATCAACGGTCTCTTAGTCATATTTCCCCATTTGAGTGGGTCTTGGGTGCCGGCATTTTCAATTATTTGTGAAGTTCCAAGTGTGTTGTCGTAATCGTAAGGGATGAAATAGGCTTTGCCGTTTGGCGCAAAATAGAAATAAAAGTTGTTGCCATTGACCCAATAATCGTCCCACATGCCCAACATGACGTGTGTAGCCATGGTTCTAAGGAAGAGCGGCACATCCATTTTTTGGGCAATCCAAGTTTGAAAGGCGGTGCCTGTTTTGGTGTTGAGGTCGGTAATGAACTGTACCAATTCTGCTTGAGCTGCTGGGAGTTCGTCTTTGCGTGTTTTGAGGTCATAGGCATAATAGACCGAGAGTGCAGGGTCGATGTTAACGTCTTCTACACCAATGCTTTGTGCAGAGTTTGTGGTAAAGGTAGCGTTAGTTCCACCTGCCCAGCCGCCTTTCCAAAGGAAGCCAATTCCTGAGCCCCATTTGTCTTGATTCTTGGTTAAGAAGTCTTCGTCTATATTTTCTATCATGGCATATACGCCATAATAGGCGGGTTTGGCATCGCCTTTTACTTTAACGGTTAGTTTGCAATAGGAGGCTCTGGGCGCATTCCAACAGCCGTAACGCGCAAAAAGGTCGTAGCTGTAGATTTCGCGGCAGTAGTTAGGGTCGTCTTTGAACCATTTCAGGTTGAGTTTGTTGAGTCCTTTGAAACGTTGTGCGTCTCTGTTTTTAGAAAAATCGAGGGCAAAGTGTACATGATGCCAATCGGGGTTGGAGGCATTGTGCAAATCGCCCGGGTTGCCTTCGGGTCTGCGTCGGCTGGTATTGCCTCGCAGACGAAGTCCGATACTGTCTAGGGCAATGGTACTTCCGTTGACATCAAAGGTGAAACGCGACACTACTTTTTTCTCGTTGCTGGGATTGAGGTCGTAATTAGTAAGTAGTTTGTTCCAATCTTTGAGCTCAAATTCTAGAGTTATAGCAGGAATGTCGTTGAGATTGAATAGAGCGGGCTTGTTGTCGGGCGTGGTATAGTTTTCAATACTGCCGCATTGCAAGAACAGTAGGAGAGAAAAGAGAAGAAGGATTTTTTTCATGGGGTAAATTTTATCAAAGATAGCGATTTTGTTTTTTTGAACACAAATTTCACAAATTAGCACAGATTAAGTTGGATAGAGGTTACTTATATCATTTATGTTTATTAATAAGTCTAATAAAAGTAACCATTAAAAATTTTAAACAATTAAGATATTTAAGAAAATTAAGTCTTAACGACCCGAGTTTCGAAAGCTTTCGAGACGAAAAGGCGAAGCAAACTTACTTTCTAAATGGTTCAAAAAAATCAACCTGTTTTATATTCATAATTGGTATTATTTGGATTCTTTTTTTGCCACAGATTCGCGGATTTTTATAAGTGTTACTTTTCTCATGCCACAAATTGCACAAATTAGCACAGATTGTTTTGGGTAGAATTGTTTGTGTGTTTTTTTTTTGCTGATTGCGTAGATTGGTACAAATTGGAAGCTATTTTTTGGACAAATTGTACGCTTGTCTCGATTGTGTTAGCGAATATCAGAATCGGAGACGAATTATTTATTCATTAATTTAGAGGTTGGTTTATAGCGAATTTGTTATTTTTCGAAGCCTTTTTTTTGTAAAAATGCAATTTTATAACAAGTTGATTTTAAACTATTTTTGAATTATTTGTTGATAATACTTGTTTATACCGAAATTCTTATTATTTTTATTCCAATTTTTTAAGGAATAATTACCGAATAGATGGAATTTCTAGCAAATCAAAATTTATATTTACTAGAGACTTTCAAAGAAAGAGCATTGCCCGATGCTATTTTTTCTTTGGATGTGTTGCCTCCGTTGTGTTTTATTCCCAAGACTCCCAAGAGGGTCATTTCGAATTCCTTTCATTTTAAGAACAGAATTCCGACATTAATTCATTAAAATTCATTTTACTTTTGACAGACACCCAATTAAATACTACGAATTCTTCGTTATATAATAAGGACTTGGCTCCCATCGTGGAGGGACGAAGAACATGGACTACTTGGAACTATGCCGCACTATGGATTAGTATGAGCCTTTGTATTCCTACCTATATGTTATCGAGTTCCTTGATTGAAGGCGGTATGAACTGGTGGCAGGCGATATTAACTATCTTTTTAGGGAATACGATTGTGTTGATTCCTATGATTTTGAATGGTCACGCTGGAGCGAAGTATGGTATTTCCTTTCCTGTTTTTGCTAGAGCCAGTTTCGGAACTAAAGGCGCTAATATTCCTGCATTGTTACGAGCTATTGTGGCTTGTGGTTGGTTTGGAATTCAAACGTGGATCGGTGGATTTGCGATTTTTCAAATGGCGCGTTTGTGGATTCCTTCATTGGATACTTTAACTCCAATTTTCCCTGATTCGTGGGGATTGCAAACAGGACCGGCTATTTGTTTTTTCTTGTTTTGGTTGCTCAATATGTTTGTTGTGTATTTAGGAGTGGATAGTATTCGTAAATTATTAGTGTTTAAGGCTTTCTTTTTGCCCTTAGCCGCCTTGGCTTTATTGTTTTGGGCGTTAAATGCAGCACATGGTTTGGGGCCTATTTTAGATACACCTTCAAAGTTTGCTACAACAACGGATTTCTTTCATTTCTTTTTTCCAGCGTTGACGGGCATGGTTGGTTTTTGGGCGACCTTGTCACTTAATATCCCTGATTTTACACGATATGCTACCTCACAAAAAGCGCAAATCAATGGACAGATTTATGGTTTGCCTACTTCTATGACCTTATTTGCTTTTGTGGGTGTGGTGGTCACCTCGGCAACGACCATTTTTTTTGGAACGACGATTTGGGATCCGGTAGTTTTGGCAGGAAAATTTGATAGTAAGTTGTTGGTGAGTATTGCCATGATAGCGGTGGCGATTTCTACACTAGCGACAAATATTGCAGCGAATATTGTGAGTCCAGCGAATGATTTTGCTCATTTTGCTCCTTCTAAAATTGATTTTAGAAAAGGAGGTTATATTACTGGAGTTATAGGAATTTTAATATTTCCATGGAAGCTAATTGCCGACCCATCGGGTTATATTTTCACATGGTTGGTGGGATATTCTAGTTTGCTAGGTCCTGTTGGAGGTATTATGATTGTTGATTACTATTTTATTCGAAAACAACAGTTGATTCTAAACGATTTGTATGATGCTAAAGGAGTATATAGTTTCTCAAATGGATTCAATCGTGCCGCTATTCTTGCTTTGTTGATTGGAATCGTGCCCAATGTACCCGGGTTTTTAACTACAATTAAAGTCGTAGACGAAATTGCATTTCCTGCTTGGATTTCGCATTTGTACAGCTATGCTTGGTTTGTGGGATTTGGGATTAGTGGAGTGGTGTATTGGTTGTTGATGAAGCGGAAGTAGGGCTTTATGGATAGATTTTTTAAACACATAGAAACATAGATTGCATTTTGATTAGAAGAAAGGGATAGAAAAATTAATTTTTTCGCATAGGGTTGGTGGTGATTAGATGCAGGTATAAATTGGAGGTTGAATGGTTGAAGGTTTTGAAACACATAGACCTGTCTGCCGACAGGCAGAGACATAGAATGCTTTTTGTGAAGAAAGAAAGAGATAGAAAAATTAATTTTTTCACACAGGTAGGGCATCTCTGGGAAGTAAAGCTTTTTTGTACTAATTTTAAATGGTTCAAAAAATAAATTAAAAGATTAAAAAATAAAATTATGTCAATACTGATTAAAAACGGAAGAATTATCACAGCCACAGACGATTATGTAGCTGATATTTATATAGAAGGAGAAACCGTTCAAGCGATAGGAACTAATTTAGACATCAAAGCCGATGAGGTAATTGATGCTACTGGAAAATTAGTGATGCCAGGAGGGATTGATCCTCATGTGCATTTAGAAATGCCTTTTATGGGAACCTTTAGTAGTGATACCTATGAAACGGGAACTCGTGCTGCTTTGTTTGGTGGCACAACTACTGTAATCGATTTTATTCTTCAAACGCAAGGAAAAAGTCTGCAATCGGCATTGAACGAATGGAAAGGTAGAAGTGATAACAATGCAGTAGGCGATTACAGTTTTCACATGGCCGTGACTGATTTTAATGAAGACACCAAAAAGGAGATTCAACATTTTATTGAAGTTGAAGGCATTACTTCTTTCAAAACCTTTATGGCTTATAAAGGGGCTTTGATGATTGACGACCGACAGATGATTGGTTTGATGCAAGAAGTTAAAAAACATGGCGGAATGATTAATGTTCATGCTACCAATGGCGATATGATTGATTATTTGATAGCCAAACATAAGTCCGAAGGTAAATTGGCTCCCTTGTATCATTATTTGTCTCAACCCGAAGTTACCGAAGCAGAGGCTAGTAGTCGTTTTGCTGATATGGCTGATTATACAGGCTGTTCAGGATATATTGTGCATTTAACTTGTGAAGGGGCTTTGAATGCCGTTCGTTTTGCCACCAGAAGAAATCAACACGTATTTGTAGAAACCTGTATCCAATATTTGATATTAGATGCTAGTTTGTATGAACAAAATTTTGAAGGAGCCAAATGGGTTATGAGTCCGCCACTTCGTGAGAAGAAAGATCAGGAAACGCTATGGGCTGGATTGAATCAAGGATTGGTTAACGTTGTGGCAACAGATCATTGCCCGTTTATGTGGGAGCAAAAGTTGATGGGTAAGGATGATTTTTCTAAAATTCCCAACGGACACCCCGCTATTGAAAACCGTATGGAATTGCTTTTTAGCGAAGGAGTAAGCAAAGGAAAAATCACCTTAAATAAATACGTAGAAGTAGCGAGTACCAATGCGGCTAAAATCTTTGGAATGTTTCCTAAAAAAGGAACTATTGCCATAGGTAGTGATGCCGATATTATTCTTTTAGACCCTAATGAAAAACATACTTTGTCTGCCAAAACGCATCATATGAATGTAGATTACAGTGGTTATGAAGGATGGGAATTGACCGGAAAAGTGAAGACCGTTTTGTTGAGAGGAAAGGTAGTGATTGACAATAATGAGTGTAAGGTGCAAAAGGGCTATGGTCAGTTTGTGAGAAGAAATAAAGTACAAGGAAAAATCTAAAATGAGTTTATAGTTTTTGGTTTGTTGTTTATAGTTATAACCACAAACCACAAACCTTAAACGACAAACTATAAATTATGGCAAGAATTGTAAAATCAGGTTTAATTCAGTTGAGTTTGGCCAAAACAGAGGGAGAAGGAACCATTCCAGAGATAATGGAAGCCATGTTGCAAAAACATATTCCTTATATTGAGGAGGCAGGAAGACAAGGAGTTCAAATTCTTTGTTTTCAGGAAATTTTCAATACACCCTATTTTTGTCCTGGACAAGATAGCGCTTGGTATGCCTCGGCAGAAACAGTACCAGGACCTACAACAGAAAGAATGCAGGTGTATGCTAAGAAATATAACATGGTAATAATTGTTCCTGTGTATGAAAAAGAACAGGCGGGAGTCTATTATAACACTGCTGCTGTTATTGATGCTGATGGTACTTATTTAGGCAAATATCGTAAAAATCATATTCCGCAAACGGGAGGTTTTTGGGAGAAATTCTTTTTTAAACCGGGTAATTTAGGCTATCCTGTTTTTCAAACGAAATATGCCAAGGTGGGGGTCTACATCTGTTACGACCGTCATTTTCCTGATGGAGCTCGATGCTTGGGCTTGAATGGTGCTGAAATTGTGTACAATCCATCTGCTACAACCGTTGGGCAATCTCAATATTTATGGAAATTAGAGCAACCCGCTCACGCTGTGGCAAATGGCTATTTTATGGGATGCATCAACCGTGTAGGAGAAGAAAAACCATGGAATTTAGGACGCTTTTATGGCACTTCTTATTTTGTAAATCCGTTAGGGCAGATTATTGCGTGTGCTTCTGAAGATAAAGACGAACTACTGGTCGCTGAATTTGATTTGGATTTGATTGAACAAATTCGAGGGAAGTGGCAATTTTATAGAGATAGAAGACCAGAGACGTATCGTGAAATCACGGCACCGTAACACAAAAAAACTATTAAAAATTAAACCAAAGAATAAAACGAAATACTATGAGTATAAAAAACAATCGATTAACCACTGCTGAATATCAAGAAAACTTTTCTGATATTCATCCACCGTTTGAAACTCCAGATGCAGCCTTGGTAGAAGCCAACCGTTGTTTGTTTTGCTACGATCCCCCTTGTATGAAGTCGTGTCCGACCTCAATCAACGTTCCTAAGTTTATCAAACAAATTGCTACAGAAAACATCAAAGGTTCTGCCCACACTATTTTTTCTTCTAATATTATGGGAGCGGGTTGTAGTAAGGTATGCCCAGTTGAAAAATTATGTGAGGGAGCTTGTGTATATAATTTGATGCATGAAACGCCGATACACATTGCTAAATTACAGCGCTATTCTACTGAAAAAGCTCTAGAAAATAAATGGCAATTGTTTGAACGCAAACCATCCATAGGGAAAAAAGTAGCGATTGTTGGTGCTGGTCCTGCAGGTTTGAGTTGTGCTCACACGCTAAGCAGAGAAGGAATTGACGTTACTATTTATGAAAAAGAAAGCAAAGGTGGTGGATTGATGACCTACGGAATTGCAGCCTATAAAGTTACTCCTGAATTCTGTGAAGATGAGGTGAATTACATCACATCGATAGGTGGAATAGACATCAAATACAATCAAGAATTAGGAAAAAATATCACTGTAGAAGAGTTGCAAAGCAATTATGATGCAGTCTACATGGCTTTTGGTGTAGGTCTAGCTCGTCAATTGGAAATTCCTGGCGAACATTTAGAAGGCGTAGAAGATGCGATTTCTTTCATTTATGAATTGCGTTCTAATGATTATTCTAAAATTGCTGTTGGAGATAAAGTAGCCGTAATTGGAATGGGTATGACTGCCATTGATGCTGCTACTCAAGCTAAACGTTTGGGAGCTTCTGAAGTGACTTTGGTGTACCGAAGAACACAAGAGGAAATGCCTTGTACAGAACATGAATTGAATATCGCGAAATTAGACGGTTGCAACATTATTTGGTTGGCAGCTCCAAAAGAGGTGCTAGGAAAAGATGGAAAAGTAACTCATTTGGTTTGTGATAAAATGCATTTGGGAGCCCCTGATGCTAGTGGCAGAAGAAGTCCAATTGCTTCAGGAGAAACGTTTACTTTAGAAGTGGATATGGTTATTAAAGCAGCAGGTCAAATGCCATTTGAAAGTTTGGTTTCCAATAATGCTATTGCAAACAATAAAGGTAAAATTACGGTAGAAAATAAATCTGCAACCAATTTAAAAGGCGTTTTTGCAGGTGGAGATTGTGTCAATGGTGGACGCGAAGTCGTTGATGCAGTTCAAGCTGGAAAAGATGGAGCCGCAGCGATAGTAAAATACATCATTGGACCAGATTACATCCTTGAGTCCGAATTAAAACCAACCTTCAACAATTAATAGTCAAAAGTTATGGCAGATATATCAACAGATTTTTTAGGCATAAAATCACCCAATCCATTTTGGTTAGCAAGTGCACCTCCTACCGATAAATTAATCAACGTCGTTCGTGCTTTTGAAGCCGGATGGGGTGGTGTCGTATGGAAAACCCTTGGGTCACAAGTAAAAAATGTTTCCTCTCGTTATTCCTCAGTAAATTACGGTGGAAAACGTATGATGGGTTTCAATAATATTGAATTAATCAGCGACCGACCATTAGAAATTAACCTTCGTGAAATTACGGAAGTAGTTAAAATGTTCCCTGACAGAGCGATGATTGTTTCGCTTATGGCGGACAATGATAGAAAATCTTGGCACGAACTTATTAAAAAATGCGAAGATGCAGGAGCAATGGGATTCGAATTGAACTTTGGTTGTCCTCATGGAATGACTGAAAGAGGGATGGGAGCAGCTGTAGGTCAAGACCCAGAAATCGCCAAAATGGTGGTAGAATGGGTAATGGAAAAAGCAACAATTCCTGTTATTACAAAGCTAACGCCTAACGTACACTCTGTGGTACCAACAGCAAGAGCAGCCGTAGAAGGAGGAACTAACGCCTTGAGTTTAATCAACACCATTCAGAGTGTAACAGGAGTTGATTTGGATACGCTTGTGCCGAATCCTTATGTGGCAGGGAAAAGTGTTTTTGGTGGTTATTGTGGTCCAGCAGTAAAACCAATCGCTTTGAAAATGTTAACTACAGTTTCTCAAGATGCTTTAGCTTCTAAAGTGCCTATTTCTGGAATTGGAGGGGTTAGTACATGGAAAGATGCAGTTGAATTCATGCTTTTAGGAGCTACTTCAGTGCAGGTGTGTACTGCTGCGATGAATCATGGTTTCCGAATTGTAGAGGATATGTGCGAAGGATTGAGCAACTGGATGGATGAAAAGGGCTATCAAAAAACTACAGATTTTATTGGTAAATCCGTAGAGAAAATTACGCATTGGGAAGATTTGGATATCAATTACCATCACATTGCAAAAATCAACCAAGATAAATGCATTCACTGTGGCTTATGTTATATTGCTTGTGAAGATACTTCGCATCAATCTATTAATGTAGAAAGAGGTACTCCTTATAACAACTATACTGTTAAAGAAGAAGAGTGTGTGGGTTGTAATTTGTGTAAACTAGTTTGCCCAGTAGATAATTGTATTACTATGGAAGAACATCGTGTGGCTCCAGAGTATGTGAATTGGAAAGATTGGCAAAGAGAAGGGCGTCCGTTGAATGATCATTAAAAAGAAGAAAGAAAATAGAGAATAGAATACAGAGTAAAGAGTTAGTGATAACTCTTTGTTCTATATTCTATGCTCTTTACTCTAAAAAATATATGAAGATAAATTCTCAAAGACTACAGCAGCATTTTGAAGCGATGAGCTTAATTGGAAAAATTGAAGAAACGGGAACCTGTCGTCCCGCTCATACTGAATTAGAAAAAAAAGGATTTGAATTAGCAGCCTCTTGGATGAAGGCTGCAGGAATGACTACTCGTATTGATAATTTCGGAAATTTAATAGGAAGACTGGAAGGTAAAAATCCTAAATTACCTGTTTTAATGATGGGTTCTCATTTGGACTCTCAGCCTTATGGAGGTCGTTTTGATGGAGTAGCAGGTGTTTTATGTGCCATTGAAGTAGTGACAACACTACATGAAAATGGTATTGTACCAGAAAGAAGTATTGAAGTCATTTCCTTTGCTGATGAAGAAGGATGGCGTTTTAACAAAGGCTTATTCGGTTCTCGAGGAATTCTAGGTAAATTAGAAGAAGGAGAATTAGAGCGTGCGGATAAAGACGGGATTACAAGAGGACAAGCCTTAACGGCTTTTGGTTGTGATATTACCCAATTTAAAGCATCCGAATATCAGCCGGGAAGTATTTTTTGCTTCTTAGAATTGCATATTGAGCAAGGACCTGTTTTGGATTTGGCTCACAAACCCATTGGAGTAGTTTCAGGGATTTCAGGACCCATATGGTGGACTGTAAAATTGAAAGGAATGGCTGGACACACAGGTTCTGTACCAATGCCTATTCGGAAAGATGCTTTGGTTGGCGCAGCTGAAATTATTGTTGCGGTTAATGAAATAGCCAATCAAATACCGGGTGCTCCTACTGTTGGTTCTGTTGGAACCATCAATGTTTTTCCAGCTTCTAGAAATATTATCCCTGAAGAGGTGGTGTTTACTATCGATTTGAGAGATATTGATTTAGAAAGAAGAAATCGCTACGAAAAACAATTGTTAGAGCGTATAGAGTCTATCACTAAAAAGCATCAGCTTAGCTATTCTATCTCTGAAGATACTAGAAGCGACCCACGCTATTGTGCCGATTGGATTAAAGAAATTATTCATAACGAATGTAAGGCATTAGAACTAGATGCTCCTGAATTGATGAGCGGTCCTTTTCACGATGCTTTGGCTTTATCCTATGCTTGCGACTATGGAATGATTTTCGTGCGTTGTAAAGATGGTATTAGTCATAATCCGTTAGAGTATTCTTCGTATGAAGATTTAGCTCTTGGTGCCAATGTGATGTTGGGGACAGTAGTTGAAATTTTGAAGAAATAAAGATTAATTTTTTTATTGAATAGTATTATACCAAATAGAGGACCGTCAGAAATGAAGGTCTTTTTGTTTTTAGCTTCAAAAATAAAATTTCGCTTTCGTGTCAGAATTATATTCACTATTCCCACAAAGGCGCAAAGGCGCAATCTTTTGAGAGTTTTCTTTTCAACTTAAAGGCTTTATGAGAAATATAGTATATCACAATTTGCGAAACTACGCTATCAAATAAACGGTGTACATATCTGAGTAGTCTGAGTTAGTAGCTATCTACTTTACAAACGTTATGATTTGTTTTCTAATGTAAGTAGGTAGTTTTGAAGGAATAAGGTTTAAAAGTTACTCGAATAATCCTATTTAATTGAGGATTATTCGAGTTAACCAACCAATAAACACATAAACAAAATTTTATAAGAATGGACTTACTGCTGCTGTTGGTGCAGTAACTCGATGTGATCCAGTTGCTTTTTTTCTTCTATGGTTGCTTCTTCCAGAAGGACATTATTTATTTCCTCAAAGTGTCTCCCATCTTCATAGCCTACAGAAACACTTACCGATAATGTTTGTCGTGCCAATCCTTTAAAGGTACCTTTAACAGGAGTACAATCGTAAAAATTTTTACCTACAGAAAGTCGGATGTGGTTGTCCATTGTCCAAATATTGTTGGTAGGGTCTAGTCCTAGCCATCCTTGAGTTGGGGTGTAAATTTCAACCCAAGCGTGAGTAGCTCCTTCTCCTCTAAGACCGCTTTCGTTAGGGCAAATGTAACCGCTGACATACCTTGAGGGAATTCCTACTGTTCGTAAGAGTTGCAACAATACATGTGCGAAATCTTGGCAAACTCCTTTCTTCATGGCTAGTATTTCATCTACAGTGGTTTCTACATTTGTTATTCCTTTGGTATAGGTAAAATTCTCATAGATGTATTGATTGCATCGCCGAGCAATTTCAATAACAGGTTTGTTTTCGCAATCAATTTTCTTCAGGATAGCATTAATCTTGTTTTGTTTTTGGATTGTTTCGGGATAACTAAGGCGTAACAATAGCACACTTTTTTGTTTCTCTATTTCTAAATCGGCTACGGTTGTCAAGTCGATTTCTGGGATTTTCAAGGAATGATTCACTCGAACCGACATTCTCGATTCAATGGTCATTTCGGAATGTGCTTCTAAATTATTGAAATTACCCACTCTATTGCCATAGTAATCTTTTGAAATTTCTACATCAGGATTGTTAGTGATGAGGAGTTCGTATTGAAGCACATCTTGGTTTTCGAAATTGTGAGGAAACAATCGTATTTCGTTTATGCTTTCTTTTATTGGCCAATTGTATTGGTACTTTGTGATGTGAACTATTTTGAAAATCGCCATTTTTTATGTGTATGAGAAAAATAATTTTGAAAAATCGGTTGAGAACTGCGTCAATTGCTCTTTGGTATTTTTGAGTAAATTTTCAAGCTCTTTATTTGTTAAATAGTGATAATCTGTAAATTCGATATAGCTTTTAAGTCGTCCAAATTGGTTTTGTAAGGTTCTGGCCTCAGATAATGTATTGTCTTTGAAAAGAAAATCTAGGTAGGTATCTATTAATTCTAACGTATAAATTACAGAATGGGCAAATTCTCTATTGAAAACTACTTGTTGTACTACTTTGCGATTGTGAGGAATATTGCTGTAGCTTTTTAGGTACAACTCATAGCCAGAAAGCGACAAAAGAAGTCTTCGCCAATACAATAAATCTTCTTCTCCGTCTAAGTCGTAACCAATAGGGTTATAATAGGCTTGGGTTAAGGAAATGGTTTGTAGGCATCTTTCAATATGTTTTCCAATACTTGAGAAACACCATCCTAAACCTCTGGGCATGGTAACATGAAGAATACCGTTGTAAAGCAGTAAATCTTTGTTGAGTTTGGTAATAATACTTAACGCATCATAGGTTTCTAGTTTTTTCGGTAACTCAGGGTCATTCATAAAATGATACAGCGAATTGATGTGTTCCCAAAGTTCTTTGGTTATCTTGTCTTGTGAACCTCTCGCATTCTCTCGTGCTTTGATTACCAAGTTTTTAACAGAGTTCTGATTCAAATTGTCGCAGATGATGTATTTTAAAACAAAATTAGTGTTGTACTGTGCCTGAATTATTTGCTGACGGGATAAATCGGTATAGTATTCTAATAGCGGCTTGTATCCCTGTGAGTCGTTCATTTCTTTGTCAAAAGATAAAATATACAAGGTGTTTAATGTTAACAACATCCCGTCGGTTCTTTCCATGTATCTGTTGAGCCAAAACATTCCGTCTGCTACTCTACTAAGCATATTTACTTTCATTTTTTGATTTTTTTAAAGAGTAACTTCATTTTATTTTATAATCCAAGTGTCTTTACTACCACCGCCTTGAGAGGAATTTACCACTAAAGAGCCTTCTTTTAAGGCAACTCGGGTTAATCCACCGGGTACAATTTCAACTCCATTAGGTCCACAAAGCGCATAGGGTCTCAAATCGACGTGACGCAATTTGAGTTCACCATCAATCAAGCAAGGCACCGTGCTGAGTTGAATGATGGGTTGTGCTATAAAGTTTCTAGGATTGTTGAGAATAGCAACCTTAGCTTTTTTCAATTCTTGTTCAGTAGCTTTATTACCCATTATCATTCCGTAACCGCCACTTTGATTGGTTTCTTTGATTACCATATTTGCCATGTCTGCAAAAACGATTTCTCGTTCTTCGGAATTTTCCATTTGATAGGTAGGAACGTTTTTTAGAATTGGTTCTTCGTTGAGGTAGTACTTAATCATTTTTGGCACATAGGCATATACCGCTTTATCATCGGCAACACCGTTTCCTACTGCGTTTACTAGAGCTACATTTCCTTTTTTATAAGCGCTTATCAATCCAGGTACTCCTAATGTGCTGTCGGGTTTAAAAACCAAAGGGTCTAAATATTCGTCGTCCAAGCGTCTGTAAATTACATCTACTTGATGCAGTCCAGAGGTGGTTTTCATGTATACTTTACAGTTGTTCACCACCAAATCTCTTCCTTCCACTAGCGGAATTCCCATTTGTCTTGCCAAAAAGGTATGTTCGTAATAAGCAGAATTGTAAATTCCGGGAGTTAACAGCACAACGTTAGGATTTGAGATGCTTCTAGGAGATAAAGAAACCAGAATATTATGCAAAATCATAGGGTAGTTGCTCACCATGCTCACATGATTTGATGTAAGCATTTTAGGGAAAATACGTTTGCTAATTTCTCTATTTTCGAGCATATAACTCACTCCACTGGGGCATCTTAAGTTGTCTTCCAGAACATAAAATTCACCTTTTGCACCTCGAATAAGGTCTATTCCAGCTATGTGCACATGGATATTATGCGGTACCTTAATGCCGTGAACTTCTTGAATATAATGCGGACATGATGCAATTAAAGAAGCAGGGATGATTCCGTCTTTTACAATATGTTGTTCGTTATAAATGTCTTCTAAGAATAAATTTAGGGCTTTTAGTCGTTGCTTGATACCCACTTCAACTTCATTCCAATCTTCTTGAGTGATGATTCTTGGTATAATATCAAAAGGGAAAATTCTTTCAATACCTTGATTGTCATCAGAATAGACCGTAAACGTTATCCCTTGAGACATAAAAAATTCGGCAGCTTGTTTTTGTTTTACTTCAAGCCTATCTTTACTTAGACTTTGTAACGTTTGCAACACCTGTCTGTAGGAATTGCGAACCCCTTTACTAGAAAACATCTCATCCCAACCATTAGGATTAATTTTTGGCATCAACTCCATTTATTTTTTATTAAAAATTCATTGTTTAATCAATTTTAACTAAAAAACTAATCGTTTTTAGCTAAAATAATAATTTAAATTTTTAAAAAAGGGTATTTCGTTGTAAATTCTATAATTTATGTATAATTCATTTTTTTGCTATTTATTTTTTAATGAATTCGTTTTTTTAGTGCTCATTTTTTTCATTCTATTATTTAACAAAAAATAGAATCGATTGTTTTATATAAGGTGTAGTTTTTTTAAATACTAAAATTTACTAAATAGCGCTATAAAAATAGGGGTATGCTATTAAAAAGTGTGTTTTTATAATGAGTGATGTAAAATATAAAATCAGAAAGATGTTAAAAAAAACAGTAGATTTTGAGGTGTAGGGAAGAAGATTACCATTCTAAAAATACCATACCAATTCCACAAATTAAGATAATACTAGCACTGATGGTTTCAAGGTATTTTTCGTAGTTTTTAAAGTTGAACAAATGGGCTCCAAAATAGCCAATAAGAACCATTAGTAGCATGGTAAGAACCGTTGAAAAAGTATACAACAGTATCAATATTCCTACCTCGTCTAAAGAATAATGTATTGAAGGGTAAATGATAAGTGGAATCATGGGTTCGCTAGGTCCAGAAGCAAATATAAAGAACATGACCCAAGGTGTTACTTTGTATTTTTTATTAGGTTGGATATTTTCTCCGTGTTGGTGTTCAAAGACATAGATTTCGCCTTCTTCTGAGGCGTCAAAATGCTTGTGTATTTTATTTTTATTGAGATTGTATAGAGCATATAGTAAATATAGGACTCCGAAACCAAGCAGCATCCAGGCAGCAAATCCCCCACGTATTTCTTCAATATGAAAGGTTTGCTTAATAGACCAACCTAAAAATATTCCAATTGCTCCTAGCAGAACAGAACTCAACACGTGAGCAATCCCACATAATGCAGTCCACGCTATGGTTTTGTTAAGGCTCCACCTTTTTGAACGAGATAGCACAATAAAAGGCAGGTAATGATCAGGACCACTGAAGGTGTGAACAGCACTTATAGATAAAACAGTGAGGATTAAAAGTTGAAATTCAGACATTATGGAAGTTAGAGATTAGAAGTGGGAAATTAGAAGTTTTCAGTTTGTACTTCAAGAAAATATTTTTGGCTTAACTCTTTCAACAACAAAAATAATTTTTCAGAGTTTTGACTCAGAATTTTAATAATCAGTCCATTTCCACTTGTTTCTGAGGTCCCAAAAAGGATGTCTTTTTTTTCAGAAAGAAACTCATCGCAACGATTTTTTCTATTTTTTATATCGGTTTGTTCATTAAAATAGATCAGGCTGGCTTGATGGGTGTGCCCTTCTAATTGACCAATTGATAGTGGATTCATTTCGGATGGATTCATGTAAAGATTCTCAAAAACGACTAATTTCCCCTTTTTATAGATTGCTGTTGTATTTTGAAATTCGGTAAATTCAAATTCTTCACCGTTTAATTTTCGTCCACAAGTAAGGATTTCTCCCCAAATCAAGTTAGCATTTTCTTCCAAATAGATGGTGTTTTCTGCTTTGTAATTCGACTCTTTGTGAGGCACCATTGGATGAGGAATGTAGTGCAAAAAACCGTTTTTTTTAACGTCGACTTTCATCTTTTGTGACGCACTTCCTTGCATGGTGAATATGCGTTGATAGGATTGGGTGGAGAATTCTAATTGGCAATTTTCTTGAACACTTATCTCAAAATCATAGCAGTCGCCATCTAAGATTCCCGGTGAAGAACTCATAAGCATTAGCTCCAAAACAGGCGAATTTTTATCCTCTCGAATTTCAGCTACTTTGAAAGGTGTTGTATGATAGGCTGATTTTAGATGAGTGATTTCGTTGCGTAAATAAGTATCAATTTTTACGGTTGCAATCATCTCCAGAGTTTAGGTTCTTCGACTTCTTCCATCAAGGCGTATTTTTTAATCCAACCTATAACATCAAAAAGTCCTTCTTTCTTCATCAGGTTTGTAAATACAAATGGTTTGCCGTTGCGCATTTTTCTTGCATCTCGTTCCATAACTCCTAAATCGGCATTCACATAAGGCGCTAGGTCAATTTTATTAATCATTAACAAGTCACTACGAGTAATGCCTGGACCACCTTTTCGAGGAATTTTATCGCCTTCGGCCACGTCAATTACAAATATGGTCAGGTCGGCCAAGTCAGGACTAAAAGTTGCCGAAAGATTGTCGCCGCCACTTTCTATAAATACCAATTCCATTTCAGGGAATCGTTCCGCTAATTCTTCAACAGCCTCCAAATTCATACTAGCATCTTCGCGAATAGCAGTGTGGGGGCAACCTCCTGTTTCCACTCCAATGATTCTATCGGAAGGGAGTAAGCTTTTTTTGGTTAAAAAATCGGCATCTTCTTGGGTATAAATATCATTGGTAATCACACCGATGGAGTAGGTATCGGCCAATTCTCGGGTTAACTTTTCGATTAAAGCCGTTTTGCCTGAACCTACTGGCCCTGCAATTCCTATTTTTATGTATTTTCTGTTCATTTTTATTTTTTTAATTTGGTTCTCGATACTTTTTTGTTCCGCTTTACTTCACAAAAAAACTCGAACTGACGGTTCACTTCTAACTTCTCATTTCTAACTTCTATCTTACTTATGACATGTACAATCGAGAATATAAATTTTCATGCTGCATCGAACGGATATCAAAGCCTACTGAACTTTTTCCTAACAGCGCTTCGTTGGGAGCTAATGCTTTTTCTGTCAATTCTTCCAATAAAGGAAGTATTTCAAATAACAATTTTTGACCTGAATCTTGACTTAGGGGAATTAATTTCACCGCATTAGTAATGTAGCCAATGGCTGTGTTATAAAAAAATCCTTCCAAGGCTTCTTTCTTTGAAATTTTTAGTTCGTGTGCATAGATTCCGAATAAGATGCAATAATGCCCAAACATTTCTTTGTTCTTTACTGCCTCTTCAATTTGAAAAGTAATGGGCGATTGTATCGTAGGATTGAATATTTTCATTAAACGCGTTCCTAGTTTTTGGCTGGCATTACGAATTTCTTTAGTCAATTTTGATGCCTGACAAAGAGTATCTAATTCGAGTATTCTATCCCAATTTTGATTCGAACAAGCTTCATACACTAAGCTCACAAAAGCCGCTTCGTTGTTCAAAATAGAATGAGAAAGAATTTGAGTCAAAAATACGTTCATCGTTTCTGGTGAATTGACAATTTCCTTTTGGGTGTAAGTTTCTAGTCCAGAGGAATGTGAAAATCCGCCAATGGGCAAGGTAGGGTCGCACAAATGCAAAAGGTGTAATTGGGAACTCATTCTTTTTGTGTTAAATTCATAATCTTAGAGAATAGAGTTCCGCTTTCACCGTGAGGAACAACACTTGTTTTTAAAGGATTTAACAAGGCTCTTTTTTCTTGATATACTTCAAATCCCATAGCAGTAAGTTGTCGAAAAAGCGGTTTTTCAAAAGGCACGAGCAACTCTTCCGATTCGTAAAACAAGGGTAGGTGTTTGTTTCCAATTTCATAACAAATGGAAGCGGTTTCAAAATTATTTTTGGGTTTTATCACTAGGCATTCACAAGGAAGAATTTGTATAGTGTAGTCTTTTCCTTGTTCTTGATGAATAATTTCCCCTTGTTGTAAATTTGGATTTTCCTGTAAAAATTTGAATCGGAAAGCCTTTCCGTCACGAGCGGTTTTGTGTTGAATGCGTTTGTTGGTTTCAAACCATTCCAAGTCAATCCAAATCGTCTCGGAATTAGGGTTTAAAATGGGTTGAGGCTTATGAGTAATCAGCATTAAAATAAAAAATAGCGTTGGGTTAATGGCAATTCTTTTGCGGGTTCGCAAGTGATTTTCTCACCATCTACTTTTACCTCATAGGTTTCTGGATTGACTTCGATGTTTGGCGTTTTATCGTTGTGAATTAAATCCTTCTTGCCAATATTACGGCAGTTTTCTACAGGTAAAACAATTTTATTTAATTCGTAACTCTCAATAGTTTTGTTTTCAATGGAAATTTTAGAAACAAAGGTAATGCAGGTTTTGTGCAAGGCTTTTCCGTAGGCTCCAAACATAGGTCTGTAAATGACTGGTTGAGGCGTTGGAATTGAAGCATTTGGGTCGCCCATTCTTCCAGCTATTATCATGCCTCCTTTGATAATTAACTCGGGTTTCACACCAAATAGGGCAGGTTTCCAAAGAATAATATCGGCAAATTTACCTTTTTCCAGCGAACCTACATGCTTGGAAATTCCATGCGAAATGGCGGGGTTGATGGTATATTTAGCAATATATCTTTTTACTCTAAAATTATCATTGTTGTTGGATTTGTCTTCTTCTAAAAATCCACGTTGTACTTTCATTTTGTGGGCCGTTTGCCAAGTTCTAGTGATTACCTCTGAAACTCTTCCCATGGCTTGAGAATCGCTACTCATCATGCTAAAAACCCCCATGTCTTGCAGAATATCTTCGGCAGCTATGGTTTCTGGACGAATTCTAGAATCGGCAAAAGAAACATCTTCAGGAACCGATTTATCCAAATGATGACACACCATTAACATGTCGAGATGTTCATCGATGGTATTAATCGTATACGGTCTTGTTGGGTTGGTACTGGAAGGTAACACATTGGGATACATGGCCGATTTTATAATATCTGGTGCATGACCTCCTCCGGCACCTTCAGTGTGAAAGGTGTGAATTACTCGACCATTTATAGCGTTGATGGTATCTTCTAAAAAACCACTTTCATTTAAAGTGTCGGTATGAATTGCCACTTGTATGTCTAGTTGATCCGCTACTTTTAAAGAAGCATCTATGGTTGCAGGAGTCGCTCCCCAATCTTCGTGGATTTTTATTCCTAAAGCGCCTGCTTCTATTTGCTCCACTAGTGGTTCAACTGTTGAACAATTTCCTTTACCAAAAAATCCTAAGTTCATTGGGAATGCTTCTGCAGATTCTAACATCTTTTGAATGTTCCAAGCCCCAGGTGTAACGGTGGTAGCGTTGGTTCCATCGGCAGGACCCGTTCCACCACCTATCATTGTTGTTACCCCACTGTATAAAGCGTGGTCGATTTGCTGCGGACAAATGAAATGAATGTGAGTATCAATTCCACCAGCGGTAGCGATTAGTCCTGCTCCACCATGAACTTCAGTTGAAGCACCAATAATCATACTAGGGGAAACTCCATCCATGGTATCGGGATTTCCTGCTTTTCCAATGCCGACAATTTTACCGTCCTTGATTCCGATATCACCTTTAACAATTCCCCAATGATCAATGATCATTACGTTTGTAATTACAAAATCCAAAACCCCTTCATTACGGGTTGCTCTTGCGGATTGTGCCATGCCATCACGAATGGTTTTTCCACCACCAAATTTGGCTTCTTCACCATAAACGGCAAAATCTTTTTCTATTTCTATGAATAATTCGGTGTCGCCTAAACGGACTTTGTCGCCTATGGTAGGTCCGAACATGTTGGCATATTTTATTCTATTAATGTGTGTACTCATGATTTACCCTTTCAAAAATTCATTCATTTTTTTCTCAATAGCATTCAAATTAGCAGCATCAATTGTTCCGTCTACCAAATTGTTGAAACCCACTACGGTTTTTGTGCCTCCTATTTCGACTAATTCTACTTGCTTTTCTTCACCAGGCTCAAAACGAACAGCTGTTCCAGCAGCTATATTTAATCGCATTCCGAGCGTCTTCATTCTGTCAAAATTCATTTTCTTATTCACTTCAAAAAAATGGAAGTGGGAACCAATTTGAACGGGTCTATCGCCAGTATTGATAACGTCTAGGAGTAGTGTCTTTTTATCACAATTGGCTTCAATAGCCTCGCTTTTTAAAATGTATTCGCCTGGTATCATTTGATAGGATTATGAACGGTTACTAATTTAGTTCCATCAGGGAAAGTGCCTTCTATTTGAATATCGTGAATCATTTCGGGAACACCTTCCATCACTTCATCTCGTGTCAGAATTGTTGTGCCATAGTGCATTAATTCGGCAACGCTTTTTCCATCGCGAATGGCTTCTAACAATTCGGAACTGATTAATGCAATGGTTTCGGGGTAATTTAATTTTAGACCTCTTTTTCTTCTTTTCTGAGCCAATTCTCCTGCGGTATGTAGCAGTAGTTTTTCTATTTCTTTGGGAGTTAGATGCATTTCTTAATCGTATTAAAAATTTTTGGGAATAGGAATGGAAATATAATTTGCTTTTGTTTTATGTCTTAATCCCACGTAAAATTAGGGGTATTATTTTAAAAAAGTCCTATTTCAGCTTATTTTTTATCATTTTAACAGGAGTAGTAATTATTTTGTTAAAAAATATTGATTTTGATAAGTAGAATTAAATATTTTGTAAATGATGTAATTTAAAGATGTTATGACATTTATGGTTATTATAAGTTTAATAAAAGCAAACATTAAAAATTTTAAACCATTAAGAGATTTAAGAAAATTAAGTCTTAATTATCTTATAGCTAATGCTTTGGAGAGGAACGGGCAAAGCAAACTTAACTTTCTTAATGGTTAAAAAAATCAACCTAGCTTATATTCATAAATGGTATCATATCTATAATATACAAAGTAAGCCTATTTAATCATAATGATTAAATAGGCTTACTTTTTGACAAAAAGAACTATTTTTCTATTTTTCTTTCATTTTCATGCCACACTTAGGACATTTTCCTGGTTCATTAGAGGTTGTTCCATCCATAGAACAAACGTATTTTGTAATTGTTTTAGTTCTAGGCTGACTTCCTTTGGTAGCGTGAGTGTCCATTTTTTCAGTGGTTTTTGTCATCATCATTCCACATTTAGAGCATTTACCCGCTTTATCAGAAGTTGTCCCATCCATAGAACAAACGTATTTTGCAACTGTTTTAGTTCTAGGCTGACTTCCTTTGGTGGCGTGAGTGTCCATTTTTTCGGTGGTTTTCGTCATCATCATTCCACATTTAGAGCATTTTCCAGCTTTATCGGAAGTTGTTCCATCCATAGAGCAAACATACTTTGTTACTATTTTACTTTTAGGCTGACTTCCTTTGGTGGCGTGAGTGTCCATTTTCTCGGAAGTTTTGACCATCATCATTCCACATTCGGGACATTTTCCAGATTTTAAACTCATTTGATCATGGTGCATTGGGCATACATAAGTTGTTTTTTTGGACTCATCTTTTTGAGCAGACGCTCCTAAACTAACTGCTAAGAATACGCTTAGTACGATTATTATATTTTTCATTTTTAGATTTTTTAAATAGGTAATTACTTTGTCAAATTTCTGAATTTGACACACTTTTGGCTATCAGAAATTATATTTAGCTTATTTTTGGGATGAACCAAAGAAAGTAATAACTAGAAGAAATAAAAGTATTTAAATCGTAAAACCGTTGTTTTTCTGGAGAAAAATTAAAAGAAGTGTTATTTGAAATTATTCCGTTAATTGAAACAAGTGTGTTACAAGTAGATGAACACCCGCATTTTGAATGACCACACTTCCTATCACAGCCTTCGTGATTTTTGTCTTTGGAATGAATGTTGCAGCAGTATGCTTTTCTTGTCAGAGCGCTGGTTTGTGTGTTACAATTGTTTTTTTCGCTTTTATAGGCAGTAGTAGTCCCACATGCAAAAGTAAAATTTGGCAAGAGCAAGAAATTAAAAAAAATAAATAGTATGATATCAATTTTTTTCATCTCTACAAGAATCTACTCAAAGATAAGAAAAACGGAACAGGAGTAGCATTAACGTTATGTTAAAATATAATAGGGGATTTTTTTATTGCCAATTATAACCTTTCAATTAATTCAGGCATTCCGTTACATCTTCAGATACAATTGCCTGTAACTACTTTTTATCGTTTTAAACGAAGATTTTTTAATGCTTCTATAAATGATTTACGAGATTATTTGTCATTTAAACCCATCCTAAAGCCAAACATAGCTGCGACCAATCCCAAATGTACGAATAGAATTATCTTTTGCCAAATGGGTCTATCCTTCCATTTTTGTTCTGTATCAAAGGGGTCGAATGCTAGCCCAATCCCAAGAGAAGTGGCTGATTGCATGTAATCGTTTGTAAAAAAAGCTTGATACAAGCCCAATACTAAAAACCCGATATACAAGTACTTATTAAATGGTGTTTTCATAGCGTTTTTTGTTGTACTAGTAGCAAATTTGGATAAAATGTTACAGGTGAACTCCAATTTCTATGAAATGGGATAAAGCCTCAATATTTTTGAGAGCATTCATTTTAGTAGCCTCGTCGGGAATCGAACCCGAATCTAAAGTTTAGGAAACTTCTATTCTATCCGTTGAACTACGCGGCCAAAACTAAAAAAGCCTCTACATCTCTGTAAAGGCTTTTTCTTGTTGCTCCCCCTCTTGGGCTCGAACCAAGGACCCTCTGATTAACAGTCAGATGCTCTAACCAACTGAGCTAAGGAGGAAGATGTATATCTTTTAAGCGGTTGCAAATATAAGTGTAAAATTAGTTTTCACAAATAAAATGCAATAAAATTTTAAAAAAAATTATTTCCCAACAATCGCTTTGTAGATATCATTGCCATTGGCAAATACCAGTAAGCTAATAAGCAGAACAAAACCAACCATTTGGGCATTTTCCATGAACTTGTCACTTGGTTTTTTACCACTTATCATTTCGTACAATAAAAACATAACATGACCTCCGTCAAGGGCTGGGATTGGCAGTAAATTCATCACTCCAAGCATAATGGAAAGTAGGGCGGTAATGCTCCAAAAAGCTTCCCAGCTCCAAGTGTTAGGGAAAATATTAAAAATAGCGGCGAAACCACCCACACCTTTATAGGCGCCAGTGCTAGGATTAAAAATAAGTTGTAATTGCTTACCATAGCCAATTAATTGGTTCTTCCCTTTTTCAATTCCTATCGGGAAAGATTCAAAAAAGCCATAGTCTTGTTCGCTAATAGGATATAATCCTAATTTTTGTAAGTTGTCATAAGGAAGTCTGCCAGCATAGCCTATTCCCATTTTTGCACTATCGTTTACTGACAATGTTAGCACCACTTCTTTGTCATCACGTTTTACAATTACGGGAACTTTTTTACCCTTAACCTCTTTAATTAAATCAAATAATTCATCTGCGTATTTGATAGGTGTTCCGTTAAAATTAATGATAATATCTTTGGGTTGAATAGCAGTTTTATTTGGAGAACTTTCTTCGGCACCAGTCACAACAAAAGGCACTCTTAACTCTACAATAGAAATTTTCCCTCCTTTCATCAATTTGTCAATAAAATCTACCGGCAAAGCGACTTTTTGTTCTGTTCCATTGCGTTCAATAGTAACTTCTTTTCCGAGAAGAATCTTTTCGTTGATTTCGTCAAATTTGTTGATTTTGTTGCCATCAACAGCGAGGATTTTATCACCTGTTTTAATTCCAACTTTTTCAACAACAGGATTAGCAACCCAAACACCATCCTTTACTTCAGCATTTTTAATATACAAATCACCATACGTAAAAGTCATTCCGATGTAAATGATAAAAGCCAAAATAAAGTTTACTGTAACACCACCTAACATAATAATTAAACGTTGCCAAGCTGGTTTTGAACGAAATTCCCAAGGCTGTGGAGGCAAAGCCATTTGTTCTTTGTCCATACTTTCGTCTATCATTCCTGATATTTTTACGTATCCACCTAATGGTAACCAACCGATTCCGTATTCCGTATCGCCAATTTTCTTTTTTAGTAAAGAGTATTTTATATCAAAGAATAAGTAGAATTTTTCGACTCTAGTTTTAAATAATTTAGCAGGTATAAAATGCCCTAATTCGTGCAGTATGATTAGTAAGGATAAACTCAATAAAAATTGAGACAACTTGATAACGATTTCCATTTTTTAATTTTCAGTTTCTAAATAACGCACAAAAGTAAGGTTTTCTATTTATTTATTGCAGTATATTATTATCGGTAGGGATTTAAATGTTTGTTAAATATGGGAATTTGAATTTTAACTGTAAACAATGTCTCGTAAATTTACTTTTTATTTATATCACTTAAAGATTCTTTTATGTTGTCAAAATTATTCTCATCGCTTCAAATAAAAAATAGTACTCTTAAAAATAGAATTGTGATTTCTCCAATGTGTCAGTATTCTTCTGAGGACGGTTTTGCTAACGATTGGCATTTGGTCCATCTTGGAAGTAGAGCCACAGGAGGCGCAGCATTAATTATACAGGAAGCAACTGCTGTTTCGCCTGAAGGTAGAATTTCACCAGAGGATTTAGGTCTTTGGAAAGACGAGCATGTTGAAAAATTGCAACGTATTAACAATTTTATCGAATCTCAAAATGCGATTCCAGGAATCCAATTAGCACATGCAGGAAGAAAAGCAAGTGTTTCTGCACCATGGAATGGCAATAAAAAATTAGACGAAAGTCAAGGCGGATGGAATACCGTTGCGCCAAGTTCTGTTGGTTATCACGATAACGAGAAACCACCTATTGCATTAGATTTAGCAGGGATACAAAAAGTAATATCCGATTTTAAAGCAGCGACTAAAAGAGCCTTGCAAGCTGGTTATAAAGTTTTAGAAATACACGCCGCCCACGGTTATTTGTTACATGAGTTTCTCTCTCCTTTATCCAATTTCAGAACTGATTCTTATGGCGGAAGTTTTGAAAACAGGATTCGTTTGGTTTTAGAAATTTTGGAAGCAGTGCAATCCGAATGGCCTTCAGATTTACCTTTATTTGTAAGAATCTCTGCAACCGATTGGGCAGATGGCGGTTGGGATATTGACGAATCTGTTAAGTTGTCAATGATTTTAAAAGAAAAAGGTGTCGATTTAATTGATGTATCATCTGGTGGATTGGTGTCACATCAAAAGATTCCGTTAGGACCAAAATATCAGGTTCCATTTTCTGAAAGAATCAAAAATGAAGTTGGAATTTTAACAGGAGCAGTAGGTTTAATCACCACTGCGACTCAAGCGGAATCTATTGTAAATTCGGGTGAGGCAGACCTTGTTTTGTTTGCCAGAGAATCCTTACGCAATCCTTATTTGGCGTTAGATTTTGCCAAGGAATTGGGAGTTGATGTAGAATGGCCAAAACAATATGAAAGAGCAAAATAACCTAATATGCAGAAAATAAAAACAGCATTATTATCCTATGGCATGTCAGGCAAAGTTTTTCATGCGCCTTTTTTAACGCTCCATTCGGGATTTGAATTAATAGGCTCTTGGGAAAGAAGTCAAAAAAAAATTCAGGAAGATTATCCTCATGCCAAAAGTTATTCCTCTCTTGAAGCGTTGTTAGAAGACGCTATTGATTTGGTAGTGGTCAACACGCCAGTGGCTACACATTTCGAATATGCTAAAAAAGCATTACAAGCAGGAAAGCATGTTGTGGTTGAAAAAGCATTTACCACAACTGTTGCCGAAGCAGAGGAATTAAATGCTTTAGCCAAAGAAAAAGGGTTAAAATTAGCCGTTTTCCAAAACAGAAGATGGGACAGTGATTTTAAAACCGTTAAAGCCATTTTTACTGAAGGAATTCTAGGAGATGTCGTTGAAGCAGAGTTTCATTTTGATAGGTATAATCCCAATTTAAGTCCGAAACAACACAAAGAAACGCCTACTGCAGGAGCGGGAATTTTAAAAGATTTAGGACCACATCTTATTGACCAAGCATTGTATTTGTTTGGGTTTCCTAATGCTGTTTTTGCTGACATTCGAATTTCTCGTGACCACTCCGTAGTTGATGATTGTATCGATATTTTGTTGTATTATGCTACTTTTCGAGTTCGGTTGAAAGCAGGTTTTTTTGTGCGAGAAGCTATTCCGTCGTATGTAATTCATGGTAAAAAAGGTTCTTTTCTCAAGACTCGTGGCGATGTTCAAGAAGATGAATTAAAAGCGGGAAAGAAGCCCAATGTATTAGATTGGGGAAAAGAATCATCAGAGAAAGAGGGCGTTTTGCATACCGAAATTGACGGAAAAATAGTCTACAGTAAAGTTCCAACAATGGCGGGAAATTATTATGATTTTTTTGATGGTTTGTATGATTCCATTATCAAGAATCATGAAGAGCCAGTGACTGCTGAAGAAGGGGTAAAAGTGATGCGAATTATAGAAGCTGCTATCCAAAGTAGTATTGAAAATAAAGTAATTCCTCTGTGAACTGTATTTAAGACTTGAATTTTCAAGGCGTTCTTTATTTAGTTCTACTTTTCGTATTTTTGAGGCATCCATATTTAAAAACCGAGTTGATTTGATAGATATAAATTTTATTACTCGTTTTCAGACGAAAGCCCAAGACAGAAAAAGCTTTAAACATTTAAAAACTTCCTATCTCAATAGGGTTCGATGGGCTGTTACGTCTTTTTATTGCGCCATGGGATTGACCTTTGCTTCATGGGCCAGTAGAATTCCTGATATTAAAACAACGCTTCATTTAAGTGAAGGGGATTTAGGAACTATTTTGTTTGCTTTACCCATTGGTCAATTAATAGTTATGCCTTTTTCAGGGAAATTGGTTACTCGGTTTGGCAGTTATCATGTTTTAATTTTTTCACTTATATTATATGCTATTAGTTTGACCAATCTCGGTCTTGCGACAAAAGCATGGCATCTAGCTCTAGGATTGCTGGCTTTTGGTGTCACTAGCAATCTATGTAATATCGCTATAAACACTCAGGGAGTTTACACTGAGGAACTTTTCAAAAGAACTATTATGGGTTCTTTTCATGGATCATGGAGTTTTGCTGGGTTTTCAGGGGCACTATTAGGAATAGGCATGGTAGCTCTTGGTTTGTCGCCATATATTCATTTTTTGATAGTAGTTGTACTTGTAGTCCTATTAATGGCTTTTAATTATAAATTTTTGATTGTTACTAAAGATAAAATTATTTCCGAAAAGAAAGCGTTCTTTTCTAAACCCGACAGTACACTTATTTGGTTAGGAATTATTGGCTTTTGTTGTATGGCAAGTGAAGGAGTGATGTTTGACTGGAGTGGCGTCTATTTTAAAGAAATAGTAAAAGCCCCAGGAGCTTGGGTTGTTTTGGGTTATGCGTCTTATATGATTATGATGGCCGGCGGACGTTTTTTAGGAGATGGCTTGATTCATAAATTTGGAGCAAAACCTGTATTGCAAATTAGCGGTCTTATGATTTCAACAGGATTGTTTGTGGCGGTATTGTTTCCATATATCATTCCTTGTACACTTTCGTTTATGATGGTAGGATTAGGTGTTTCCACTGTTGTTCCCACACTTTATAGTGTTGCTGGAAAAAACCCATCTGTTCCGCCAGGAGAAGCCTTAACCATAGTTTCAAGTGTAAGTTTTTTTGGGTTTTTAATGGGGCCACCAGTTATTGGCTATATAGCTGAATTATTTAATTTGCGGTATTCTTTCGCATTTATTGGAATTTTTGGAGTTTTAATATCCTTTATGGTTTCTAGAGTTAAGGCTATAGGGTAAAAGTTTTTGGAATTTGTTTTTAATTTTTAATAAAACTCATTTGTTTTGTTCCTAGGCTGGTTTTTATTTTCATGTAGTAAATTCCTTTTGACCAATTGGTAATGTCCCAAGAATTTTCAGAAGTTGATTCTTTTATTTTTTGTCCCAAAGAGTTATAAAAAATAGTTTTTTCAATCATCAATCCTTTGGGTAAGTTTACGTTTAGTTTATTAGTTGCAGGGTTAGGATATACTTTTATTTGGTTTTTGAAATCAAAATTCCCCACATTTAATGAAGTAGAGTTGTTTTTAGAAATTATGTCTTTTTTCGGATCAAAAACCACATCACTTACTACAAAAGGAACGTCTACTTGAAAAATTTGTCCGTTGAAACTATTATCTAAAACGACGTCTTTTTGTTGTCCGCTCTCGCCAATCAATCGGATAGGAACAGGCATTTCGAAGAACGATACTGAAGAGTGTGATTGGGTTTGATTAATGCTTATTTGAACTTGACCTGGAGCGCTGTTGTGGGCTGTGATAGTATAGGTGGGATACCCTTGATTGTATATCCAATCATTGAAAAATTCAGTTAAATTCATTCCTGAAACGGCCTCTAGATGCATCTGTAAATCGGGAGTTTTGGCATAATTGTAAGCCAAAGCAGTATCATTTAAATAATTTTTCAACCCTTGAAAGAAAGCGGCATTGCCTAATTTGAAACGAAGCATATTTAAAACCATAGCCCCTTTATTGTAGCTCAAACGACTACTGAAAATTCGATTAACATTGGTTGCTTCCTCATCTGTCAAATAAACAGCACCATCTGTTGACGAGGTAACAAAGTTGACCATGTTTGTCTTATCATTGATAAAGGCTGTTTCTCCATCAAAATGTTCAATAACTAAGGAGGCCAAATAGGTTGCAAATCCTTCATTGAGCCAAATGTCATTCCATGAGCCACAGGTTACCTTATCTCCAAACCATTGATGGGCTAATTCATGAGCAATCAATCCACGACTAAAACCTCCCATGAATGAGACAGTAGTATGCTCCATTCCGCCACCCCAACCAAATTGTGCATGACCGTACTTTTCACTCCTGAATGGGTATGGTGTAAATGCAGCTTCGTAGAAATCCATGATTAAGGGTGTTTGCTCTAAATTGGTTAAATTGGTATCTAGATTTTCTGGATAGATATAATTTATAATTGGAAACTGATTAGGACTTGTTCCTGCTTGTTGATTATAAATGCTGTAATTGGTAACGGCTATGGCAATTAGATAGGCGGGTATGGGATACCCATGATGAAAATGAGTAGTTTTGGTTCCGTCATTATTGTCTTTTTGTGTAACTTCTAGACCATTAGAAACAGCAACATAGGCAGTTGGTGCTGTAATAAAAACATCAATACTATCTACTTTGTCATTTAAATCTTGTTTACAAGGCCACCATTCCATAGCGCCAAAAGGTTCTGATAAAGTCCATAGCACCGGAGTAGCATTGTGTTCCGATGTGATAAAAGAACCAAATCCACTTGTGGGAGGAATTCCTGAATAGGTGATTGTTAGCGAGTCAAGCACATTGGTGTTTTGAGTCACTGGAAGATTTATGATTAGTTCATTATTGGCACTTCTTGAAAAAGTTAAATCATTTCCTCTTTGCTTTACAGTGCTCACTTCCAAATCATTTGACAAGTCAAAAGTAACAGAATTAATATTTTCCTTAGCGATGTATTTTGTAGTGACTTCACCATCAATAAATTGAATAGCGGGGTCTACCTTACATCGCAATCTGTGGTATACAATATCATAATTGTAGGTGTTGGGATTGGTCATCAAGGCCATCTTTTTAGAAGCTGATTTTTTTTCTGCTTTTACAATGGCTTCCAGTTCCTTTTCAGAATTTTGACCTATTACTGCAATAGAAAATAGAAAGAAAAGCACTCCTAATTTTTTCATTATTTATTGATGTTTTTGCGAATTTAGCGAAATAATAAATAGGTAAATGTTAATATAAATAGAAAGGGTATTGAATTACTAATTCATAGTAAAGATTGAGTCTTCAACTTTTTTCTTTTGTCAGTTCAAATAAAAAGTAATTCCTTAAATTTGCGGACATTAAAAATCCAAACATGTTACAGATCGCATTTATTAGAGACAACCAAGAAAAAGTAATTAAAGCTTTAGCGAAAAGAAATTTAGATGCTAAGGGTCTTGTGGAAGAAGTGGTACAATTGGACGAAAAACGTCGTGCTACTCAGGTGGAATTGGACAACACTTTATCAGAATCTAATAAATTGTCGGCATCCATTGGCGAACTGATGAAAAGCGGTAAAAAAGAAAAAGCAACTGCTCTAAAAGAAAAAACGGTTCAGCTAAAAGAAAAAACCAAAGAATTAGCTGAAAAACTAGATGTTTTAGCTCAAGATTTGGCTCAAAAATTATACACCATACCGAACCTTCCCGCTGATATTGTCCCTAATGGGAAAGCGGCTGAGGATAATGTTACGGTTCTTCAAGAAGGAGTTATTCCAGTTCTGCACGAAGGAGCACAACCGCATTGGGAATTGGTAAAAAAATATGATATTATCGATTTTGAGTTGGGTGTAAAAATCACGGGTGCAGGATTTCCAGTGTATAAGGGAAAGGGGGCCAAATTACAACGCGCTTTGATTAATTATTTCTTAGACAAAAACACGGCTGCTGGATATAAAGAAGTTCAAGTACCTCATTTAGTTAATGAAGTATCAGGATATGGAACTGGACAGTTACCGGATAAAGAAGGGCAAATGTATCATGCAACAGTAGATGATTTGTATTTGATTCCAACGGCTGAAGTGCCTGTAACTAATTTATTTCGCGATGTTATTTTAAACGAAAATGAATTGCCTGTTTTGTGTACAGCCTATACGCCCTGTTTTAGAAGAGAAGCGGGTTCATACGGAGCACATGTTCGCGGATTGAATCGTTTGCATCAATTTGATAAAGTAGAAATTGTTCGAATAGAGCATCCAGAAAAATCCTATGAAGCTTTAGAAGGAATGGTAGAGCACGTAAAAGGAATTCTTCAAGAATTAAAATTGCCCTATCGCATTTTGCGTTTGTGTGGTGGAGATATGGGTTTCACATCGGCATTAACCTATGATTTTGAGGTGTATTCAACGGCTCAGGAGCGTTGGTTGGAAATCAGCTCAGTTTCTAATTTTGAAACCTTTCAAGCGAATCGTTTGAAATTGCGCTTCAAGGACAAAGACGGAAAAAATCAACTAGCACATACTTTAAATGGAAGTTCGCTAGCTTTACCGAGAGTTTTAGCTGGAATTTTAGAGAATTATCAAACAGCTGAAGGTATTGTAATTCCTGAGGTTTTGCGTCCGTATTGCGGATTTGATATCATTGATTAAAAAGTTAATCTTTTTAAAACAATGTAGTACTTTAGGACAAATGTGTTACTTTAGTACATTGTCGTTTTTATTGGAACTAAATGAAAAAATTCCTGCTTTGCTTAACTTTCTTTTTTACACTAATTGCTTTTTCTCAAAACGAACAATTAGCACAGAATTATTTTGATAAAGGCGATTTTGAAAAGGCAAAAATCAGTTTTGAAGAGTTGCTAAAATATCAACCTGGCAATGGCTATTATTTTCAAAAAGTAATCGATTGTTACCAACAGTTACAACAATACGATATTGCAGAGAAAGTCATTCGAGAGCGATTGGATAGGTACAAGCAATCAAGTCTATTGGTTGAATTGGGATACAATTATCAATTGCAAAAAAATACAGCAAAAGCCAAAGAATATTACGACCAAGCCATTGATAAAATCAAAAAAAATCCAAATGAAGTCTACGGTATTGCGGGAACTTTTGAGAGAAAGGTGTTGATTGATTATGCTTTACAATCTTATGAAATAGCGGTAGCTCAAGAACCACTTTTCAATTTCAATTATCAAATGGCAATTCTATACGGTCAGTTGGGAAATACCAACATGATGATTGAAAAATTTCTGAATGAAGCCTATACCAATCCGCAAAGCTCCATCATGATTCAAAATCAGTTGTCGCGATTCATGACAGAAGATGCTAATGAAATGTTTAACGAAACGTTGCGAAAAGCCTTATTAGTTAGAGCTCAAAAAAATCAAGACGTATTTTGGAATGAATATTTGAGTTGGTTTTATGTACAACAAAAAGAATACGGTAAGGCCTTTATTCAGGAAAAAGCCATTTACAAACGCAATCCAGAAACCTTTTCTAATATAGTTAACTTAGCACAATTAGCTGTCGAAGAACAAGAACAGGAAACCGCTAAAGAAATTCTGACTTTTGTTTTGGATAACACCAAAGATTTAGAATTACTCATTCAAGCGCATAGTTTTTTGCTTCAAATGCGAATAGATACTGCTCAAGAAAAAGATTTTAAATCTATAGAATCCGATTTAGATGTGTTGTTGAAAGAGTTTGGCATCAGTCCGTATTCGCTTTCGTTACAAATTATGCAAGCGCATTTTTCGACTTTTTATTTAAAAAACCCTGAACAAGGCAAAAAGATTTTAAATGCAGCATTAGAATTACCATTGAACGAGTATCAAAAAGCAGATGTCAAAATGGAATTGGCCGATATTTTGTTGTTTGAAGAAAAATTCAATCAGGCATTGATTTATTATTCTCAAATTGAGGAAGATTTAAAAAATGATGTTATAGGGCATGAGGCCAGTTTAAAAGCTGCCAAAACCAGCTATTTCAAAGGAGATTTTGAATGGGCACAAAAGCAGTTCAAAGAGCTCAAGTCGGCTTCCACGCAATTAATTGCTAACGATGCCTTAGAATATTTTCTTTTAATTAACGACAATACTGTTGCTGATTCTACCCAGACGGCGTTGAAACAATTTGCTCATGCAGATTATTTATTGTACCAAAATAAAAATAAAGAAGCGGCAGCACTCTATCAAGCTATTTTAAAAAGCTTTAAAGGTCAGGAGATTGAAGCTGTTACTTTTTTGAGATTGGGTAAATTATATGAAAAAACGGGAGATTATTTAGCTGCAATAAGTTATTATCAGGAAATTATCGATCACCACAAGGAGAGTATTTATATTGACGAAGCCTATTATTTTTCGGCTGAAATTTATAACAAATTGTCTCTAGATGTAAATCAAAGTTCAGGAGGAGAACAAGCCAAACAAAAAGCAAAATCGCTCTACGAACAAATTATTTTTCATCATGAAGACAGCATTTATTTTACCGATGCCAGAAAAAAATACCGGCAATTGCGAGGAGATACTAATTTATAATTCGGAAATTTGTAATTTGAACCACATAACAACGCTATTCTCATGATAATTTATAACGTAACCACAACAGTTAGTGAAAGCATCCATGAACAATGGTTGACTTGGATACAAGAACAACATATTCCAGATGTTTTAGCTACAGGAAAATTTACTTCGGCACGATTGGTTAGAGTTCTTGTGGAGAACGAAAATGATGAGATTACCTATGCTGTTCAGTACACTACAGATAGCAAGGAAAAGTTGGAAAAATATTACAAGGAAGACGCACCGAGATTGAGAAACGAGGCTATTCGATTGTTTGCAGATAAACTATTTTCATTCAGAACAGAGTTAGAACATATTAGCGAGCATTACTCTATGGCAAGTGCTCAGTAATTTTAAATCATAATTAAAAAGAGATTGATTGGCTTCCTACTTTTCAACTTCTCGAAACGAAACTATGGAAAAAGTAAAAGCTAAAAAACATCTTGGACAACACTTCTTGAAAGACGAAAGTATAGCACAAAGAATTGCAGATACTTTGAATTTTGGGGGATACAATGAGGTTCTAGAAATAGGTCCCGGGATGGGAGTACTCACCAAATATTTATTAGACAAACCTATAAATACATACGTTATAGAAATCGACTCTGAGTCGGTGGTGTATCTCGAAGAGAATTTTCCAAAACTTAAAGGGAAAATCATTGCTAAGGATTTTTTAAAATACAACATCAATGAAGTTTTTGATGGAAAGCAGTTTGCTATAATTGGAAATTTCCCATACAATATTTCTACACAAATTGTTTTTAAAGCCTTGGAATATCGAAATCAAATTCCTGAATTTGCTGGAATGTTTCAAAAGGAAGTAGCTGAGAGGATATGTGAGAAAAAAGGAAGTAAAGCCTATGGGATTTTATCGGTTTTAGCTCAAGCATTCTATGATGCCGAATATCTATTTACAGTTGATGAAACTGTTTTTATACCGCCACCAAAAGTAAAATCGGGGGTTTTGCGATTGCGAAGAAAAGAAAATTACAGTTTACCATGTAATGAAAAATTATTTTTTAGCATTGTAAAAACTGCTTTTCAACAGCGAAGAAAAACATTGAGAAACAGTTTAAAAACTTTAAATTTGTCGGATAATTTAAGAGAAGATACTATCTTTGACCTCAGACCAGAGCAATTATCTGTTGAACAATTTGTAGCATTAACGCAAAAAATAGCCGCCGATGGAGTTTAAAATCAGCAAAGAACTAATTCAACAATTAGAGCAATTGATTCAAAACAAAGACGACAACCAATTGGAAGTCCTATTGAATGATTTGCACCATGCTGATATAGCCGAAATTTTGGATGAGCTTGATTTTGACGAAGCAACCTATATTTTCAAAGTTTTAGATAGCGAGAAAACAGCTGAGATTCTTCTGGAATTGGAAGATGATTTAAGAGAAAACATTCTTAATCGCCTTTCACCAAAAGAGATAGCTGAAGAGTTGGATGAACTCGAAACCAACGACGCTGCTGATATTATTGCCGAACTTTCTAAAGGCAGAAAAGAAGAAGTAATTTCTGAGCTTCAGGACGTAGAGCATGCCAAGGATATTGTTGATTTACTTCGCTATAATGAGCATACTGCGGGAGGAATTATGCACAAGGAGTTGGTGAAAGTCAACGAAAATTGGAACGTGCTTACCTGCGTCAAAGAAATGCGTATTCAGGCCGAAAATATATCAAGAGTTCATTCTATATATGTAGTCGATGATGAAAACCGATTGAAAGGGCGGTTGTCATTGAAAGATTTATTGACCACTTCTACAAAAACACCTATTAGCGAAGTCTATATTCGAAAATTAAATTGGGTTCAGGTAGATACTGAAGATGTTGAGGTAGCACGTATCATGCAGAAGTACGATTTAGAGGCTATTCCAGTGATTGATGAATTGGGACGATTAGTAGGTCGTATCACTATTGATGATATTGTCGATGTAATTAAAGATGAAGCCGATAAAGATTACCAATTAGCAGCGGGTATTACTCAGGATGTTGAGGCTAATGACAGTGTTTTAGAGTTAACCAAAGCACGTTTACCTTGGTTGTTAATAGGAATGGTAATAGAAATCATAGCTTCCTTTGCATTGAAAAGTAACGAACTAGCATTTCAAAGATATTCCACTTTAATCATATTTGTGCCATTACTTTCGGCTACCGCTGGAAATATTGGGGTACAAGCTTCTGCAATTGTAGTTCAAGGTTTGGCGAATGGAACCTTAAAAGAATTCAGTAAGCAATATTTTAGTAAAGAGTTGACCGTTGCTATGATTTCGGGAACCATAATTTCTTTGTTTTTATTGCTCTATCATTCCATTATGTACCAACAGTATCAAGTAGGATTAGCGATTTCTATTTCTATTATTGTTGTGATTCTTTTTGCAGCGACTTTGGGAACCCTAGTACCTTTGTTTTTACACAAAAACAAGATTGATCCAGCAATTGCTACAGGTCCTTTTATTACGACTACAAATGATGTTTTTGGGATTATATTATATTTTGGAATAGCGAGATTAATATTAGGATTTTAAATTGTAAACGGATGAAAATACATATTATAGGAGGTGGAAATTTAGGAGTAGCTATTGCGGTTGGAATAGCAAAGTATACTAAAGGAAATGAAGTAACCATAACCAGAAGAAATACTGCCCCAATTTTACATCTTGAAAAATTAGGAGTTACAGTTTCAAGTGATAATACGCATCAAATTCAAGAATCAGATTGTATCATTTTGACCATAAAACCCTATCAGGTGGATACGGTGTTGAAAGAAATTCTTCCAGTAATTTCCAATAAAACTATTGCTTCTGCTGTGAGCGGTGTAACTATTGAAAGTCTAGAAAAGAAAACCAATCAATTGCATTCTATAGTAAAAATTATGCCCAACATTGCTGCTCAATTTGCGGAGTCAGCCACTTGCATATCGTTTCAAGAAAAAGATAAAGAAGCCGCTCAAAAAGTCATTACTCTATTTCAGGATTTAGGTACTGCTCCTATAATTGATGAAAAATTAATGGATGCAGCTACTGTTCTTGGAGCTAGTGGAACTGCATTTGCATTGCGATACATTAGAGCTTCAATGCAAGCAGGTATAGAAATTGGTTTTGATTCACAAACGGCATTAGCTATATCGGCGCAAACTGTAAAAGGAGCTGCTCGAATGTTGCTTGAAGAAAAAGTGCATCCTGAGCAATTGATAGATCGAGTGACCACACCACAAGGATGTACCATTGCAGGATTGAACGAAATGGAGCATCTCGGATTCAGCTCATCATTAATAGTAGGTATTAAAACGTCTTTGAAACAGATTAAGGGATAACTCTTGAAAACTCCTGTCAAAATTCTACATATTGATAGCAATCACCCTTTGCTTTGGGAGCAATTGCAAGAATCAGGCTTTGTTAATCACAATGATTTTAGTTCTTCTAAGGAAGAAATTGAAGCTAAAATTCAGGATTATCAGGGCATTGTCATTCGTAGCAGATTTAAAATTGACCGTCATTTTTTAGATAAAGCCACTCAATTGCAATTTATAGCACGAGTTGGAGCTGGTTTGGAAAGTATCGATTGTGATTATGCCTTGAGTAAAGGAATTCATCTTATTGCCGCTCCAGAAGGAAATCGAAATGCTGTGGGCGAACATACATTGGCTATGTTATTATCACTAATGAACAATCTCAATAAAGCCAATTCCGAAATTAAATCAGGTCAATGGAATAGAGAAAGTAATCGTGGACATGAGTTGGATGGAAAGACTGTTGGTATAATTGGTTATGGAAATATGGGAAAAGCCTTTGCCAAAAAACTACGAGGGTTTGATGTAAAAGTTCTGTTTCATGACATTTTACCAAATCAAGCAGATGAAAATGCGCAACAAGTTTCTTTGGTAGAATTACAACAGAGAGCAGATGTTGTAAGTTTGCATCTTCCATGGACAGCAGAAACGGATAAGATGGTCAATGCTACTTTTATCAATCGGTTTGCTAAACCATTATGGTTTATTAATACTTCCAGAGGGAAAAATATCGTCACTTCCGATTTAGTAGCTGCTTTGCAATCTGGTAAAATACTCGGGGCTGGTCTCGATGTTTTGGAATATGAGAAGTTGTCTTTTGAAAGTCTTTTCCAAGACACGACGATTCCTGAAGCTTTTCAATATTTATTAGATGCTGATAATGTCTTACTTACACCTCATATAGCAGGTTGGACTTTTGAAAGCCACGAACAATTGGCTCAGGTTATTGTCGATAAGATAAAAAAGATCTATTCTATTTAAAATCCCTTCCCGATTTCAAGCTACTTTAAATAAAACCAGAGTGAGATTATTTACAATGATTTGCATTCAAATCATGATTTTCTATTCTCAAAATTAGTACTACGTAATTCTTGTGTATAAGGAAAGTAAAAAGCCTCTTATTTTTCTTCATTTTCCATTTTGAAATCAATAATTTTTCTCTGATTTTTTTTCGTTCTAAGTAATTTATTTACAAAAAAATAACAATTTATCAACACGAAAACGTTGTAGTGTTAGCTGTTTGTTTTTACGCTGTTGTATGAATTGTATTTTTTGTTAACTTAGAATGTTGATAACTTTAGGTGTCAGAAAATACTTATGTTGTTTGTAGGTGTTCTTAGGAACAATAGTGTATTTGGGCGATTTTATTTGCATTTCATGGAGAAAAATCGATAGCGCTAAAAGGCATTTTATATCATATTTGGGTTTGTTTTTGGATAAAAAACTGAACCTAAATTTTAAAAGAAGAATACAAAAATACCAAACCAATTTTATAAATTTTTTAAACCAAAATTATGATGAACACTTTACTTCATTTTAAAAACCGCTTACGGGTTTTAATGTTTGTTTGTGTAGGAGTTTTTGGATTTGCTTCAGATGCCTTTGCATTTGATATTCCAAATAATACAACCTACTATTTCGACAACAGTCAGACGTCGTGGTCAACCCCCCACATATTTATAGGGACAGCTAGTTATTTGCGTTCTTATGTAATGACTTCGGTTGGGAATGACATATGGTCTTTTACTGTTACTCCTCAGTGGACTGGGGCTACTGCTTTTTATTTTGGAAATGGTAGTGGTGGCGCAACAGTTTTGGCGGGCTCTAGTAGTTACAATGTGTCCACGGCAGCAGGATCATTACCTACACCTATAACAGGGAAAACGAATAATGTTACTTCATTACCTAGTAATTTTTATTTTATACCGTATAGTTCTTCGGGTACTTCAATAGCTGGCGAATGGAAGGCTAATTTAAATGTTCCGTCTGCAGTTCTTAGCGGAACAGATATAATGTTTTATATTAATCAGTCTTATGCTGGAACATTGGGTGTGACTAATAATTCTTCTACTACGTGTATTGCAACAACGGCCAAGACAGCTATGAGTACTACGGATGTTTATTTAAGTATGTTAGGAACAAATGTGCCAGGAACCCTTTCTGTTAGTAATAATTGTGGAGGTTGGGCAGGAACAGGCGGATTTACCAGTCAAACGGCAACAAACGCTGCGGGAGCTAGGTATGTTACGGGAGGGTCAAATTCTAAAACAAATGCTACAACGTTCACATCAGTAACTCCAAGTAGTAGTTCTATTCCTTTTGGAACAGCTTCGGTAAATCTTACTGCGGTTACTAGTAGTGCTACTACTTCTTACGGAAGAAATATGTATATACAGTATTATGTAGATGGAGCAACAACTCCAACACTTACTTCTGCAAAGGCAACAACTTCTACAGTTACGGCATATAATACCTCTGCTTTATCTGAGGGAGTTCATACTATTATTCCTGTTATGACGGACAGATTGGTGTTTTTGAAAGGTACTTCCTTTACAATTACAGTCACAGGTAGTTCTCCTATAATAACACTTGGAACTTCTTCAGGGACTTATAATGTTGCAGTTAACGGAACTTCTGGAGTGCAAACCTCTTCAGTTACGGGGTCTAATTTAACGGCTAATATTGTTGCTACAGCTCCAACCTATTATGAAGTAAGTTCAGATGGTTCAACTTGGGGTAGCACAGCAACATTTGTACAATCAGGAGGTAATGTTAGTGGTACTTTGTCTATTAGATACAAACCTACTGCAAGCGAGAATGCTGTTGCTAAAAATATAACTTTAGCTTCTACAGGAGCAACAACTGTAAATTATGTCGCAACAGGAACAGCTCCTGCTGTAATTTCGGCAACTCCTACAACTGCAACATACAGTACTACTGTAGGAGGAACATCTGCATCTCAGTCGTTTACTGTAACAGGTAGTTATTTAACTGCCAATATTACAGCTACGGCTCCTGCTTATTATCAGGTAAGTACAGACAATTCATCTTGGAGCGCAACAGGAGGAAATGTTACCTTCACTCCTTCAAGTGGTAGCGTAAACGCAACGCTATATGTGCGCTACGTACCTACTGGGGCTGAGACAAGTGCGAATAAAACGGTAGCGTTAACTTCGACAAATTCTAATACTCAAAATATTACGGTAACGGGAACTGCGGTTCAGCCATTGATAACATTAGGTACTTCATCAGGTACTTATAGTGCTAATGTAGGCGCTACCTCTGGCGTGCAAACCGCTACAGTAACAGGTTCAAACCTGAATGGAAACATCACAGCTACTGCTCCTGCTTATTATGAAGTAAGCTCAGACGGAACAACTTGGGGATCGACAGCTACATTTGTACAGTCTGGTGGTAGTGTTAGTGGCACCTTGTCAATTAGATACAAGCCAACTGCAGGAGAAAATGCGGTTGGTAAAACTATAAGTTTAGCTTCTTCTGGTGCTACAACTGTAAATTACACTGCTACTGGAACAGCTGCAAATTCAATTACGGTTCAATTTCAACAACCAGCAGATTGGTCAGGTTCTGGGTATTTATATGCTTTCAATGGAGGTACGCTTACGCCATCTGGTATAGGGTCTGGTTGGCCAGGTCTTATAATGACCAATGCAGGAGGTGGTTGGTGGACTTATACATTTACCTATACTAATTCAGATGTAACTATAGTATTTAATAACGGTAATGGTAATGGCAAACAGACAGTTAACATAACAGGAGTTAATAGTGATAGATGCTATACTCTTACAGGAACAGGAACTAATTATGGAGTTACTTTAGCAACTTGTCCGTCAGTAGGGCCTGCTATAGGAGTAACTCCAGCAACGGCGGCTTTCAGCACGACCGTGGGTGGAACTTCTGCATCGCAAACATTTGCAGTTACAGGAACAAATTTAACAGCAGATATTGTTGTTACAGCACCTGCTTACTATCAGGTAAGTAAAGATAACTCTTCATGGAGTACAACAGGAGGTTCAGTATCTTATACTCCTTCAAGCGGTAGTGTAAGTGCTAATTTATATGTGCGCTATGTGCCTACAGGGTCAGAAACGGCTGTTGCAAAATCAGTATCATTAGCTTCAACAGGGGCTACCACTCAAAACATAACAGTAACTGGTACAACGAGTACTCTAAAAGTATCTAAGGCTGTAACAGGGCCTTGGACTGATGGGAATAGTTGGGTAGGAAATGTTGCTCCAACAACATCAGATATTGTTCAGATTGTAAGTGGAGCAGTAATTACTATAAGCTCAAACTTTACACAAACAGGTGCTATAACCGTAGATGCAGGAGGACAATTAATAGCGACTTCAAAATTTGTTACCAATGCGGCAGTAGCTATAAATGGTACATTTACCATTGGAGGAAGTCTTAACGGAGGAGGAGGAAATGCTACAGTAACAGGTAGTGGTACTTGGACGTATGGAGCTGCCTCTACATTAGAATTTAGATCGACAGGCACTTATAATTTTAATTCAGGTAATGGAGAGTTATGTTGGCCAGCAACTAATAGTCCATTCAATGTTTCTCTAATAGCTGCCACTACCAATAATGGAGGATTACAATTAAATGATAACTTAGCACGAACTATTAACGGAACATTATTGATTCAAAATACTAATAACCTCTATAGAAATGGAAGTGGAGGATATACTGTTAATGGAACAGTTCAGCTAAATACTAACGGAGTATTTGGTAATAACGTTGTGACTTACGGACCAGGTTCTAAACTATTATTTAACACGGGAACTACTGTTACGAGTATGTCAGGACCATGGGTAACTGGAACTGGAGGGCCTGGTTTGGGTTTACCTGCTAGTGTTCAGATTAGTAATAATACAACCTTAACGATACCTAATAGTTCCAATTATACGGTAAAAGGGGATCTTACTATAGATAGTGGTTCAACGGTTAATACGCCTTCGGCAAATACCTTAACAGTTAGTGGTAATGTTTTGAATAGCGGAACACTTACATTAGGCGCAAGCACTGGCGGAAATATTACTGTAGGAGGAAACTGGACTAATTCAGGAACCTTTACACACAATAATCGTACAGTAACTTTTAATGGTTCTGGAACACAAACCATAACAAAATCTGGAGGAGAATCCTTTGGAGATTTAACAGTAGCAAAAACAGCATCATCATTATTACAACCTGCAAATGATATTAATATTGCAGGTAATTTTACAGTTACTTCGGGGAATGTTCAAAATGCTTCTGGAGTTGCTAAAACAATTACTATGACAGGAGCTACTCCTACGCTTTCTGTTGGGGAATCTATTACAGGAACTAATGTTGGTGCTGGGAATGATATTAATTTGACTTATAGCAATACAACAGGAACATTAACTGTATCAGGAGCAGGAAGTGTATGCCGATTTTTAAATGTTTCATTACCAAATACAGGAGCTACTTTAACCTTAACGCGAGGTTTAGAAGTTATGTTTGGAACATTTACAGTAAATGGAACATTAAAGTTAAATGCAGGAGGTTTTGTAAGTGCAGCTACAAATGCGGTTGCTCCTACTTATGGTAGTTCTTCATTGCTTTTATATAATTCTGGAGCTACTTATAATAGATCGATAGAATGGAGTGCTAATTCTGGTGCGGGTTATCCTAATGACATAACTTTAAGCAATAGCACAACGCTGGATTATCCTAATAATGCTGGGGATAATACAACTAACTTGTCATTAGCTCGTGATTTAACTATTGGTGCTGGATCTAAATTTTATATGGATTTTGGGCTTGGTATGTCTAGTGGTGCGGTGACAGTTGGTAGAGATATTAGTATAGCTGGAGACCTTTCCTTAGGAGATGGTACAGGTGGAGACATACACATCAAAGGTAATTGGACTCACACAACAGGATTGTTTACACCTAATGGGAGAGCAGTATTTTTTAATGCTGAGACAGGAGATCAAACAATTGTTAAATCAGGAGGAGAGACGTTTGATTACATGATTGTGGATAAGGCAACAAGTGGAAATGTTGTTTTGTCTAATAATGCCACTTTTAACAATACCCTTTCTTTAACAAAAGGATTGTTAGTTACAGGAACTAATAAAGCAATCATACCATCAACAGGCTCAGTTACAAGAACCAATGGGTGGATAAACGGAAACTTGCAAAAAAATATAACAACAAGCGGAACAAAAGTTTTTGAAGTAGGAGATGATACTAATTATGCTCCAGCTTCATTAAATGTTTCAGCTACAGATTTTGCGGCGGGAGATGTGTTAGTTTCTACTTCGGCTATTAGTGATTTTAGTAACTCACCATATTCTACTTTAAATTTAGATACAACAAAAGCTATAGCAAGAGCTTGGTCGGTTACTAAACCATCAGGAAGTACATTTGCCTCAACTTATACAGGGACATTTACTTATGTTGCAGGCGATTTATTAGGTACGCCAACCGTTTCAACTTTGCGAACAGCCGTTTATAATGGTTCTTCGTGGTCTTATCCAGGTACAGTTACAACAGGAACAAATCAAGTAATAGCTCCTGACGGAATTTCTCCATCACTAACAAGTACTTTGGTTTTTGCTTCGCCAATAACTCCAACAATATCTGTTTCAGGAACTCAGAATTTTACTTATAATAGTTTCCCTCAGGGACCTGCATCTATAACAACAGCTTCAGATGGAGACAGGTCATTATTATATACTAATGTTGGAGGAACAGCATATTCATCAAGCACTGCTCCTACAAATGCAGGAAACTATCAGGTTGTAGCAAGTGTTACTGAAAGTAATAATTATAGTGCAAATAGCTCTAGTCCATATCTATTCACAATCGATAAGAGGGCTTTAACCATTACAGTTAATGATCAAGTAAAATGCCAAGGAAGTGTGTTTAGTTTTGATGGATCAGAATACACACGTGGTTCTATTGTAGCAGGTGATAGTGTTGATTCTATTACTTTAACAAGTGCAGGATCTAGTTCTGGAGCAGCTGCTAATAGCTATGCAATTGTAGGGTCAAATGCGGTGGGTACAGGTATAGCTAATTATGACATTACTTATGTAGATGGAACTTTATTAGTTAATCCATTGCCAACTGGTTCCGTATCAGGCACTACAACAACATGTTTAAGTACATCATCACCACTTATCACTTTTACGGGAGCTAGTGGAACAGGGATCGTAAAGTATAAATTTTATTATACTATTGATAGTAATCCAACGGAATTGTCAGTAATCTCTGCGACAGGCAGTAGTACAGCTACGGTTTCTGTGCCGACAAATACGGTTCGAACAGCTGTTTATACTTTAGTTCGAGTGGAAGATTTCAATACAGGTTGTTCTCAGGCTCAATCAGGAACAGCAAGTGTAACCATTGGGTTATGTACAACTGTAATGCCAAATCAATGTGGTTCAACAATAGCTACTTTAGATACGCCGATCTATTGTAATGGTATTACAGGAGCTACAGATTATCGTTTTAAAGTTACTAAAAATGGAGTTGACTATTTCTATGACAATGATATATTAAATATTAGAGCATTTAAACTAACACAAATCCCAGGAGTAGCTGAGTATAGTAAATCATATTCTGTTAGTGTGTCACTTTTCTATGGAGGACAGTGGTTGGCTTATGGCACTCCATGTACAATTAACACCCCAGCATTGGTTGTTGTTAACACTACTCAAATTATGTTGAATCGATGTGGTACAACTTTACCTACTCTAAATACCACTATATATGCTAATTCAGTTGTAGGGGCTACCCAATATCGTTTTGAAGTTACTGGTGGGTCGTTTGGAGTTCGAACTTTTGATTCTCCATACCGATACTTCACCTTGTCACAATTAAGTCCTGGGGGAGGAGAATCAAGTACTACTTATTCAATACGAGTAGCAATAAATAATGGTACTTGGCAATCTTATGGTCCTGCATGTAATGTAAGCACACCAGCACCAATCACAAGAATGGCCGCTCAGGATATTAACAGTAATGTATTTGAGGTGAAAGCGTTCCCGAATCCATTTGCAAGACACTTTAGCTTAGACATTCAAAGTTCAAGTGATGATTTGGTTCAAGTACAAGTATACGATATGTTAGGAAGAGAACTTGAGGTTCAAAAAGCTACTGTATCTGAGTTGAGTACTAAAGAGATTGGAACGAACTATCCTTCTGGTGTATACAACGTGATTGTAAGCCAAGGAGATAAAGTGAGATCGGTTCGAATGATTAAACGATAATAATCATTTATATTTTAACAAAAAACGCCTCAATTGAGGCGTTTTTTATTTATGAGGTTTAAGGAGATTATAAAAAATAATCTAAATAAGTAATTATTTTATGCTTCATTCAGGAGCTAGTTCTAGCTCTAATCCTTCTAAGGCTTCAGTGATGTGGATTTGACAGCCTAATCTACTGTTGTTTTTAACGTTAAAGGCTTCAGATAACATGGCTTCTTCATCATCACTTTTTTCTGGTAATTCAAAATCATTCAATATGTAACATTGGCAAGATGCACACATGGCCATTCCTCCACAAACTCCAATAGTTCCTTCTGGAGCTAATTCGTAGACACGAACGAGTTCCATAATATTCATGTTCATATCCGTTGGAGCTTGAACTTCGTGAACAACACCTTCTCTGTCTTTTATTTTTATTGATACATCCATTGTAATTTGGAAATTAGTTGTTTGTTTTAATTTGGATTTGCTTCTAAAACTACATAGTGTCTGCAAAAGAGATTTCTAATCTTTGGAGACAAAATATATAATTTTAAAGAATATAATTATTGGATATTGACTACAGTTTCGATTTCTGGAGCAAACTTTTTAATTGTTGTTTCCACTCCAGCTCTAAGCGTCATTTGGTTTACGCTACAACTTGTACATGCACCTTCAAGACGAACTTTTACATGTTTATTGTCTTCGATTGAAATTAGTTTGATATCACCTCCATCAGAATTTAAAAAAGGTCTAATTTCCTCAAGTGCTTTTAAAACGTTGTTTGTAATTTCTTCTGTTGTCATTTTTTTAAATTATTTGAGACTATTTGATAATTAATTGAAGATGATACGATCTCCTAAACAATATATCAATACTCTATTTTTTTACGGCTGAACATCCTGCCATTGTTGTAATTTTTACAGCTTCGGTAGGCGGTAAGTTTTCATTTCTACTCACCACTTGGCTCACCACTTCTTTAGTGATATCTTCAAAAACAGTTTCAATTATTGAACCTGTTTGCATTGCTGCTGGTCGGCCATAATCTCCTGCTTCTCTTATTGATTGAACAATAGGGACTTCGCCTAAGAAAGGGACTTGTAAATCTTCTGATAAGTTTTTTGCTCCTTCTTTTCCAAAAATGTAGTATTTGTTATTTGGCAACTCTTCGGGTGTGAAGTAGGCCATGTTTTCTATAATTCCTAATACAGGAACATTTATTGATTCTGACATAAACATTGATACTCCTTTTTTGGCATCGGCTAAAGCCACTGCTTGTGGCGTACTTACGACAACTACACCAGTTATAGGTAAAGACTGTACTATCGATAAGTGAATATCACCTGTTCCTGGTGGTAAATCCAATAACATAAAATCCAATTCGCCCCAATCTGCGTCAAATATCATTTGGTTTAACGCTTTTGAAGCCATAGGTCCACGCCAAATAACAGCTTGACTTGGTGAGGTAAAAAAGCCTATAGAAAGAATTTTAATACCATAGCTTTCAATCGGTTTCATTTTGGACTTTCCGTCAACAGTTATAGAAAGTGGTTTTTCATTTTCAACGTCAAACATAATTGGCATAGAAGGACCATAAATATCAGCGTCTAAAATCCCTACCGAAAATCCCATTTTAGCTAAGGTTACTGCCAAATTAGCGGTAACAGTTGATTTTCCTACTCCGCCCTTTCCTGAGGCAACAGCAATAATATTTTTAATACCAGGAATTGCTTTTCCTTTAATTTGATTAGGATTTTCTTTAGACGGAACGTCTACTTTTATATTTACTTTTACTTTAGCTTCTTTTGAAACTAAATCATGGATGGTTTTTCTAATATCGTCTTCTGCTCGTTTTTTAATGTGCATCGCTGGGGTAGTGAGAACCAAATCAACAATTGCTTCATCACCAAAAGTAACTACATTTGTAACAGCACCACTTTCCACCATGTTTTTCCCTTCGCCAGCAATAGTAATTGTTTCTAAGGCTTTTAAAATTTCTTTTCTGTCTAATTTCATATCGAATTCTTATCTTAATTAAGACTTATTTTAGATTGCAAAGATAGTGAAGAAGTTACAATGTGGCAAAGTTAATGCGTGACAATATTTAATTATCACTCAAGCGATGTATCTTGGGTTGCCAAAAATGGTTTTCAAAATCCACAATCTGATTGTCAACTACTTTTATTCCTTCGTTTTCCAACAGTTGTTGCATCAAAGTGGTGCCTTCAAAATGGTGCTTGCCAGTCAATAATCCTTTTCTGTTTACCACGCGATGTGCGGGAACATCTTCTAGATTGTGGCTAGCGTTCATTGCCCAGCCTACCATTCTGGCAGAACGTGCTGTTCCGAGTGCTTTAGCAATGGCTCCATATGAAGTGACTTTACCGTAAGGAATTTGTCGGACTATACTATATACTCTTTCAAAAAAATTTGTTTCCACTTTAGCAGTAGTATCTTATAATGTTTATCAGGGTAATTAAGGCGATAATTCCAGTGATTGAACCAATGATTGTATTCATGTTTTTAAAGAAAAAATCGGTTTTTGATTCAATACGTTTAAAAAAGCAAATGTAGTAGTAAAACACCGCAAAAGAACCTAAAACAACACCCGTTAAAAATAGAAATTCAGGCATCATTTCAAATGTGAAGAGACGATTGGATGCCAAAAGAATAGTAACAAAAACGTAGTAAGGAACAGGAAAAAAATTTAAGGCAGAAAGCAACATTCCGAGAAAAAAGCGATTGGTTTTACTGCGAATCTTCATATCTTCTTTTTTTGATTTTGACTTTTTAGCTAAAAACAAAAAATAGACTGTCAGCAAAATGAATATTACCAAACCTACTTCTCTAAGAACAACAACTACATTTGGATGCGAGTCTAAAAAACGGGCAAAAATTATGGCAGATAATGTTTGAAAAAATATAATTATTAGCGCACCAGTTGTAAAGAGCAATGCTCGCTCACGACCTTCACGAATGCTAATTTTTGCCGCAGTCATATTGATTAATCCCGGCAGTGCAATCCCAATAGTTGCCGAAAAAAAACCAAAGAAAAGTGGCAAAATGCTTCTCATTTTTTATTTAATTTTAAATCGAATATAGGTAATTGCCTTATTGATTTGTAAATATTGATTCTCGTAAAAAGTTTGTATGGTGGTAACTTCTTTTGGAGCACCTTCGTTCAAATAGACATTATGATTAGCATACAATACCTCATGACCTTCACCGTGAAGCAATCCCAAGGTGTAGCCGTGCATGAACTCACTATCTGTTTTGAGATTCATAATTCCGTCTGGTTTGAGGATTTTTTTATACAATTGAAGAAACTCTGAATTAGTCATTCGGTGTTTCGTTCTCTTGTATTTGATTTGAGGATCAGGAAAGGTAATCCAAATTTCATCTACTTCATTTTCGGCAAAAAGATTATCAATCAACTCTATTTGAGTTCGGATAAAGGCTACATTGTTTAGACCATTTTCAACAGCAGTTTTAGCACCTCTCCAAAAACGAGCTCCTTTAATATCAATTCCAATGAAATTCTTATCAGGATATAATGCTGCTAATCCCACAGAGTATTCTCCTTTTCCACATCCTAATTCTAGAACTATAGGATTGTTATTTTTAAAAAAATCGGAATTCCATTTTCCCTTAAGAGCAAAAGCACCCGAGACTACTTCTTCTCGTGTTGGTTGAAAAACGTTTTCAAATGTTTCGTTTTCTTTGAATCTTTTTAACTTATTTTTACTTCCCACGATTTAATTTAATGTTTTGGCAAAATTAAGGAAATATATAAGAACAGAATTGTTTTTATCTTGCAGTTATTTAAAACAGAAACCATTTGATGCATACAGATAACAAAAATATATTGGTGGCGCCATTAAATTGGGGTTTAGGACATGCTACAAGGTGTATTCCTATTATAAAAGCCTTAGAAAAAAATCAGTATACGCCAATAATTGCCTCAGATGGTGATGCATTGCAATTGTTACAAAAAGAATTTCCTCATCTTTTAACGTTAAAATTACCGTCTTACAAAATTGAATATGCAAAGAATGGTGCAGATTTTAAATGGAAAATGTTGAAAAACACTCCAAAAATGATTGAAGCCATTTTAGAAGAAAAAAAAGTTGTAAAAAAATGGGTCAAGGAATTTCATCTTCAAGGAATCATTTCCGATAATCGATTGGGGGTTTACAGCAAGAAAGTGCAATCCATATTTATTACACATCAATTGAATGTATTGTCAGGAAATACCTCATGGATTAGTAGCAAATTGCATCAACAAATTATAAAAAAATTTGATGAATGTTGGATACCTGATTTTGAGGAAAAGCCTAATTTGACAGGTAAATTAGGTCATTTGAAAAAATCACATTTTAATTTAAAATACATTGGGCCATTGAGCCGATTGGAGAAAGAGAATTTAACTATAAAATATGATTTAATGGTTATTCTTTCAGGTCCAGAGCCTCAAAGAGGAATGCTAGAGATAGTGTTATCAGAGAAATTATTGAAATTTGAAGGAAAAATTATTTTCGTAAAAGGAAAGGTAGAAGCAAAACAGAAGAAGGAGCAAATTCAACATATTACCTATTATAATTTTATGACTACTCAAGAACTAGAACAGGCTTTTAATGAAAGTAGAGTCATTCTATGTCGATCAGGATATACCACCGTCATGGATATAGCAAAATTGGAGAAAAAAGCTTTTTTTATTCCTACTCCCGGACAATACGAGCAAGAGTATTTAGCTAAAAGATTAAAAAAATTAGGTTTGGTTTCGTTTGCTAAACAAGAAGATTTTCAGTTGGAAGACTTAGAAGAAGTAAAGAACTACAAAGGGCTGCACATGCATCATCAAATGGTGCACTGGAAGAACTTATTTTGCCTTTTTGAGAGTAAAAGAGAATTCTGACCCTACACCAAATTCGCTTTCAACATAAATTTTTTCTTCGTGTACTTCAATAATGTGTTTTACAATAGCGAGTCCAAGACCAGAACCACCCTCACTTCTTGCGCCACTTTTGTCTACTCTAAAAAATCTTTCAAACAGTCTCGGAATGTTTTTTTTCTCAATTCCTTCTCCGTTATCATTGATACGAACGATAATTTTGTCATCTGTTAGGTTTTCGATACTTACCTCTGTTGACCCTTTCTCTTTTCCGTATTTTATAGAGTTTACAATTAAGTTTATAACAACTTGTTCGATTTTCTCTCTATCACCAAGAACCATGATAGGTTTGTTGTATTTCATATCGAAAAGTAACAAAATATCTTTTTTTGAAGCCTCCATTTCGAGTAAGTCGAAAACATTTTGAACAAGGTTTACAATATCAAAAGAGACAATTTCGATATTCAAATCTCCCATTTCTAGTTTAGCAATCATGTCTAAATCCTGGACAATATAAATTAACCGTTCCACTCCTTTTTCGGCACGTTCAAGATATTTTTTACGAATTTTTTTATCATTCATGGCTCCATCAAGTAGTGTAGAAATATAGCCTTGAACTGTAAAAAGAGGAGTTTTAAGCTCGTGAGAAACATTTCCTAAAAATTCTTTTCGGTATTCTTCGCGAACTTTTAGCATTTCGATTTCTAGTTTTTTGTCAGTAGCAAACTTTTTCACTTCTCTAGTAAGAGTAGCCATATCGGTAGTTATGGGTTGATTTCTAAAACTTGTAGATTCAAGAAGGGAAACATCATCATATATTTTTTTTACTCTTCTGTAAATAAAGCGCTCTACTCTGTATTGTAACATGAAAAAGGAAAATGCAGCGATGCTAATTGAAAAAAGAAGGCAAAATTTTAGTGAAAACTCAAAAAAGACATACGTCAAAATCCCCACTATTCCAGTAGAAAAAAAAGCAATATAAAGAGCTGATATTACAGCAAATTTGTATGTTTTTTTAAAACGTAATGTCATTTATACTTCAAACTTGTAACCAACGCCTTTAATTGTTTTAAAAAGGTCATCTCCAATTTTTTCTCTAAGTTTTCGAATATGAACATCGATGGTTCTACCACCAACTATTACTTCATTTCCCCATACTTTGTCGAGGATTTCTTCTCTTTTAAAAACTTTTCCTGGTTTTGATGCTAATAGATAAAACAATTCAAATTCTTTTCGAGGAAGGACAATTTCAATATCATCCTTAATTATTTTATATTCTTCTCGATTAATTTCTATTCCGCCTACATTTAATGTCTCTGAATTGGAGCTTTCTTCCTCTTTGAGTCTACGTAATAAGGCTTTTACTTTACTGATGAGTAATTTAGGTTTAATTGGTTTTGTAATGTAATCGTCAGCTCCGGCATCAAATCCAGCTACTTGTGAGTAATCTTCGTTTCTAGCTGTAAGGAATGTGATAATAACGTTTTTAAGTTCAGGGATTTTCCGAATATTTTCACAAGCTTCCATACCGTCCATTTCTGGCATCATGACATCCATGATAATGAGGTGAGGTACTTCTTTTTTTGCTTTTTCAACAGCTTCTTTACCATTGATTGCAGTGCTTATTTGATAGCCTTCTTGAGCCAAATTGTAACCTACAATCTCCAGAATGTCTTGTTCGTCATCTACTAATAAAATTTTAATATTTTTTTTCTTCATAATAGTAAAACGTCTGATTTCGAATGTAAAAGTAACTATAAAACCCTATCAATAAACCATTTTACATTAATTTAATCTATTAACAATACCTTAATAATACAGCAACCAAATAGTAACAATCAAGTAACATGAACTTTACAACTCGGTTGTTCCTTTGCCCCAAAATTAAAATAAAGTTAAAATGAAATTAAAATTCATAGGTGCTCTTTTATTAGTTTGTTCTATTGTTGTTGCTCAAAATAAAGGAAAAATATCAGGAGTTATTACAGATAAGGATTCTAATAATGCCTCATTACCATTTGCAAATGCTACTATAAAAGGTACAACTATTGCAACTACTTCAGATGAAAAAGGGAAATATACTTTGAGTGTAACTCCAGGCAGCTATACAATAGTCTTTAGTTTTCTAGGATATGAAAATGTAGAAGTACCCGTTACAGTAAAATCTGGAGAAGAAATCACTATCAATAAAGCATTAGGTTCTGGGAGTTATACTTTGCAAGATGTAGTCGTAAAATCAAATGGAGGAAGTAGAGAGAAAGAAACAGCCTTGTTATTAGACCAAAAAAAAGCTGTCGAAATCAAGCAGAGTATTGGTGCTCAAGAAATGTCTCGAAAAGGAATTAGCGATGTAGAAGAAGGATTGACAAAAATCACAGGAATTACTAAAGTAGGTTCTAGAGGTTTGTTTGTGAGAGGATTAGAGGACAGATACAATAATTTATTGATAAACAATTTAGCTGTTCCTTCTAACAATCCTTTTAAGAAAATTATTCCATTGGATTTAATTCCAACAGATGTTGTGAGTATTATTGAAACGTATAAAACTTTCAATCCCAATATTTACGGAGATTTTGCAGGAGCTACCTTTAACTTGGTTACATTGACAAAACCAACAAAAAGCATCACAAAACTGAGTATCGGTTCTGGTTTTACGACCAATAACAGTTTAAGGGACTTTTATTTGGCAACGAATGTAAATACGACCAAAGGATTTTTTGGTTTGATTGGTAAAGATAGAAATTTACCTTCAGAATTTGGTGTTAAGCCTTATCCTCCGGTAACTTTGAGTAGAAATGAAGCAGTGAATGCCTTTGAGAGTGGATTTGGTATAACCAAAACTAAAAGCCCTTTAAATACAAGTTTTGGTATTTTGCATGGAGAAAAATTCAATATCAAGGATAGCAAACTAAGTTATCTGATATCATTAAACTTTGATAATTCATACAGCTACAGAACAGGTGCCGATAGAACGCTGCAAGCTGGAAATTCAATAGAGTTTTCTAATAATTTTCAAAAAACAACGTATGATTATAAAACCAATCTTTCTTCTATTCTAGGGCTAAATTATGCTACCGATAGATTTACTATTTCCACATCATTATTGTATTTAAAATCTACCGATAGTCAAATACAAGACCAACTAGGATACCAAAACAATCAAAAAGATGTTGAAAATTATTTAATTAGAACCAACCAATTAGATGAATCCAATTTTTTAAACGGACAGCTCTTTGGAGAATATTTTCTCACATCAAATAAGAATCAAAGTATTAAAGGAGGTTTGTCACTATCAAAAACAGCCTATAATCAACCTGATAGAAATTCATTCACGGGTTCGCAAGTTTCAGAAACAGAAATTAACACGAGTTATGGAGGTAATAATTTTTTGAGACAATATTTAGATATTAATAGCCAGATGTATACTTCTGCTTTTTTGGAATACAATCTTAAATTTGGAAAAGACCACAAACTTTCTCTTGGCTACAATGGCAATCACAATTTTACAATTTCTAAATACCGTTTGATACAAACAACAAAAAATTTTAATTTCAATTCCAACTTTATATTGAATCCATTTGAAATAGATAGTAAATTAACGGAAGACTTGTTAGATTATGAAATATCGTTTCAAGAATCGAGTAATGCCAACTGGAAATCAAAGTTAGAAGAAACCATTAATTCAGGATATGCAAATATATTTTTCAAATTCTCAGAAAAGTTTGATGTAAATGCAGGTATTAGAGTCGAGAAATACGACCGAATTACAAAATATAAAGAGATTGGAAATTTTGATCAAAATTACAAGAAAAACACCACGGATGATATTTACTTTTTACCATCAGTAAATGCTAAGTATAGCAGCAGTGAAAGCGCAAATTTTCGATTTGCGGCATCTCAAACCTACACAAAACCAGTGGTTATGGAGGCATTCCCTCTGCAACTTGTCAATCCTGACGGAACAGTTTTTCAAGGAAATTCATATTTAAAAAACAGTAAAAATTCAAACATTGATATCAAATATGAGCTGTTTCCAACTACTAAAGAACTCTTTGCAATTGGTTTATTTGGAAAATCGGTTAAAAATCCAATCGAAAGAACTTTTCTTGCCAATTCAGGTGCTACTATAACTTCTTTTAAAAATTCAGAAAGTGCCACTATATACGGTGTTGAAGCTGAGTTTATACTAGATTTAAATAGAATATCCAGTAAATTGAAAGATTTTTCATGGGGATTTAATACGTCAGTAATGCAAACCGAAGTTACTGTGCCAGATTTTGCTTTAGACCCAAGTGGAACACTAAGCCCTAGCATAGAAACCCATAAAAAGAGAGAACTTCAAGGCGCCTCAAAATGGTTAATCAATTCGGATTTAAAATACCAATTCAATTTAAATAAAAACTGGTCCAATACACTTTCGGCAGTATATTCTGTTTTTGGGAAACGAATTTATAGTGTTGGAACAGCAGGAATCGATCATATTTATGAATTACCTGTAAGTAAATTAGACATTGTACTTGCAAGCAAATTATCTGAACATATTGATTTAAAATTGGTAGCAGATAATGTTTTAAATCCCAAAACAATATTAGAGCTAGGCAAAAATAATAAAGACACTTTTATTGGAAATTCTAATGTAATTCAGGATTACAAAAAAGGCGTGGGTTTCTCATTTAATCTGAGTTATACATTTTAGAACTACTTTTTTATCGTAACAAAGGCAACGTTTTTCGTTGCTTTTTTGTTTACACCACAGACGATTTGATTACTATTTATTTACATAAAATTGAAATTGAATTAATGATTTAATGATATTCATTTAACTCCTTTAAAAATGATTTGAAAGACATTTGTAACAACAAAAACAAGTACAACTTAACAAAAAAACAATGAAAAAATTAGTATTTAGCATAGCTATTTTAAGTTCACTCTTTATAGGATGTTCAAGTGACGATGAAAGCGATACTGTAGTTCAACCACAAGTAGGAGAGCTATCAGGAGATATAGTTGCAAACAAAACGTATGCTTATGGGACGTACACTTTGAAGGGTATAGTCAAAGTTAAAAGTGGAGTGACACTTACCATAGAAGCAGGAAGCACCATTACATGCGACAAAATTAATGGAGATAATGCACTAGTAGTAGAAAATGGAGGTAAATTAATTATCAACGGTACCGAATCAGCTCCTGTAGTATTTACTGAAGTTTCAAAAGTTCCAGGTTCTTGGGGAGGTATTATTATGTATGGTGACGCTCCCGTAAAAGTTTTAGGTGGAGGTGGTACTGCAACATCAGAAGATGGTTTATCTAATTCTTATGGAGGAACAAATGCAACACATAACGGAGGAAGTTTAAGATATGTAAGAGTAGAATATGCCGGTAAGAAACTAGCGGACGGTACAAAAGAATTAAATGGATTTTCTTTTTATTCAGTTGGCTCAGGTACGGTGTTAGACCATTTGGTTTCATACAAAGGCGCTGATGATGGATTTGAATTTTATGGAGGAACAGTAAGTTTGACCAATGCTATTTCTTATGGAAATTATGATGATGCCTTTGATTGGCAAGACGGATGGCAAGGACAAAACAATACCAATTGGTACGCTTATCAAGAAAATAAAGGAAACTTTGGAATTGAAATTGAAGCTTCTTCAAACAACAATGATTTTTGGCCAAAATTTACAAACATCACTCTGAAAAGAGCTACAGGATGTACTCCAGAGGTTGCAGGAGACGTTCAAGTAGATGCCATACAATTTAAGAAAAACGGGAATGGTGATTTTAATAATGTTGTAATTGACGGATATGGTTCTTACACAGAAGGAGATAAAACTTATCAAGGTGCAGCCGTTAAAATTCAAGATGTAGATACTAATACTAATCAAGTTAATGGTTCAAAAATCAAATTGACTAACCTGAAAATAATAAATACTTCTCAAAATATAGCTGGTGCTACACTTGCATTGGTAGTGAATTTTCCTTCAGGACAATTTACAACAAGTGAAACAGCGACTGGAGCTAATTTATCACCAGGAGCTTGGGCAACTCTAAATGGGGAGAACCTAATAAAATAAGAAATGTTCAAACTAAAATAAGAGCCGCCTCAAGTTTTTTTGAGGCGGTTTTTATTTTTACTCGACAAGAATTAAAATATTTTAATACTTTTATAACAGTCAAATCCTAAAAGTAGATATATGGAAAATTCAAAACAAGAAGATTGGAATCGACCTCAGCCAAATCTTCAACCCGAAAATAAAAAAGTTATAGCAGGAGTTTTGGCTCTTGTATTAGGTTCTTTAGGAATTCATAAGTTCATTTTAGGATACACCAGTGAAGGAATTATCCAAATTATATTGAGTATTGTTACTTGTGGTATTGCAGGTATTGTTCCTTTTATTGAAGGGATTATCTATCTTACTAAAACCGACGAAGAGTTTTATCAAATTTATCAGGTCAATAAACGAGGCTGGTTTTAAACCAAAATTAGCTTTCTCCTTTTTCGGCTAACTTTCGTTCCAATTCTGCTTGAAATTCCTCCATAACAGGTTTCATTGTACTTTCGGGAATATCTGCTATTCTAATGTACATCAAACCATCAATGGCATTGTTAAATAATGGGTCAACATTAAAAGCAACTACTCTGGCGTTCTGTTTAATGTATTTTTTTATTAAAACAGGCAATCGCAAACTTCCTGGCTCGAGCTCGTCAATGATTTTGTCGAATTTATTCAAATCAGATTCGGCTTCATCAAAAATAAAATCTTTATCCCCATCCTTGAGTTTTACCTTGTATTCTTTTTTTGGATGTACATATTGGGCAATGTAGGGATCGTAATAATTGGATTTCATAAATTCAATCATTAACGATTTTGAAAAATCAGAGAATTGATTGCTAATACTCACTCCTCCAAGTAAGAATTTATGTTCTGGATAACGCAAGGTAGTATGAATAATTCCTTTCCAAAGTAGGAAAAGAGGCATCGGTTTTTGTTGGTATTCTTTTGTGATGAACGCACGACCCATTTCGATTGATTTGTGCATCATGTCGTGTAATTCGGGTTCAAATCGAAACAAATCGTTGAGGTAAAATCCTTCGATACCGTATTTTGGAAATATCTTAGAACCCAACCCCATTCTGTAGGCACCAGCAATTTTCTTGGTGTCTTCATCCCATAAAAACATATGATGATAATATTGATCAAAATTGTCTAAATCAATCGATTCATTCGTTCCTTCTCCTACTTCTCTAAAAGTAATTTCACGCAATCGACCTATTTCATAGAGAATGTTTGGAATTTTATTAGCCTCTGTAAAAAAGACTTCATAGTTTTTACTTTGCAAGAGTCTGCAATCAGAACCACGCAAAAGCTCCACTTCGTGAATCATATTGTCTTTACTGGCAGCAGTAACGATTTGCTTAGGGCTTTTTGGTAGTTTTAAATTTGGCGCCGTCAATAACTTACTTTCTTTTTCAAAAGGATTAGCAAGCATATACGTTTTCTTTCTTAAAAACTCTGAATATTCTTCGATGGATTTATATTCGTTTTGTTCGCTTACAGATATAGGTTTTCCTATACGAACTTTAATAATTCTATCTTTTTGAGTTAAAAGTTCTGAAGGTAGTTTGGCTGTTCTTAATGTTGGATTTATTTTCGACAAAAGATAGAAAAAGCGACTGTTTTTTGCGTGAAAATAGATAGGAACAACGGGAACTTGAGCTTTTCTAATCACTTTGATAGCTCCTTCTTCCCAGTCTTTATCGACAACTAATTTTCCATCTTTATACGTAGAAACTTCGCCAGCTGGAAACATTCCCAGAGGTTTTCCATCACTCAAATGACGTAACGTTTCTTTTATTCCTATAACGCTAGATTTGGCATCCTTATGGTTTTCAAAAGGATTCACCGGCATAATATAGGGTTTCATAGGTTCGATTCTATGCAACAAAAAATTCGCGATTATCTTGAAATTAGGTTCTCTCTCTAGCATTAATTTCAGTAGTAGAATGCCGTCAATTCCACCCAACGGATGATTGGAAATGGTAATATATGCACCCTCTTTTGGAAGTCTTTTTAAATCTTCTTCGTGAATTTCAAATTTAATTTGAAACTCATCCAGAATTGCATTTAAAAACGCTACTTCGCTTAAGTGTTTATTTCGATCGTATATTTTGTTTAAGGTTGAAATTTTTAAAGCTTTCATGAGCAACCAACCCGAAAAAGTTCCGAAAACTCCGTATTTGTCAGCTTTTATTGCTTTTGCAACTTCTTTTGCGGTAACTAAACCCATTTAGTTTTTTGTTTTTAGAGGGATGAACAAAGATAGAAAAAAACTCGATTATCATACTATCGACAGATTTGATTTTGTTTGTTTTTTCTAAGCAAGGCTTTTTATTTTTTATTACTTTTGAAACTCAAAAAATAGACAATGAGAATTATTTCGTATAATGTAAACGGAATCAGGGCAGCCATTTCGAAAGGATTTATCAACTGGATACAGCAAGCCAATCCAGATGTAATTTGCCTTCAGGAAATAAAAGCTACACCAGAGCAAATCCCCACTCTCGATATCGAACTTGCAGGTTATCCTTATCATTATTGGTTTCCAGCTACAAAGAAAGGCTATAGTGGCGTTGCTATTCTGTCAAAAGTAAAACCCAACAACGTCGTTTTTGGAACTGGAATCGAGCACATGGATTTTGAAGGAAGAAATCTTCGAGTTGATTTTGATGATTTTTCAGTCATGAGTTTGTACCTGCCTTCTGGAACAAACATCGAAAGACTCGACCATAAGTTTATGTATATGGACGATTTTCAAAAGTATATCAACGCATTGAAAAAAGAAATCCCTAATCTCATTATTTGTGGTGACTATAACATTTGCCATGAAGCGATTGATATTCATGACCCTATTCGAAATAAAAATGTTTCAGGGTTTTTGCCAGCTGAGAGAGCTTGGCTTGACGGATTCATGAAAAGTGGCTTTATAGATAGCTTCCGATTTTTAAACAAAGAGCCTCACAACTATACTTGGTGGACTATGCGCGCACCCGATGCTAGAGCTAATAATAAAGGTTGGCGCATAGACTATTGTTTGGTTAGCGAACCTCTAAAAGAAAGAATAGCAAGGGCATTAATCTTGCCAGAAGCCAAACATTCTGACCATTGTCCAATCGTAGTTGAAATAGAATAATTAAATAATAAAAAAATGATTAAAAAAATTTCTGTTGCATTAGTTGTACTAGCGCTAACTTCATCTTGCGTTTCTAAAAAAGTTTTTAACGATTTAGAAAATAAGTATACCGAATTAAAAAAAGAGAATCGACGATTACAAGATGAAGGCGAAGATTGTATCAAAGCTAAAAATGAGTTGGATTTGGCCAATTCTTCTCTACAATCAGAGTTGGATAAAACCAAATCTGAGCGCGATAAGTTATTAGCAGATTACAATGCTGCTGATAAAAATTTAAAAACGCTTCAAGCTTCCTATAAAGCATTAGAAAAAAATAGCGATGAAGCTCTAGAAGCCAATATGAACAAAAACAGAGAGCTTCTAGCCCAATTAGAATCCAAGCAAAAGGCACTTGCTGCAGAACAAGATAGATTGAACAAAATGAAAGCAGAGTTAGATGCGAGTTCAAAACGATTGAATGAACTTGAATCCTACATTGCAGCCAAAGACGCTAGTATGAAAAAGTTGAAAGAAACTTTGTCAAAAGCTTTGAATGCCTTTGAAGGAAAAGGACTTACGGTGGAACAAAAAAACGGGAAAGTATATGTTTCCATGGAAAATAAATTATTGTTTCAAACTGGAAGTTGGGCAGTTGGAGTCGAAGGGAAGAAAGCTGTTGTTGAGGTAGGAAAGGTATTGGCTCAAAATCCTGATATTTCCGTTTTAATAGAAGGTCATACGGATAACGATAAAATACTAGGTAACATTGGTGGAGGAATCGAAAGTAATTGGGATTTGTCTACCAAGAGAGCTACTGCTATTGTAAATATTCTTGGAGAAAATTCAGGAATTCAAAAGAAAAATTTAACCGCTGCTGGACGTGGTGAATTTGCCCCAATTATGAGTAACGATACTCCAGAAGGTAAAGCCAAAAACCGCAGAATCGAAATTATTTTAACTCCAAAATTAGATGAAATTTCTAAGATGTTAAATGAATTATAGACGTTACAAATAGTTATTTTTTAAAAGGTTTAGAGTTGATTTAAACCTTTTTTTATCTTCAAAAACAAATTTTGTTACAGTTAAAAATGAAATATACAACCCTACCTAATACGAATATTGAAGTAAGTAAAATTTGCCTAGGCACCATGACTTTTGGAGAACAAAATACCGAAGCCGAAGGTCATGCTCAAATGGATTTAGCTTTAGAAAAAGGCATTAATTTTTTTGATACAGCCGAAATGTATTCTGTTCCAGGAAGGAAAGAAACTTATGGTAGCACCGAGAAAATAATAGGCACTTGGTTTAAGAAAACAGGAAAAAGAGATAAAGTTATTCTAGCTTCCAAAATTGCCGGTGCTAATCCTGGTTTGGCTTATATCAGAGAAAATATGGATTTTTCTCCTGCCAGTATTGCGCTATCTATTGAGAAAAGTTTAACTCGCTTACAAACAGATTACATCGATTTGTATCAATTACACTGGCCAGAACGCAAGACCAATTTTTTTGGACAACGTGGTTTTAAGGTACAAAATGATGGATGGGAAGATAATATTTATACTGTTTTAGAGACATTAGAAAGATGTATTAAAGAAGGAAAAATTAGAAATATTGGGGTTTCTAATGAAACTCCTTGGGGAATTATGCGTTTTCTGGAAGAAAGTAAATACCATAATTTGCCAAAGATTAAAACCATACAAAATCCATATTCTTTACTCAATAGACTTTTTGAAAATGGTTCTGCCGAGATAGCTATAAGAGAGAATGTAGGATTACTTGCCTATTCTCCTTTGGCTTTTGGTGTTTTGACAGGTAAATTCTTGACTGGTGAAAGTCATCCTAAAGCCAGACTTACGCTGTTTCCTCAATTTTCTAGGTACAATAGTGCACAATGTGCTCAAGCTACCAAGTTGTATCAAGAAATTGCTCATCAAAATGGTTTGTCATTAACTCAAATGGCTTTAGCATTTGTCAATCAACAGCCATTTGTAACAAGTAACATCATTGGTGCTACCAATTTGATACAATTGGAGGAAAATATAGATTCTATTAATGTAGTTTTATCAGAAACCATACTAAAAGAAATTGACAAAGTACAAAGTGCTATTCCTGATCCAGCGCCTTAATAATCATTTGATGAGAAGCTTTGAATTCGAATAGTTTCCTTTATTGTCTTTTAAAGAAATAAAATACAGTCCACTTCTAAATGAAGATACAGGAACGGGTTTTGCGTCCGATTCTAAAGATTCTTTAAGTAAAATTTTCCCTGTGCTATCTGAAAGGGTAACTAAAATAGGAAAACTTTGTTTATTGGTTTTAATGAAAAATTCGCTAGTTGCTGGGTTTGGATATACCATAACATTTGCTTTCTCAAAAGCAGCACTAGTAAGAGTTGCATCTGTAATTTTGTAAATAGTCCCATTTCCAGAGGCAGCAATGTAAAGTTCTCCACTACGGTCTTCACCAAAAGTGGTGAATTTGCTTCCAGAAAAAACCGTTGACCAACTAATTACTCCTGAGGAATTTAAAACACCTATTTTATTACTACAATAATCTGCAAAAAAGTAATTTCCTATAAAATTAGGGTAAATAGAACCATTATATACATAGCCTCCAGTAATTGAACAACCTACGCTATGTGTATATTGAGCAAATGGAAAGGTATAAGTTACAGGCAATGTAGAACAACTGGAATAGACGCTATTTCCTTCATAGCAATTCCAGCCGTAATTAATTCCAGAAGATGCTGAACTCACTTTGTTGATTTCTTCATTTTGGTTTTGACCTACATCAGCAATCCAGAAATTATTGTTCACCGTATCAAATGAAAATTTCCAAGGATTTCGGAGTCCCATTGCCCAAATTTCATTTCGAATACTTAGTGAGCCTACGTATGGATTTGTGGCAGGAATTCCATAAGGTGACGAGGTGTCTACATCTATTCGAAGCATTTTTCCTAGTAGCTCATTAGGATTTTGAGCTCTTTTACCCGGGTCTCCAGCGTTTCCTCCGTCACCCATACCGATGTATAAATATCCGTCAGGACCAAATTTTATGCATCCTCCATTATGATTGGCAAAAGGTTGATTTATAGTTAGTAGAATTGTACTGCTAGTAGCATCAGCAACATTAGGGTCTGAAGAAACGGAATATCTTGCTATAACAGTATTTCCCGCGGTATTAGTATAGTTGACATAAAAATAACCATTTGAAGCATAATTGGGATGAAAAGTAAGGCCTAACAAACCTCTTTCTCCTCCCGTAGATATCGTGGAAGTGGTTAGCGTAAGAAAAGGTGTCATATTGGTTGTACCATCAGGATTTACAATTTTTATTTTGCCTCCTTGCTCTACAACAAATAGCCTATTATCATTATTTGGATGGGCAATTTCGATAGGATTGGTAAAGCCAGTTGCAAAGGAAGTTAATCCGATGGTTTGCGAATAGGTAAAATGAAAGACAACAGAAAAAATAAACGTAAAAATAGTTTTCATAGCCTTATGATTTAGAACTATAAAGATATAAAAACCAATTCACATAAAATGTAAATAACTAATTTTAAGGTTTTTATAAATTACCGATTATTTTATCTTTAGGATATTTCACTCTATAACTTATTCTGATTTTCTTGGTTTCATTTGGTTTTAATTCCAAATCCCAAGTTAGAATTCCAGTTTCTGCATTTATTTTTGCTTTATCACTTTCAAGTAATTCCACTTCAATTTCTTTTTCAGGACTTAGTGGATATTGATCTTTTAAGAGCATTTGAACGGCTTCCTTTTTATTATTTCTAATCGTGATGTCATAGGTAAAAGTTTGTTCTTTTTTTGAAGACAGGAATTTAGTCCCAGATTTTTCAACTACTTTTTCTCGCTTGATTGAAATTTTCTTATCTCTTCCCATACTCAAATTAAGGGTGTCTGACGTTTGATTAGGGTTGATAAATGTTTTTCCTACATACATACCTTCAAATATAATATTGGCTTCGCCTTGTAACAAATTGTATTTTGAATACTCTTTTAGTTCTGCAAGTAAAAAAGCTTCTTTTTCGATTCTTGGAGCGGCATAATATTTATAGGTTGCTGGCAATTTTATTTCTTTTAAAGCTACACTATGCACTTTTCCATTGGATATAATATCATAAGGGATATCAATATCAAAGGAAATATTGAGTTGGTTTTCTGAAACTGTTGTGTAATTAGAAATAGAAGATGAGTCTGCATAAATTGAATTGTCATCTAAAACAACTTCAGCTTTTGCTTCTCTTTCTTTTTTCTTAGTTCCATAACCAGTCATAACTACTTCATTTAACACATTGTTTGATTTGTATTTTAAAAACCAAGGATTCAAGGTTGGCGCTTGATTATTCTGATTTGGATTTCCGCTAGACAGAGTCAGTTTAACTTTTTTCCAATCAATTCCGGTGTTTTGAATGACTTGAGCTTTATACATCATGTTAATAGGCTCTAAAATGCTATTGGCACGCAAATCATAAAAAGGATTCCAAGCAGCATTATTACTGATGTAATTTATGTCTAAGTCTACAGTTCCAGCTACTTCATTCATGACTTGAAGAATTAATTTCCCCTTGGAGGTTTTTTCTTCGTTTTTAGTGTTGATTTCAAGTCTAGAATTTAACTTGACGAGAAGCTCATTAAGTTTTATTGCTTTTTCGTCTAAAGCATCATAAGCATTACTTATTTCGGTTCGTTTGAGTTTGTAGTAATCGACCATTTTTATCAATTCGGTTACATTTAAACCATAATTTGCTCCAGAAATCTGCTGATTTTTATCTAATAGTTCGATAGCTTTTGCCTCAGAGTCTCTGGCATTTTCTACTTTTTGAATTTCTTTTTTTACCAAATTAATGCTGTCACGCACTTTTTTAATATTGGGGTTATTTTCGTTCAATTCATATTCAGATATGTAATTAGTGGTAAACTGCACAGAAAGCACCGTCACATTTGCTGGCGCTCCAATTTGAACAGTGTTTTCATTCAAATAATCGGCTACATTTTTCACTACAATTTCACTGGTTCCTTTAGGAAGCACAACCGATGTAGTTTGAGAAAGTTCAACAGAATTAAAATAAACCGTTGCCGCTTTTACTTTGGCTGAGGTAAAAATTGGTTTTTGTGCAAAGGCGATGTTCGCTATAAATAGCAATCCGAGTATTGTGAATACAGATGTTTTCATAAGACAATAGAATTAAAAATCAAATTCTTCGATAGAAGTAGAGTCAATTTTGATGGTGTCTAAAACTTTGGTTTTAATAAATGATTTCGCGGCTCCTCTCACTTGTATTGGCATTTGATAAAGCGTATCATCAGGAACAATTATTCCGCGGCGCATCATTATGTTTTTAAGTAATCGGTCTCTGTTAATAGCGAATGATTTCAAATTTCCTTCGCTATTAAATTGGTACATGAACTTTTTAGGACTAGGAATAATATTGGCTAGATATAAGCATTCGTTTAAGGTTAGTTCAGATGGATTCTTTTCAAAATAAAAAGTTGATGCCTCTCCAATTCCATATACGTTTGGTCCCCACTCAATGATGTTAAAATAGACTTCAAGCATACGTTCTTTGCTGACAATTCTATTGTTTTCCATGATGTAAACCAATAAAATTTCTTCTAGTTTTCGCGACAGTGTTTTTTCTCTGGTTAGAAAAGCATTTTTGATCAATTGCATGCTAATGGTGCTACCACCACGAGCGAATTTTTTGGTTCTAATATTTTTTACAATCGACTGCTTGAAAGCTTCATTTATAAAACCTTTGTGAGAGAAAAACGAAGGGTCTTCCGTTGTTAATACTGATTTTCTCAAATAGGGTGAAATTTGATTTAAAGGCGTGTAATTGGGGTTTGCCGCCCCCACGAGAATAGGTCTTTGAGGAACTCCCTTGATAATAGCTCGGTATATAAATTCACCATTTAATTTGTTAAGGTTGGCTTCGCCATATTTTGTAATTTTTAAATTCTCTTTATCAAGTTTACTGTCAAAAACAATAGCATTTGGTTTATTCTTATTAAAAATGAAGTTTAGATTATAGGTGAAATTTCCAGTAGCTTCCATTCCTTCAAAATGGGTAAAAAGACCATCGGGCAGTGAAGTGATGAAATCTTGAGCTTTCATTTTTGGAATGGCAATTTTTAAAGTATAAATCTTGTCTGTTTCATTGTTGTAGGAAACGTAAGGATTGAATTTTATTGCATTCAATTGTACAGTTGAACTACTGTCAATCGCTATGAAATTTTCACCAAAAAGAAAGTTGTAGTTGAAATTTGCTTTTTTAATTACAACATCTTTACTAGCAATTTTAGGATGGTTGATGGTAAAATTTGAAATCGAGGTAAACCCGTCCAAATGTAATTCTCCACCACTCATGTCAATGTTAGAAACTTTAAATCGGATGGAATCAAAACTCGCTTTGATGTTGTATCGTTCATCAAAGTAAGGCACCTTGATTTTTCCTGTATCAATATTAAAAAATTGAAGATCTGTTTGTTTGTGTCTTGGGTCGGCTATCCCTTTTATTCTCCAATTTTGAGTAAAAGTATTGGTTTGAACAACTATTGATGATTCAAGATTTTTATCAATTAAATTTAATGTGTTAAGTTTAACAGTTGCTTTTTTGCCCATATCATTCATACGCAGGGAGAGATTTTCCATGTGCATATCGGTAGGAACTAGGTTTAATGCCCTGTTGAGTAATTTATAAGCTAGTTTAGCATAATTCGTTTTTTCTCCAGTTTCTGTTGAGTCCTTTTTTTTGGGTAAAAAAGCGTCAAAATTTTTCCCTTTTTCATTTTTAACCAATTGGATGAATCCATTTTTTGCCTGTAAACTCTCAATTTGAATGGTTCCTGTAAGTAAATTCCAAAAATCAATATGAGTTTTTATCTTTTCAATCTTAAATAAGGTATCCGCCTCTTTTGGGACAAGAAGTACATCTTCCATTTCAATACCAGTGAGACCATCGAATTTAGCTTTTTTAACAGAAAAAGCACTGTTGTAATCGCGGTCCATTTTATGAGATAGTTGAACAATTGATTTTTGTAAAAGGGCATCGCGAAAAACAAACAAACCAATGATAAGCAAGACAAAAAGCACACTAAAGGTTTTAGCTATTAGGATGAATTTTTGCTTTTTGGTTCTCATAAATCTTAATTTTTTAATCTAAAGATAGGCTATTTATCCAAACAATTCAGTTGCAACATCTTCAATTTTTGATACAAGTTTAACTTTGATAAACGTGTTTTTCAATGAAATCTTATTGTATTTAGATACAAAAATAGTAGAAAAGCCCAATTTTTCTGCTTCTTGAATACGTTGATCCACTCTATTTACGGGCCGAATTTCGCCAGAAAGACCTACTTCTCCAGCAAAACAATAGCCTTCGCCAATGGGAATATCTTCGTTTGAAGATAAAATAGCGGCGACAACAGCTAAGTCAATTGCTGGGTCATCGATAGAAATTCCGCCAGTAATATTCAAGAAAACGTCTTTGGTGCCTAGTCTAAAACCAGCGCGTTTTTCTAAAACGGCTAAAATCATGTTAAGTCTCTTGGCATTATATCCGGTGGTGCTTCGTTGAGGAGTACCATAAACCGCAGTGCTTACTAAGGCTTGGATTTCTATCATTAATGGTCGCATTCCTTCTAAAGTCGAGGCAATGGCAGTTCCAGAAAGGGTAACATCTTTATGAGAAATTAATATTTCAGAAGGATTGGAAACTTCTCGCAAACCACTTCCCAGCATTTCATAGATTCCCAATTCTGAAGTGGATCCAAATCTGTTTTTTAGCGAACGCAAAATACGATATACATGATTTCTATCGCCTTCAAATTGCAAAACTGTATCTACCATGTGTTCTAGAATTTTTGGACCTGCGATGGTTCCATCTTTGGTAATATGGCCAATTAAGATTACTGGTACATTTGTTTCTTTGGCAAATTTTATTAACTCGGCAGTAGTTTCTCTTATTTGTGAGATGCTTCCTGGCGAGGCTTCAATGTATTCTGTATGTAGGGTTTGTATAGAATCTATTATTACAATTTCGGGTTCAATTTCTTGAATTTGCTTGAAAATATTTTGTGTTTTAGTTTCGGTAAGAATGTAACAGTTATCCGTGTTTGAGGTAATTCTTTCTGCCCTCATTTTGATTTGTTTTTGACTTTCTTCCCCTGAAACATACAGTGTTTTATAGGGTAACTTTAGCGAAATCTGAAGTAGTAAGGTACTTTTACCAATTCCAGGTTCGCCTCCTAAAAGAATCAGGGAACCAGGGACGATTCCTCCTCCTAAAACTCGATTCAGTTCACTATCACGGGTATCCATTCTAACTTCTTGTGTCGAATCGATTTCATTGACTTTTAGGGGTTTGGATACTTTTTTAGTTTCTGAATTGGTAATTTTCCAACTTGATTTTTCTTCTTTTTGAATGATTTCTTCCACTATGGTATTCCATTCTTTACAGGAATTACACTGTCCTTGCCATCTAGAATATTGGGCACCACAATTTTGACAGAAAAAAGAGGTTTTTATTTTTGACATAAAAGAATTTACGGGTGTTTGAGTTCATCTGCTTTTTCAAGCATCATGTCTTTGGTTAAATCTCTTATTTCAGCTTTTGTAAAGGCATCTCTATAGGATTTAACAGCTTTTTTTACATCACCTTTCTTTTCATACATGAGTGCTAAATAATAATCACTTAACATGGATGTTGGGTAATCTCGTTTAGCTAAATCTGATAATTTTTCAAATTCATCATAAGCATTATTTTTTAATATTGCCGCCTCAATCGCTCTAAAATCGTTGATTCGAATAATCATTTTAATCCCTAAGGATTTTTTAATGGTTTCATATTTGTTGGTTAAATAATTTACGTAACCAGAAGGCATTTTAGCAATTGTATTTAAAAATTCTTTTGTTGAAATTGGACTGTATACAGAAAAAAATTGACGTAAAGCATTGGGAATGGAATGGGACACCAAAGAATAGTGATTTTCATCTTTAAAGTCATTAAAGAGATAATTTAATTTGGTATTTGGCACCACTTTTATCTCGCTATCCAATTCTTTTATTCTTGTTTGCATTCTTTTTACATCACCATCAGCGGTAGATTGATAGTAGAAAATAGGCTTACTAATATCAGTTAATCGTTCTGGAATTCTCTTTTTCATGCCGTTAACTAATGCAGGACTCATGGAAATATAGCCGTCAAATAGCGGTTGATCTTTGTATAAAAAAAAGTTTAAAAATCCAGCGGTTGTATCGTGCCCCGCTATAGCTTTGAAGGGAGCAATTCTGTATTTTTCATGTAGGTAGGGAATTAATTCAACTCCAACGAATTCAAAAAAAGAACTTCCTTGATCAATAGGTAGTCCATCGGTTTCTCCAACTGTCGAGTCAGATTCACGTTCGTCATTTTTGTTTTGACTTATTCCTACAAGAATAACTTCGGGATAATCATCCCAAAAAGCACCATAACACAATTCACCATGGAAAGGATCGAATAAGTAATCACCATCAAGCAGAAGTATTAATGGGTATTTTTTATCGGGATTTTTTTCATATGATTCGGGAAGCCCAATAATAACCTCTCTTTTTTCGCCTAATTTGAAAGAGGGATACATAATTTTTGTTACCTGTGAATATGTGTAAACCCAAAATAGAAGTGATAGGAACAAAAATATTTTCTTCATACTTTATATGTATTTGTTAAATACCCATAAAAAACATGAGCAATATAACAAATTATTTGATTCTTATTGATTTAAGCATTAAATTAAGAGGGGTTTTTAGATAATAATTGTTAGAAAACACATTGTTTACCATATCATTAAAGACATATTAATTAATGTTATTCGGATTTTTTCTCTTCTTTTGGCTCTTCAATCGCTGGTTCAACAACTTCTTTAGATTTTTGGTCTTTTGAGGGTAATTGGCCTTTTAATTCTTCTGCTTTGTTAAGCATCATGTCTTTGTTTAAATCTCCAATTTCTTCTTTTTGAAATGCATTTTGATACGATTTAATTGCTTTTTTTAAATCGTTTGTTTTTTCGTACATTAGTCCTAATTGGTAATCAGCCAACATCGATTTGGGATAATTTTTTCGGGCTAATTCAGCTAACTTTTCAAATTCTGTATACGCTTTATTTTTAAGGATTGCTGCTTCTATTGCTTTAAAATCGTTGATTCTAATGGAAGTTTTTAAATTGAGTGTTTTTTCTAAAACATCATATTTAGCAATCAAATAGTCTACGTATCCTGAGGGTAAAGTAGCGATTTTTTCTGTGAACTCATTATTTGATATGGGTTGATAAGCAGCAAAAAATTGATACAGTGCATTAGGAATTGAATACAAAACCAGAGAATAATGTGTTGAGCCTTTAAAATCATCAAATTTATAATTCAGAGTGGGCTTGTTAATTTTCTTTGTTTCGCTATCGAGTGCTTTGATTCGCTTTTGCATTTTTTTTACGTCTCCATCAGCGGTAGATTGGTAATAAAAAATTTGTTGTTGGATTAATGCTAATCGTTCAGGAATTTGTTCTTCCATACCTGGAGCTAGTTCAGGGCTAAGTGAAATGTAGGCGTTAAATAAGGGCTGGTCTTTGTAAAGGAAAAGATTCAAGAATCCAGCAGTGATATCATGTCCAGCAATAATTCGAAATGGGCTTGTTCGGTATTTTTTTTGAATATAGGGAACAAGTTCCAAGCCGATGAATTCGAAGAATTTTTCGCCTTTTTCTATAGGTAAACCAGTTGTTTCATCAACAGTACAATCGGTTTCACGTTCACTGTTTTTATTTTGACTGATTCCAACAATAATCATTTCCGGCAGATCATCCCAATAGGTTCCATAGTTTAATGCTCCTTGAAAAGGGTCAAACAAATAATCGCCGTCTAATAACACTAATAAAGGATAATTTTTTCCAGTATTTTTTTCGTAGGATGCGGGTAGACCAATGGTTATTTCTCTGTCTTCTTTTAGTCTTGATGAGGATAAAACTTCTGTGATTTTTTGTGAGAAAACAGCTGTTGATTGGATACACAAGAACAGTAAAAATAGTCTTTTCATTTTGATATAATTGGTGGTTAAGTAATAGTCAAAAACAGACTAGCAATATAATAAATTATTTGCTTCGATTAAAAACCGGCAGAAATAAAAATGAGAACGCTCCTAGAATAACAACTAACAACATTTGTGAAGACCAAACAATCCAGCCAAAAGCGTTTCCTGCCGTTTCTGCAACTGAATAAAATAAAAGTATCTTAGATAAAAGAAAGGGATAGGAACCAAAGCCGCTGTTTGTAAATGAAATCGCAATACTGCCAACTACAAATGCGGAACAGATAGCACCAATGCCAAGTGAACTTGTCTCAGGAATTACAAAAAGAGTAATGTAAAAAGTAAATAGATATGAAAACCAAATGAAAGCGGTGTGCAACATATAAAATACCTTTTTTTTCATATGAAAGATGCTTAATAGGCCTTCTTTTAATCCTGAAAATTTCTTTTTTACAATTTGAACCCATTTTGCATTGGAGAACAGGTAAATCAAAATGGCTGCAATACCTAAAAGAAGACAGATGGAGCCATAAAGTATTATTTTAAAAAGTGGAAGTTTATCTAAAATAAAAGATTTCACGATATCAAATTGTAAGAAGACAGCTAATGCCATAAATAATAAAAGCACGAACATGTCGATAATTCTCTCAGCAACGATAGATCCAAAACCCTTGTCAAAAGGAATGTTTTCGTATTTTTTCAGAATCAATGCTCTTGAGATTTCACCTGATTTTGGCACAGTTAAATTCAATAAATAACTGATATTTACTGCCATAAAGTTGTTATAGAATGAAGTAGTATACCCCATGTGTTCCAATACATATTTCCAGCGATAGGCTCTTGAAGCGTTTCCTAAAAAAGCTATGACAATACCTATGTAGATATAAGAATAATCAGCATTTTTAAAATATCCTTTTATTTCGAGAATTTGCTCAGGAGTAAATTTTTGATAGGTGTAAACAATCAAAAATACCCCCAGTAAAACGGGTAAAAGAATAGAAAGCCATTTGCCAATTTTGTTTCTCAAGAGGTTGTATGGTTATTGTATTGATTCCAGAGCATCAATTTGTATTGGTCAAAAGTAATTAATTTAAAGATATGGTGTCAATTAGCCGAACTTTGTTAATATAAACGGCTATGAAGGCTCTGTATTGTTTGTTTTTGTTTTTTCTGATACAAGGTAGCAATGTGGCTTCGTCAGCAATTTGAAAGTATTCCAATTCAACATTGGGAATATTTTTAAATTGGCGATTTACCCATTTGGAAATCATAGACGCACTTTTTGTTTCGAATTGCATTCTCGCCTTTGAAATGGTCTTGTAGATAATGCTGGCAAATTGTTTGTCTTTATCGGATAAGCGTTCGTTTCGCGAGCTCATTGCTAGCCCATTTGATTCTCTGAGAATAGGACAGCCTACAATGTTGACAGGAATGTTCAATTTTGAAACCATTTTTTTTATGATTTGCAACTGTTGAAAATCTTTTTCTCCGAAATAAGCATTCGTTGGTTTCACAATTTCAAAAAGACGTTTTACAATGGTTCCAACTCCATCAAAATGACCGGCTCTAAACTTGCCTTCCATCTGATTTTCTAATCCGTCAAAATCAAAATGCTCTGATACCGTTTTTTCTTCATAGATATCTTCAACTGCTGGCGCATAAAGAATAATATCTTCAGAGACGGTTTTAATTTTTTCGATATCGCTTTTTTGGGTTCTCGGATAGTTTAGTAAATCCTCTGAATTACTAAATTGGGTTGGATTCACAAAAATACTAATAACGGTAATGCTATTATTTTTAATAGATTCTTTCAGTAAAGATAGGTGTCCTTTGTGCAATGCGCCCATTGTGGGAACAAAGCCAATGCTGGTTTCTTGCTTTGAAATCGTTTTTAAATGGGCTATTAGTTCGACTTTTTTGTTAAAAACCAACATATCTTTACTATTGAAATGGGTGCAAACTTAAGATTTTAGTTAATAACTGCATAAAATTTTGTAAATTTGCACTGTTTTTGTTGACAATAAGTAAAGTTAATTACAATATGGAGGATAAGAGGATATTGTACGTATCATCTGAAGTGGTGCCCTATCTAGCTGAAAATGAGGTTTCTTTAATGTCTTATGATGTTCCAAAAATGATCAATGATCAAGGGGGACAAATACGAATTTTTATGCCAAGATATGGCAACATTAATGAAAGAAGACATCAATTGCATGAAGTAATTAGGTTGTCGGGTATGAATTTAGTTGTCAACGATTTAGATATGCCTTTGATTATAAAAGTAGCATCTATTCCTAAGGAACGTATACAGGTGTACTTTATAGATAACGATGAGTATTTTAAGAGAAAAGCAACTTTTACAGACGAAGAAGGTGTTTTATATGCAGATAATGATGAACGGGCAATTTTCTTTGCAAAAGGAGTAGTTGAAACAGTGAAAAAACTGAATTGGGTTCCAGATATCATTCACGTTCATGGCTGGATGGCCGCAATGTTGCCAATCTATATGAAACATTATTATAAGGATGAGGCATTGTTTGCAAATACTAAAATTGTAACTTCAGTTTACAGTCAATCTTTTGAAGGAAATCTAGACTTAGAAATGATCAACAAAGTAAAGTTTGACAACATACCACTCGAGGCTATTTCTCATTTAGAAACACCTAATTACGAGAATATTATAAAAGCGAGCATCATGCACTCAGATGCGCTAATCATAGCATCAGAGAATATGTCCCCAAGTTTAACAAAATTTATAGAGACATCAGGGAAACCTTTTTTACCTTTCACTCCGAAAGATAAATTCGCTGAGGTCTACACTAATTTTTATAAAAGCGAATTATTGTAAGTAAATTAATCTAAACTATGAACAACAATTTGTTTTATAAAAGTATTGTAATCGTTTTATCTCTTGTAATACTAACATCATGTGATTCAGGATTTAATGAAGTTGGAACCGATTTTGTTGGCGATACTAATTTTTCGTTGAGAAGTGAGACAAAACAGGTGCTTGCATTTAATCAAAGTACCGGTGTCGTTCAATCGAGTAATCTTAATGTAAATGCATTAGGGATATACAATAATCCTGCTTTTGGGACTACAACTGCAAATTTTGTAACTCAAGTACAATTGGCTAGCGTCAATCCGACCATTAATTTAGATTTAGCACCTGTAATTGATAGTGTAATTTTAAAGATTCCCTATTACAGTACAAAAATAAAGCTGAAAGAGGATGGTGTTACTGGCGAGTACGAATTAGATTCTATATACGGTCCTTCAGATTCAAAGCTTAAATTAGGAGTGTACGAGTCTGGTTATTTTATGAGAGATATTGACCCAAATACTCTAGAAGAACAGGCATATTATTCCAATCAAAATAGTCTCTTTGATTCCTACAAAGGTCAACTTTTAAATACAAGCACTTCTAACAGTGAAAATGAAGAATTTGTTTTTAGCAAAAATGAGATAAGAGAAGATACAAAGGATAGTAAGTCTGATAATGTAATAACAAGGTCAGCGCCAAGTATGAGGTTGAATCTAGATAAGAATTTTTTCCAAAACAAGATTTTTTCATCAGCGGCATCGGATAAGTTAGTGACCAATGATGTTTTTAAAAATTATTTTAGGGGATTGTATTTCAAGGTTGAAAAATCTGGAGCTTCTTCAACGCAATTGGCAATGATGAATTTCAAAGGAGGAACAATAACAGTATATTACAAAGAGAATACATCAAGTTCTAACACTACAAAGGTTAATAAAACGATAGTACTCAATTTATCAGGAAATAGTGTAAATTTGTTTCAAAACGATTATCTTACTGATTATACAAACGCAGTTAATTCTGCGAATAGTGTCGAAGGAGATAAAAAATTATATTTGAAAGGTGGTGAGGGCTCAATGGCGGTAATTAGTCTTTTTGGTGTTGATGAGTTAGAACAGCTCAGAGCAAGAAATTTGTTAATAAATGATGCTTCTCTAACGTTTACTATTGATAATAGCAACCTATCATACGAACCAAATAGGATTTATTTGTATGATTTAAATAACAAGAAACCATTAGCAGATTACTCGACAGACATTACAACTCGGTCAGCACAGAAATATAATAAATATGTGCACGGAGGAATAATTAAAATTGGGTCAGATAAAAAAGGGATTCAATACAAGATAAAATTGACAAATCATATCAGGAACCTAGTTAAAAACGATACAGTAACTAATGTCCAATTAGGTTTGGTTGTTACCGAAAATATAAATGATGTGAGTAACAAAAAAATAGCAAATCCAGTTTATTCTGGAAAAATAACAAAGATACCAACAGCATCAGTAATAAATCCATTAGGAACCATTTTATATGGTAGTAATTCTGATGTTCCTGATGACAAAAGATTGAAGTTTGAAATTTATTATACAGAACCTAAACAAAATTAAAGTATGTGTGGAATAGTAGGATATATAGGGCATAGAGAAGCTTATCCAATTATAATTAAAGGACTTAAGCGATTAGAATATAGAGGGTATGATAGTGCTGGATTAACACTATACGACGGACAAGATTTGAAACTGTCAAAGACAAAAGGTAAAGTTTCAGATTTAGAAAACATTTCAAAAGAAATTACTACTAATGGAACCATAGGAATGGGGCACACGCGTTGGGCAACACATGGAGTTCCAAACGATGTTAACTCACATCCACATTTGTCTAATTCAGGAAATTTAGCCATAATTCACAACGGAATTATTGAAAATTATGAGCCTTTGAAAAAGGAATTAATTAAGAGAGGCTATGTTTTTCATTCGGATACCGATACAGAAGTTTTAGTGAATTTAATTGAAGAAGTTCAGAAAAAAGAAAAGCTGAAGTTAGGTAAAGCCGTTCAGGTAGCTCTAAATCAAGTTGTTGGTGCATATGCAATATGTGTCTTCGACAAACAAAATCCTGATGAGATTGTTGTTGCTAGATTAGGAAGCCCACTTGCAATTGGTGTTGGAGAAGACGAATATTTTATTGCCTCAGATGCATCTCCATTTATTGAATACACTTCAAATGCAATCTATCTTGAGGATGAAGAGATGGCAATCGTAAGATTACACAAGCCTCTAAAAATTAGAAAAATTAAAGACGATACATTGGTAGACCCTTACGTTCAGGAGTTGCAAATGAATTTAGAGCAAATAGAGAAAGGTGGTTACGACCATTTTATGCTCAAAGAAATTTATGAACAACCCAATGTTATTAAAGATACTTATAGAGGAAGACTCCATGCAAATCAAGGGCTTATCCAAATGGCTGGAGTTGAAGATAATTTAGAAAAATTCCTCAATGCCGATAGAATATTAATAGTAGCTTGTGGAACTTCATGGCACGCTGGTTTGGTTGCCGAATATATCATAGAAGAGTTTACAAGAATACCTGTTGAAGTTGAATACGCTTCTGAATTTAGATACAGAAATCCAATTATCAACAAAAATGATGTGGTTATTGCCATTTCTCAATCAGGAGAAACAGCAGATTCACTTGCTGCAATAAAATTAGCCAAAGAGAAAGGTGCATTTGTTTTTGGTGTTTGTAATGTTGTAGGATCTTCTATTTCAAGAGAGACTCATGCGGGTGCCTATACGCACGCTGGGCCAGAAATTGGAGTGGCTTCTACAAAAGCATTTACGACACAAATTACCGTTTTAACAATGATTGCTTTGCGTTTAGCTAAGGCAAAAGGAACACTTTCAAATTCAGATTTTCACAGATATTTACAAGAATTAGAAATTATTCCTGAAAAAGTAGCTGAAGCATTGTTGACTAATGATAAAGCAAAAGAAATCGCAGCAAAATTCAAAGACGCACCAAATTGCTTGTATTTAGGGAGAGGGTATAATTTTCCAGTTGCATTAGAAGGAGCTCTAAAATTAAAAGAGATATCCTACATACATGCAGAAGGATATCCAGCTGCAGAAATGAAACACGGTCCAATTGCTCTAATCGACGAGCACATGCCTGTTATAGTAATTGCACCTAAACAAGGTCATTACGATAAAGTTGTAAGTAATATTCAAGAAATTAAATCTAGAAGCGGAAAAATTATCGCTGTAGTTACAAAAGGAGATGTGCAAGTTCGCGAATTAGCCGACTACATCATTGAAATTCCAGATACATCGGATGCTTTATCTCCATTGTTAACCACAATTCCATTACAATTATTGTCTTACCACATTGCTGTAATGAGAGGTTGTAATGTAGATCAGCCAAGAAACTTGGCAAAATCTGTTACGGTCGAATAAATAAACATTTCAAGAAAAGCAAAAAAGCGAGATTTTAAATCTCGCTTTTTTTTATGGTTTTTTTAAATATTTACGATTTTTAATAGGCAAGCATAGTATTTTTTTATAATTTATACAGAAATACTAAATAAAGTTTAAATAAAATCAATATATCAAATAATCATATATTTTATCGAATAATTGTCATAAGCGAAATATAATTACTCTTTTTTTATTAATATCAAAAATAGTTGTACTTTGGTATCATAAACCAAAAAATATAAACCAATGAAAATGTATTTATTTATTGTGTCATTGTTTTTGTGCAGTGTAACCTATGCTCAAACAACAATTTCAGGGGTTGTTAATGATGCAAAAAAACAACCCATTCCAGGAGCCAATGTTAAAATTCTTGGAGATTCAGCAGGAACAATTTCCGATTCCGATGGAAAATTCCAACTGACAACATCAAAAAAGCCTCCTTTTACCATAGAAGTAACAAGTGTAGGTTATGGCTCAAAAAATATAGAAATCAAAAACAGTATCCAAAGTGTTTCGGTTACGCTTGTTGACGAAGAGACTCAGCTAGATGAAATTGTGGTTTCAGCTTCAAGAACACCAGAGAGGATAAAAGAATCTCCAGTAACTATAGAACGAATGGGGATTAAGGAAATTAAAAAAACGGCTTCTCCTTCTTTTTATGATGGTTTAGAAAATTTAAAAGAGGTGCATATGAATACCAGTAGTATGTCCTTTAAATCAATTAATACAAGAGGTTTTGCTACAGTTGCCAACACGCGTTTCATGCAATTAGTAGACGGAATGGACAACTCATCTCCATTGTTAAACTTCGTTTTAGGAAATTTGATAGGTGTTTCCGAAATAGATGTCCAAAATGTAGAGCTATTGCCCGGGGCATCTTCTGCACTTTACGGAGCTAATGCTTTCAATGGTATTTTATTCATGAATAGCCAAAGTCCGTTTACTAATCAAGGAATTACTGCCTATGCTAAATATGGTCAAACGAGCCAAAAAGCGGCGGGGAATAATGAATATTATGATTATGGTGTAAGAGTTGCTCGTGCTTTTTCTAAGCATTTTGCAGCAAAAGCTAATTTTACTTTTATGAAAGGTACTGATTGGTACGCCACTGATTACAGAGACAAAGATTTAGTAAATAATGTGGGATTAGATAGGAATTATTATAATTATAATGGTATAAATGTATATGGAGATGAGGCTACGACAAACTTAAATGGAGTTGCTAAGGGATTATTGGATGCTGGTAAAATAACGCAATCACAGTATGTTGCATTCAATAATATTTTACCAAATTACAACGTAAGTAGAACGGGTTATAATGAAACGGACTTGACAGATAATAAAGTAAAAAATGCTAAAGTAGATTTTTCTCTCCACTTTAAGCCTTGGGCGAATGATACAGAGATTATTTGGCAAAGTAAATTTGGAACAGGAAACACCGTTTATCAAGGTGCCAATAGATACTATCTGAATAATTTTACTATGCAACAGCATAAATTAGAATTGAAAGGTAAAAATTTCTTTATTAGAGGATATACAACGACTGAAGACGGAGGTAGATCGTATGATATGACTTTTACTGCTTTAAATGTTAACAGACAATGGAAAGATGATAAAACATGGTTTGGGGAATATGCAGGAGCCTATGTTCAAGCTACCTTAGGAGGGGCCACTCCTAATCAAGCCCATGCTGCAGCAAGAAATGTTGCTGATACTGGCAGATTTTTACCAGGAACACCAGAATTTAAAGCCGCTTTCAATAAAGTAATAGCCGATCCAGATGTGCTTACTGGTTCTAGACTTCAAGATAACTCGAGAATATGGCATTCGGATGCAAACTATAATTTTAAAGATATAGTAAAATTTGCTGAAATTCAAGTTGGAGGTTCTTATCGTTTGTATGAATTAAATTCTGGAGGAAGAATTTACACAGATGCTAATAGTCAAATTAACTATACAGACTATGGTGTTTACACTCAAGTTCAGAAAAAATTGATGGAAGATCGATTAAAATTGACAGGATCTGTTCGATATGATAAATCTAAAAATTTTGACGGTAATTTTTCACCAAGAGTTTCGGCGGTGTATTCAGCAGGTGCTGAAAAGAATCATAATTTTAGAGCCTCTTTTCAAACAGGCTTCAGAAATCCAACCACTCAAGACCAATATATTGGTTTTAATATTGGGAATGCCGTATTGCTAGGTTCAGCGCCAGACAACTTAGATAGATATTCTGAAATATTACCAGTATCTACTGCAACAGGACAATTTTTTGCAGGAGGTACAACCGCAGTAATGAACGGGCAAAAAGCTTATTTTAATTCCTATACAGCGTCTTCAGCTCAAGAATTTGGGGCATTTGCAGCAGCAAACCCAACAAATCTTCCAGGTGCTGCGGCTTTATTAAGAAAAACAAATGTAGGTTATGTTAAACCAGAAACGGTTAAAGCATTTGATTTAGGCTACAGAGGTCAATTAAAAGGGTTTTCATATGACATTAATGGATACTATAATATTTACAATGATTTCCTTGGTAATATTAACGTTGTTGCGCCATTATATGGAACGGCTAGTGAGACTTTTGACTTTACCCAACCAACAAGTGCTCCAGTTCAAACACTACACGCTTTAGCCAACAGTAATTTTAGAGCATTTCAATTGTATACAAATACAGATATAGAAATTAAATCATTAGGTTTTGGATTTGGAGTTTCTAGAAAAGTATATAAAGATTTTGAATTTGGTGCTAACTATAATTACGCACAATTTGATTTTGATCAATCAAAAGACCCTAGCTTTGAGGCTGGTTTCAATACTCCGAAACATAGAGTTAAGGCGTCAATAAGTAATGACAAATTATTTAAGAATTTCGGGTTTAACATCAGTGCAAGATGGAATAGCGAATATTTATGGGAATCAACCTTTGTTGATGGTATGATTGATGAGGCAACCGTATTAGACGCACAGGTAAATTATGGTATTCCAAAATTAAAATCAACTCTTAAAATAGGGGCAGCAAATCTTGGAGGAAAAGAATATCAACAAGTGCTTGGTGCTGGTGCTATTGGACAACAGTATTTTGTTTCTTGGACGATTAATCCATAATTCATTTTAGTAAAACATATAATCTTTAACAATATGATAAAAAATTTCAAATGGCTATTATTGGTTGCAGCAACCTTTATAGCTTGTAACAATGATGATGAAGTCACAAAAGATCCTAACTCAACAGATGGGACTCCGTTAACTTCTGGAACTGCCGATTTTTCAAAATATGTAGCTTTAGGAGATTCATTTGCGGCAGGATATAGCGACGGTGCTTTGTTTGCAGAAGGACAAAAGGGCGCTTATCCTAATATTTTAGCTAGTCAATTTTCATTAGTAGGAGGAGGAGAATTTACAACTCCATACATGAGTGATAATATAGGAGGTTTCAATCTAGGAGGTGTACAAATTGCAGGATACGGCCCAAGATTATATTATAATGGAGTGGCACCAACAAGTGTTTCTGGTGTTTCGGGAACAGATATTTCTACTAAATTATCAGGACAATTTACAAACATGGGTATTCCTGGGGCTAAAGTAATACATTTAGCATTTCCAGGTTATGGAAGCTCGGCAGGTAATCCTTATTTCGCAAGATTTGCATCAGCTCCAACAGCAACAGTTCTTGGAGACGCTTTAGTGCAAAACCCCACTTTCTTTTCTTTATGGATTGGTGGAAATGATGAGTTAGGATATGCAACTGCAGGCGGTGATTCAAGTGTAAATCCACTAACTCCACCTGCAACCTTCGATGCTGCTTATAAAGGTATCATTTCACAATTAACGGAAGGTGGAAGAAAAGGAGTAATAGCAAACTTACCGTATGTAACTACTTTACCTTATTTTTATGTAATAAAATACAACCAGTTGACACAAGCTAACCTAACAATAGGTGGGACTAATTTAGTAGGTACACTCAACGCTCAACTATACGGGCCACTTCATAATGCATTGGCTTTTTTAGGTCAAGGTGATAGAATAAATGTGTTGTCTGCAACTGATAATAATCCAATGTTAATGGTAGATGAAAATCTTGCCGATTTATCAACATCTTTAACAGCAGTCTTGGTTGGTGGAGGATTAGATGTGCCTACAGCAACTGCACTGGGTCAAATTTTTGGTAGAGCTAGACAAACAAAACCAACTGACTTGATTTGCTTATCAGCTTCTTCAAGAATCGGAAAAGCTCCAAGTTTAGAATTGGATGGAGTTGTTTCTCCTTCTCCAACATTAGCTCAATTGGGAATTACTTTCCCATTGCCTGACAGATATGTTCTATTACCAAGTGAAGTTTCAGAAATTCAAACAGCTACTGATGCTTACAATGCTACTATTGAAAGTATTGCCAATTCTAGTGAATATAATATTGCATTTGTAGATGCCAAAGCGATTATGACTAAATTAGGGTCAGCGACAGGTATTGTAAGAAATAATTTCACCTTAACTTCAGCGTATGTATATGGAGGGGCTTTTTCTCTTGACGGAATTCATCCAAGCCCAAGAGGTTATGCGCTTATTGCTAATGAATTTTTGAACGCTATCAATGAAAAATTTGGTTCAAATTTCAAGGGAGTGAACTTGGGTAATTATCGAATTCAATTCCCACCAAACTTATAAGACGTAGTATTAATTCATTCAAAACCATCCATTTGTTGGATGGTTTTTTGTTTTTAATCCATTCATAATTAAATCTTTAAAAAAACTGTTTTTTTTATTTGAATTGTATTGATTTTATATTTTAAAAAATTATCTTTGCACTCTGAAAAAAGCATCTGCTAAATACGATTCAGTAAGATGTGTTTTATAAACCTAAATAGCTATTTAATAAATACATAAGTAATGTCAAAAGTAATAGGAAAAGTTGCGCAAATCATTGGTCCAGTAGTTGACGTTGAATTCAACGGCGTTGATGTTGAACTTCCAAAAATTTATGATTCGTTAGAAATCACTAAAAAAGACGGTACTTTATTAGTACTTGAAGTACAATCTCATATAGGTGAAAACATCGTTCGTACTATCTCGATGGATTCAACTGACGGTTTGAGTAGAGGTTATGAAGTAGTTGGAACTGGAAATCCAATCCAAATGCCAATCGGACCTGATGTATACGGTCGATTATTTAATGTAATTGGAGATGCAATAGACGGTTTAGGTGAATTGCCAAAAACAGGAGAGAATGGTTTGTCTATTCACAGACCTGCTCCAAAATTTGAGGACTTATCGACTTCATCAGAAGTTTTATTTACAGGAATTAAAGTTATCGATTTGATTGAGCCGTATGCAAAAGGAGGTAAAATTGGATTGTTCGGTGGTGCTGGAGTAGGTAAAACAGTATTGATTCAAGAGTTGATTAACAATATTGCAAAAGGTCACGGTGGACTTTCAGTATTTGCTGGAGTTGGAGAAAGAACACGTGAAGGGAATGACTTGCTTCGTGAGATGTTAGAGTCAGGAATTATAAAATATGGTGAGGAATTCATGCACTCCATGGAAGAAGGAGGATGGGATTTGTCAAAAGTGGATAAACTTGGATTGAGAGATTCAAAAGCGACCTTTGTTTTCGGACAAATGAATGAGCCACCAGGAGCTCGTGCTCGAGTAGCGTTATCAGGTCTTTCTATTGCAGAATACTTCCGTGATGGAGCAGGTTCTGACCAAGGTAAAGATGTATTGTTCTTTGTTGATAACATCTTCCGTTTTACACAAGCAGGTTCTGAGGTATCAGCACTTTTAGGACGTATGCCATCTGCAGTAGGATACCAACCAACATTGGCAACAGAGATGGGTGCGATGCAAGAGCGTATTACTTCTACAAATAAAGGTTCTATCACCTCTGTACAAGCGGTATATGTGCCTGCGGATGACTTAACTGACCCTGCACCAGCTACGACTTTCGCCCACTTAGATGCAACAACAGTATTATCTCGTAAAATTGCTGAGTTAGGTATTTATCCAGCGGTGGATCCTTTGGATTCAACTTCTAGAATTTTGACTCCTCATATTTTAGGTGATGATCACTATAATTGTGCTCAAAGAGTAAAAGAAATTCTTCAAAAATACAAGCAATTACAAGATATCATTGCTATTCTTGGTATGGAAGAGTTATCAGAAGATGATAAGTTAGCTGTTTCAAGAGCTCGTCGTGTTCAACGTTTCTTGTCTCAACCTTTCCACGTAGCGGAACAGTTTACAGGTATTCCGGGAGTTTTGGTTGATATTAAAGATACCATTAAAGGATTTAACATGATTATCGATGGTGAATTAGACCACTTGCCAGAAGCTGCTTTCAACCTTAAAGGAACTATAGAAGACGCTATCGAGGCTGGAGAAAAAATGTTAGCAGAAGCATAAATCGGTTGGCAGTTTACAGTTGGCAGTTCTCAGACTTCTAACTTCTAACTTCCGACTTCTAACTTAAAAAATATGATTTTAGAAATAGTATCACCAGAAGCTAAATTATTTTCAGGAGAAGTTACTTCGGTTTCTTTGCCAGGGGTAAGTGGGAGTTTCCAAATATTAAATTCTCACGCTCCAATAGTTTCTACTCTAAAAGAAGGTTCAGTAAAGATTACGGCTCCAAGTTTTAAATTAGAAAAAGAAATTGAAAATAAATTTACCAAAATTAATGATCAAAATTATACACTTGACATTAACTCAGGAACTATTGAAATGAAAGATAATAAGGTAATTGTTTTAGTTGACTAACTAATTTCAAATACACAATACTAACGCTTGACATTTGTCAAGCGTTTTTTATTAAAAGGAATTTTTATAAATTAGATATTTAAAAAATTATTTGATGAAGTTTCCAAAGAATCTTATCGAAAAACTTGAAAAGCGAAGGCAGCAAAATGCTCTAAGGGAATTAGCTGTTAGCAACAGTTTAGTCGATTTTTCATCCAATGATTATATCGGTTTTGCCAAAAACGAAATAATTTTTCACGAAACACATCAATTTCTTTTAGATAACAACATCAAAACAAACGGAGCTACTGGCTCACGATTACTCTCTGGGAATCATCTTTTATATCAAGAAACAGAGAATTATATCTCTCAATTTCACCAAAGTGAATCGGCTTTAATTTTCAATTCAGGTTATGACGCGAATATAGGTTTCTTTAGTTCGGTTCCTCAACGTAATGATATTATTCTGTATGATGAGTTATGCCATGCTTCAATTCGTGATGGAATCCAAATTAGTAATGCAAAGTCTTACAGGTTTCGTCATAATGACTTTGAGGATTTAGAAAAAGGTATTCATAAATTTAAAACGAAAGACTCGGAAGTTTATATAGTTACCGAAAGTGTTTTTTCAATGGATGGAGATACTCCAAACATGGAAGAATTGGTTCGGCTTTCTGAACAGACGAATTGTTACTTGGTTATCGATGAGGCACATGCTCTTGGTGTTTTTGGTGAAAGAGGAGAGGGTTTAATTCAAAGTTTAGGTTTACAAGATAAGGTCTTTGCACGAATAATGACTTATGGAAAAGGTTTGGGTTGTCATGGCGCAGCCGTTTTAGGAAGTCAGGAGTTGAAAAGCTATTTGGTTAATTTTTCGCGTAGTTTTATATATACAACAGGACTTTCACCTCATGCTGTCGCAACAATTTTAGTTGCTTATCGTCATTTGGATAAAGAGAATAGTGTACTACAAGAATTGAAAAAGAACATTCAGATTTTTAATCAGGAGAAAAATAGATTAGGATTAAAATCATTATTTGTCTATAGTAAATCGGCCATACAATGTGCTATAATTCCTAGAAATGAAACGGTGAAGAATGTTGCTTTACAAATTCAAAAGAAGGGATTTGATGTTAAGCCAATTCTTTCTCCAACGGTTCCTGAAGGTCAGGAGCGATTGCGTTTTTGTTTGCATAGTTACAATTCAGAAAAAGAAATCTCGGAAGTTTTACGTTTGTTGAGTACTTTTGTTTTGTGCCCACAGATTTAACTGATTGTACGGATTAAAACGGATTTATATGAGTAGTTTATTGCACAAACAAATTACAGATGATATTCTAAAAGTGTTTTACGACATATATAATGAGTTGGGCTATGGATTTTTAGAAAAAGTATATCAAAATGCAATGTATTTTGAATTAAAGAATAAAGGATATAAAGTTGAAGCTCAAACACCAATAAAGGTCTATTTTAAAGGACAATTGATAGGCGAGTATTATTCGGATTTATTAATTGAAAATAAAGTTATCATTGAATTAAAAGCTTGTGATTTACTTATGAATGTTCATGTTGCACAATTAATGAACTATCTAAAAGCAACCAAAATTGAATTAGGATTATTATTAAACTTTGGTGAAGAGCCAGAATTTAAACGTATAATTTATACAAACGATAGAAAAAAGAACCTTAAAAATCAGTGATTATCTGTTAAATCAGTATTATCCGTAGGCTAATTTTATGAAACTATTTATAACAGGAATAGGAACGGATGTAGGCAAAACTGTTGCTTCAGCTATTGTAGTTCAAGCTTTAGAGGCGGATTATTGGAAACCCATTCAGTCGGGTGATTTGCATTATTCTGATACCGATAAGGTTAAGGCTCTTGTGTCAAACAGCAAATCTCAATTTCATTCTAATGCTTATGCATTGAATACGCCTGCTAGTCCACATCATGCAGCTGCATTAGATGGAATTGTTTTGGATGTAAAAAAAATAAAAGAACCTTCCACAACCAATCATTTAGTTATAGAGGGCGCTGGAGGAATTTTAGTTCCGCTTAATGATACCGATTCCATAATAGATTTGATACAAAATGACTATAAGGTAATTGTTATTTCTAGGCATTATTTGGGAAGTATCAACCACACCTTATTAACTTTTGAAGCATTGAAAAATAAAAAGATTGAGGTTGCAGGAATCATTTTTTCAGGAGATGAAAATCATGCTACAGAATCGATTATTTTAAAGAGAACAAAGGTGAAATGCATTGGTAGAATAGAAAATGAGCCTTATTTTGATGGAAATGTTATTCAAGATTACGCTGATTTATTCAGAGAAAACCTTTTAAGTTTATAATTCAAATCGCTATTAAATGACCCTTTCAGAAAAAGACGCTTTATACAATTGGCATCCTTACACCCAACATCAAACTACAGGACTATTTCCAGCGATTGTAAAAGGGAAAGATGCATTGCTTTGGGACGAAAATGGTAAAGAATATATCGATGCAATAGCTTCTTGGTGGGTCAATCCCTATGGGCATTCGAATGAGGTAATAGCCAATGCTATTTACCAGCAATTAACGACATTGGAACATGTTCTGTTTGGCGGTTTTACAAATAAACCAGCAGTTTTGTTAGCGGAGAAGTTGATGGAAATTTTGCCATCTAATCAAAAGAAAATCTTCTATTCTGATAATGGTTCAACAGCAGTTGAAGTGGCAATCAAATCGGCATTACAATTTTATTATAACAGAAATGAAAAACGCACGAAAATAATTGCCTTCGAGGATGCTTTTCATGGAGATACCTTTGGTGCGATGGCCTCCAGCGGAATTACTTTTTTTACGGAAGCCTTTCAGGGTTCGTTGTTAGAGGTTGTTAGAATTCCAGTTCCAATCGAGGGAAAAGAATCAGAGAGTATATTGGTTCTAGAACAACTGGTTGCTACCAATGAATTTGCGGCCTTTATTTTCGAACCGCTTTGTCAAGGCGCTGCAGGAATGATTATGTATGCTCCAGAAAGTCTAGATAGATTGATTGCTATATGCAAAGAAAATAAGGTATTTACCATTGCAGATGAGGTGATGACAGGGTTTGGTAAAACAGGTAAAACTTTTGCTTGCAATTATTTAAAAGAACAACCCGATATGATGTGTCTTTCAAAAGCATTAACTGGCGGGACTATCCCAATGGCATTAACTACTTTTACTCAGGAAATTTTCGATGGTTTTTTAGATACTGATGTCAATAAAGCTTTATTTCACGGACATACATTTACTGCAAATCCGACAGGTTGTGCTGCTGCTTTGGCAAGTTTAGAGTTGCTTCAAACTAATATAATGCAAGAAAATCTTAAAAGAATAAATGCTCTACACCTGATTTTTCAAAAAAAGATAGCACAACATCCTAAAGTAAAAACAATTCGGGTACTAGGTGTTATTTTTGCATTAGAAATTGAAACAGAAACAAAAGCTTCATACTACGGAGAATTACGAAACAAATTATATGATTTTTTCATAGAAAGCGGTATTATTCTCAGGCCTGTTGGCAATATCATATATATTTTGCCTCCTTATATCATTACAAATGAACAACTTGAAAAAGTCTATGAAGTTGTTGAAAAAGCATTAGAAATAGTATAAATTTGAAGAAGATTTATTTATTCATTTTAAAAACAAAATTTTGCCTAAAACGGTTTCAATAGTATCCATTGCCTCTCTTTCTCCTCTAGGAAATACAAAAGAATCCGTTTGGGAAAAGTATCTTACCAACCAACATTGTTTTGTTACAAAAGAATTCAACAAACAAAAAGAGTTTGTAGCAATTTTAAACTCAGATTGTCAGAAAGAAATTGAAGATTTAAAACAGTTTGATCATAAATATAAGTCTTTAGATTTGTCAGTTTTGTATGCGCTTGCGGCTTCTCGTAGGGCAGTAGCTCAATCAGGCTGGGATAAAAATGCTGTTTTTGGGGTAAATTTAGGTTCTTCTCGGGGAGCAACAGAATTGTTCGAAAAATACCATCAGGAGTTTTTAGCAACGGGTAAGGCTCAAACTCTTGCCTCGCCAACAACAACTTTAGGAAATATTTCTTCATGGGTAGCCCATGATTTGCAATCTCAAGGTCCTGAAATTTCACATTCTATAACCTGTTCTACCGCATTACATGCGATGCTAAATGGAGTGGCTTGGCTTCGTTCAGGAATGGCAACTAAATTTTTGGTGGGAGGAAGTGAAGCTCCATTGACCGATTTTACTATTGCTCAAATGAAAGCACTTAAAATTTATGCTTCTACAAATGAAGATGGTCACAATCAATGGCCTTGTAAGGCATTTGATTTAGAGAAAGAGGTCAATTCACTTATTCTAGGAGAAGGAGCTGCTGTTTGCTGTTTGGAGACAGGAAAATCTAATAGTGCGTTGGCTTTTATTGAAGGGGTAGGATACGCGACGGAAATTTTAGAACATAATATCTCTATTTCAACTGAGGCTATTTGTTTTCAAAAATCTATGAAAATGGCACTAAAAGACATTGAACCTTCAGATGTAGATGTCATTGTTATGCATGCACCAGGAACTAAGGCAGGAGATCTAACAGAATATAAAGCCATCCAAAAAGTATTTGGAAACCATTTGCCTATGCTAACTACAAACAAATGGATGATTGGTCACACTTTTGGAGCTTCAGGGATGTTGAATGTTGAAATGGCAATACTGATGATGCAACACCAACAATTTATTGGAGTTCCTTTTGCATCGATACAACAGTCTAACAGGAAATCAATTAAGAAGGTCTTAATAAACGCAGTAGGATTTGGAGGTAATGCTGTTAGTATACTTTTAAGCAAAGATTAGATTTCTAGTTCTTTTACTTTTTCATAAACTAATTGGCTTTCAAATCCTTTACGAAGTAGATAGTCGCAGAATTTTTTTCTTTTTTTTAATTTGTTTTTCTCCGTAATGTTAACCCAAGTTGTTTCTGAAAGTGAATGGAAAGTAGTTGTATATTCTTCATCATCAATTTCCTTTAAGGCTGTGTTGATATTGTATTGAGATATAGTTCTAGATTTTAGCTCATTTACAATTCGAATTTTACCCCATTTTTTAATTCTAAATTTACCTCTGGCAAAACAGCAAGCAAAGCGTTCTTCGTTCAAGAAATTGTTTTCTATGAGATGTACAATCACTTCATCAATTTCATCTGAATTTAATGCCATACCTCTCAACTTTTGTAGTACATCATCATGGCAACGTTCTTGATAAACACAATAGTGTTCTAATTTTTTCTTAACATCTGAAATAGAAGAATTTGCAAACACTGTATTGGTTATATTTTGTTTGTTAGATTGTTACAAAAATATTGAAAAAAGTTAAGAGGCTTTCATTTCAAAGTAAAAAGTAAGAGGTTTCCTAGTTTGTGAATTTATTTTTCAAAAAAAATCTTTTCTTATTTTTTTTTGACATAGTTAGGATTAATTAATAATTGCGTTAGTGTTAAAAATGTAACAATTTTATTAAAATCGGTTACAAAGTGTTGTTTTTTCTTGGTTTTCGAGTAATTGGTATTTTGATTATTTCTTTAAGATTTCTTATAAAATATTTAAAAATGAAATAAGATTAACTTGTTTTGTTAATTTAAATTTTAAAAACGAGAGTGATTTTAACACATTTGTTAATAATTTAATAAAACAAAATAGCTGAAATTAAGTAAATTAAGTATAATTTTGTTAGTCCCAAATGTGCTGATATTCTTCACCTTGTTTTGTGCGTACAAAAGTGAGGGTATTTACTATGTATGGTTGTTATATATAAAATAAGAAAACAACTATTTGTTGTGTAAAATAGCATATCATAAAATGAAAATAAAATTACTTTTATTAACACTATTTTTTTCTATATCGAGTCGGGGGCAGGTTACAATTGTATCTGATGGATTAAATAATAGCACATCCCTTTTTACCTTAACAGGCGGAACTTACTACACTGGAAATTCTGCAGCAGGAGATAGACCTGCTTCATCTCCTTTTGCGATTGAGGGAACGCATGGATACGGGATAACAAGTGGTACTTCAACTTTGACTTCAAGTTCTTTTTCAACATGTGGACATAGTTCAGTTACTATGTCTCTAAGGTTAACTGCCTTTTCAATTGGTTCAACAACTAATGGTTTGGATTCTGGAGATATAGTCACAATTGAAGTTAGTCCTGATGACGGAGCAAATTGGTATAGTACACTGAGAATATTGGGAAACTCTAATGCTTATTGGGCATATTCTACTGGAACTGGAGTTGCGTCTACCGCCTATGATGGAAATGTAACACCAGTCGATATTCAGCCAGCTGGAGGGGGAAGTAGAACTACAGATGGGTATTCAACTGTAAATATTACTGGTTTACCTTCAGTATCACTTTTGAAAATTAGAATCACAATATCTGATGACTCAAATGAGAGATGGGTTGTTGATGATTTTAAAGTGCAAGGTGTTGTTACGCCAATTATATTATCTCCAACAATAACTAGTAGTTCTGCTTCACAATCTTCAGTTTATGGAACTGCGATAACAAATTATCAAATTACAGCAACAAATTGTCCAACCAGTTATGCGGCCTCAGGATTGCCTGCGGGTTTAACTATCAATACTACAACCGGATTAATTTCTGGCACTCCGACAGTAGTGGGTACATATACTACAACCATAACTGCAACTAATGGAATAGGAACAAGTACATCTATATCCAAAGATTTTGTAATAACTCCAAAGCCTCTCACCATAACGGGATTGACATCTGCAAATAAGGTTTATGATGGAACCACAACTGCAACATTAGGTGGCACAGCGACTTTGTCTGGAGGACTTGTTGGCTCAGATGTTGTTACTATTTCAGGAAGCCCAACTGCGAATTACTCACAATCTAATGTTGGAACTTCACTTGTAATTACAGTTACTGGATATTCTCTTTCTGGAGCAGATGCAGCAAAATATACAGTAACACAGCCCACAGTAACAAATAGAAGTATCACAGTAAAACCATTAACAATAACAGGATTAACAGCTGCTAATAAGGTTTATGATGGTACTACAGCTGCAACATTAACGGGGACAGCAACTTTATCTGGTATTGTTGGGTCTGACGTTGTGAACATTTCGGGAACACCGAGTGCGAGTTTTTCAACAGCGACTGTCGGGGCAGGCAAAGTTGTTACAGTTACTGGCTATACGATCACTGGTGCACAAGCTTCAAATTATTCTGTTTCACAACCAACAGGTCTCACGGCAAATATTACCCAAGCCCCGCAAACCATAACATTTGCATCTTTACCTGACCAAATGTTAAGCGGAACTACATTTACATTGTCAGCAACATCATCAGCAGGATTGACAATAACTTATACAAGTTCTAATACAGCAGTAGCAACAATTTCTGGAAATGTTGTAACTATGTTAAGCATAGGGTCAACAACAATTACAGCATCTCAGGTGGGAAATACTAATTATGCTGCAGCAATTTCAGTAAATCAAAATCAAAATATAATTACCGGAGTTCCAGAAATCAATGTTGAGGGAAACACAGGGACTTTTCCAGATATTACAAGCGGAGATATAACTCCTTCTGCATTAGACAATACTTTATTTGCTGCACAGGTGGTTGGAGCTACTCAAAACAAAGGATTTAGAATTCAAAATATTGGAGGAGACACTTTAAATGTAACATCTATATCTTTATCAGGTACAAATCCCGGAGATTTTAATATTGTTGCTACTACTCCTTTTGGTATTGCACCTCCAAATGGAATGGTTCTTTTTTCAATAGATTTTACCCCAGTAGGTATTGGCGTTAGAACAGCAATAGTAACAATAACAAATAATGATAGTGATGAAGGTTCATATACTTTTATGATTCAAGGAACTGGCAATTGTCCTACAACATCAAACACCGTTTCTCCCTCTTCGGGAACAGTTGGAACTACAGTAACAATTACCTCAACAAATAGCACTTTGAATAATTTATCAGGAGCATCAGCTACTTTTAATGGTGTTACGGCCTCAATTGTTTCAACATCAGCTGCTCAAATGGTTGTTACTATTCCATCAGGCGCTACCACAGGAAATCTGGTTACTACAAATGCTCTTGGATGTACCGCTACAATTGCCTACACAGTATTAACATATGATTTATGTGCTTATGCAACAAATTTAACTATTGGAGCTCCAGCAACTACATACAATATGACTGGCTCAACAACTACTGCTCCTTTTACAAAAAAAGATGTTTGGTTTAGTTTTACTCCATCATGCTCAGGGACTCATAATATAAACGTTTCGAGTTTCTCAGGAGATATGGATATAGAGCTATATTCAGGTTCTTGTCCTGCTTCCACATCTTATTTAGATAATTCCAATGGAAATACTTCAACAGAAACAATAACAAGTTCCTTAACAGCGGGCACTATATATTATTTGAGAGTTTTAGCTTGGAATGTTGCGGCAGAGACTTCATCTTTTACAGCACAGGTTACAACTGATGGTGTCCTCAACATTAACAATACGGGAAGTCCTATAACTGGAAATATTACTGTAAATACTAACAACGTTGTAATTATGGGGTTTACAACTACCCCCAACTGTGTTACTAACTACAATTTGAATTCAGTTACAATAACAAAAGCAGGAACTGCGACATCTAGTGATATTTCAAATATTCGAATAATTTATGATGCAAATGCCAATGGAATTATAGATGGCGGTGAAACATCCGTTTCAGGAGCTGGTATTGCTCTTGCTCCTAGTATGGTGTTTACATTGACTGGACAAACAGGACTATTAACAACTAGAAACTATTTGATGGTTGCTGACATTTCTGCAGGTGCTGTAAATGGTAATACTATCAAAGGGAGTATATCATTTAGTAGTGATTTAAACACAACAATTTTGCCATTAGGATTGCCAACAGGTAATGCTATTGGAAATACTTTAACAATAGTTCCTCCACCTTGTACTGCTGCAGTTTTATCAAGTATTTCTCCTACATCAGGACCTGTTGGAACTGAAGTTACGATAACGGCAAGTACAGGCAATCTATCTGGAGCGGCCGTAAAATTTAATGGAATATCTGCAACGGTCATTTCGAGTAGCGCTAGCAAAATTGTTGCAATCGTTCCAGTTGGAGCTACCACTGGTAATATAACCGTAATAGATACTACTCCATGCAACGCCTATATTCCCTTTACCATAATTACAGAAGATAGAGCAACATGTCAAGGAGGGAGTTCTGATTTATTTATTAGCGAATTGACGGATTCTAATACAGGTTCGTTATCTTATGTAGAGCTATACAATGGTACTAGTGCTACAATAAATTTATCAGCATATTCTATCAGAACTGCAAATAATGGACTTTCTAGCTTTTCTAATACTGTTAATTTAAACAATGTTGATTTAGCCCCTGGCGGAATTTACGTAGTGGGTTTAGGGGTTGGAGCTGCGAGTGCATGTAGTGTTCCTGGAGGAGATGGGTCATATGCCAATCAAACTAGTGGAGCAGGATCGATTAATATGGAATCTACAAAGAACGACTTTATAGGTCTATATAAAAGCGGGTCCTTAATTGATAGCTGGGGTGTTTATGGTGATGCAAATTGGGCGGCATCATTAATAGCAACTTTAGGAACTGACGGTTCAAATTTTAAAAGAAAAACTAGTGTTACTGTACCAAAATCAACATATAGTAATGCTGATTGGGATATTTCTGATTACGCAGGATCTTCTTGTTTAAATAACAATTATAGCGATATAGGTAAATTTATATTCCCCGGAGGAACTCCTCCCACGGTAACTACACCCATTGTAGCAAATCCCACATGCAAGTCTGCAACAATATCAGTTACAGGAAGTGAAGGTTTTCCTGGCGGAAACTCATTAGCTTATCAATGGTATTACTCAAATTCTGGAGATACCAATTGGACTCCCTTATCAAATTCTGGAGTCTTTTCGGGAGCTACATCTCCAATTTTATCTATTTCAAATGTATCTAGTGTCATTAATTATCAATATTATTGTCAAGTTAGAGAAATTTTAGCTACGTGCTTTATTGCTTCTAAAGCAACTAAAATATCAGGAGCAATAACATGGAATGGAACCGATTGGAGAGATTCTAATAATGTTGTAACTACACCATCAATCGGTAAGTTAGCAATAATTAATGCTAACTATGACACATCTATTAATGGAAGTTTTGACGCGTGTAGTTTGGTAGTCAATAATGGATTTACTGCTACTATTGCCCCAACTAATTATATTAATATTCAGTATGATTTAACATTAAATGGAAATTTAACTGTAAAAAGTGGTGGAAGTTTAGTTCAAATAGATGATTTTGGAGTCAATTCAGGCACAGGGAATTTTGTAATGGAGCGCACGGCTACTGTAGCAAGAACAACGGATTATGTGTATTGGTCATCTCCTATTTCTAATTTTCAGGTTGGAAATGTAAATCCAAGTTCTTGGTTACGATACAAATGGATACCAACAATTCCTAGAGCCTATGCAAGTAATTTTGGAGGATGGTTAGCTACTCCAGCAAACGAAGTTATGGAAAAAGGGAAAGGATATATTATTCGAGGACCTTATACAAACCCTACAGCTACATTTACAAATGCAGCGCCAAATAATTTACCAAATAACGGCATTATTCCTGTTGGTGTTGAAAGAAGTACATATGATGGTGCCAGTTACACTTATCTCTCAGGTTCAACTACATTAACGGTGGTTAAAGACGACGATAATTATAATTTATTAGGCAATCCATACCCTTCAGCAGTTGATGTACAAAAATTTTTAGCGCTAAATACAAATCTTGCAGGTCATATTCGATTGTGGACCCACGGAACCCCTATTCAAAGTTCTCTTTTCAATGGACAATCTTTTTATAATTCGTTTGGTTACACTTATTCCGTAACAGATTACCTATATGTAAATTACACAGGAATTTCATCAGGACCTGGGGATTATGCGATTGCCTCTGGACAAGGTTTTTTTGTAACCATGAATCATAGTTCAGCATCAACATCTGAAAATGTAATCTTCAATAATTCAATGAGAAGAGATGCAACTCTTGGGACAATATTCAACAATAGTGTATTTTACAGAAAATCAAATTTGAATGAAAAAAACAGAATTTGGCTGGATATTTTAGATGATAAAAATGCGTCAGTAAGAACTTTAGTGGGTTATGTTCAAGGAGCTACCCTAGACAAAGACAGAATGTTTGATGCCAAAGTAACCGTTGATTCAAATATGAATATTTACTCGTTAATTCAAAATGAGTCACAAATCATACAAGCAAGAGCTTTACCATTTGATAAAGACGATCGTGTTCCGTTAGGTGTAAGTATTCCATTAAAAGCAGGAAATACAACTTCGACTTTAGGCACATATAAAATAGCGATTGCATATGTTGATGGACTGTTTGAAAATAAGAATCAGGATATATATATCGAAGATAAAGTACTCGATGTTATACATGATTTAAGAAAAGATCCGTATACATTTGAAAGCGTTGCAGGAAGATTTGACAATCGATTTGTTTTACGTTATACTAATAAAAATAGATCCCTTGGAACTACTCATTTTAAAGACGCAAGTAATAGTGTTGTTGTAGCTGTAAATAAAGGAGAAGTTAAAATTATTTCTACTATTGAAGCGATTAAGAAAGTTGAGGTATATGATGTTTTAGGTAGAGGAATATATACGAAAAGTAATATCAATGCGATGGAACTATCTATCAAAGATTTGATTTTAAATAGGCAGGCTTTAGTCGTAAAAATCCTCTTAGAAAATGGACAAGAAATTACTAAGAAGATAATCCTCTAATAAAATAAAAAAAACCCGTAATGATCAAATTACGGGTTTTTTGTTTTTCAAAATAACTATTTTTCTTTTATAGAAGCTTCTAAGTTTCTTTCGATTGTATGTCCCGGTCTGGACCATTTTGGTTTTTCTCCTAACGGTGAAAATTTAGAATCTTCAGCTTCCACAGTTGTGGGTTGCATTAATTTGATAAAAGGTTTTTGAGGTTCTAATCCTAACAATTCAAACATCTTCATATCTTCGTTTACATCAGGATTAGGGGTAGTCAACAACTTGTCACCAGCAAATATTGAATTTGCTCCGGCAAAGAAGCACATGGCTTGTCCTTCACGACTCATATTCATTCTTCCTGCCGAGAGGCGCACTTGTGTTTCTGGCATAACAATTCGAGTGGTCGCTACCATACGAATCATTTCCCAAATTTCAACAGGTTGTTCTTCTTCAAGAGGAGTGCCTTCTACTGCTACTAAAGCATTAATAGGTACCGATTCTGGTTGAGGATTCAAAGTAGAAAGAGCGACTAACATACCTGCTCGGTCTTCAATAGATTCACCCATTCCAATAATTCCACCGCTACATACGGTTACATTGGTTTTGCGAACATTTTCTATGGTTTGAATTCGGTCTTCAAATCCTCTAGTAGAGATAATTTCTTTATAATATTCCTCTGAGGTATCTAAATTATGATTGTAGGCATATAAACCCGCCTCGGCTAAACGCTGAGCTTGATTTTCAGTAATCATACCTAGTGTACAACATACTTCCATGTCCAGTTTATTGATGGTTCTAACCATTTCTAATACTTGGTCAAATTCAGGACCATCTTTTACATTTCTCCATGCTGCACCCATACAAACTCTAGAAGAGCCACTAGATTTTGCTCTTAATGCTTGTGCTTTAACTTGACTTACAGACATCAAATCATTGCCTTCAATATTAGTATGATACCTTGCAGCTTGTGGACAATAGCCGCAATCTTCAGGACATCCACCTGTTTTTATCGATAGTAATGTAGAAACTTGAACTACATTTGGATTATGATGTTCTCTATGAATAGTAGCTGCTTCGTAAAGCAAATCCATTAAGGGTTTGTTGTAAATAGAAATAATTTCTTCTTTGGTCCAATTGTGCTTTGTAATACTCATGTAGACATTTTTATAATGCTTCAAAAGTAGTCAAATAGTTGTGAATTAACAATGTTTGAATGCCTAAAAAAGAGACAATTTAATTTTTTGGATAAGACTTAATCACTACTATGACGATTGTTCCAATACAGCATCAAAAGTAGAACAACAATTACTGATGAGGCAATGCCTTCAAAAAATAAACTAATACAATAACTGTTAATTGAGGGATTGCCCCCAAACAAAAATGATTCTGATAAAGATTGAATATACGAATCTCCTCCTTTTACATAGCTAAAAATGAGTAATCCTAGCACACTAAGGACAATACCAATCACTGAAGTAAACATAGCAGAAGTGGCGTCAGCAACAAAGTTTTTTTCGCCTTCAGCTAAATTCATTTTTATGGTTTTATTTACGCCATAAAATACGAATAGAATATTAAAAAGTCTTAAATATGGCAAACTCGCCAGACCTAATAAATTCATTGCTAAAAAATACAAACTAATTCCTAAAAAGATAAGAAATCCATTGGTTAATTCTTTTGGTAGTTTCATAATGCTTTTTTTAAGTTGAATAGAAATAACTGATAAGCAATACTATAGCTTACCGAAGTTACAAAAAATAACTCAAAGCGGTACAAATAAATGAAAGTTTTTAGAATTAAATTGTATCTAGATACGAAATTGCCGTTGCCACATCTTTTTCTAGTTGCTGTTTGAGTAAACTAACGGATTCGAATTTTTTTTCTTCGCGTATGTAATCTAAAATGGAGACCTTAATTTTTTCTCCGTAAAGATTAGACTCATGATTCAAATAGTAAACTTCAATGGAAAGATTTTTGCCTTCTACCGTGGGGTTAGTGCCAATATTCATAATTCCAAATACTGTTTTGTCTTGAAAATCACTTTTTACAATATAAACTCCATTTTTTGGAATGAGTTTATAGTTTTCAGGAATTTTTAAATTGGCTGTAGGAAATCCTATAGTACGTCCTAGTTGTTTCCCTTTTTGAACAATCCCAGTAAAAAAATATTCGTATCCAAGGTATTTATTGGCCAGAACAATATTTCCATCTTCTATGGCTTTTCTAATCTTAGTAGAACTTACAGACACTTCTTGGACTTCTTGTGCTGATATTTGTTGTACTTCAAAATCATATTTTTCTCCATAAAAAATTAAATCATTAATATCTGCCGTACGATTTCTACCGAAACGGTGATCGTGACCAATCACTATTTTTTTAATATTAAGTTTGTCAACAAGAATGTCTTTCACAAATTCTTCAGCACTCAGTCTCGAAAATGTTTTGTCAAATGGATGAATAATTAAATTGTCTAGGCCTAATTTTTCCAATAATTCTGCACGTTCATCAATAGTGTTTAAAAGTTGTATTTCTGATTTTTCTTGTAAAACCATTCTAGGATGTGGAAAAAAAGTAAGAATTAGACTTTCACAACATTCTTTCTTGGCATTGTCAATAAGCTGTTCAATTATTTTTTGATGACCTATATGAACACCATCAAAAGTGCCAATTGTAATAATGTTTTTATTACTACTGCGAAATGAATCTATGGACTGAAAAATCTTCAAAATCATAATTTATGAAAGCGCAAATTTAGGTGAACAATTCGATATTTAATAATTTGGGATACAGTTTAATTTTAGTAAAAGTAAAAGATAAGAATAATTGCAGTAATCGTCAATAAAGTTTAAAATTATTGTTAAATATGTAAAACTGTTCTTCTGAAGCTGAAAAATAATCTTATTTTTACAAGCTATTATTTTAAAATTTTTAAATGAAAAAGTCACTACTATTATTCACAATTGTGCTTTTTTTTGCACAAACGAATGCTCAAGAAAAAGCCATATGGAATAAGGTTTCGCAGGAAAGAGCCCATAAATTAGAAAGGATAAAAAAAACAGTTTATTCAGAGAAGCAACAATTTTACACATTAGATGTAGAGGTTTTAAAAAAGAAATTAAGTGCCATAAAGACTCAGCGTTCTGGATTGTCTGGTGTGATTGTTGAATTTCCTACAATTGATGGAGGATTGGAGGCCTATCAAGTATGGGAGAATTCTAATTTTGCACCTGAATTGCAACAAAAGTATCCCAATATTAGAGCTTATGTGGGTAGAAGTACTTCTAATAAGGCAACGACTGTCAACTTTAGTTTGTCTCCAAGAGGAATTCAAACAATGGTGTTAAAAGCCGATAATAGTTCAGAATTTATAGAGTCTGCATCAAAAGAGGGAGATTTATATGTTCTTTTTGATTCTAAAACAAGAATTCCAGGAAAATTACCTTTCGTTTGTAAAACTATTGATAAAAATTTAGATCAAGATGTTTTAAAAAGAACACAACTAACTAATAGGGCGAATAATCGGTCATATAAAACATTGCGACTAGCACTGTCTTGTACAGGTGAATATGGAGCCTACTTTGGAGGTAAAGAAGAGGCTTTAGCTGCAATGAACGCTACGATGACTAGAGTTAACGGAGTGTATGAAAGGGATTTAGCAGTTCACCTTAATTTAATTTCAAATAATGATTTAGTAATATACACAAATGCAAATACAGATCCTTATTCTAATGCTACGACAGGTTCTGATGGGGCATGGAATTCAGAATTGCAAAATAATCTAACAAATGTTTTAGGCAACGAAGTTTACGATATAGGTCATCTTTTTGGAGCATCAGGAGGTGGTGGAAATGCAGGCTGTATAGGATGTGTATGTGACGACGACGACGGAATCAATTCTGAGACAAAAGGTAGCGGTTTTACTTCTCCATCAGATGATGTGCCTGAGGGAGATTCGTTTGATATAGACTATGTAGCTCATGAAATGGGACACCAGTTGGGAGCTAATCATACATTTTCTTACGAGAATGAAAGTACTGGGGTTCAAGTGGAGCCTGGTAGCGGAACAACAATTATGGGTTATGCGGGTGTAGCAGATCCCGTTAGCCTCAATATTCAAGACAATTCTGATCCTTATTTTACCTACAGAAGTATTTTGCAAATTCAAAACAACTTAGCAACTAAAACATGTCCTGTAAGCACACCAATAACGAATTCACCTCCAGTTGTAAATGCTGGATTGGATTTTAGTGTGCCAGCAGGAACAGCTTATATTCTCAAAGGATCAGCTTCTGATGTTGATGGAGACACTCTAACATATTGTTGGGAGCAAAATAATTCTGCTACAGGTTCTCAATCGGGGTCTAGTAGTATAGCATCGGCAACAAAGCCATCAGGACCTGTTTTTAGGTCATTTTCGCCAACAAATTCTCCTGATAGATATTTGCCTGAATTCTCGAAGGTTTTATCAGGTAGGTTAACATCTACATGGGAATCAATTTCAACGGTTTCAAGAACGCTAAAATTTACTTTAACGGTTAGAGATAATAATCCAAAAGGTTCACAAACAGGGACTGATGAAGTGAATATAACTTCTAGGGCACCATACAATGCTTCTACTGCTCCAACAGGCGCAGGACCATTTAAGGTTACTTCTCAAAGCACAGCTGGAATTACATGGAATAAAGGGACATCACAAACCATTACATGGGATGTAAATAATGTTACTTCATTACCAGGGTCTGCAAATGTGAACATTAAATTGTCGATTGATGGAGGGAATAGTTTTCCTTATGTCTTAGCTTCAAATGTTCTTAATGATGGGAGCGAAGTAATTACCGTTCCTTCAATTCCCACAGCAGCAAATAACTGTAGAATATTAATTGAGCCAACAGGGAATGTGTATTATGCTGTTAATTCAAAAGGATTTGCTATTTCTACTTTATCCAATAAAGATTTTAATTTTACTAATTTTAGTTTGTATCCAAATCCTAATAAAGGAAGTTTTACAGTACAATTTGATTCTTCGTCTACAAATACCATCGAAATAACGATTCATGATTTGAGAGGAAGATCGGTTTTTGAAAAGAAATATTCTAATACTGGAATGTTCCGTGAAAATATACAATTAGATGCTGTGCAAAACGGGATTTATTTAGCAACCATCAAAGGCGGGGAGAATAAAGTTGTCAAGAAAATTATAGTAGAATAATTAGACTTAGAAAATGAAAAAGGAGGCAATTGCCTCCTTTTTCATTTTCCGTTAAATGTTGTCATTGTATTTTCTAAACCAGATGTTCCAAAAGATTTTATAATTTCTGAGGCTAACTCTAATCGCTCAGGTAGTTTTGATTCTTCCATCTCATTCCATTCGCCAAGAACATAATCTATTTGCTTGCCTTTTTTAAATTCATCACTAATTCCAAAACGAAATCGGCTGTAGTTTTGAGTATTTAAGATGAGATTGATATTTTTTAATCCATTGTGACCACCATCACTTCCTTTAGGCTTAATTCGTAATGTGCCAAAAGGGATGTTAAGGTCATCTGTTATAACTAACAAATTTTCCAAAGGAATTTTCTCTTTGTCCATCCAATATTGAACGGCTTTACCACTCAAATTCATGTAGGTATTTGGCTTTAAAAGAAAAAAAGTTCGTCCTTTAAATTTAAATTGGGCAAGACTTCCTAATTTGACTGTTTCAAAAGAGATAGCTTCTTTTTTTGCAAAAAAATCTAAAATTTTAAATCCAATATTATGTCTTGTATTTACATATTCGGCACCTATATTGCCTAAACCAACGATTAGAAATTTATTACTCACGCTTTTTATATTGTTGTTTTTGGGTTCGTGAACCTCCGGTTTCACACAATCAGGATTGTATTGGGCTTTTTTTGGAGAAAAATGTTTAATTAGCCAATATATCATGAGGCAAAAATAATACAAAAATCAGAAATGGGAACAAATGAAAAAGCATCCATTTGAAAATGGATGCTTTTGGATATTCGGATTTGAAAAATTATTTTTTCTTTCCTTTTGCTGGTGCTTTTGCAGCTTTTGCAGCTTCTTGAGCAGCTTTCATAGCAGCACGTGAAATCTTCACTTGGCATACCACAGTGTTGTCTGGGTGCATTAACTTGAAATTGTTTGTTTCAATTTTAGTAACATACAATTTGTTTCCCATTTGAAGTTCAGAAATGTTTGCCTCTACATAATCAGGAAGATTTTTAGGCAAAGCTTTCACTTTTAATCTTCTTTGATTTAGTCGTAAATCACCTCCTAATAAAACTCCAGGAGAAGTTCCAACAATCTTTACAGGAACTTCCATCATGATTTCTTTGTTTTCATTTAATTGAAAGAAATCAATGTGTAAAATTCTGTCACTAACAGGGTGCACTTGAATGTCTTGTAAGATAGCATTGTAAGAGTTTTTACCCAATTCGATCACAACTGTGTGAGCGTTTGGAGTGTAAACCAAGTTTTTGAATGCAATTTCTTCTGCTGAGAAATGTACTGCTTGATTTCCTCCGTATAACACGCAAGGAACCAATCCAGCATCACGTAAGGCTTTAGTCGCAACTTTACCTACGCTTTCTCTTTCTGATCCTTTAATCGTAATCGATTTCATTGTAAAAATATATAGTTAATAAATAAAAATACTTTTTTAAATTACATCAGGAATTTACTGCTGATGGAATTGTTGTGTTGTACCATGTACATTACTTCTGCAAAAAGGGGCGCACAACTCACCACTTTTATTTTTTTTGAGGCTGCCTTTAACGGAATCGAGTCGGTAACAATTAATTCGCTCAATTTCGAATTTTCTATTTTTTCGTATGCATCACCTGATAAAATAGGATGAGTACATATGGCACGAACACTAAGTGCTCCTTTTTCTATCATTAAATCAGCAGCTTTTGCTAATGTTCCTCCTGTGTCTATCATGTCGTCGACCAAAACTACATTTCTGCCTTTTACTTCACCAATTAACTCCATTGAGCTTACTTTATTGGCTACTTTTCTTTGTTTGTAACAGATTACAACATCCGAATCTAAGAATTTAGAATAGGCATAAGCTCTTTTGGAACCACCCATATCTGGGGATGCAATAGTCAAATTTTCTAAGTTCAAATTTTTTACATAAGGCAAGAATATTGTCGAAGCAAAAAGATGATCTACTGGTTTTTCAAAGAATCCTTGGATTTGGTCAGCGTGTAAATCCATTGTCATTACACGAGTAGCACCTGCAGCTTGTAACAAATTAGCAACTAATTTTGCTCCAATTGGAACCCTTGGTTTGTCTTTTCTGTCCTGTCTTGCCCAGCCAAAATAAGGAATTACTGCTGTTACATGTCTTGCCGATGCTCTTTTTGCAGCATCAATCATGAGTAATAATTCCATTAGATTATCTGCTGTTGGAAATGTAGAACAAACAATAAAAACTCGTAATCCTCTTATCGATTCTTCATAAGAAGGTTGAAATTCGCCATCACTATATTTTGAGAACGTAACTTTACCTAGCGGAACACCATAAATTTTGGCTATTTGTTCAGCTAAATATACACTTTGGGAACACGCAAATATTTTTGCTTCTGGTTCTTGATGTGACATTGTACTGTGTTGTTTTGTAGTTAGTTAGTGTGTGTTGTTTTTACGAGGTGCAAATTTAGGAATAAAATCGAACTCTGAAAGGAAAATTTAGAGTATTTTTTTAGAGATTGTAATATTATTTTTTACATTTGCACCGTGTTAAAAGATAGGTGGTTTCTGATTCAGATAATTATTTATTCATTGCGTTAGAAATTCTTAGTTGAATTTTTTTCGTCTGCTAAGCCCGGATGGCGGAATTGGTAGACGCGCTGGTCTCAAACACCTGTGGGAAACCGTGCCGGTTCGACTCCGGCTCCGGGTACAAAAACCTCTGAGAAATCAGAGGTTTTTTTTATAATGATTTCCGAATAATCAACTCACTTTTATTTTCTATCTGTTCTTTCTTTCCTGAAAGAATCATTTGTGCCAAAATTTTCCCCATTTCAATAAAATCTGTGGATATTGTTGTAATGCCATTTTCTACTACTTTCTTTAAAGGGGTTTCGTTGTAAGAAATGATTCCAAAATCAGTTCCAAGTTTTAAATGTTGTAGCTTAGCTTTTTCAATAACACGAACTAAATCTCTATCATTCGGAATAATGTAAACAGCACCTTTTTGGATTTCTCTATCCTCAAATCCATTAATGACTTCATTCTTAATGTCAAAATCGGCGCAAAATTTTTCAAAACCAATTTTCATGCCTACTGGTTCGCGAAATCCTGGGAATAGTAAGATAAGTTTTTGGTATTTATCAATAAGATATTTTCCCTTTAGTATGGCTTCATAAATATCTTTTACAAAATTTTGATGAACAGACGGATAGTCTTTCAAATCAGAATTAGTTTGGTCTAAAATATATACATCTTGATTGGGAAGCGTTTTGATTAAAGCAGGTGCACCAATTAAATTGGTAGGCATAATAATGTACTTGGAATAATTGCCATTGGCTTCATTTATCAATTTTCGAAACATATTAATATTAAAGTGATGAAAAAAGATGTCAACCTGAGCCGAATTATTCATTGTTTCTAAAAAAGAATTATAGATATCCTCTTTAAAACTATTTAATTCATCAAATAATAGAAAGATGCGTTGCTCAAAACTAAACTCTACACTTTTTACATAATATCCTTTTCCTAGAATAGCATAAATGATTCCACGTTTTTTAAGTTCATCATAAGCTAATAGTACTGTATCTCTCGACAATGAAAATTCTAAACTTATTTTATTTACAGATGGAAGTTTGTCATTTTTTTTTAGTCTATTCTCAGCAATTGCGATTTCTATGGAAAGAACAATTTGTTTGTATTTTGGAATTCCAGAAGTAGTGTCAATAGTAATGATTTTCATAGAAAGTGAATTAACTGGTGGCAAGTTACATAAAAACTGGTAGGTACTGGTATGGTTGTGTAGTCAATTTTTTTACTTTTGATGCAATAGTAATAAAAATACGATGCTAAAAGTTTCTAATTCTCACTTAAACGGGTTTAAAAAAGGTAAATCTTTTGGTTTTCTTCCAAATGGAGATGAAATCTTATGTTATACATTATTGAATAAAAATGGGTTTCAATGCGAAGTAATAAATTTTGGCGCTACAATCACTTCATTACTAGTTCCACTTAAAACTAATGAAATAGTTGATGTAGTTTTAGGTTTTGAAAATCTTCAAGATTATATTGACTCGTTCCATTTACCTAGTGCGCCCTATTTTGGAGCAATTGTTGGCAGATATGCTGGAAGAATTAATAATGCTAAATTTGAGTTGAATGGAAAATCAATTCAACTTAATAAAAATCATGGTGAGCACAGTCTTCACGGGGGCAATTCAGGTTTAAGTATGGTATTTTGGGAAGTAATATCAGTTTCTGATACTTCAATAACGTTACAATATAAGAGTGAGAATAATGAAGAAAATTTTCCAGGTGAACTTATTACAAAAATTACCTATACTTTGACAGAAGAAAACGAATTGAAAATAGAAATGATGGCAAAATCAACAAAAGATACCGTCATCAATTTAACACAGCATAGTTATTTTAATTTGGACGGTCATTCAAATGATATAGTAAATCAAAAGCTACTTGTAAATGCGTCAAAAATGTTAGAGACTTCTATTGAAAATATTCCAACTGGGATTTTTTTAGAAACAGTTGGAAGTCCATTCGATTTTAGTTCCTTCAAAGAGTGTCCAACTAAAATTGACAACACTTTTGTTTTAAAAGATAATTCAACAGAATCGGCCATTCTTTTAAGCGAAAAAAACAACTTAAAAATGTCGGTTTTTACCAATCAACCTGCAGTTCATATTTATGTAGGTGGAAATTGTTTTAACCAGATAAAAGGTAAAGAAAGTGCCAATTATCATTCATTGAGCGGAATTTGTTTTGAAACCCAGAACTTTCCAGACGCACCAAATCATGCTAACTTTCCGAGTGCAGTTTTGAAAAAAGGAGAAACGTATCATCATCAAAGTACATTTAAATTTGAAAATTTATAGCCATGCAAAAGATATTTATTTCAATTATAAGTTTAGTGTTGGTCGCTTGTTCGTCAAGTGATTCTACTGATGACACTACAACTCCAACGCCGACACCAACCGATGATTTCATCCGTGCTGTAGACATTTCATTTATTCCTTTAATTGAAAGAGAAGGAACAGTTTACAAAAACAATGGGATAGCTCAAAATCCATTAACAACTCTCAAGAATGCAGGTTGTAACACGGTCAGAATTCGCCTTTGGAAAAATCCAACGGATAATCAATCAACTTTTAATGAAGTAAAAACCTTGTCAACGAGAGCAAAAAATGCTGGTTTCAAAGTTTGGCTAACAGTTCATTTTTCTGATACTTGGGCTGACCCAGCTCATCAAACAACACCTTCAGAATGGCAAGGCCTAAGTTTTAGTGATTTAAAAACGGCTATTACTAGTTATACCAATCAAATCATGACAGAAATTAATCCAGATATTATCCAAATTGGAAATGAAACCAACGATGGAATGCTTTGGCCAAAAGGGAAATTAACAACAAATGAAAGTCAGTTTTTAGAATTAGTTTCAACGGTAAGTACAGCTATTAGAAGTAAGTCTTCAACTACCAAAATTATGTTGCATTATGCAGGAATTGGAAGTGGAGCCTCATGGTTTTTTAATAAAGTAAGCTCAATTAATTATGATTATATAGGATTATCATATTATCCAATTTGGCATGGAAAAAATATATCAGATGTGGATGCTACAATTACATCTTTAGGGCAAATACACAATAAGAAAGTAATAATTGCGGAAACAGCTTATCCATTTACGCTCAGTTGGAACGATTGGACTAATAATATTATTGGACAAAACAGTCAAATAATTTCAATCTATCCTGCAACAGCTGATGGTCAAAAAAATTATGTTTTAGCTATAAAAAATCTTGTAAAACAAAATTCATTTGGACAAGGTTTCTGTTATTGGGGGGGCGAATGGGTTGCTTTTCGGGGAACAGAATCAACCAATGGTTCGTCATGGGAAAATCAGGCACTTTGGGATTTTAATAATAATGCGCTTCCAGTTATGGATGCTTTTAGCCAAAATTAAAATGAGAAAAATAACTTTTTTAAAATTGTCATTGCTATTGACATTGTCATTAAATTTTACTTCCTGTAAAAGCTCTAAATCATCTTTTGTAAAAGGTGCCGATGTAGGTTGGTTGCCTCAAATGGAAGCTACAGGATATAAATTTTATGACAAAGACGGAACCGAAAAAGAGTGCTTACAATTGTTAAAAGATAGAGGAATGAACTCGGTTCGGCTTCGTGTTTGGGTAAATCCAAATGATGACAAAGCCAGTGGCCATTGCAGTAAAGACGAGACAGTTGCTATGGCATTGCGGGCAAAAAAGATGGGAATGCGTGTGATGATTGACTTTCATTATTCTGATTCGTGGGCTGATCCAGCAAAGCAATTTAAACCAAAAGCTTGGGAAAAACATTCGTTTTCAGAATTATTAAACGATGTTTACAATCACACTTTTGAAGTGATTTCGGCTTTAAAAAATGCAGGTGTAACACCAGAATGGGTTCAAATTGGGAATGAAATTCCAGGCGGAATGCTTTGGCCAGAGGGAAGCACAGACAATTGGAATCAACTTGGTCAACTTTTAAATAAAGGCTATGAAGCTACAAAAGCAGTGGATGAAAAAATTAAAGTAATCGTTCATGTTGATGAAGGAAATAACAATGCAAAATTCAGAACCTTCTTTGATAATGCTACGGCTCAAAAGGTAAAATACGACATTATCGGACTTTCATACTATCCGTATTGGATTAAAAAAGATTATTCTGAAACCATTGCCGATTTAGAATTCAATCTTAACGACATGGTAAAACGTTACAACAAAGATGTAATGATTGTTGAGGTTGGAGGTGAAGATGATAAAATTCAAAACACCTACGAATTACTAAAAGCCACTATTGAAGCCGTTAAAAAAGTTCCGAATAACAGAGGTTTGGGAGTGATGTATTGGGAACCACAAGGAGCAAAATCCTGGAGTGGTTATAGTTTAAGTGCATGGCTTCCAAACGGTCAACCTTCACCTGCTTTAGATGCTTTTAAAGAAGAATAAAATCCGTTTAATCTGTGAAAATCTGTGGCAAAAAAATAAAAACTATGACTAAAATTTCAATATTTCATCCAACAAAAATCGCTTTTCTAATTTCTTTTTTATTCGTTGGATTTCAAGCAAATTCACAAAAGAAAATCAGTCTAGACGAAGATTGGAGATTTCATTTCGGAAATGCTGCCGATGTCTCTAAAGATTTCGATTATGGAAAAACAGCTTTGCTTCATAAGTCAAATGTGTTTGCAACGACCATAGTTAATCCAAAATTTATCGATACTACTTGGAAAAAAATCAATGTGCCACACGATTGGGTAGTCGAACTTCCTTTTGTAAAATCTGACCAAGTTGAAATGGACAGTCACGGCTACAAACCTGTTGGTGGAGCTTATCCAGAAACGAGTATTGGTTGGTACAGAAAGCATTTTGCCGTTGATAAAAAAGACGACGGAAAACGTTTCGAACTTCAATTTGACGGAATTTATAGAAATGCCGAAATTTGGTTCAACGGATTTTATGTCGGAACTAATTTTAGTGGATATGTTGGCAATTCGTACGATGTTTCAGATTATGTCAATTTTGAAGGCGACAATGTCATCGTAATTCGAGTAGATGCCACGCAATATGAAGGTTGGTTTTATGAAGGTGCCGGAATTTATCGTCACGTTTGGTTGAATGTAACCGATAAAGTTTTCATCCCTAATGATGGCGTTTTTGTACATTCAAAAACAAAAGGTAAAAACGCCACTGTAACTATTGAAACTGAAGTTGAAAATAAAAATTTACGACCTTCCAAAGCAGTTGTTTATTCCATAATTACCGATAGAAACGGTAAACAACTTGGCAAAACATCCGAACAAAAAGTCGCACTTTCGGTTAACGGAAAAACGACAATCAAACAAAACGTAAACCTTAGTAACGTTACGCTTTGGTCATTAGAAAATCCCTATTTGTATAAAGTTATTTCGGTTGTAAAATCGGGAAATCAAATTGTGCATCAAACGAAAACCCGTTTCGGAATTAAAACAGTAAAATTTGATGCCAAAGAAGGTTTTTTCTTAAATGGGAAAAAAATCAAAATTCAAGGAACCAACAACCATCAAGACCACGCCGGAATAGGAAGTGCTTTGCCCGATTTTATGCAATATTACCGGATAAAATTATTGAAAGAAATGGGTTCCAATGCTTACAGAGCTAGTCATAACGCACCAACTCCAGAACTTTTAGAAGCTTGTGATAGTTTGGGAATGTTAGTGGTTGACGAACAACGTTTACTCAACAGCAGTCCAGAATACATCGACCAATTTAAACGATTAATCAAACGCGATAGAAATCACGCTTCTGTTTTTTTGTGGTCCATTGGAAATGAAGAACAAAATATTCAAGGCAACGATTACGGAAAGCGCATCGCCCAAACACTTTTAGCCATTCAAGAGGAATTAGATCCAACTCGAACTGCAACCTATGCAGCCGATATGGCAAATGATTTTAAAGGTGTGAATCAAGTAATTCCAATTCGTGGATTTAATTATCGTGAATATGCCGTTGCCGATTATCATCGGGATCATCCCAATCAACCATTACTCGGAACCGAAATGGGAAGCACAGTAACCACTCGTGGAATTTATGAAAAAGATGAAATCAGAGCTTACGTTCCCGACCAAGACATCACGCATCCATGGTGGGCAAGCAAAGCTGAAACGTGGTGGAAATTGGCAGCCGAGAATGACAATTGGCTTGGCGGTTTTGTATGGACAGGATTTGATTATCGTGGTGAACCAACACCTTATAAATGGCCAAATATCAGTTCGCATTTCGGGATTTTAGATGTTTGCGGTTTCCCCAAAAACATTTACTACTACTATAAAAGTTGGTGGACAAACGAAGATATTTTGCACATTTCACCCCATTGGAATTGGCCAGAAAAAGTAGGAAAACCAATAGATGTTTGGGTAAATACTAATGCAGATGACGTGGAATTATTCCTCAACGGAAAAAGTTTAGGTAAAAAAACAATGCCAAGAAACAGCCATTTGCAATGGGAAGTTATCTACGAACCAGGAACTTTAGAAGCAGTGGCGCATAAAAACGGAAGGAAATTAACTTCAAAAGTTGAAACCACAAATTACGCTACAACAGTTATAGCGGTTGCAGATAAATCTTCTGTTTTGGCAGACGGTAAAGATGGTGTTGTCGTGAATATTTCCATTGTTGATGATAAAGGAAGGGAAGTTCCAAATGCTAACAATATGGTTTATTTCAAACTAATTGGCGATGCTAAAATTATTGGCGTAGGTAATGGTGATCCGAGTTCTCATGAACCTGATAAATGTGCCGATGGTGCATGGCAAAGAAGCACATTCAACGGAAAATGTCAAGTGATTATTCAAGCCGGAACAACGGTTGGAGATTTGAAATTAGAGGTAAAATCTAATGGACTGCAATCTTCAACGTTGAATTTCTCGCAAGGTTTATAAAATGGTGTAGGTATTTTGAATAGCAATAAACTTAAAAAATCAAAAGGTTTAAAAACCTTGTACTAGCATAAAATGAAGAAAAAACTAATAAAAAACACTTCGGAACATTTCAAAACAATGTTCCAAAAAGAACCAGATCATGTTTTTCTTTCACCAGGAAGAATTAATATTATCGGAGAACATGTTGATTATAATGACGGTTTTGTGTTGCCAGCTGCCATCAATAAATATGTTTGTATAGCCATTTCATCCAATGAAAATTCACAGTGTAAAATTGTAGCCAAAGATTTAAATGAAATTTTTGAATTTGATTTGAATGATACATTGGTTCCAAACGCTACGATGTGGATAAATTATATTTTGGGTGTTTTGCAACAATTCAAAGAAAAGAAAGCACTCAACAAAGGGTTTAATGCTGTTTTCAGTAGTACAGTCCCAATTGGTTCTGGACTTTCGTCTTCCGCAGCAGTCGAATGTGGTTTTGCATATGCTATGAATAAAATGTATAATTTCAATTTAACCAAAGAAGAAATTGCACTCATCGGACAAAAATCGGAACATACTTTTGTAGGTGTCAATTGTGGTATTATGGATCAATTTGCATCGGTTTTTGGTAAGAAAAATAAAGTTATTAAACTCGATTGCAATACATTAGAATATGAATACCACAAAGCCAATTTCAAGAAATATTCTCTGCTTTTATTGGATAGTAATGTAAAACATACGCATTTAACTTCAGGGTATAATGACAGAAGAAATGAGGTGGAACAAGGATTATCAATTATAAAGCAACATTTTCCAGAAGTAAAAACGTTTAGAAATTGTACCGAAAAAATGCTTTTGGAATTGAAAGAGCAACTTGGAGAAACCATTTTTAAAAGATGTCATTTTGTAGTAAAAGAAATTCAACGCGTTCAAGATGCAGTTGATGCTTTAGAGAATTCTGATTTCAAGAAATTAGGAAAATTAATGACCGAAACACATCAGGGTTTGTCTAAGGAGTATGAAGTGAGTTGTGATGAAATTGATTTTTTAGTGCAATTGGTTTCCAATAATGAAAAAGTTTTGGGTTCCAGAATGATGGGTGGAGGTTTTGGAGGGTGTTCCATTAATTTGGTAGAAAAAGGCTCAGAAAACGAATTAATTGAAAAAACTTCTAATCAATATCGGAGTCAATTTGGTATTGAATTAAAAGCCTACAAAGTAAAAATTTCAAAAGGGACAACACAATATAAAAATAAAAGAAAATAAAATTCAAACAATTAAGAAATTAAGGTAATTAAGCTTAATACCTTAATGGTTTAAAAAATTATTAATATTGAATTCGTGAAATTTACAAACTAATTAATTTGTGAAAATTCGTGAAATTCGTGTCAGAAAAAGATCATGAAAAAATTCAATTCTAACGAACATCCTCACAGGCGATACAATCCGTTGTTAGACGAATGGATATTGGTTTCACCACATCGTGCCAAACGTCCTTGGCAAGGGCAAAATGAAAAAATTGCAGAAGACAATCGACCAGAACACGATGCTAATTGTTATTTATGCTCGGGGAATGTTCGTTCTAATGGCATAAAAAACGATACTTATACTGATTGTTATGTGTTTGAAAATGATTTTTCAGCTTTATTAAAAGACGAAGTTATATTTGAAAATAAATCGAAACCATTATTTCAACAAAAACCTGAAAGAGGTATCAATAAGGTGATTTGTTTTTCGCCAAAACACAACCTGACATTACCCGAAATGGAAGTCAATGACATTGAGAAAGTAGTGAGAACTTGGGCAACACAATATATCGAATTGGGAAGTCAAGATTTCATTAACTACGTTCAGATTTTTGAAAATAAAGGAAGTGTCATGGGTTGCAGTAATCCGCATCCTCACGGACAAATTTGGGCACAATCGTCGTTGCCAACTCAGGTTGAAAAAACACAAAAAAGCCTTCGAAACTATTATGAAAAAAATAAAACTAGTCTGTTAAAAGATTATTTGAACGAAGAATTAATAGTAAAAGAACGTATCGTAGTTGAGAATAATCACTTTGCTGTTGTAGTTCCGTTTTGGGCCACTTGGCCTTATGAAACTATGATTATCAGTAAGAGGCATTTCGGAAATATTATTGCAATGAATAATGAAGAAATAAAGGCTTTTGCCGAAATCATTAAAATCATCACAGTTCGATATGATAATCTTTTTGAAACCTCATTTCCCTATTCAGCGGGAATTCACCAAGCCCCAACAGACGGTGTTTTACACCCTGAATGGCATTTTCATATGCATTTTTATCCACCATTATTGAGAAGTGCAACTGTAAAAAAATTCATGGTGGGTTATGAAATGCTTGGAGAGGCACAACGCGATATTTCACCTGAACAGAGTGCTAAAATTTTAAGAGAATTACCTAACCAGCATTATAAAACTAAAACCAACTAATATGCAAACATTAGCCACCAACGATTATATAGTTTTCTTTCTTTATTTCATAATTATTGTAGGTTACGGATTGTGGATTTACAATCGAAAAAAGAAAGCACAGACAAGCAGTAATGATTATTTTTTAGCAGAAGGTTCACTTACTTGGTGGGCAATTGGAGCATCTTTAATTGCGAGTAATATTAGTGCAGAGCAATTCATCGGAATGAGTGGAAGCGGTTTTAAAATGGGACTAGCCATCGCAACCTATGAATGGATGGCTGCATTAACACTTGTTCTTGTTGCGGTATTTTTTATGCCTGTTTATTTGAAGAACAAAATTTTTACCATGCCACAATATCTCAACAAGCGTTACAATAGTAATGTGGCTATGATTATGGCAGTTTTTTGGTTGTTATTGTATGTTTTGGTAAATCTTACATCCATTTTATATTTAGGAGCATTGGCAATAAGTAGTATTTCAGGTTTGAATATTACTTTGTGTATGATTTTTTTAGCATTTTTTGCGGTTATGATTACCCTTGGAGGGATGAAAGTAATAGGGTATACAGATGTGATTCAGGTTTTTTTTCTGATTTTAGGCGGATTGATTACAACTTATTTGGCATTGAATCTGGTAGCAACCGAGTTTGGATCAGAAGGAGTTTTGAATGGATTTAATTTAATGATAGAAAAAGCTAACGATCATTTCCACATGATTTTTGATAAATCAAATCCGAATTACATGGATTTACCAGGTCTTTCGGTACTAATTGGCGGAATGTTGATTATTAATTTGAATTACTGGGGTTGTAACCAATACATCACACAAAGAGCTTTAGGTGCCGATTTGAAAACAGCTCGTGGAGGGATTTTATTTGCAGCATTCTTAAAATTATTAATGCCAATAATTGTGGTTTTACCAGGAATAGCCGCTTTTGTTCTCTATCAAAACGGACATTTTCAAACGGAAATGTTGCAAGATGGAAGTGTAAATCCTGATAGAGCGTATCCAATTTTATTAAACTTATTACCAGTTGGTTTAAAGGGGTTGTCGTTTGCGGCTTTAACTGCTGCTGTTGTTGCTTCACTAGCTGGAAAAGCAAACAGCATCGCTACAATTTTCACACTTGATGTTTATAAAGAAAAATTAAATACACAGGCAACTGAAAAGAAACTAGTTAACGTTGGAAAAATAACGATTATAATCGCTATGATTATTGCGGTTGTGGTTGCTCCATTTTTAGGGATTGATAAAAAAGGAGGATTTCAATACATCCAAGAGTATACAGGATTTGTAAGTCCTGGTGTTTTTGCTATGTTTATTTTGGGGTTCTTTTGGAAAAAAACGACTTCTAATGCGGCTTTGTTTGCAACGATTGGCGGATTCATTCTTTCAATTATTTTCAAATTCATGCCCGCTTTTATGGATTTATCATTTTTGAATCCGATGGGATTTGCTGTTCCTAATGCTGATGGCGTTTATGAAATTCCGTTTATTGACCGTATGGGATTTGTATTCTTAATATGTGTTATCGGAATGTATTTTATTAGTATGTATGAAACTAAAAAAGGTGTTCAAACCAATGGTCTAGAAGTAGACAAAACGATGTTTAAAATGTCACCAAGTTTTACGGTTGGTGCCTTAGTAATTATATCGGTTTTGGCTGCTTTATATACTGTTTTTTGGTAGAAGCAACTAGATGCTTTTAATGACATAGGTAACAATTCCCCAAATTACCAACTCATTTTCGGCGGTGACTTTTATAGGTTGGTACTTTTCGTTTTCGGGCATTAAATACACACAATCTTTATCGATTTTGATTCGCTTTACGGTGAATTCTCCATCGATGAAACAAACGGCAATTTTATTGTTTTGAGGTTCAAGACTTCGATCAACAATCAGAATATCTTTATCGTTTATTCCTGCATTAATCATAGAATGGCCTTTGACCTTTATATAAAATGTTGATAAAGGATTTTTGCACAACTCTTTGTTCAAATCGATATTTGTTTCCATGAAATCGGTGGCAGGTGATGGAAATCCAGCAGAAACACCTTCTTTTATATAAGGAATTCTGATGTCACTTTCAAAATCAGGACGGAAAAAAGTTAAGGAAGATTCTTTATTTATAGACATTGTATTTCGAGTATTTCGTTGAATCGAGTCGTATATCTTGGGGACAAATGATTTTGATTCATGTTCCAAGTCAGGCTTAAATTTTGTGTGGCTAGTTTTACTTTTCGGTCTCCAATTTTGGTGTTGAGATAATCCATTGCCTTCATAATTGCCTTATGTTTTGGATTTTCTTCTTCAAACAATTGCAATTGTTTCTTGTTTTCATCAATCAATTCGGTAACAATAACTCCTGCCTTTTTGAATTTCACACCTTCATAGCCAGAGCACAATTCTTTTAGAAGCGCTATTGCAGCATTGGAAATAGTTAAGGTAGAATTAGTGGCAAAGGGTAATGTTATCGCTTTATTGAAATAGTATTTTTGAGATTGATATTTGTGTTTGTCAATAACCAGCATGACAATAATAGTATGACAACAGGATTTTTGCTTCCGTAATTTTTCGGCGCAAACCGCAGAAAATGTTGCTACGCGTTCTCTTAAATCATCAAAATCAGATATTTGTTTAGGAAAACTTCTTGTGGTTGCAATACTTTTTTTCTGTTCCTGAATGGGTTCTAATGCTAGAACTGATTTTCCTTCTAATTCATATTTTAATCGTAGACCGATGACTCCCATTTCTTTTTTTATCCAAGCTTCATGTTCTGCTTTTGTAAAATCGTAAGCCGTAAGAATATTATGCGTCATCATTTTTTTTGTTAATCTACGACCAATTCCCCAAACGTCTTCAATTTTCGTCCATTTTAGTGCTTTGATGCGCTTCTCCTCACTATCAATTATGTAGACTCCTTGAGTTCGCTGTTGAAATTTTTTAGCAATTCTGTTGGCTACTTTCGAAAGTGCTTTTGTAGGTGCAAAACCAATACAAGTAGGGATACCTATCCATTTTTGAACTCGACTTTTTATTTGTAACCCATAGTTGTGAAAATCAGCAATTGGTATGCCGTCGAAGTTGAGGAAAGCTTCATCGATGCTGTAGATTTCTACATTTGGAGTAAAACCTTCAAGAATTTGCATTACGCGATTACTCAAATCACCATACAACGGATAATTGGAAGAGAACATTTTTATATTTTTCTCTTTAATTAATTCTCGGATTTTAAATTCAGGAGCACCCATTGGAACACCCGCAGCCTTGGCTTCTTCACTTCTAGAGATGACGCAACCGTCATTATTGGACAAAATAACAACAGGTTTTCCGTTGTATTTCGGCTGAAAAACACGTTCGCAGGAAGCATAAAAATTGTTACAATCGACTAAAGCATACATCTTGTAAATTTACAGAATAGACGCTTAGAAGAAAAGGGAACAAAAGTTAATTTTGTGGGTTGTTGATAAATAAAAAAACCACAGTTTTCTGTGGTTTTGATATAATAACTTAATAAAAGTTATTGTAAAATAATTTTCTTTGTGTTCATTAGATTATCGGAAGCATCGTAAATTTTAACGAAATAAACACCTTTTCCTCCCCAAGTATTTAACGGCACAGTATATTGTTGCGTGTCCATTTTGCCACTAAACACTTCTTGTCCTAAAGTATTACTAATTTTAATATTCCAACCGCTAATATTGGCAAGATTGCCACAATCTATAGTAATATGGTCATTAGCTGGATTTGGATAAATCGTTACGGTGTTTTTATACGTTGGAGGATTATAACTTAAAACGCCTGTATTAATAACTAATGATTGACAGCTATTTTCTGCATAATATAAATTTGTGATTTCTTCTTGTGTTAAAACTCTATTCCAAATTCCAATGTCGTCAATATTACCTATTAAGGTAGTATTTCCCCCAGATTGTAATCCGCCAACTCTCCAATATCCAACATAATTTTGAGCTGATGTAACTGCATTATTTTGAGCAGACAAAATACCATCAATATACAACTTCATACCATTAGGTGACAAAACAGCAACTGCATGATGCCATAAATTATCTTTATAATTTCCTGATGTAGTGCAATATTGTTGAGTCCCATTAAAAACATAAAATTCAGCATTCCCGTTTGACTTTATATAAATATATCTGTCCCAAAGATTGGCATGAGTACATTTCCCGTTATCAGCGCCAAATAAGAATCCCTGATTTTGTGTCTTAAACCATAACGAAACTGAAAAAATCTGAATATTGTTAAAACTATTACTTGTACAAATAATATCTTGACTTGCGGTTAACCCAAAAGCGCTATTTAAATTACCAAATCTATCGTTAACAAAGCCACTTGAACCTACTATGGTTCCGTTGTTATTGTTTAAAGAGTAATCATCAGTTGTATTTCCAAATCCCCAATATGCATCTAATCCATCTGTTGGTATATATGATGGAATTTGTGCAAAGAAACTAGTTGTTGTAATAATTGCTAAAAGGGTAAAGATTTTTTTCATAGTTGTAGTTAGTTTAATTGGAGGAAAGTATCTATTTTGTTGAGTTCTTGAATTAATTGGTTATGTGAATCATTATTTGGCTTTAATTCCATAATATTAAATCGATAAGATATTGGTTTTATTTTCGTTTGAGCAACATCAATTTTTGTATCAACTACTTTAAATTTGACATTAATTTTATAGCCATTAGGGATTGGACCAATATCAAAATGTTTTTTATTTACACAATCATCATTTCGCATTCTATCAAAGTTTCCATTTTGCTCAAATTTTATATTAATTTCATCTAGTTCTTTCTGGCTCAATTGTATGAGCTTTTCAATTTTTGCTACTAAATGGTATGTTCCTTTTTTTGGTTTTTCTGTAAAACATTTCCTTGTGTATAGAAATATCCTATCATAAATTATTTCTTCGTTTAAAGGAGTTTTGTTGAAGCATTGCAAGAATCCATATTGATAAATTTCGCCATTCTCTTCGATACGATTTTCAGCATTAAACAACCATTCTTCCCAACCAAATCCAGCCACTTGTTCATATAAAGGTTTATTACCTGTGCTTATACATTTTCCATCTATACAGGATGGTTTTGTCCAATTGTTATTATTGTGAGTTAATCGCGCTATGTAATTACCTGTTTTTTCCATAAGATTTTGAGGAATAAATACAAAGTAAATGTTAAATTTTATAAAAATAAGCTTTAAAAATTTCTTAATTTGATTAAAAAGTTCTATTTTTGAACTATTAAGTCTTGAATCATGATAGAACAACCTGAAATTAAAATTAAACAACTTAGAGAGCTAAAGAATTTTACTCAAGAATATGTAGCCCAAAAATTAGGTTTATCCACTAGAGCCTATTCTAAAATAGAAACTGGTGAAACACAACTGACTATTAATAGGTTAAATGAAATTAGTACGATTTTAGGAATTGAGCCTATGGAGATTTTAGGATTTGACGAAAAACAGGTGTTTAATAACTGCAAGCAAGATGGCTACATAGGGATTAATCATATAAACTTTCCAGAAAAATTAGTTCAGCAATACGAAGAAACTATTCAATCGCTTAAAGAACAAATCAAGTTGCTTAAATTATTACATGGAGAATGAGTTTTACTCCAAACTATTCCCAATAATTTTATCCATAACCCAATTGGTGTGTGCCGCAGTTTTGCCGTTAGAAGGATGTATTGTTCTACCTAAAAGATGATTTCGCATGTTTTCTACATGATACAATTGTATGTTTTCAGGATTTTCGATAAAGAGTTCGGTTTTTCCTTTTTCGTTTTGCAATAGCAAAGGTTCATCATTGAATACAGAGAAATTTATTTTACCAGAACTTCCAAAAATTTCTACAATATCTTCTCGCATACTACATCCAAAATTCCAACTTCCGGAGCCTGTAACTCCCGATTCATGAAGCCAACAAGCAGTTATGGCATCCTTAGCAGCGTATAGATTTTGTTGGTTGATACTAATACCTGAAACGTCTTTTATATTTCCTAAAAGGAACGTAAACAGGTCCAATCCGTGACTGGCTAAGTCATCAAAATAGCCTCCAGTTGCGATTGATGCATCGGTACGCCAATTGTAGGCTGCACTCAAATCTAATGGTGATGCCGATTTGCTTAAATGCCATCTAATATGTCTTACATTTCCAATAGCGTAGTTGTCAATCCATTTTTTAACTTGATTAAAGCGCGGTAACGAACGTCTGTAATAGGCAACGAATAAAGGAATGTTTTTACTCTCAAAGGTTTCACAAATAGCAAGACAATCAGTATAATTTGGTGCTAATGGTTTCTCAATACAACATATTTTACCTGCTAGAGCTACTCTTAATCCATACTCTTTATGACTGTCTGGCGGTGTAGCAATATAGATAGCATCAATTTCTGGGTCGTTGATTAGTGCATCTGCATCTGTGTAAAATCTATTGATGTTATGTCTTTTTGCATAATCGGCAGCTTTCCCTGCATCTCTTCTCATCACAGCAACGATTTCAAATCCATCTGTTTTTTGATAGGCAGGACCACTCTTTATTTCGGTGACGTTTCCGCAACCCAAAATACCCCAACGAATATTTTCTAGATTAGTACGCATCATTTAGGAATTGATTGTTTTGTTTATTGTTTCAAAACAAATTTAGTTTAAAAAGTTGAATGTTTACGGAGCGAACGAATCCTCATTAAAACAAAAAACCATCCTTGTAATGGGATGGTTTCAAGTGTTTTTTTTAGATTATTTCAACAAGTCTAATACTAATGAAGGAAATATTCCCAAAGCAATATTTAAAATAATTGCTACTACTGCAACAGTATAGATAAGTATTGGCGTTCCTGTTCGGGTTTCGTTAGCTTCTTTGGTGTACATGGCCAAAATAAGTTTAAAATAGTACCCTACACTGATAATCGAGTTAATAACCGCCGCAATTACAACTACTAGATAGCCTGCTTGGAGTGTTTGATTAAACAGTATTAGCTTAGCAAAGAATCCAGAGAAAATAGGAATTCCCGCCATTGAAAGTAATGCGCCTGTTAGTACTGCAGCTAACAATGGATTCGTTTTTCCTAATCCGTGGAAGTTAACAATATCTTCGTTATCTCTGTTTTTGCATACATACAATATTACGCTAAAAGCAGCGATTCCTGCTAATGAATAGGCTGTGGCGTAATACAATAAATTTCCTGCTGCCGTTGTTATACTCAATAAAGTCATTAGCATAAAACCAGCGTGAGAGATACCTGAAAAGGCCAACATACGTTTTACATTTGCTTGACGTAAGGCCATAATATTACCAACCGTCATAGAAGCAATTGAAATTACTACGATTATAATTTGGAAGGCGTATGAAATATCGGCATTCATTACAGATAGCAATTTGTAGAGTGTAGCCATAGCGACAACCTTGGCTAAAGTACTCATGGTTGCGGTTGTTAATGCTGGAGAACCTTCGTAAACGTCAGGTGCCCAAAAATGAAAAGGAACAGCAGCAATTTTGAAAAACATTCCTATAGTCACCATTGCAATCCCTATTGGAAACCAGATAGGCAATTCAGCAGATTGTGATAATTCACTGATTTCAACAACATCAAAACTTCCCATTGCACCATAAATCAAGCAAATCCCGAATAATATGATTCCAGAGGCAAATGAACCCATAAGGAAATATTTCATTCCAGCTTCATTACTTTTTAAATTCAAGCGGTTGCTCGCAGCTAAGACATACAAGGAAATAGATAATATTTCAATACCTAAAAAGAACATAGCTAAATTTCCGAAAGAAACCATTGCAATTGCTCCAGATAAAAGAAAGATTTTTATTGCGATAAAATCGGATAATTTAGATTGGTGATTTTCATAAAAATTGTGGCTCAATGTTACTAAGAAAACAGTGAGTACAATAAATAAACTTGAAAACGCCACAGAGAATTTGTTTACAACAATCATATTGTTGTAGTAACTAGCTGGAGTATTAAATTCAGACACCGTCAATCCAAGAACTGCAAGTAAACCAATTACCGTTACTGGAATAATGATTTTTCTTAAATTAAGAATTTCAAATAAAAGGCATAAAACACCTAATCCTATTATAGCTATTAATGTATTCATTTTTTTATTTGACTAGTTACGGTTTATTATAGTTAGTATATTTTCAAGACTTGGTGTTATCAAATCTGTGATTGGTTTTGGATACATTCCAAAGAAGAATAAAACAGCAATAATAAGTATCATTGTTATTCCTTCGCTAATAGTTACATCTGCAAAAATTCTTGTATTGGTTTCACCCAGCATCACTCGTTGAAACATTTTCAGCATATAGTAAGCTCCTAAAATTATGGTAGTTCCACCTAAAAGGGCAAACCAAAGATTAATTTGTGATAAACTATACAAAACGGTAAATTCTCCAACAAAGTTAAAGGTTGACGGAAGTGCTACCGAAGCTAAAACCAGAATCATGAACATAGAAGTGAATTTGGGCGATTGGGAACGAATGCCTCCCATTTCAGCAATTACTCTTGTTTCATATCTTCTAAAGATGATTTCAGCAGCAAAGAATAATCCTACTACTACAAAACCGTGAGCAATCATTTGTAAAACAGCGCCACGTAATCCATCGAGAGTCAGGGTGTAGGTTCCAGCAGCAATCAATCCAACGTGAGCGAGTGAAGAATAGGCTAGTAATTTTTTCAAATCTTTTTGGCGCAGTGCTACTATTGAACCATAAATAACACCAGCGATTCCTAGAGCAATAAAAATAAACATATACTGCTTAGCCGCCAAAGGCGCAATAGGCAATTGCCAACGAATAACGCTGTACAATCCCATTTTCAACATAATCCCAGACAATAACATGGTTCCAACGGTTGGTGCTTTTTGATACACTTTAGCCTGCCAAGTATGAAACGGAATTAAAGGGATTTTAATAGCGTATGCTAAGAAAAAAGCCAAGAAAATCCATAACTGTTCTGTTTGTGATAAATTTAATTTGTATAGATCTTCAAGCAATAAACTTCCTGCTTTTTGGTACAAATACACAAAGCCTACAAGCATAAATAAAGAACCAGCCAAGGTATAAATAAAGAATTTTACCACTGCTGTTTTACGATCTTCGGCATCGCCATTACCCCAAAGTAAAGCAATAAAGTATATAGGAATTAGAGACAACTCCCAAAATACATAATACAAAAGACCATCTGAAGCTAAAAATGTTCCTATCATGGCAAACGACATAAACAAGACGAGCGCATAAAAAGACTTGGCATTTTTATATTCGTTTCCAAATGAAGAAAATACAATAAGGGAAGTTAAAACCACAGTTAATAAAACCATCGCTAGAGAAAGACCATCTGCTAGCAAAGCGAATGAGATGTTATGCTGTGAAATCCATTGGTTGATGACACTTATATTTTCACCAGCATTGAAATGGTTTAACAATACTATCGAGAAGCCCAAGGCGGATAAACTAAAAAACAAAGCTACCTTAGAAGCCAGTTTGTCACCAGCCAAATATGTTGCTAATGCTCCAACTAAAAGTATAATTAATAGAATAGATATATTCATGATAATAGAGTTATTGAGCTAAGAATAAATAAGAAATAATCGCACAGAGACCTATAACAAAAGCAAAAAGATACAGCCCGATACTGCCATTATGTATTTTTCGACCTTGGAAACTTAATTCATTAGTTATTTTCCCAAATCCAAAAACCAATGATGAAATAGAAGTTTCTATGTAATCTCTAAAAAATCTTGATAATCCATTAATTGGGTTTACAATTAAAGCGTTATAGAATTCGTCAACGTAGTATTTGTTATATACTACTTTAGCCATTCCAGTAATTTTAGCATCTTCTTCAGGAACAGTATTTTGTTTTTTATATTTTACCAAAGCGATAACAATTCCTGTTAATCCTCCAATTACAGCAATAGTCATTAGCGTATATTCAGTCATTCCTAAATGATGCTCTGCAGAAGCCAATTTTGGTACAATCGGAATTAGATATTCGTTCAACCAACTATGACCTGGCAAGCTAATCAAACCTCCAATTGTTGCTAAAATTGCTAAAACAATCAAAGGGAACGTAATCAATGCAGGACTTTCGTGTAAATGGTGTTTTTGTTCTTCAGTTCCTCTAAAGTCATTAGAGAAGGTTAAAAACATCAATCTAAACATATAGAAAGCCGTCATAATTGAAGCAATAGAGGCAACTATCCATAGTGGAATATTATGTTCAAAAGCGACTAATAATATTTCGTCTTTTGAGAAAAACCCTGAAAACAATGGAATTCCAGATATTGCCAACGAAGAGACTAACATCGTTAGGTAAGTAATTGGCATTGCTTTTTTCAAGCCACCCATTTTCCGCATGTCTTGTTCGCCGTGCAAAGCGTGTATCACAGAACCAGAACCTAAGAATAGACACGCCTTAAAGAACGCATGAGTAATCACATGGAAAATAGCAACTTCATAAGCTCCACAGCCTAAAGCTAAAAACATCAATCCCAATTGTGAAACCGTAGAGTAAGCCAGAACCTTTTTAATATCATTCTGAACCAAACCAATTGTTGCTGCAACTAAAGCAGTTATAGCTCCAACAACAGCAATGATGTTTTGAATGTTTGGTACTAAATCGAATAAGAAATTCAATCTCGAAACCATAAAGATTCCCGCAGTAACCATAGTTGCAGCATGAATCAATGCAGACACAGGCGTTGGACCAGCCATTGCATCAGGTAACCAAGTATACAAAGGTATTTGAGCTGATTTTCCACAAGCACCAATAAATAGTGCAAAAGCGGCAATTCCTATCCAATATAGATTAAGGTTAGGGGTTGCAGCAATCGTAGTTTTTAAGGTTGTAAAATCGATTGTTGAGAACATTAATCCTAGAATAAAAATTCCGATTAACAATCCTAAATCTCCAATTCTATTCATAATGAAAGCTTTTTTCGCAGCATCATTATAGTCTTGATTTTTGTGCCAAAAACCAATTAATAAATAAGAACAAAGACCTACACCTTCCCAGCCAATAAACATTACCAATAAATTACTTCCAATTACTAAAGTAATCATGAAGAAAACGAAGAGGTTCAAGTAGGCAAAAAATTTATGCATATTCTCATCGTCGTGCATGTAGCTAATGGAATATAAATGAATTAACGACCCTATTCCTGTTACGAAAAGCAACCACAAAATAGATAATTGATCTAGAAGCAACCCAAAGCCAACATTAAAATTATTGATGGTCATCCAATCAAATAAATGTATGGTTAAGGCTTGTTTGGTTTGGCTTATTTGTTGAAAAAAATAAATTGAAACTACAAAAGAAATGGCTACTGTAAGCGTTCCAATTGCTCCTGAAAGTGATTTTCCTAAATTTTTTCCAAAGAAAACATTTAATAAAAATCCTAATAAAGGTGTTACTAGTAAGACTAATGCTAGATTGGTATCCATTGAAATTTATCCTTTTAAGTTTTTTAAATTAGCTACATCAATCGTACCTGAATTTCTAAATATTGACACTAATATTGCTAAACCTACAGCTACTTCAGCCGCGGCAACAGCCATAGAGAAAAATACAAACACTTGTCCTTGAGCATCCTGATGATAGGTTGAAAAGGCAACAAATAATAAATTGACAGCGTTCAACATGATTTCAATAGACATAAATACGATAATGGCATTTCGTCTGTACAAAACTCCAAAAATGCCAATACAAAAGAGTATGACACAAAGGAAGATGTAGTTTTCAATACCAATTTGATTTAAAATATTATTCATATTATTTCTCTAGTTTTTCTTTTTTAGACAATAAAACGGTTCCAATCATGGCCGCTAATAGTAGGATAGAAGCAAATTCAAAAGGAACCATGTATTCATTTAGCAGCACTTTACCCAATACTTTTATAGATTGAAAATCCTCCCCAGTGGTATCGTATTCGCCAACAATTGGTTTAGAGTTGATAAAAATTAATAGCAGTACAATACAAGCCAAACAAAAAGAAACAATAGCTCCTAATCGTGTGAATCTTGGTTTATGAACTTCATCTTCTTTGTTCAAATTCATTAACATGATGGTGAATAAAAACAAAATCATAATCGCTCCAGAGTACACAATTACGTGAACAATTGCCAAAAATTGCGCATTCAATAACAAGTAATGTCCAGCAATCGAAAAGAAACAAATCACCAAATAAATAGCACTATGAATAGGATTTTTACTAAAAACCGTTAAAAATGCAGTGGATAAAGTTATCGCAGATAAGATGCAAAATAATATAAGTACAATCGACATTAGTTAGCGTTTTTAAGCTCGCCCGCTGCAAGCTGGTTAGTATTTTTCATTGCCATTTCCAAAGGCATCACTAATCTATCTTTACCAAAAATGAAATCTTCTCTTTCATAACTAGAAGGTACTAAAACCTTCGACTTTGTTAAATAAATTGCATCTTTTGGACAAGCTTCTTCACACAAACCACAAAAAATACAACGCAACATATTGATTTCATATATAGAAGCATATTTTTCTTCTCTATACAAGTGTTTCTCATCTGGTTTTCGCTCAGCAGCAGTCATAGTTATAGCCTCTGCAGGGCAGGATAAAGCACACAATCCACAAGCAGTACAATTCTCACGACCTTGCTCATCACGTTTTAGCATGTGTTGACCACGATAAACAGGACTCATCGTTCGCACTTGTTCAGGATATTGAATAGTCACTTTTCGTGTAAACAAATGTTTCAGTGTTATCCATAATCCTTTTACAATCGCTACGAGGTACAATCGCTCTAAAAAAGTCATCTCTTTATTGGAGACCAACTTTTTTCTACCTGATAATGATATAGTTTCTATTGACATTTTTTTATTTTTATTTGAAGCTGTATCCTGCTATCCGTTTCAATCTTTTGTTTTATAAAGAAAAAACAAAAGGATTTTCACTGCTATCAGGGCTAGGCTTTCCAGTATAATTAAAATCCTAAATAAGTTATAATTTCTGCTCTTAAAATCACAATACCAGTAATCACAATATTAATTATTGATAGTGGGATTAATATTCTCCAACCTAAATGCATTAATTGATCGTATCTGAATCTCGGAATTGTCCAACGCACCCACATGTAGAAAAAGATAAATCCACAAATCTTTAAAAATAAAACTACAATACCTAAAACATTAGCAATATTGACACCCCAATTTTCAACTGCCCAGCTCATTCCGGGATAATTATAACCGCCAAAGAATAAAACCGCTAAAATAGTGGATGAAATAAACATATTAGCATATTCAGCAAACAGATAGAATCCCATTTTCATAGAAGAATATTCCGTGTGATAGCCTCCAATAAGTTCGCTTTCACATTCTGCTAAATCAAAAGGTGTTCTGTTCGTTTCTGCAAATGCACAAATCAAAAAGATTAAAAATGAAAGCGGTTGATAAAAAACATTCCAGTTCAATCCAGATTGTTGAGCTGAAATCTCTCTCAAACTCAAGGTTCCTGTCATCATTAGTAGAGCAATAATAGAAAGTCCCATAGCAACCTCATAGGAAACCATTTGAGAAGCCGCACGCACAGCACCCATTAATGAAAATTTATTATTCGAAGCCCAGCCACCAATCATAATTCCGTAAACACCTACTGAAATTACTCCAAAAATGTATAAGAGAGCTACATCAATATCAGTTGCTTGTAAAAGAATATCTCTTCCGAAAAGATGGAATCGATCGCCCCACGGAATTACTGCGCTAGTCATCAAAGCCGTACTCATTGCTATGGCTGGCCCAACGACAAATAAAAATTTATTAGGAGTATTTGGAAAAAACTCTTCTTTTGAAAACAGTTTCAAACCATCGGCTAGCGGTTGAAATAATCCTAATGGTCCCGCTCTATTAGGACCGATTCTATCTTGAAGCCAAGCAGCAACTTTGCGTTCTGCCCAAGTAGAGTACATGGCCATAAGCATGGTAACTGCAAAAACAACTAGTATTATTACGCTTTTATCTATGATGAGTGTACTATTCATTATTCCCTAAACTTTCTTGGTTAATAATGTCTTCTTCGGTCAAAGGTATAGCAGTCATACTGATTTTTTTACGGTCAATATCGCGACCCATCAAAATATTTTTTTCAGTAGCAATCTCAACTTTGTCTAATTTTCTAGTATAATTATTTTGATTGATAACCGAATCTTTCTCAAATTTTCTTGGTCCTTCTATTACCCAATCATTAATGTCTTTATGGTCAAATCGACAACTGTTGCAGATAAATTCTTCTACTTCGTGGTATTCGTCTTTTCTTCCAGTCACTCTTTGAATTTCGTCACCAAACATCCAAACGGTAGTTTTGCCACAACATTTATCACAATCTCTATGAGCATTATACGGTTTGTTAAACCAAACTCTCGATTTAAATCGGAAAGTTTTATCTGTTAAAGCTCCAACAGGACAAACATCAATCATATTTCCAGAAAATTCATTGTCAATAGCTTTTGAAATGCAGGTAGAAATATTTGAGTGATCGCCTCTGTCCATAACCCCATGAACACGATTGTCAGTTAACTGGTCAGCAACCATCACACAACGGTAGCATAAAATGCAACGATTCATGTGTAATTGAATGTTTGGACCAATATCTTCAGGTTCAAAAGTTCTTTTTTCCTCAATGAAACGAGTTTCAGATTTCCCGTGTTCAAAGCTTAAGTTTTGCAAATCACATTCTCCCGCTTGATCACAAATAGGGCAATCTAAGGGGTGGTTAATCAATAAAAATTCAGTTACTGATTTTCTTGCTTCTTGTACTCTAGGCGATGATTTGCTGTTCACTTCCATTCCGTCCATACATCCCGTTACGCAGGATGCCATTAATTTTGGCATGGGTCTTGGGTCAGCTTCACTTCCTTTGGAAACTTCTACTAAACAGCAACGGCATTTTCCGCCGCTTCCTTTTAGTTTAGAATAATAGCACATGGCTGGTGGTACAACTTCCCCGCCTATCATACGTGCTGCTTGCAAGATAGTTGTTCCTGGTGCTACATCTATTGAATGTCCGTCTATGGTTACTTTCATTGTAGTAATTTCTTGTCTTTATACAGTTACTTTAGAAATCAAATGCTTAACACTTTCAAAAGGTTCAGCAACAAAATGATCTCTGTTTTTTATTTTTTCTGGAAAGCGAATATGGTATTCAAATTCATCTCTAAAATGACGAATCGCTGCTGCTACAGGCCAAGCTGCGGCATCACCCAAAGGACAAATAGTATTTCCTTCTATTTTACTTTGAATGCTCAATAGCAAATCAATATCTTCCTCGCGACCATGACCATTTTCTATTCGGTGTAATACTTTTTCCATCCATCCTGTTCCTTCACGACATGGAGAACATTGTCCACAACTTTCATGGTGGTAGAAACGAGAGAAATTCCAAGTATTACGAACAATACAAGCTCGGTCATCGTAAACGATAAATCCGCCGGAACCTAACATAGAGCCTGATGCAAAACCACCATCTGAAAGACTTTCATAGGTCATTAATCGGTCTTCTCCAGCAGCTGTTTTGTAGATTAGATGAGCAGGTAAAATGGGAACTGAACTTCCTCCTGGAACCAAAGCTTTTAGAGGTCTTTCGGTTTGCATTCCGCCACAATATTCATCAGAATTCATAAATTCATATACAGAGAGACCTAATTCAATTTCAAAAACACCTTGGTTTTTTATATTCCCAGAAGCTGAAATTAATTTGGTTCCTGTAGAGCGACCAATACCTATTTTTGCATAATCGGCTCCAGAATTATTGATAATCCAAGGCACGGCAGCAATTGTTTCTACATTATTTACCACTGTTGGATTAGCCCAAAGTCCTGAAACTGCTGGGAAAGGTGGTTTAATTCTAGGATTTCCACGTTTACCTTCTAGAGATTCAATTAACGCGGTTTCTTCCCCACAGATATAGGCGCCACCACCAATTTGAACATACAATTCTAAATCATATCCTGAGCCTAAAATATTTTTTCCTAACCATCCAGCAGCTTTAGCTTCAGCAATCGCTTTTTCTAAAATTTTGTACACCCACATGTATTCTCCACGAATGTAGATGTAGGAAAGATTTGCTCCTAGGGCATAACTTGAAGTAATCATTCCCTCAATTAATAAATGAGGAATGTATTCCATCAAAAACCTATCTTTGAATGTCCCAGGCTCTGATTCGTCGGCATTACAAACCAAATGTCTTGGCTTTCCCGATTTTTTGTCGATGAAACTCCATTTCATTCCAGCAGGAAATCCCGCACCTCCACGACCACGAAGACCTGAAGTTTTAACTTCTTCAACAACTTCGTCTGGGGTTAGTTTTTTCAAGGCTTTCTCAACCGATGCATAGCCACCTTCTTTGCGGTACACTTCGTAGGTTTTGATGCCTGGAACGTTAATTTTATCTAATAATATTTTTTGTGACATATTATTTATCGTGTAACGTGATTTTATTTTCTTTACAATCAGCGATTAATTGGTCAATTTTTTCTTTAGTCAAATGTTCTTTGTAAAAATCACCCAATTGCATCATTGGAGCATAGCCACAGGCACCTAAACATTCTACTCCTCTTATTTCAAATAGTCCATCTTGAGTTGGTTCGCCTACTTTCACACCTAACTTTTCACAAGTATAATCCATCAGACCTTCAACTCCATTCAAACAGCACGGTGAAGTTTGACAGAATTCGAACATGTATTTCCCGATTGGTCGTCTGTTGAACATGGTGTAAAATGAAACCACTTCATACACTTCAACAGGTTTAATTTTTAAAATTTCAGCGACTTTGTCCTGCAATTCGATACTCAACCAATTGTCATGTGCATCTTGTACTTCGTGTAAAACAGGTAATAAAGCTGATTTTTGTTTTCCTTCGGGATAATGACTAATCAACTCATTGATGCGATTCATCAATGTTTCGGTTATGTTTATTTCTTGTTTGTAATGTGTATGTTCCATAAATTTATGCGTCTAATTCTCCAGCAATAACATTTAAACTTGACAAAATTACTATCGCGTCAGATAATAATGCTCCTTTTATCATTTCTGGATAAGCTTGATAATAAATAAAACAAGGTCTGCGAAAGTGCAATCGATAAGGAGTTCTACTTCCATCGGTAACCAAATAGAAACCTAATTCTCCATTTCCACCTTCAACAGCGTGATAAATTTCAGCAACTGGAACAGGAACTTCTCCCATAACAATTTTGAAATGGTAGATTAAAGATTCCATGTTGTGATAAACATCTTCTTTTGGAGGTAAATAGTAATCCGGAACATCTGCATGGTATGGACCTTCTGGCATTTTTGCCAATGCTTGTTTGATGATGCTAATAGACTCCCAAACTTCTGCATTACGAACGCAGAAACGATCGTATGTATCACCTGATTTTCCTACAGGAACAATAAAGTCAAAATCTTCATATGAAGAATAAGGGTGTGCCACACGAACATCATAATCAACGCCAGCAGCACGTAAATTTGGACCTGTAAATCCGTAAGCCATAGCTTTTTCAGCAGAAATTGCACCAACATTTACGGTTCTATCAATAAAAATTCTATTTCTTTCAAAAAGATTTTCAAATTCTTTCCAAGCTACAGGGAATTCCTCTAAAAAGGTATTTAATAATTCAAAAGCTTTAGGTGACCAGTCTCTTTCAAAACCTCCAATTCTTCCCATATTTGTTGTCAAACGAGCGCCACAAATTTCTTCATAGATTTCGTATACTTTTTCTCTAAATTGAAAAACATATAAGAAACCAGTGTAGGCTCCAGTATCAACCCCAAGAATAGAATTACAAATCAAATGGTCAGTAATTCTGGCTAGCTCCATTACAATAACACGTAAATATTGTGCTCTTTTAGGAACTTCTACACCTAATAGTTTTTCTAATGTCATCCACCAACCCATGTTGTTAATAGGTGAGGAGCAATAGTTCATTCGGTCAGTAAGAGGCGTGATTTGATAAAAAGGACGGTTTTCTGCGATTTTTTCAAATGCACGATGTATGTAACCTATGGTTGGTTCCGCTTCAAGAATTCGCTCTCCATCCATCAACAAAATATTCTGAAAAATACCATGTGTTGCAGGGTGAGTAGGTCCTAAATTCAGAATCGAAAGTTCGCTTCCGTCTTCATTTAGTTTTTCCTTCATTATTTTAGCATATCGATGCTCTGGTGGTAATAATAGTTCTGACATTTATAGAATGTGAAAAATTATAAATTTGTTGTTGTTCTTCCAAAGAAGCGATCGTCTTTATCTGTTCTTCCAGAATCCTCCATTGGGAATTCTTTTCGCATTGGGAAAGAAATCATTTCATCCATATTCAGAATACGCTTCAATTGTGGATGTCCAACGAAATTAATACCATAAAAATCGTAAGCTTCTCTTTCCATCCAATTGGAACTTGGGAATATATTTGAAATTGTTTTTATTTCTGGAGTTGCATTAAGAAATGTTTTGATCCTGATGCGTTTGTTTTCATACCAATTATGCAAATGATACACAATAGCAAATTGATGATCTTCATCATTGTCAGGATAATGAATACCACATAAATCGGTTAAGAAATGAAAACGCAATTCTGGACTGTTCTTTAGAAACAAAATCACTGCGGTATTTTTATTAGCATCAATTTCAAAAGTAAAAACATCTCTTTCTTGATGAAAGTTAAATACACTTTCTCCAAATGTTTCAACTAGTTTGTCTTGAATGTCTGTGTTTTCTATAGCCATTATGTTATTTAATATTATAAGAGGCTAATAATTCTTGGTACTCAGGAGAACTTCTTCTGCGAACAGATTCTGATTTTACTAATTCTTGTAATTTCATTACGCCATCTACAATTTGTTCTGGTCTAGGAGGACAACCTGGAACATAAACATCAACAGGAATAACCTTATCGATTCCTTGTAGAACAGAATAGGTGTCGAAAATCCCGCCAGATGAGGCACAGGCTCCAACAGCAATTACCCATCTTGGTTCTGACATTTGTTCGTATACTTGGCGTAAAATTGGCCCCATTTTTTTAGAAATCGTACCCATTACCATTAACATATCAGCCTGACGTGGAGAAAAACTCACTCTTTCAGATCCAAATCGTGCTAAATCGTAGTGAGAAGCCATAGTGGCCATAAATTCAATTCCACAGCATGAAGTTGCAAAAGGCAAAGGCCATAAAGAGTTAGCACGAGCCAGTCCTACAACATCATTTAGTTTTGTAGCAAAGAAACCTTCTCCAACCACTCCTTCTGGTGGAGCAACCATTTTTGTTTTAGAATCACTCATTTATAATTCGTAATTAGTTTATTCCCATTCTAAAGCTTTCTTTTTGATAATGTAAAAGAACCCTATCAAAAGTAAAAGCATGAATATAATCATTTTTATCATTCCTTCCATTCCTAGCTCTTTGAAATTAATAGCCCAAGGATAAAGGAATATAACTTCGACATCGAAAAGAACGAATAGTATCGCAACAAGAAAATATTTTACCGAAAAAGGAATACGAGCATTTCCTATGGATTCGATTCCGCATTCGAAATTTTTATCTTTAATATCTGATATTCTTCTAGGGCCTAATTTGCCTGAAATTATTATTGTGCCTACTACAAAACCCACTGCTAGTAGGAATTGCATTAAAATAGGTAAATAATCTAATTGATTTGATTGCATAATTTTTCAAGAATAAAATAAATTGCCACAAAGATAACTTTCAATAATTAATTTGCAATGAAAAAATAAAAATTAGTCTCAATAGAGTTGATGTAAATTTACAATTTTTATTCATTATAAATAACGAATTACTATTACTTTAAGAAGTGTTTAATCTCTTTTAATTTTAGGATTAAAGTAGGCTGATTTCAAGTTGCAAAAAAAAAGCGTTTCGATTGATTTCGAAACGCTTTTAATTCTGGTTAACAAAAATAATGTATATATTTTAGTCTTCAAGAACGGCTACTTTTGCAGCAACTTTTCCTTTTCTACCTTCTTCTTCTTCATAACTAACTCTGTCACCTTCACGAAGTTCTTCAGCGTTTATTCCTGAAGCATGAACAAAAATGTCTTTTCCTGTTTCTTCGTCTGTAATGAATCCGTAACCTTTAGATTCATTGAAAAATTTAACTGTACCTGTACGCATTGTAATTGTAATAAATAATTTATAATGCGACAAATGTAATCTTTAAAATAATACAAAAGTTAAAACTATGTTACTATTTTGCAAAAAATATTGATTTTCAGCGTTTTCTGATTATTATAAATCTACTTTAATATGCAATTCTTCTAATTGCTTATCATCTATGATAGAAGGTGCATCAATCATAACATCTCTTCCTGAATTGTTTTTTGGGAATGCAATAAAGTCACGAATGGTTTCTTGACCACCAAGAATGGCTACCAATCTATCTAATCCAAAAGCTAAACCTCCGTGTGGCGGAGCTCCAAATTGGAAGGCATCCATTAAAAATCCAAATTGATTACGAGCTTCTTCTTCAGTAAATCCTAAATATTTGAACATCAATTGTTGCGTAGCCTTATCGTGAATTCTTATAGATCCACCACCAATTTCGTTTCCGTTCAAAACCATATCATAAGCATTGGCACGAACTTTACCAGGATTAGTTGCTAATAATTCCATATCTTCTGGTTTTGGTGACGTAAATGGATGGTGCATTGCGTGCCATCTTCCAGATTCTTCATCCAATTCTAATAAAGGGAAATCTACAACCCACAACGGAGCAAATTCTGCAGGATTTCTCAATCCTAATCTTGTTGCTAATTCCATTCTTAAAGCAGAAAGTTGAGCACGAGTTTTATCAGCTGGACCAGAAAGTACAAAAATCATATCGCCTGCTTTTGCCTCTGTAATTTCAGCCCATTTTGCTAAATCTTCTTGATCGTAGAATTTATCTACCGATGATTTGTAAGTTCCGTCGGCTTCACATTTTACATAAACCATTCCAGAAGCACCAACTTGTGGACGTTTTACCCAGTCAATTAAAGCATCGATTTCTTTACGAGTATATGTTGCACAATTTGGAGCTGCGATTCCAACTACTAATTCAGCGGAATTGAAAACAGGAAAATCTTTGTGTTGAGAAACTTCATTCAACTCACCAAATTTCATATCAAAACGAATGTCTGGTTTGTCATTACCATAAGTTTTCATGGCGTAATCGTATGTAATTCTTGGGAATTTCTCTACTTCAATACCTTTTATTTCTTTTAATAAATGACGCGTTAATCCTTCAAAGACATTTAAAATATCTTCTTGTTCTACAAATGCCATTTCGCAATCGATTTGTGTAAACTCAGGTTGTCTGTCGGCACGTAAATCTTCATCACGGAAACATTTCACAATTTGAAAATATTTATCCATTCCTCCAACCATCAAAAGTTGTTTGAATGTTTGTGGCGATTGTGGTAAAGCATAAAACTGACCTTCATTCATTCTACTTGGAACAACGAAATCTCTTGCGCCTTCTGGAGTAGATTTAATTAAATAAGGAGTTTCAACTTCACAGAAATCCAAATCAGAAAGATAATTTCTAACCGCTTGAGCTACTTTATGGCGGAATAATAAACTATTCTTAACAGGATTTCTACGTATATCCAAATAGCGGTATTTCATTCTGATGTCTTCACCACCATCTGTTTCATCTTCAATAGTGAAAGGAGGAGTTAAAGCAGCATTTAAAATGGTCATTTCTTTTACAAGAATTTCAATTTCACCTGTTGCAATATTTTTATTTTTGGCTTCACGCTCAATTACAGTTCCTTTTATTTGAACTACAAATTCTCTTCCAAGAGTTTTAGCCAATTCGAAAACTGATTTTTCTGAACGACTTTCGTCAAATAATAATTGTGTAATTCCATAACGGTCGCGTAAATCAACCCAATTCATGAATCCCTTATCTCTTGATTTTTGTACCCAACCAGCAAGTGTAACTTCTTGATTAATATGTGAGGCGTTCAATTCCCCACAGTTATGACTTCTATACATTGAAATAATATTAGAGTGCAAATTTAGGACTAATTATGAATTATAAATTGTGAATTGTAAATTTTTAGCTATTCTCATCGGTTACAAATCGTTGTGTCCAATGTTAAGTTTTTCTCAATGTTACCAAATTGTTAAGTCAAAGTTTTTTTAATGTAAATATTTTTATACATTTGTTAAGATAATATGAACAAATAAATCCTACGACTATGAAAAAGATATTGATTTTAAGCGCTTTGTTAATTTCAGGATTGACTTTAGCACAGAATAAAGAACCAAAACTAGAAACGGTTGGGAATAAGGTTAAAGTAACCTATTTTTTTGAGAATGGTCAAATTCAGCAAGAAGGCTTTTTTAAAAATGGAAAATTGGAAGGGAAATGGGTTTCTTATGACGAAAATGGTGTTAAAAAATCTATTGGAGAATTTGCTAACGGAGAGAAAACAGGTAAATGGGTTTTTTGGAACAACAAAACATTAAGCGAAGTAGATTATTCTAAAAGCAGAATTTCTTCTATCAAATCATGGAAAGAAGAAGCTATTGTAAACAAATAAGACTAGACTAGCTACAAAAAAAGGAACTCAAATCTGAGCTCCTTTTTTGTTTAACCAATAAAACCTAATAAATATTACATATTATGTTTTGCTGTAAATCCATCTTCACTTAGTTCAGTTGGAGTATAATCGGCTGAGATTAATTCAGCATAGTTTGTTTCTTCTTTTCCTTTTCGAATTCTATTTTTAATACTATCAAAAATAGCATACACTACTGGAACAATAACTAAGGTTAAGAATAATGACGAAATCAATCCTCCAATAATTACCCAAGCCAAACCGTTATTCATTTCGGCAGCAGCACCTTTTGCCAAAGCAATTGGAATCATACCAAATACCATCGCAATGGTTGTCATCAAAATTGGACGTAAACGAGCGTGATTTGCCTGTACCAAAGCGTCATGAGTACTTTCTCCTGCTTCTTTTCTATGATTAGCAAAATCGACAAGTAGAATAGCGTTCTTACATACCAATCCAATCAACATAATAATACCCAAAATGGTAAACACATTCAAAGAATTGTTTGTTAATGCTAATGCCATCAGTGCACCAATAAATGAAAGCGGAATGGAGAATAATACCACAAATGGTGTTACAAAACTGTTGTACAAAGCAACCATTACTAGGTAAACCAAAATGATAGCGGCTAATAAGGCATAACCTAATGTACCAAAACCTTCTGTTTGGTTTTCCATATCTCCACCCCAAACATAGTTTACTCCAGCAGGACGTTCCATTTTTGAGAAAATAGCTTCCCATTCGCCAGCAACAGTACCGGCAGGACGACCAACAGTTTGTGCTTCAATACTTACAGCCGGTGATTTGTCACGACGTTCCAATAAACTTGGTCCTGATGACTGAGTAACTTTAGCAAACTGAGATAATTTAATTTGTTGACCAGCATTGTTCACAAAAATTAATTCGCTTACGTCATTAATATTTGAACGGTTGAATTCGTCATAACGGATGTTAATATCATATTCATATTCTCCGGCACGGAATTTACCATCGGTATTTCCATTGAAAGCCGTTTGCATTGTCATACCAACAGTGCTTAAATCCAAACCTAATGCTGACATTTTATCGCGATCAACCTGTACATTAATTTCAGGGTTTCCGTCTTCTGAAGTTAATTTCACTTCTGAAGCTCCTGGGATTTTTTTCAATTCAGCAGCAGCTTTTTCTGCAAATGCCATAGCATCTTTTTGAGATGATCCAGTAACAGTAAGCATTAATGGCGCTTGGTCTGCTCCAAATAAACCTACAGGAACTGTTTTGATTTTAGCATTGACTAAAGTTTTTTCAAGTTCACGTTTTATTTTTGCGGCATAGACGAAAGTATTATCTTCTCTTTCAGATTTATCGTTCAGCGTTACTTTGATTTCTGATTTATAAACAGTGGTTTGTGAACCTCCAAATCCATCACTCGTTTGTCCAACTGTAGTAATCAAACCTTGTACTTCTTTTTTGCTTTTTAAATAATTTTCAGCTTTTTGTGTGATGAAATTAGATTGTTCAACAGAAGCATCTTTTGGCAACTCAATTTGAACCATAAATTCACCTTTATCAATTTTAGCAAAGAATTCGCCTCCAATATAACCACCTGTAACTAATCCGAATGAACCAAAAAACATTACCAATACAATGGCTAAAGTCGTTTTTTTGTATTTTAATGACCATTCTAAAATTCCGGTTACCCAATGTATAAATTTATCCAAACCACTTTCAAAAGAAAGGATAATTCTTCCAAAGAATGTCTTATTGGTAATATGCTCTAATTTTCCATAACGCGAAAACAACCACGGCACAATTGTAAATGATGCTAATAATGATAACAATGTAGCGATAACAACCGTCATACAGAATTGTGTAATAATGTTAGATACCAAACCTGTACTCATTGCAATTGGTAAAAATACCACCACAATTACTAAAGTAATAGCCGTTACTGTAAATCCAATTTCTGAAGCACCATCATAGGCTGCACGAACTTTGTTTTTACCCATTTCCATGTGTCGGTGAATGTTTTCCAATACCACAATCGCATCATCCACAAGAATACCAACCACGAGCGATAGTCCAAGTAAACTCATCAAATTCAAAGTATATCCTAATAAAAAGATTCCGATGAAAGTGGCAATCAATGATGCCGGGATGGAAACCATTACGATTAATGCATTTCTGAAACTGTGAAGGAAAAACAACATTACAAATGCGACAAGGAAAATAGCAATAAATAAATCTTTCATTACAGCATTTGAAGCTACCAATGTAAATTGTGTAGTATCATCGGCAATGTTAAGCTTTACATTATCGGTTTTATAATCTGTTTCAAGTTGCGCCACTGTTTTTTGAATGGCTTCACTTACCGCAACAGCATTAGCATCAGATTGCTTGATAACTTGCAATAAAATAGCACTATTTTGATTAACACGTGCAATTTTTTCTACTTCTTTTTGTGAATCTTGAACATCGGCAATATCACCTAAACGAATTTGTATTCCACTTTTGGTTGATAATACTAAATTACGTAATTCATCTACATTTTTATATTTTCCTGACAAACGGATAAGCGTACTGTTTTCTCTCGTTTTGATGTTTCCTGTGGGGAAATCAAGATTTGAAGATAAAATCATTTGCTGAACTTGCGGAATAGAAAGTCCGTAACCTTGTAATTTTGTTGCATCAAGACTTACTTGAATTTCACGTTCTTCACCACCAACTAAATTTACCTGAGCAACACCTTTAACACGAGATAATACGGGTTGGATTTTTTTGTCCAACAAATCATAAAAAGCCACTTCATCCATATTAGCTGTTGCACCAATGGTAATGATTGGCAAATCGCTAATAGAGAATTTAACCAATGAAGGCGGATCTACATCGTCTGGTAAATCTTTTAACACAGCATTGATTTTTCTTTGTGCATCGTTTAATGAATAATCGGCATCAGCATCGGCAGTAAGAGTAACCATTACTAATGATAGACTTTCATACGATTTTGATTCTACCTTTTTTACATTTTCAAGTGATGCGATGGCATCTTCAATTTTTTTGGTTACCGTATTTTCAACTTCACTTGGAGATGCTCCCGGATATACTGTTGAAATGGTAACAACGTTTACCTCAAATTTTGGTACTAATTCGTAGCCTAACTGAGAGTAACTAAACAAACCTCCAAGCGTGAGTATTATGAATAATACCGCAATGATGGTTGGGCGTTTTATAGATATTTCTGCTAATTTCATTTTTTACTTTAGTTTAAAGTTTCAAGTTTAATGTTTCAAGTTTTGTATTGCATTAATTTTCAATACTAATAAACTATCAACTGAAGACTATTTTACTATTTCTACTTTTGCTCCGTCAGTTAAATTGATTTGTCCGCTTGTAACAACTACATCACCGTCATTTAAACCGTCTAAAACTTCTACTTTATCTCCAAAAATTCTTCCTGAAACAATCTTGGTTAGTTTTGCAGTGTTGTCTTTTATAACAAATACTTCGTTATTGCTAACACTTCCTACGAAAGCAACTCTTGGAACAATACGAATAGCAGCTTTTTGTTTATCATTACTTTCAAAATGAGCTGTTCCATACATTCCTGCTTTTAAATCGCCACTAGGATTATTAGCTATTTCTACTTCTACCACAAAGTTTAAAGAAGCATCAGCTTTAGCAGCTACGAATGTAATTTTACCATCAAATTGCTTATCAGGATAAACACTTGAAGTAACTTTCACTTTGTTTCCTGTTTTAAGCGTGCTCACTTGGTTTTCATTTACAGTAACATTAAGTTTTAATTTTGAAGTGTTTACGATTTCAAACATTTCAGTTGCTGGCATTGATGTAAGCATAGAACCAACTTCAATATATTTCTTATTGATAATTCCACTTATTGGTGCTTTAACTCTAGTATCACCAACACTGATGTTTGCTTGCTTTAATCTTGACTCAGCATTAATCAAAGCTATTTTTGCCTGATCCAATTGTTGTTTGGTAACACCGCCTGTTTTATAGGCACTTTCAAAACGGTTGAAATCGTTTAAAGCTGTTTGATAAGAAGCTTTTGCCGCTTGAGCTTCAACATTAGCAACATCTCCGCGAATAACAGCAAGAGTTTGACCTACAGAAACCCTATCACCTTCTTTTACAAGAATTTGAGTTACTTTTCCTGATTTTTCTGCAGCAAAATTTAATTCCTGAAAAGGAGCAAAAGTTCCGTTAGCAATGAAATCTGTAGAAAGGTTCTCCGTTTTTATAGTTTCGGTTTTTACAGCAACCGAGCTGTTTTTTTGTGCCACAACAGCAGTTTCGGCTTCATTTTGTGCTTTGTTCTTGCTTAATATAAAGCCGAATAATGCAACAACAGCAACGATTATTCCTATGTATAATAACTTTTTCATTTGTATAAGATATATTTAGTATTAGTTAGTTAATGATTTTAATTCTCCTCGTGATTTTATTAATTGAATTTCTGCCAGTTTATAATCTAAAAGTGCAGTATTATAATTGTTTTGTGCTTCTACCAATGAATTTTCAGAATCTAATAAATCGGTTAATGAAGCCAATCCATTTATATAATTGTTTTGCGTATTGTCATAAACTTCTTGTGCCAATTTTGCATTTTCCTTTTGATTTTCGATTGTAATCAAACTGTTCTCAACTTGTGTTTTTGCATTTTTATAAGCTAAATCTAAAGCCAGTTTGGTATCGGCTAAATCAACTTCGGCTTTGCGAACATCGATGTCAGCTTGACGCACTTTGGCACGTGTTCCAAAACCAGTAAAAATTGGAATATTCAAGTTCAATCCGATAGAAGAAAAGTCAGACCAATAAACACCTTCTGAAGGTTTTGCTCCCAAAGGCATTTCAGGACCTTGACCAATATAATTGTATCCTGCAGTAGCAGAAAGTGTTGGATAATACAATGATTTCATGGCACGTCTATTAAACTCCAAAAGTGTTTTTTGGGTTTCCATCAATCGGTATTCAGAACGGTTTGATGTTTCGGCAGTTTCTTCTAACACTACAGGAAGTATTTTTACTTCTGATTCCGGAATGATGATTTTATCATTTACTGGCATTCCCATATAAAATTTCAAGGCATTTTCTTGAATTTCAACAGCGTTAAGCAATTGTTGACGAGAAGTAGTAATGTTATTTAAGGTTACTGTAATTCGGTCTAAATCTATTTTTCTAGCTAAACCATTGTCAAATAGATTTTTGATAACGTCTTTAACTTTGGTAGTATTTTTTAAGTTGTTTTCAATAACCGTAAGTTTTTGACGTTGTAAATACACTTGATAATAAGCCGTTGCTACACGTTCAATCACTTGTTCATCAGTAAGTTCTTTGTTAATTTTGTAAAACTCACGTGTCGTTTTTGCTGCTTTTAATCCTGTAAAAACTTGTTCGTTAAAAATATTCTGTGTTAATGATACTCCTGCTACCGAATTCCATTTTTGACCAAGTGGTGCCAAAAGCGTTGTTCCTGGTGCTCCAAAATAGTCTCCAGGCAATGCATTCAATTGCAAAATTGGATTATAGGTTAAACTTCCATTAGCAGAAATTTGAGGTAAAGCTTGTGAACGAACTTCCTGAATTTTATATTCGGCATTTTCTACATCCAAAGCTGCTTTTTTTGCTTCTACTTTATTTTGTAAAGCATAGTTTATAGCGTCTTTCAGCAGAAGCGTTTTTGCTTCCTGTGCTTGTAACTGGAAAGCAAATACAACTAGAAGAATTATTAATTTGTTTTTCATTGATGATTATATATTTGATTTAAGTAATTGATTTTCGAGTTCTGTAATTCCTTTTTCGGTTGCGATTGCGCGTGTGTGATATTCGAGTGCTTTCGCTTCAAGTTCGTATGCATCTTTTTCCATCATGGTGTTTTCATTAATAGAAAAAATAAGTGTGTAATAAAATTTTACTGCAGATTCGATATCTGTTTCCTTTCGGTATAACCCTTGAGTAATCCCTTTTTCGATATTTTGGCGAAACATTTGACTACAATCTTCTATTTCCGTACACATCATTTTCTGATAAATTTCAGGGTAATGTTTTTTTAGCTGATAGGCTGGAGAATGGTCAAAGGATTGAAACATTTCTTTGAACATTTTTCGCATTTCAAAATTTTCGGCAATGGCATTGTAATTTTTAGAGATTATATCATCCATTAAAGAATGAATTTTTTGATGGACGACTTCAGTTCCCTCTTCAATAAGTTTTTCTTTATTGCTGAAATACTTGTAAATCGTCTTTTTGGAAATACACATCTCGCAGGCAATATCATCCATGGTAACGCTCTTAAAACCAAGTTTCAAGAACATGTCAGTAGCTTTTTTGATGATTTTATCTTTCATGATATGTTAAAATTATGCCGCAAAAATAAAACGAAACTTTTAACACTAAAATAGTTTCCATATTATTAACGTAAATTTAACATTAGGAAAAAACCTTACTTTTGAAAAGCGAATAGAATACCTTAAATTAGCCCAAAAAAATTTCATGCACCCGATTTCGCATTATCAAGATATTGTATCAAATCATTTTCAATCCTTAGTTTTAAAGAACGAGCCAAGTAATCTCTATGAACCAATTCGGTATATCTTGTCGCTTGGTGGTAAAAGATTACGTCCGGTTTTAACTTTAATGGCTTCCGAGGTTTTTGATACCGATTGTAAAAATGCATTGGCTGCTGCAACAGCCGTTGAGGTTTTTCATAATTTTTCATTGATTCATGATGATATAATGGATGATGCTCCCTTGAGAAGGGGGAACGAAACAGTACACGAAAAATGGGATATCAATACAGGAATTTTATCAGGAGATGCAATGTTAATTTTGGCATATCAATATTTTGAAGAATATGAACCTTCGATTTTTAGAGAGTTGGCCAAACTATTCAGTAAAACCGCTTTAGAAGTTTGTGAGGGACAACAATACGATGTTGATTTTGAAACCCGAGACGATGTAACGATTTCTGAATATCTAAAAATGATTGAATATAAAACGGCAGTTTTAGTAGGAGCGGCTATGAAAATGGGTGCTATTGTTGCTCAAACCTCGGAGGAAAATGCTAATTTGATATATGATTTTGGGTTAAATTTAGGATTGGCATTTCAGTTGCAGGATGATTATTTAGATGCGTTTGGCGATCCTAAAACTTTTGGGAAACAGGTTGGGGGCGATATTATCGAAAATAAAAAAACGTATTTATATCTCAAAGCAATTGAATTTGCCTCTGAGGAGAGTCGGAAACAATTGATACATCTATTTTCAATACAGCCTGATGACAATACCAGTAAAATTGATTCGGTCAAAGAAATTTTTGATTCTACAGGAGCATCAGAAGCTACGAAAAAAGCAATTAAAGAGTATACTCTTAAGGCTTTTGAAATTCTACATAAGTTAGATGTTAGTGATGACAAGAAAGAAAAGCTTCAATCTTTTGGTGAAAATTTAATGGGAAGAAAAGTATAAATGACAGGGTTTTTAATCTGTAAATTAGAAGTAAAATTTTCTTTCTCTAAATAAAAAATATGTTCATTTCGCCAAAAAATACCGACTTATTACTCATTGAAGCTCAAAACGAGAATCTATATTTAAAATTGATAGAACAATTAAATAAAGATTTTAATTTAGCTAACGAAGGTGTTGATTTTCCTATGAGCATTTCTCCTAATGAATTGAAAATTCAGTTACAAGAAAAAATGTATAGACTAATTCAATATAAATTCGCAGAATACCTCAATTTATTGTACATCATTGATGTAGCTGAAGATGAAGTAAAAAAATTAGACGGTTCTGATATTGTTGAATTATCTGGACAGGTCGCTTTTTTAATTTTAAAAAGAGAATGGCAGAAAGTCTGGTTTAGAAACAAGTATGTCTAGAACCAAATGCCTTTTGATTTTTAAAAAAATACTCGAACAAAAGGCATGAAGGCTTCATTGTATACATTTTTGTCTCTAGTATACAAGAGATTGTACCGAGCTCCAATTGTTACCGATCCAGTTCTATAACCCGCTCCTAAGAACAAGCCAGTATTCCAAAAGTTATCTTTAAAATTGCCTCCAATAGATTTATACTCGTTGTTTACTCTAATTTGTTCTAACTCAATAGAGAGTTGAATTTCTTCAATTGGATTGAAAAGAGTAACTAGGCTTCCTCCATAATGCAATGAATTATAATAGTTTTTTGAAGAAACATAAGTTCCAAGCAGAGAAACTCCAGCAGAAAAATATTCGTTAAAATTATAAATAGCACTCGGCGCAAGAGTCAAATCTGTATATCCTGAACCCGCACTAAAACCTATGCCGCCACCAAATTGAACGTTGTCCCAAAAACCTTGATTCGAATCGGTAATTTTTTGTTGTCCAAATATGGAATTACATAGTCCAAAAGTAATAATGATTAAAACAGATTTTAAAATTTGTTTGAAAGAATCTTTTTTCATTTTGAGTATTTTTAACAAAAATTTACGTAAAAGTACGTAAAAAATACATTTGAATACATTTACATATAATTTGATTGTTGTATTTTTGTAAAAATTTATAACAAAAAAAGAACTTCAAACACCATTATGGATAGGTTTTCATTTTTAAACGCAGCTCATACAGAATTTTTTGCTCAATTGTACGAACAATATACTGAGAATCCGGATAGTGTAGAACCAAGTTGGAGAAGCTTTTTTCAAGGTTTTGATTTTGGAATGACCACCTATAATGAAGAAAACCCAGTAACCTATTTAGCTAATCTTGCAGCGAGTGATGTCGAAAGTGTTCATGTGTCTGAGAAACTTCAAAAAGAGTTTAATGTTTTAAAGTTAATTGATGGATACCGTTCTCGAGGACATTTATTCACAAAAACGAATCCAGTTCGAGAAAGAAGATCTTCATCACCAACTCTTGATATTGAGAATTTTGGATTATCAAAAGCAGATTTGAATACAGTTTTTGATGCAGCAAGGGTTATTAAAATCAAACCGTGTTCGCTTCAAGAAATTATAAAGCATTTAGATACTATTTATTGTCAACACATTGGGGTAGAATACATGTACATCAGAAATCCTGAAGTTGTTGAATGGATTCAAAATAAAATTGGGATAAATGACAATCAGCCTAATTTTACGACTAATGAAAAGTTGGCTATTCTGAATAAATTGAATCAAGCAGTATCCTTTGAAAACTTTTTGCACACAAAATATGTCGGACAAAAACGGTTTTCCCTTGAAGGAGGAGAGTCTATAATTCCCGCTCTTGATGCTTTAATAGAAAAAGCTGCAGAAAAAGGAGTAGAGCAATTTGTTATGGGAATGGCTCATCGTGGGCGTTTGAATGTTTTAGCAAATATTTTTGGAAAATCTACTCAAGATATATTCAGTGAATTTGACGGTAAAGATTATGATCAGGAATATTTTGATGGTGACGTAAAATATCATTTAGGTCTCACTGCTGATAAAGTAACTAGCACAGGTAAAAAAATCAATATTAATTTGGCTCCAAACCCCTCGCATCTTGAAACAGTAGGTGCGGTAATTGAAGGAATAACAAGAGCAAAACAAGATAGATATTTTCCAAATGATTTTTCAAAAGTATTACCCATAGCCGTTCATGGAGATGCTGCTATTGCTGGACAAGGTATACTTTATGAAATCATACAAATGGCTCAGCTTGATGGATACAAAACAGGAGGAACCATTCACATTGTTATAAATAATCAAGTTGGGTTTACAACTAATTATTTAGATGCACGTTCGTCTAAGTATTGTACAGACGTCGCAAAAGTGACTTTGTCACCAGTTTTACATGTTAATGCTGACGATGCTGAGGCAGTTGTACATGCTGTTTCTTTTGCCTTAGATTATAGAATGCAGTTTGGTAGTGATGTGTTCATCGATTTATTAGGATACCGAAAGTACGGACATAATGAAGGTGACGAACCACGTTTTACGCAACCCGTTTTATACAAAATTATAGCCAAGCACAAAAATCCAAGAGAGATTTATGCCGAGAAATTATTGTCAGAAGGGGTGATTAATGAAAATTTTGTAAAAGATTTGGAAGCCAAGTACAAACAGGACTTGGATGATAATCTTCAAGCATCAAGAAAAAAAGACTTGACAATTATAACTCCATTTATGAAAAATGAATGGAAAGGATTTGAGCAGGTTACCGATGTTCAAATGCTTCAAAGAACAGAAACGGGTTTCCCAAAAGATAAACTAGTTACCATAGCCAATGCAATTTGCAATCTGCCTTCTGATAAAAAATTCATCAGCAAAATTGAAAAACTAATCAACGATAGAAAGACAATGTTTTTCGAAACAAATAAGTTAGATTGGTCAATGGCCGAGCATTTAGCTTATGGTTCTTTGTTGTTAGAAGGATATGATGTTCGTATTTCGGGTCAAGATGTAGAAAGAGGTACTTTTTCTCATCGTCACGCTGTTGTTAAAGTAGAGGATTCTGAAGAGGAAGTTACTTTACTCAATAACTTAGAAGGTAAAAAAGGAAATTTTCATGTTTTTAATTCCCTTTTATCAGAATACGGAGTATTAGGTTTTGATTATGGATATGCTCTAGCTAGCCCAAAAACACTTACTATTTGGGAAGCACAGTTTGGAGACTTCAGTAACGGTGCCCAAATTATGATTGACCAATATATTTCATGTGGTGAAGACAAGTGGAATAATCAAAATGGAATAGTTCTTTTGTTGCCACACGGATACGAGGGTCAAGGAGCAGAACACTCTTCTGCTAGAATGGAACGTTATTTACAACTTTGTGCCAGACATAATATGTATGTGGCCGATTGTACAACGCCTGCTAATTTTTATCATTTGTTGAGAAGACAAATGAAAACCACTTTCCGAAAACCACTTGTGGTATTTACACCTAAGAGTTTATTGCGCGATCCAAGGGTTGTTTCTCCTATAGAAGAATTTGTGACAGGTAGTTTTCAAGAAACATTTGATGACGAAACAGTTAATAAAGAAGAAGTAAAAAGCTTGGTTTTTTGTACAGGGAAATTCTATTATGATATTATTGCCGAGAGAGAGAATAATGGAAGAAAAGACGTTGCAGTAGTTAGAATAGAACAACTTTTTCCTTTGCCAGTAGAACAATTGAAAGCGATTATTGCGAAATATCCAAATGCGGACGATTATGTATGGGCACAAGAAGAACCGAAAAACATGGGTGCTTATAGCTATATGCTAATGAATTTTGATTTTATAAAATGGAGACTAGCGTCGTTAAAAGCCTATGCCGCTCCAGCAGCAGGAAGTTACACCAGAGCAAAACGTCGTCATGCTGATGCTATTAGAATGGTTTTTGATAAAAATTTATTCAGATAATTATCACGATAAGTTGAAAAGAAACGAAAACTATAAATTAAACTACAGACTACAAATAATAAACTAAAAGGATATGATTTTAGAAATGAAAGTCCCATCGCCAGGGGAATCAATTAAAGAGGTTGAAATTGCAACATGGTTAGTAAAAGATGGAGACTATGTAGAGAAAGATCAGGCAATTGCTGAGGTAGATTCTGATAAAGCTACATTAGAATTACCAGCAGAAGCAAGTGGAATAATCACGCTAAAAGCTGAAGAGGGTGATGCAGTAGCTGTAGGTGCCGTAGTTTGTTTAATTGATACAGCTGCTACAAAAACGAATAGTTCTGCAACTGTTACTGCAAAAGAAGAAGTAAAACCTGTTGCAGAAGCACCAAAAGTTGAAGCTCAGAAAGCTTCTCCCGTAGTTGAGAAAACATATGCTAATCAAGTTCCCTCACCAGCAGCTCGAAAAATATTGGATGAAAAAAATATACAGCCTTCAGATATTGTAGGAACTGGAAAAGGAGGCAGAATTACAAAAGATGATGCAGTAAATGCCATTCCATCGATGGGAACTCCTACAGGAGGCTCGCGTGGAGCAGAAAGAATAAAGCTTTCTATGTTGCGTAGAAAAGTAGCTGAACGATTAGTAGCTGCTAAAAATGACACTGCGATGTTGACTACTTTTAATGAAGTAAACATGACTCCTATTAATACTCTCCGAAATGAATATAAAGATGCATTTAAAGCAAAGCATGGAGGTATTAGTTTAGGATATATGTCTTTTTTTACTAAAGCAGTGACTAGAGCACTACAATTGTATCCAGATGTAAACTCTATGATGGATGGAGATTACAAAACAGTTTATGATTTTTGTGATATTTCGATAGCGGTTTCTGGACCAAAAGGATTAATGGTTCCAGTGGTTCGTAATGCAGAAAATCTAACTTTTAGAGGCATTGAAGCAGAAATTAAACGTCTGGCATTAAGAGCTCGTGATGGTCAAATAACGGTAGATGATATGACAGGCGGTACATTTACCATCACTAATGGAGGTGTTTTTGGGAGTATGTTGAGTACACCAATTATTAACCCACCACAATCTGGAATTTTAGGAATGCACAATATTATTGAGCGACCAATTGCTGTAAATGGTAAAGTTGAAATTCACCCTATGATGTATGTAGCACTTTCGTATGATCATAGAATTATTGATGGTCGTGAATCGGTTGGTTTCCTTGTAGCGGTAAAAGAGGCTTTAGAAAATCCAATTGAGTTATTATGTGATAATAATCCAAAAAGAGCTTTTGAATTGTAAACTGTGAATTACAAAAAATAGTAAAGATTCTATTTTAGTATAGATTTTTGAAAGCATTAAATTAATTTTTAATGCTTTTTTTTAACAAATGTTTTTATAGTTGATAAAAATAGGCAAATTCTATGTAAACCTTTAACAAGTATTGGCTAAATTCACCTATACATTACTACAACGTTTTCTTTTTTTTTTATTTCATCTCATTTTTTTATAGATGTTTTTTTTAAAAAAAAGATTGAGATACTTTGTAGAATAAGAAAGAATATGTCTTACAATATGGTTGTATAGTTTTTTTGACACCAAAAAGAGATTAATTAAAGACCTTAAATTTGTACATTTGTGTTGTTAACAAATAAAAAACTATAAATTATGAAAAAAATTACATTCATCGTTCTTCTAATGATCTTCTCATTGGGATACTCTAAAAGTATTTCTTCTGAAGAAATTTCTTGTACAACAATATCTAAAGAAGCTGAACAAGGTTCGTTTTCAATAGGGTATAAATTAAAGTTTGAAACGATTGGAACTGATGTGAAAATTACCTGTGAGTTATTAGACACTGATAGAGTTGGTGTAATAGCCTATTTGTTTAAAAAAACTCCTTTTGGAGAAACACCAATGACTAACGAATCAGGGTTGATTTTTACAAAAACAATTACTGGACAAACTTTAGATGAAACAATTACATACGCTGTAAAATTTGCCTTTGCTGGTGGTTTGGCGGTTACAAAATACACCGATTACAAAGTAGGTCAAGATTGTGAATTAGGAGTTAATAATTTTGAATTAAGTAAGTCTGTTAAATTGTATCCAAATCCAGCAAAAGGTATTTTGAATATCGATTCAAACCGTTTACCTATATCCAAAATAGAATTTTATTCGATCATAGGGAACAAAATATTGGAAACTAAAGAAAATTATAATTTGATACATATTGAAGATTTGTCAAAAGGAGTTTATTTAGTAAAAGTGTATATGGAAAATAATAAAGTTGCAATTAAAAGACTAATTGTTGAATAGAAATTAAAATGCTACTTACAATAATCTAATATTAAGTAATCATTAAATAGTTTTAAGACATAACTTAAACAATATTCTATAATGCTAAATAAAACAAAAAGAAAATCTCTAATTTAGAGATTTTCTTTTTGTTTTTTATTAATTTCAATACTAGTTTGTAATAGCTCTTAAAGAGATTTTAAAGTAAAAAGTAATTAAATTTTATGTTTCTGTTGTGATATTGACTCTTGTTGTTAACTAAAAGTTTGATTTTAATAAGTATAAATTATGATTAAAATAATCAATAATTGCTTTACCATCAAGTAACACATCAGCACCAATAATCCCTTGAACAGGTTTGGCTTTGTGTTGAGTTAAGGCTTGATTTACATGGGATAAATCAAAAATCACTAAATGAAAATCATTGTTTTTCCATCTTCCTAATTGTAAGATGTTATTTTTAGCAATTTGAGTAGACATGTTGGTAGCACCAGCTCCAGCTGCTTTAGTTTTAGATTTTCCTGCATCCAAATGAAAGAGCTCAATGCCTTCAAAGCCTACACAACTATTGCTAGCGCCTGTGTCGAGAATAAAGTTGCCTTTTATACCGTTAATAGAAGCTTTAATGAGTAGATGTTGTGTTTTAGAAACTTTAAATTTTATTTTTTTGTAGTTTTCTTTTTTAAGAATTTCAGGAAGTGACTTCATAAGGTGGAATATGTTCTTCAAAAATAAGGTAAAAATCTAATACGGTAAAAAATCAATCGGTCAAAAAACTAACTTTGTACTTTAAAACGATTCAATGATAATTACAGACACGCACACTCATCTTTACAGTGAAGAATTTGACCAAGATAGGCCACAGATGGTTCAACGAGCAATTTCAAATGGCGTAACTCGTTTTTTTATTCCTGCTATTGATTCAAATCACACCCTTTCGATGTATGAATTAGAGAAAAATTATCCTGAAAATGTTTTTCTCATGATGGGTTTGCATCCAACCTATGTAAAAGAAAATTATCTAGAAGAGCTACAACATGTTGAAGAGGAATTATCGAAAAGAAAGTTTTATGCCATAGGCGAAATCGGAATTGATTTGTACTGGGATAAAACACATTTCAAAGAACAGCAAATAGCTTTTAGAAAGCAAATTCAGTTAGCCAAACAATATAAGTTGCCAATAGTTATTCATTGTAGAGAAGCTTTTGATGAAATTTTCGAAATTTTAGAGGAAGAGAAATCAGAGGATTTATTTGGGATATTTCATTGTTTTACCGGAACTCATGAACAAGCCCTGAAAGCCATTTCTTATAATATGAAACTGGGAATAGGAGGAGTGGTAACGTTCAAAAATGGAAAAATTGATCAGTTTCTGAATCAAATTGATTTAAAGCATATTGTTCTTGAAACCGATGCTCCTTATTTGGCACCTATTCCCTACAGAGGGAAGAGAAACGAAAGTAGTTATATACTAAATGTTGTTACTAAGCTTGCAGAAATCTATGGAATACCACCCGAAGAGATTGCAAAAATTACAACTGAAAATTCTAAAATCATATTTAGTATTTAACAAAAGCAAACGGTATTTTAAATAAAATTTCGTTCATTTGTGTATCTTTTAATCAACCACCAAAAAATGCAAAAGTTTGATAAAATCCGACCGTTTTACGACGCCGAAATAAATGAAGCTATTCGCTCATCAGTGAATCATCCAATGATGAAAGCATTGATGAATTTTACCTTTCCAGAAGTTGAAGATGCCGTTTGGAAAGATCAATTGATTAAAACGCACTCCATTCGTGATTTTCAATGCAATTTTATTTATCAGTCTGTTCAAAAAGTTTTAGAGAAAAGTTCGGACGGATTGACTACTTCGGGTTTTGAAAAATTAGAAAAAAATACATCTTATCTTTTTATATCCAATCACAGAGATATTATTTTAGACACATCTTTGTTAAATGCCGCCCTATTTGAACATGGCCTTGTAATGACGGCTTCTGCAATTGGAGATAATTTGGTAAAAAAATCATTTCTATTGACATTGTCAAAACTCAATAGAAACTTTTTGGTTCAAAGAGGATTGCCACCTCGAGAGCTCTTGCAAAGTTCTAAATTGCTATCAGAATACATCCAGCAACTGTTGTTGAGAGAAAATCGCTCGGTTTGGATAGCGCAACGTGAAGGTCGCACTAAAGACGGCAATGATGCTACCCATCCTGGAGTTCTTAAGATGCTAGCTATGGCTTCAGAAGATGAAGATTTAATGAGTTATTTTAAAAATCTTAAAATAGTACCAGTTTCAATTTCCTATGAGTATGATCCTACTGATGCATTGAAAATGCCACAATTAATGGCTGAAGCTAATAATGAAATTTACATCAAAGAGAAGAATGAAGATTTTATGACGCTGTTGAGTGGAATTATCGGTCAAAAGAAACGAATACACATACACATTGGCGATGTTTTGAAAACGGAATTAGATTCTATTGCGGCAGAACATGATAATTCAAACAAGCAGATACAAGCTTTAGCACAGGTTATAGATGATTCTATTTTGAAAAGCTATAAACTTTGGCCTACAAATTATATAGCTTATGATATTCTCAATAAGACTGACGAGTATAGTTCATTTTATTCTGACAATGAGAAACTACTATTCGAAAGGAGGTTAGAAATACGAATCGACCAAAATAACCCAGTTGCTTTAGAAGGATTTCTAAATATGTATGCAAATCCTGTTGTTAACAAGATGAAATATCAAAATGCAATCTAAACCCAATATACTCTTGATTTATACTGGTGGAACCATTGGTATGATGAAAGATTTTGAAACAGGTGCACTGAAGGCATTTAATTTTAGCAAAATATCAAATAAGATTCCAGAGTTAAAGCTTTTAGATTGTACAATCCAAACCATTTCTTTTGATGTTCCCATAGATTCATCAAATATGAATCCTAAGAAATGGATAGAGATCGCCTCAATTATTGAAGATAATTACTCTAAGTTTGACGGATTTGTTGTGCTTCACGGTTCGGATACGATGTCTTATTCTGCTTCAGCGTTGAGTTTCATGCTGGAAAACCTCGATAAACCAGTCATTTTTACAGGATCGCAATTACCTATTGGAGATTTGCGTACTGATGCCAAAGAAAATCTAATTACAGCCATACAAATCGCTTCTTTGCGACAAAAAAATAAGGCGGTTATTCGAGAAGTATGTTTGTATTTTGAATATAAATTATACAGAGGAAATCGAACTACGAAGATAAACGCAGAGCATTTTAATGCTTTTGCATCTCCAAATTATCCTCCGCTTGTTGTTTCTGGGGTTAATCTAAAAATTAATTTTGATTTAGTTTTACCAAAATCGAGTTCAAAAAAACTTATCGTTCATAAAGAACTGGATGATAATGTATTGATTTTAAAAATGTTCCCAGGTTTAAACGAGACTGTTTTGTCTGCGATTTTAAGTGTGCCAAGTCTAAAAGGGATAGTACTAGAAACCTATGGTTCAGGAAATGCACCTACTGAGGAATGGTTTATTTCTACACTGAATGAAGCTATCAAAAAAGGACTCTATGTTATCAATGTTACCCAATGTTCAGCAGGAAGTGTTAATATGGGATTATATGAAACGAGTACTGAACTAAAAAAAATAGGTGTAATTTCAGGTAAAGATAGTACTACAGAAGCCGCAGTCACCAAGTTAATGTTCCTTTTGGGAAAGAAAGTTGCTTCAACTGTTTTTAGAACTACTTTTGAAACGTCATTACGAGGAGAATTAACATAAAAAACAAAGTTTAATTTTCTTAACTGAAATTTTTTATTGTTCTTTGCAGCCTCAAACAAAATAGAGAGGTGTCCGAGTGGTTGAAGGAGCAAGCCTGGAAAGTTTGTATATGGGTAACTGTATCGTGGGTTCGAATCCCATCCTCTCTGCAAAATAAAAAGTCACGCTACAAGCGTGACTTTTTTATATTAAATATTTATTTTTTATTTTCCTTTGTTGGCTTCTGCAATATATTTTTCAAGAGCCATAGTCATAGAAGGAGTTTCGGGAGTTGGTGCAAGAATATCAATTCTCAAGCCGTGCTCTAAAGCTTCTTTCTGAGTAGTACTCCCAAAAACGGCAATTCTAGTATTGTTTTGTTCAAAATCAGGAAAGTTCATGAATAATGATTTAATCCCTGATGGACTAAAGAATGCCAAAATATCATAATATACATCAGCCAAATCAGACAAGTCACTCATCACAGTTTTGTAAAAAACCGCTTGTGTCCAATCCACTTTTAGATTATTCAGAGTTTGTGGTGCATCAGCATTTAGTTGGTCTGATGCTGGCAAAAGAAATTTTTCGTCTTTATATTTCTTTATAAGCGGAGACATATCAGCAAAATCCTTTTGGCCTACATAAATTTTACGTTTTCTGTACACAACGTATTTCTGAAGGTAGAAAGCGACAGCTTCTGATTGGCAAAAATATTTTAATCCTTCGGGTACTTTATAACGCATCTCTTCGGCCACTCTAAAAAAATGGTCTACTGAGTTTTTACTTGTCAAAATAATTGCGGTATAATTATTAAGGTCTATTTTTTGGAGTCTAACGTCTTTCGCATTTACACCTTCTACGTGAATAAAAGGTCTGAAATCAATTTTAACTTTATGCTTTTGTTGTAGCTCAAAGTATGGGGAATTTTCTACTTTAGGCTCAGGTTGTGACACCAAAATTGTTTTCACTTTCATATTTGACATTTTCTAACTATGCTAACTTTTTGTAAACCAATAATACATAAAATAGTAGGGTGCTATTTCAAGTGCGCAAAGATATAAAATAAAATAAAACAACTTGCTAAATATTAAATTTTGATAATTCTTTAAAGAAAGCAGATAAGTTGCTGTGTTTATTGCCAAAATAATAACAATAAACGACAAAATGATAAATCTCGATGAATTATTATTATAGTAAAGAATGATATCAACAGGAAGAATTATTAGACCAATGTATGTCCTGTAACTTACTTTTTGTAAATTAAATTGTTCAATGAATTCTTCAATGTTAAAAGATGTGGCAACAATTTTTTCGATTAGGTATTTGGATAAAATAAAAACGATTAAAATAGTTGTTATCTGAATAAAAACAATCCAATCTGTTTTTGAAACATACTCAAAATGATTAAGAATTAGTTGAATAAAAAAAGCGAGTGAAATTAACTGTACAATGAACAAACCAATTGTAAATCCACTCATTAAATGAGAACTATCTCTATAAATTTTGATGTATTTGTCGGAAACTATCAGTTTCATAAAGTCGCTGAATCGAGCTTCAAAAACAGATTTGGTAAGTGCAATTAAAGCCATGCATACAACAAATAAAACGGTGGCCCAGTCTCTGTTGTCAATGATTCTTGGATGTAAGAAGTTCTCAATCATATTGGGCACAAAATTACTAAATTAGTATCGTATTAATCGTTATGTCATTGTTTTTTTTGACTTTAATCTGGGATTCTTAATCAATGTATTGTATAAATGGATTTTGACTATTTTTCATTTTTATTATCAAATTATTATGATTCAAGTGCCATAAAAAGTTTATTTTTGTCTCAAATTTTAACAGATTATGAGTGATAGCATTGTCATAATTCCTACTTATAACGAAATTGAAAATGTCGAAAGCATTGTAAGAGCAGTTTTTTCGTTACATAAAGCGTTCGATGTTTTGATTGTTGATGACAATTCTCCAGACCATACTTCCGATAAAGTACTCCTACTTCAACAAGAATTTAAAGATCGACTTTTTTTAGAAAAAAGAGAAAAGAAATCAGGTTTAGGAACCGCCTATGTTCATGGTTTTAAATGGGCATTGGAAAGAAATTACCAATATATTTTTGAAATGGACGCCGATTTTTCTCATAATCCTAACGATTTAGAAAGATTGTATGATGCTTGTCATTTTGGTTCTGCCGATATGGCAATTGGTTCTCGGTATGTTACAGGAGTTAATGTGGTAAATTGGCCTTTGAACCGAGTATTGATGTCCTATTTTGCATCCGTATATGTACGAATGATTACAGGAATGACGATACATGATGCTACAGCTGGTTTCATTTGTTACAATAGAGTTGTGCTTGAGAGCATAAACTTTGATAATATTCGATTTGTGGGTTATGCATTTCAAATAGAAATGAAATACAGAACCTTTGTAAAAAACTTTCAAATTGTTGAAGTTCCAATTATTTTCACTGATAGAACAAAGGGGCAGTCAAAAATGAGTAATTCCATAATAAAGGAAGCTGTTTTTGGTGTCATATCATTAAGAATTAGAAAATTTTTCAAACGTTTATAAAAAACAAGAAGACTATTTATAGCAAAAAGACAGAGATCAATGAATCAGATTTTAATAAAGAATGCCAAAATAGTTAATGAAGGAACCATCTTTGAGGGAGATGTTTTAATAGAAGACCAGTTCATAGTCGAAATTGCTGAGACGATAAGTCCGAAATCAGCGACTACAAAAATAATAGATGCCGAAGGGAATTATTTATTGCCAGGAGCTATAGATGATCAAGTGCATTTTAGGGAGCCAGGACTCACTCATAAAGGAGATATAGCCTCAGAGTCTAGGGCAGCCGTAGCAGGTGGAATTACATCCTATATTGAGCAACCTAACACTATTCCTAATGCAGTAACCCAAGAAATATTAGAAGAAAAATACCAGATTGCAGCAAATAAATCTTTTGCGAATTATTCTTTTATGATGGGAATGACCAATGATAATCTCGAAGAAGTTCTAAAAACGAATCCAAAGAATGTTGCAGGAATAAAAATCTTTCTAGGCTCGTCGACAGGAAATATGTTGGTAGATAATGTTGAAGTTTTAGAGAAATTGTTTTCAAGTACTTCAATGTTAATTGCAGTACACTGTGAAGATGAACAAACAATTAAAGATAATTTAGAACAATATCAATCGGAATACAGTGATTCTATTCCAGTAACCCTACATCATCTCATCAGAAGTGAAGAGGCCTGTTATTTATCCTCTTCAAAAATAATTGCTTTGGCAAAAAAAACAGGGGCACGATTGCACGTTTTTCATCTATCAACGGCAAAGGAGATGAGTTTGTTTACCAACAAAATTCCATTAGAGAAAAAGAAAATTACAGCAGAAGTTTGCATTCATCATTTATGGTTTACTAATGATGATTATAAAACCAAAGGCAATTTAATAAAATGGAATCCAGCAGTTAAGACTGAAAAGGATAGAAAAGCGCTTTGGGAAGCCTTGATTGATGGACGAATTGACGTTATCGCTACCGATCATGCTCCACATACTCTTGAAGAAAAAAAACAAAATTATTTGAAAGCGCCTTCAGGAGGTCCATTAGTACAACACGCTCTTGTGGCTATGTTTGAAGCGTATCATCAAGGGAAAATTTCGATTGAAAAAATTGTCGAAAAGATGGCTCACAATCCAGCAAAAATATTCAAAATAGAAAAACGCGGATTTATTAAAGAAGGTTATTATGCCGATTTAGTAATCGTAAACACAGGTTTGCCTTGGAGCGTAAAGAAAGAAAACATTTTAGCTAAATGTGGTTGGTCTCCATTTGAAGGCTTTACATTTAAGTCCAGAATTACGCATACTTTTGTAAATGGCCAATTGGTGTACAATAATTTTAAAGTAAAAGAAATCCCTTATGGTCAACGATTACTTTTTGATCGTTAATTTTTTTAGATTTAGTAGTATGATGAGAATAGTGGTATTGTTTTTTTGTGTTTTGTTTGCAGCGGTAAGTTGCAAAGACACAACAATTGTTGAGCCTGAAAATCTAATTGAAGAAGATAAGATGGTAAATATTATTTATGATCTGGCTCTTTTAGAAGGAATAAAAAACTTCAATACCTCTAACTTTCAAAGTGTTAAATCCAACGATTTTGTATACAAAAAATACAATATAGACAGTCTTCAGTTTGCAAAAAGTACTCAGTTTTATGCTTCAGATATCGACAGGTATAAAAAGATGTATGAAGAAGTAGGAAAAAGAATTGAAGCAAACAAAGTTCATATTGATTCTTTACTTGGGAAAGAATCCAAAAAGTTGATTGTTCCACAAAAAACAACTCAAAATACTCCTGTAATAGAATAATTAAGTATTATTGTAAGAAGCTATTTCCAAGCAATATTCTTCAATATTTTGAAATTTAAAATCTAAAAGAGTTGTAATTTTTTCGTTAGAGATTACCTCTGAAGAGTGTAACGAACGAGCCATAGCTTTACTCATTTTTCTTTTTTGAAAAAAAAGACTTGCATACAGCCAGTCTAATCTCCATACAATTTCTGTAAACCACGGTTGAGCATAAAGAGTAGGAGGTTTTACCTTGAGTCCTTTTGCAATAGTGTGAAGTAGGATTTTAAATGAAATGTTTTTGGCAATTACGATGTATCGTTCGCCTGTTATGTCTTTTTTCATCAATTCAAACATGATTTTCACAACATCATTTACCGCTACAAATCCAGATGTTCCCTTGGTATAAAACAACAATCCATTTTTTATTTTAGAAAAAATAACGCCGCTTCCATTTCTCCAAAAACCAGGGCCAAGTATTACCCCCGGATTTACAATTACAACTTGTAAACCTTCTTGTTGACCTCTCCAAATTTCCATTTCTGCACCGTATTTTGAAATCGCATAATCACTGTGGTATTTTTCAGGATTCCAAATAGTATCTTCGGTAATTATCTTTTCATGTTCCATTAAATCGCCCAGAGCAGCTATTGAACTTACATGGCATAATTTTTTCACACTGTACTCAAGGCAGAAATTGACGATATTTGCGGTACCTTCAATATTTATCTTACGCAGTTGTTTTTCGTCTTTTGGGTCAAATGAAATTAAGGCTGCACAATGGTATACATATTCAATGTTTTTAAAAGCAATTTCAAGAGAAGGAATATCGTTTATGTCTGCCTGAATCCATTCAATTTTCTCAAATAGATTTTCTTTTTTGTAAAGTGTGAAAAGAGATTTTGTTTTCTCAATAGAAGATAGTGTTCTATAAATAGCACGAACGCTTCCGCCATTTTCTAACAAATGCAATGCTAGATGCGAACCGACTAATCCTGTAGCTCCTGTGATTAAAATCATAATGCGAATTTATGAATTTTTTGAGCTTAACATTACTATTTACATTGCTTTTTGAAGTTTTTTTGAATTTGAAATTGACTTTTGAAATTACTATCTTTGCCGAAATTGATTATTTAGAATGAAGAATATTATAGCAGAATTACAATGGCGAGGATTGGTTCACGATATCATGCCAGGAACGGAAGAGCAATTGCTTAAAGAAATGACAGTTACCTACATAGGTTTTGACCCAACGTCAGACTCTTTACATATTGGTAGTTTGGTTCCGATAATTCTTTTAGTTCATCTACAACAATTTGGTCATAAACCCATTGCACTTGTTGGTGGAGCTACAGGTATGATTGGTGATCCTTCGGGAAAATCTGATGAGAGAAATTTGCTCGATGAAGCTACTTTGAATCATAATGTGGCGGGAATAAAAAAAGTGTTATCTCACTTTTTAGATTTTAATTCGAAAGAAAAGAATGCTCCAATTTTGGTTAACAACTATGATTGGATGAAATCATTTAGCTTTATTGATTTTGCTCGAGAAGTAGGAAAACGCATTACTGTCAACTACATGATGGCTAAAGATTCTGTAAAGAAAAGACTCACTGGCGAAGGCGAGGGAATGTCTTTTACGGAATTTACGTATCAGTTAATTCAAGGATATGATTTTTACCATTTGCATAAACATTATAATTGTTTACTTCAAATGGGAGGTTCTGATCAATGGGGGAATATTACAACAGGAACTGAATTAGTGCGAAGAATGAATCCTGAAGGAGCAAAGGCATATTCAATGACTTGCCCATTGATTACTAAAGCGGATGGTTCTAAATTTGGAAAATCTGAAGGAGGAAATGTTTGGTTAACGGCAGACAAAACATCGGTTTACAAGTTTTATCAATTTTGGCTCAACACCACCGATGTAGATGCCGAGAAATACATTAAAATCTTTACTTTCTTAGATAAGGAAACCATAGATAAATTGATTGCAACTCATCACGAAGCGCCTCATTTAAGAGTTTTACAAAAGAAATTAGCTGAAGAAGTAACTACTTTTGTCCATTCGGCAGCAGATTTAGACAAGGCAATTCAAGCTTCTACTATTTTGTTTGGGAATGCTACTTCAGATGATTTGAAACAATTAGATGAAGCCACTTTTTTAGAAGTTTTTGACGGTGTGCCACAAGCTGAAATTTCAAGAAACGATATTGAAAATAGAATTGATATTGTATCTGTTTTAAATGAAAAAACAGGATTTTTTAAATCTAATGGGGAAGCTCGACGCGCTTTGTCAGCCAATTCTATTTCAATAAATAAAGAAAAAGTGACGGAAGAATTTAGTCTTTCAACTAAAGATTTAATTAACAATCAGTTTGTATTGTTACAAAGCGGAAAGAAAAACTATTTTGTAATTCGGGTTATATAACCATCAAGTTACAACCACGAATATCACTGTTGTCAAAACGTCCCAAAACTTCAAAAGAGTTATTGGGATTTTTTTTGCCTAAATCTTGCGTAGCAATAAAAGAACAGGAATTAATATTAGCCAAATCGATGACATTGATACCGCCAGTTCTTCCATCTTCCATGTAACTCATAGCGTCTTCGGTTTCTCGAATCAAGATTTGCATCCATGGTGGACACTCAAAAACACCATTTCCCAAGGAATAAGCTTGTGATAATAATTCGGTCATGCCATATTCCGAATGTATGGTTGAAACACCAAAACCATTGCAAAGAATCGTGTGTAATTCCTCTCGAATCATTTCTTTGCGTTTTCCTTTCATACCACCAGTTTCCATGATGATGGTATTTTTTAATTGAAATTGTTGAACTTCAATTAAATTTAAAAGAGCATAAGTAACTCCTATTAAAATTACATTTTGCCCTGAGTTATCTAAATCAATTAACTTTTTAATGAGTTCTTCATATTGATTTAGGTAGAATCCACTATTAGGATTGTTTGATAATTGGATTAAATCGTTAACCATATAAATTAATGAAGAACCTTCCCGTTCCAGATAGGATGGAAGCAATGCCAATATGGTGTAGTCTTCTATGTTCCCGTAAAATTGAGAAAATCCTTTGCGATAACTTTCTTCATATAAAGAAACATCGGTAACGTGATGCTTGCTAGTAATCATTCCTGTTGTGCCACTGCTTGTGAATGTCTCTTGAATTGGATTGTCATTTGAAACAACTCTGTGGCTTTTAAAAAATTGAATGGGTAAAAAAGGAATTTGTTGTAGCGATTGAACTTCTTGTTTTTTAACATGTAATAAATCACAGAATTCTCGATATACTGTATTAGAGTCATATTGAAAGCGAAACACTTTTAATGCTATTTTTTCAAATTGCTTTTGATTAGTGATTGTAAATATGTCTGAGGTTGTAATCAAAGATTTATAATTGATTTGCAAATATAAACATTAGAAATTGAATTAAATTAGCATAAAAAAAGCCCCAATTTACATTGGAGCTTTTCCTATTTATTTAGAAGAAATTATTTAATAACTAATTTTCTTGTTGCTGTTTTACCATCTTCAGTAATTTTTACAACATATACTCCACAGTTAAGAGAAGATACGTTAACAGGTAAATTTGTAACAGTAGTTTTTATTACTTGTTTTCCTAATACATCGAATACACTAACTTGTTTAGATAAGTTACTATCTGAAGTAATGAATAAATTACCATTAGATACTGGATTTGGGTATACTCTTAACCCAGCAATACTAAATTGATTATTAGATAAAAAAGTTCCAATTCCAATTGCGGTTTTTATAAAATCACAAGTATTGTTTGGTGCAACAAAAGCTGCATTTCCCCCATAAGTGAATGAGTCAGTGGCAAATGTTCCTCCATTTGGACCAACTCCGTTTTTACGACTTGCATAACTATCTTGGTAACACCAAGCAGCTGAATAATCATTTACTGGTAAATCTAAAGGATTTCCAAATTGGTCTACAACTGAAACTAAGTTTCCTGCAGTTGGAGCATCATAAATTGCTATTCTGTATGCGTCATTACCATTTCCATTAGGAATATTTCCAGCGGTTAAACCAGTTGGTAAAGTAATTGATGGATACATTTCTGAAAAAGTAGTTGCTCCACCGCCAATTAAGTAAACAAATGTATCTGATACAGAACCTAGTGGAGTTAAATCTAAACCTGAATTCCATGAAATTGCGCTTGCATCAGCAGCACCATTTGATTCGGTTTGAATTCTGTAATTAGTGAAATTAATAGTTCCAGAAACATAAAGCTCAACAATTTTTGGACTTGATGTACCAATTGTTCCAGCACATCCATCAGAAGCTAAAGTACCATCTACTACTCTTGTTATAACAACACTCTGTGCAAAACCTGCTGCAGCTAATAAAATAAAAGATAAAGTGTAAAGTTTTTTCATAATTAAATTTTTAAAAAAAGATTAGTCAACAAATATAGGAAGTATTTTTCTTTGAAATAAAAAATTAACGTAAAATAAGTATAAAAAATAGAAGAAAACGTTTTTTGTTGCTTATTTGATAATCAATTTTCGAGTAGCAGTAGCTTCACCTTCCTTGATTTTGATAATATAAACCCCTGGAGAAATGCTAGATATGTTTAATTCTTTTGAATTGAGTGTTGCTTGCAGCACTTTTTTACCTAGGACATCAAATATAGAAATATCCTTATTAGCCGAAGATTTTGAGGTAATGTATATTTTTCCGTTACTAACGGGGTTAGGATATAGACTCAACCCTTCAATAGTATCTTGAGATTTAGGTTGCTGCTTTCCTTCTTGAGCCGAAATGGTTAAGGTAAAAAAGCATAGCGCTAAGATAACGATACTATGTAGGTAATTTTTCTTCATAAAAACTAATAATACTACAAAGGTATAAATTTATTTTCAAATAGTGTACCAAAAAAGCAATGCTGGGAATCTTGTTTGATGAGTTTATGATTTAATGTTAGATAAGTAAACACCAAATAAAATTATTGTGGCTCCAAAAAGTTGAACGACCGTGAGCATTTCGTTGTCTAACATTCCCCAAGAAAAGGCAATTATTGGAATTAGATAAGTTACTGAGGTTGCAAAAATGGGTGTTGAGATTTGTATTAGTTTATAAAAAATAATATTCGCAATTCCTGTGCCCATGACACCCAGAATCAAAATGAACACAACGGAATGTTGTACTTTTTCAATATGAATATCTGAAAAAAATCCCGAAGTATATAATATCAATATAGCAGGAAGTAACATTACCGTGAAATTACCTGTCGTTATAGTTAGCGGACTCAAGTCTGACAAATATTTCTTGATTAAATTTACATTTATCGCATAACAAACCGAAGCAATGAAAATCAAAATGGCATAGTAATAATTTTGATTAGGATGATGTATCGCACCATTGAATACAAGTAATAGGCTTCCCATTAATCCAATACAAACTCCAACTATTTGATTCCGTTTGTAATCCAATTTAAAAACTAAAATCCCCAATAGTAAAGCATTTAGTGGCGTCAAGGAATTGAGAATCGCGCTCACGGAACTATCAATTTCTCTTTGTGCTATCGAAAATAGAAAAGCGGGAATGAAAGTACCAAATAGGGAAGTAATTACAATAAATTTCCATTGTCCTAAAGGTATTTTAGGTAAAGTTTTAAATCCAATTATTAGTAAGAACAAAGCAGCAAATACAATTCTTAGAGAACCAAGTTGATAAGCACTCAATCCTACCAAACCTTTTTTTATCAATATGAAAGAACTACCCCAAATAAATGCAAGTAGGATTAAAAAGAACCATTTTAGTTGATTAGATTTCATTAACATAAAGTAGATGTCAAATTTGTAATAATTTTATGAATTAGCACTATTTTTTTTGTTTAATTTTGCTAAAAATTCTTCCAAAGGCATTATTATAACATTATTAAAAAATAAATAAATATGAATTTTACCCAATCATTACTAGCAATTTCTTTATCAGCATTTTTCTTTGTAAGTTGTAAACAAACAGCCAGCGAACCTAAGGCTGATGCAACTATCGAGAAGGAATCAAAAAGTAAAAATCCTATTGCAGCTGAAAAATTAGAAACTACCAGTTTCAATATCGAAGGGATGACTTGTGCAATTGGTTGTGCCAAAACAATTGAAAAAGAGTTGGCAGAGTTAGACGGAGTTCAAGAGGCGACCGTAGATTTTGACAAGAAAGTAGCAAAAGTTTCCTTTGATGCATCAAAACAAACACCTGAGTCTATTGTTAAGGTAGTTGAAGCAACTGCAGATGGAAAAACATACAAGGTTTCAAATGTTACTTCTTCAGGCAACAAAGCGATGTTAATGGTGCAAGATCAGGAAAAAGAAAAGAATGAGGACAAGAAGAAATCCTGCTCTGCTGACGGTAAAAAATCTAAAGAAGGGAAAAAAGGATGTTGTTCTAAGAAAAAACATTGCGAAAAAGACGAAAAGAAAGCATCAACAATGTAAATTCAGATAATTTTTAAAAGAGCTTTAATTAGCTCTTTTTTTATTTCCAGTGCAAGCTTTCCATGATTCTTTGCATGTCATCACGAACATAGCTGGCAGCAGGTAAAATAGAATCAAAATTAGGTTTAGCATAAAAATAAACAGAACAATCTACAAAATGCTTGATGCTGTCAGTGGCATAAAACTGAGCATTGGTAGCAGCATTGCCATCAACTCTATAAAACATTCCGTAAACTCTGTCTTTCTTATTCAAAAAAGGTTGCTCCAGGATATCGTCGGCTTTTATAACGTGTTCATAGGTGAGTTTTTGAGCATCGCGCAAAAGAAGGTTGATGTTGTTATTTACCGGTTTATAGCTTAGATAAATGGTAGCTTTCATTTTTGGATAATCAATGGTAAAGTTACAATCCGATTTACCTTTAATTATGGCATCTTTATTCATATCGAAAGTAAATGGGCAATTATTTTCGAAATGAGCATACTCTGCTTCAGGGTAATCCAAACGCAGTTGTCCTTCAGGTTTTGGTAAAACGTCATCTTTACAACTCAAAGCAGAAAACAATACTATGATTAATAAGGAATGAGATAGTATTCTTTGCATGTTATGATTATTCAAGGGTTACTTTTATTTGTTTGATGCGTTTTTTATCAACGGATTCTATTGTGAAACGACAATTTTCAAAGTTCATTTTTTGACCTTTCTTAGGAAAATTTCCTAAAATTTCTAGTATGAAACCTGCCAAAGTCTCGGCTTCACCTTTTTGAGTTTCAAAAAGTTCTTCGTCAACATCAATAATTCGATAGAAATCTTTTAAGTTAATTTTGCCTTCAAAGATAAAGTTTTTATCATCTATTTGAGAATAGTTTACATTTTCAGAATCAAACTCGTCACTTATGTCTCCTACAATTTCTTCAATAATATCTTCTAGAGAAACTAATCCTGAAGTTCCTCCGTATTCATCGACAACTATGGCCAAATGGCTTTTCATACTTTGAAAATCTTTGAGTAAATTATCCAATTTTTTGTTTTCAGGCACGAAAAAAGGTGCTCTCAAAAGTGTTTTCCAATCGAAAGTTTTTTTGTGAATGTGTGGAATTAAATCTTTAACAAATAAAACACCTTCAATCTGGTCAATATTATCCTTATAAACAGGAATTCTTGAAAATCCTTTTTCGGTAATTTTTGGCAGAATTTCCTCAAAAGATTCATTAATTTCTATGGCAAAAATATCTATTCTGGGACTCATAACTTGTTTGGTGTCGGTATTTCCAAAGGATACAATACCCTCTAATATTTTTTGTTCTTCGTTAGAAGTATCATCTGATGAGGTTAATTCTAAGGCTTGTGACAATTGATCTACAGAAAAATTTGATTTTTGTTTATTGCCTAATTTTTCATGGAGATAAATAGTTATGGAGCGCATAGGCAAACTTATTGGCGAAAGCAGTTTGTCTAGTATTGAAAGGGGATATGCAAAAAAACGTGCAAATTTTATGTTGTTTCTACTAGCATATATTTTGGGTAAAACCTCTCCAAACAATAAGATTAGGAAAGTAACTACAATGACCTCAAATATGAATTTTAATAGTGGAGAAGCTATTGATGTAAATAAATTTCTACCAATAAATGAAAACAAAATTACGACACCAATATTGATAAAGTTGTTTGCCACGAGCAAGGTCGCAAGTAGTTTTTTTGGTTTTTGAAGTAGATTCGAGATGATATGAGCTTGTGATGGATGTTCGCGCGCGCAATCGTCAAGATCTTTGGTGGTTAAAGAAAAATAGGCAACCTCTGCTGCTGAAACCAATGCGGAGCAAAATAGCAAAATAAATAGTGCTATATATCCTAATATGGATTCTGTATCAATAGTGGATAAAAGTAAAAAATTGGGCTCTGGGTCCAAATTTAAAATGATTAGTTAAACATTAAAACGGTAAATCGTTTTCTGGTAATGGATTAGTTGGAGCTTCAAAGTTAGAACTTTTTGGCTCGATTGTAGGTCTTTGATTTTCAGTATCTTTTTTCGTGGTAAGAAATGTAAATTCGGTCACTTGAATTTCAGTGGTGTATTTTGTAGTACCATCATCAGCTTGCCATTGACGGGATTTTATTCTGCCTTCAACAAATATTTTATCCCCTTTTGATAAAAATTTTTCACAAATCTCAGCCGCCTTATTTCTAACGACTAAATTATGCCATTCTGTAGAGGTGATTTTTTCATTAGTCGTCTTATTAATATAAGTTTCATTCGTGGCCAATGGAAATCTGCCAATGCAATTTCCTCCATCAAAATAATGCATTTTTACCTCATCACCTAAATAGCCTATCAACATTACCTTGTTTAATGTACCGCTCATATTATTTTTGTTTCTTTATGATTCAAATGTACTAAATTTTGAAAATATTTCTGTTTTTTTCTATAAAATTATAAATTATGATAGGAAATGGAAATTGTAAAAGGGTTTGATAATCTATGCCGTTGATGACTTCTCCTTCCAAGTTAATCTTCCAAAATTTTATGTATAAATGTTGATGAGATAGTTTGTGAAGTTGACTTGTTAGAGTCAATTCTGATGCCGAAATAATGCGGTTTGTTACGATATTTATGCTTTGAATTTCAGATAAAATAGTTTCAAAATTGAGTTCTGAATCGGATTCAATGAGTGGAAATTCATATAAGTTATGCCAAATACCCTTATCTGAACGTTTTTGTATTATTGTGTTTTGCTGTTTATCGGAAAAAATTAAATAGTTGAAGAATCGGTTTTTTACTTTTAGTTTTTTTGATTTTACAGGAAGCTGATTGACCTTATTTTTTTTCAAGGCCAAACAACTTGAATTTAGAACACATATTTCACAATTGGGACTTTTAGGAACGCATTGTAGGGCTCCAAACTCCATTATAGCTTGATTGTAAAGTGCAGGGTTGTTTTTAAGCATCAATTCAAATGACAGTTGTGTAAATTCTTTCTTAGTAGAAGCCATTGAAATATCGGATTCAATATCAAAATAGCGCGACAACACTCTAAAAACATTTCCATCAACAACAGCAACTGGTTCGTTGTATGAAAAGGAAGCAATTGCCGCCGCAGTATATTCACCTATTCCTTTCAGTTGAAGCAAATCAACATAGTTGTCAGGAAAGATTCCGTTGTATTCATGAGCAATTTTCTGAGCTGTTTTGTGTAAATTCCTAGCTCTTGAATAATATCCTAGACCTTGCCATAATTTTAATACTTGCTCTTCTGAAGCATTAGCCAAATCAAAAACGGTTGGAAACGCCTTGGTAAACGAATAAAAATAAGGCATTCCTTGAGCAACTCGAGTTTGTTGTAACATGATTTCTGACAACCAAATTAGGTAGGGATTTACCGTGTTTCTCCATGGTAAATCACGTTTGTTTTGTATGTACCACTCGGTTAGTGAGTTAGCAAAATCCATCTTTATATTTATTGGTTAACAAAAGTATGTGTTTATGTAATTAAATTTTAATGAATTAGATTGATTAATTGTTTTTTTAATTCATATATTTGCAACCTCAAAAAAAATATCATTCAATATAAATACGAAAGAAAATGACGAAAGCAGATATCGTAGCGAAAATTTCAGAAAAATTAGGTCTTGAAAAAGGTGACGTTCAAGCAACAGTAGAATCTTTTATGGAAGAGGTAAAATCTTCTCTTGAAACTGGAGACAACGTTTACTTGAGAGGTTTTGGTAGTTTTATCATCAAGACTAGAGCAGAAAAAACAGGTAGAAATATTTCTAAAAATACCACAATTAAAATTCCTGCACACAATATTCCTGCATTCAAACCAGCAAAAGTTTTTGTTGAAGGTGTAAAAACGAATAACGAAGCAAAATAAAAATATTTATTAATCACAAAATCACCAACTATGCCAAGTGGTAAAAAGAGAAAAAGACATAAGGTAGCTACTCACAAACGTAAAAAAAGAGCGAGAGCTAACCGTCACAAAAAGAAAAAGTAGTCTAAAACTACTTTTTCTTTTTTTAAAGTTCATTGAAATTGAAAATTAGTAATCAGTGTTCAGTATTTAGTGTTCAGTTTTGCTGACCACTCACAACTGCAAACTACCAGCTAGTTTTCCCCGGGTACACTACCTGTTAAAATATTGTTTAATCCATCCTAACCGAAGTTAGAAGTTGGAAGTTAGAAGTTAGAAGTTTTTGTAGCTACAAAAACCTGAAACTTTAAACTTTAAACCTGAAACTAAAAGTTCGGATAAAAATGTACAGCGTGAATAAAGAATTAATCATCCGATCTAGTTCCGAAGCAGTAGATTTTGCCTTATTAAAAGATGGAAAACTAATTGAATTACACAAAGAACGAGAAACCAGCAAATTCCAAGTAGGCGATATTTTTATTGCTAAAATACGGAAACCTGTAGCTGGACTCAATGCTGCTTTTGTAAATGTAGGCTTCGAGAAAGATGCCTTTTTACATTATCACGATTTGGGTCCTAATCTTGCTTCCCAACTGAAATTCATAAAACTTGTAAGCGCAGGTAAATTAAAAGATTTCTCCCTAAAAAACTTTCAGTTTGAAAAAGAGATTGATAAAGATGGCACCGTTGCTAGTGTGCTTAGTGCCAATCAATCTATTTTAGTACAAGTTGTCAAAGAACCAATATCAACCAAAGGACCAAGAATTAGCTCAGAGCTTTCCCTTGCCGGACGTTTTATAGTTCTAGTTCCGTTCTCAGACCGCGTTTCTGTTTCTCAAAAAATAGAAGAAAAAGGTGAAAAAGAACGACTAAAGAAACTTGTACAAGCTATCAAACCAAAAGGATTTGGTGTTATTGTTCGTACAGTAGCCAAAGGCAAAAATACAGCCGAAATAGAAAAAGATTTGCAGAACCTGTTAGACAGATGGACTGCAATGTGTAAAAAATTACCAACTGCTCATCATCCGTCAAAAGTATTAGGAGAACTCAATAGAGCCTCTTCTATATTAAGAGACGTTTTTAATGATACCTTTAGCGGTATTCATATAGATGACGAAGAGTTGTACAACGAAACCAAGGACTATTTATCAGAAATAGCTCCTGAAAAACAAAAAATAGTTAGGTTTTATCAATCTAAAGACACTCCAATTTTTGAGAAATACAATATAGAGAGACAAATCAAAACTTCATTTGGGAAAACAGTTTCCATGAGTAAAGGGGCTTACCTTATTATTGAGCATACCGAAGCGTTGCACGTTATAGACGTAAACAGCGGTAACCGTTCTAATAAAGCATCCAACCAAGAAGATACTGCCATGGAAGTCAATATGATTGCCGCAGCCGAAATCGCCAGACAATTGCGACTGCGAGATATGGGAGGCATCATAGTTATTGATTTTATTGACATGCAAAATCCAGAAAACAGAAAAGTTCTGTTTGATTTTCTCAGAGATGAGATGAGTGATGATAAAGCCAAGCATAAGATCTTACCGCCAAGTAAATTTGGGTTAGTCCAGATTACAAGACAAAGAGTAAGACCAGAAGTAAATATAAAAACTAGAGAAGAAGATCCTAACAATGAAAATGGCGAAATTGAAGCTCCCATTGTAATCATTGATAAAATTGCTTCCGATCTCGAAAGAATTTTAAAAACCCACAAGGATGTAGTACTCAATGTACATCCATTTGTGGCTGCATACCTCAGTAAAGGTTTTCCATCATTACGTTCAAAATGGTTTTTTGAACATAAAAAATGGGTGAAAATCATACCGCGTGACGCTTACACGTATTTAGAATATCATTTCTACGACAAAAAGAAAAATGTTGTTATAGAATAAATTAAAAACCGTCCCGATGTATCGGGACGGTTTTTTTGTTTGTACTTGTTTTACTGGGCTTCCGCCGATTACTTTTAACCTTCCGTCGATTTCTGTACTTCTTCCCTATGTTATTTTTTATCTTCAGAATATCTCGGTGAAATTTCCTTATATCACCATGTTATTTCTAATTGTTATTAAGGTTTTTTCTGAGGTTACTTTTTAATTTCTCTTGGTTGCTTTTATGTTTAGAAATAGCTCTGTGAAGCTTAGGAGTGTTGAGGTTGTATTTTGGATTATATCTATTGAATTTTCCGATTTTATCTCAACCCAATCCTCTCCAAAGAAGAGGGGTCTGAAGTAGAAAATAAAAATTAAGGAGTTGGCGATGGCGTGTTGTTCTTGTGAGCGTTGATTTTTTTGACTACGTTAGTGAAACTGAATTGTTCTTGTAAGGTAGTGTTGCCTTTGTAGAATTTAGCTGAAATTTTGGATACGCTAATCACTTTGTCGTATATAGAGTTGAACTGGTTGATGGCTTCGGCAGTTGTTTCTTTTCGAACTCCCTTTGTACCCTCTTGTGTGATGTTTGCATCTTTTAATATATCGGCATAGTTAGTTATTGCATTTAAGATTGTGGCTGGTGTTCCTTTGGCTTCAATTTGTGTTCTTAACGGTGTTGTGAGATTTGTTTTGAATTGAAAAAGTAGATTGATAAGTGCATCTTGGTCGCCTTTTTGTGCTCCTTTGTGATAGGTAGTAAACCCTAACTGGTTTTGAATTTCGGTTTGTAGTGTTGGATTGTCTTTGAAGTCCTCTATAAGTTGCACTTTTACTTCGGCTAAATCACGGATTGCATTGGCTTGTATGCCTATTACAACTTGTGTTGCCTGACGTAAATTTTTAGCATTATCAAGCCCAAGGTGGTTTTGAATTGTTTGATTGATTTCGGTTTGGAGGTCTTCAAAAAAGGGGTCTGCCCAAGTGGAACGTTTGGTTTGGAGAAATGCTTTGTTAGCAATTGCTGATTCGATAATGGTTGATAATGCGATGAGCATATCGACATCTTTTGCTTTGTAAAGGCGTAGCGCTGTTGTTGCCATGGTTTTAAAATTTATGGTTATTAATTAATTGAACTGTTTTGTATAGAAGTTGTTTTTTGACTGAAAAGCTCTGATAAGTCGATGTTAAGGATTTCTGAGATTTCAATAAGTTCGTCGACGGTGAGTTTTGTAATCCCGTTTTCGATTTTGGCGTAATAACTTTGTGAAATTTTTAATCTTGAGGCGAGGTAGGTTTGAGAGTAATTCTTTTCAAGACGTTTGCTACGGATTTTTGTAAGTATTTCATTTACCATACTATTTAATTTTTTGGGAAAGGATTTTTTCTCCTTTCCTGTTACTATTTTAAATGGGTGTGGTATTGAAACAATTTTAGTGAAAAAGGAAGTGCCTCACAAAATATTTGAGGTGAAGTTTAGTCCAAATAGGAATTATTTTTAATTATAAATTTAGAATTTAAAAATGTTAGCATTTTAAATGAAAAATAATTTGCGTATTAATACGCAAAAGTTTTTTTTAATTCTATTTTTGTGGAAATCAGTAGTTCTCAATTAGAAGATTTTCAGATTTAAATTACACTTTCTCACATGAATAATTCCATTATTAATCAATTAGATTTGATAGATTTTGCAAAAGATTGCAAATTATATGATATTGATTTATTTGACAATGAAAAATATGGAGTTGTTAAAGTATATGGGAACGATGGTCAACCAGTTCTTTTTTTAAAAGAAATTGATTCCTTTGATATTGACGCTTTAATCCAAATTGCTGCAATACAAAAAGCATGTTGGAATTTTCAAAAAGTTTTATTCTTATATGTTTACACCAAAACGGAAATCAGAATTTATAATTGTTCTGAAAAACCTTTTGGTTTTGATAAAACAATTCAAGAGAATGAAATTACATCTAAATTAAAAGAATTAGAACTTTACTCTTGTAAAGAAACTGATGAAGAAAAACTTAAAAAATTAAATATTGTTTTTTCAAGAATCGCAATTGATACTGGATTTATTTGGTCTTCTGTTGAAGCAAAAGAGATTAGAGAAAAAATAAATCTTCAAAAAAGAGTTGATAAATATTTAATTCAAAGTTTAATCAATGTATCGAGAGAATTAGAAGAACAAGGACTGAACGATAAAAACTTAATTCATAAGTTGGTTATGCGTTCTCTTTTTCTTTTATATCTAGAAGATAAAGGAGCTACCAAAAAAGAGGAATATAGAAAGAATTCAACAATTGCTGAATCATATCTTGGATTACTAAAAGAAGGCGAGGTTAACTATGTCTATGCTTTATTTGAAAAATTAGCCAAAGATTTTAATGGAAGTTTATTTAATATAGAAGAAAACGAAAAGGATATTGTAACACAAGAACATCTAGAGTTAGTAGGGCAATGTTTTACAAATGGATATATTAAAAGTGATCAAATAAAATTATTTACAGATTGGAGATTGTTCGATTTTAGTATTATAAGAATTGAATTGTTAAGTGAAGTCTATGAGAATTTTTTATCAGAATTAGATAGGAAAGAGAAAAAAAATACTGGGACTTTTTATACACCACCTTCATTAGTTGAATTAATTCTTAATGAAAAACTTCCAATAGATAAAGATAAAATAAACTATAATGTAAAAACATTAGATCCAAGTTGTGGTTCAGGGATTTTTCTAGTTCAAAGTTTTAAAAGACTTGTAAAGCGTTATGAAAATAAATATAATTCTAAGCTAAATGATTTTACGGTTTTAGTTGATATTTTAAAATCAAATATTTTCGGAATTGAACTTGACCCAAAATCTATAAAAGTGGCTGCTTTTAGTTTGTATTTAGCTTTATTAGATAATCTTGATCCAAAAACAGGTTGGTGGAATGGTGCAATTAAATTTCCTTATTTAATCAATGACCCAGAAGATAAAAGTTTAAAACAACAAGGAGAAAATCTTTTTGTAAGAGATACTGTTTCTGATTTGTCTAAAATTAAAAAATTACAAGATTTTGATTTAATTGTTGGAAATCCACCTTTTGGGACAAAAGATTTATTGCCAACCATAACAGCATATTGTAAAAAAGAAAATTTTGCTCAAGAAATGGTTTTACCATTTTTACACAAAGCAACTCTTTTAGCACCAAAAGGAAAAATAGCTTTAATTTTCAATACTAAAGTTTTAACCAATACTGGTGGAACTTATCAAAATTTCAGAAAATGGTTATTTAATGATAATCATATAGAGAAAGTATATAATTTTTCAATATTAAGAAAAGCTCCAAAGTTTTCTGGCGGACAACTTTTTGGTTCAGCAGTTGGACCAATTAGTATTATTTTTTATCAAAAAGAAATTCCAAAAGATCAAAAAGAGACAATAATTTATTACGCACCAAAGACCTATATCAAGAATGATGTTTTAGAAGGAATTGTTATTGATTCATCTGATGAAAAACATATACCAAGAACTGAATGTCAAAAGTCAGACACTAAAATTTGGAAAATAGCAATGTGGGGAAGTTACTTTGATTTTGAGTTGATTGAGAATCTTGAAAAAAGACATAATACACTTGAAAATTATTTTGAAACAAATAAAGGTGAATGGCTAAAAGGTAGCGGACTTCATTCACCAGATAAAAAACAAATTGAAAGTAATAAGTTTTTTAAGCCAAATAAAGTTATTAATACAGGTTTGATTAATAAATATTATACTTCTAGAAAAGCAATAGTTGATAATTCGAAAATATATCGACCAACTAACGAGCTTCTTTATAAAAGTCCTTTTTTAATAATTAAGGAAGGGCAAAAAGAAAAAGAATTCTGTTCAAGTATAATAGATTTTGATTGCTATCATATGAGTTATAGTGTCGTAAATAAAGACATTAAGATTTTAAAAGCCTTATCTGCGTATATAAATTCTATTTTTTCAAATTATTATCTTTCTTTAAGTTCAGCTTCATGGGGAATTGAACGTGAAAGAGTTCAGTCAAATGAGATGTTAGAGTTGCCCGCAATAATTGAGAAAATTGAATTAGAAAACATTGAGAAGCTTTCTTCAAAAATCGATGAAATTATCTCAATAAAAAAATCAAACGAAGTAAATCAAGACATTTCTCATTTAGAAAAACAAATTGATCAAATCATTTATAATGATATTCTAAAATTAAAAGAAGACGAGCAAATCATCATTCAAGATACGTTGGATTATAGTTTAGATTTATTTGAAAAACAAGAAAAATCTAAAGCTGTTTTACCTGTTAATAATGTTGATGCTTATTCCAAAAGAGTAACAAAAGAGCTTAACAACTGGCTTGACGATGTGGAATTAAAAGTTTCGGCAACACATTATATTGTCAATTCAAATTGTCCATTATACATGGTAAAATTGTCTTTTGGAAATCAACAAAAAGAAACAGAAATTTCAAAAGAAGATATTTATAATGAACTTAAAACATTAGATAAAAAACTTTGGAGTGAAGAAGCACAGCATCTATATTTTAGAAAAAAAGTGAATTATTTTGATGGTAATGATGTTTATATTATAAAACCAAACCAAAGAAGATTTTGGAGCGAAACTGCTGCTATGGAAGATAGTAAATCTTTGATAGTTGAAATTCTTAACATGAAAGAATAATGGCAGGAATTTTAACTACTTCAATATTTCTAAATTTTCAAAACAAGTTTAAAGTAAGATGTGCAACTTTATTTATAGAAGCTTATCACACATCAATATCTAATAATTCTATTCTTTTAAATTATGATGAGAATGATATTACCGCAATTCTCCACAGCTATATTGATAAAAATTCTAAAAGAAAAAAATGGAAAATATCTTCAAATTTAGAGAATTATCTTTTTGATGATAATTCAACTTTTTTTAAAGGCTTTGCTGCTAAATTTTGTAGAATAGATATGAGATATTCTACATTTTGGGAAGGAGAGGAATACAAATATTTTGTAGAAGCTAAAAATCTTAAAGTGAATGATTCTGATTTGAAAAGAAGATATATTACCACAGGTATTGATAATTTTTTGAAAGGCGGAAAATATTTTGACTGTGATGGATTCCTTGTTGGATACATTCTCGAAGGAACAGTTGAAGATTGTAAAGAAGGAATCAATAAATTGCTTATAAAAGATAAAAGGGAAAAAGAAGTTATAGAAAAAACATCAGCTTTTTTATCAATTGACAGTCATTTTTCTAGTCATAATGATAATAAAAAAATTTATCATTTGTTTTTGAATTATGTAAACTAAGACCATGAATAACCTCGAAACCAAAATCCTTAGAGCTATCGAAACCAATAAACTTAATCCTGAAATTTTAGGAGAGAGAAAATGGTATAACTATTTTATTTGTATTAATGAATTGGTTTGGTCTAGGAATTTATGGAATGGATATAGTATTGATGTTTATACGGATGAATGTAAATCAGAGCATTTAGGCAATTATTGGTTAGGATTTGATTATTATTCAAAACCATTTTTAAAAAACTAAAATTAATAAAATTCAATAGTTTTAGTGTTGCAAGACTTACTTTCTCCTCTCTGCAAAAAATCGCTTCATCAATTCTGAAGCTTCATTTGCTAAAACTCCACGCACTACAGCTGTTTTTGGATGGAGTTGTGTACCCATTTTTTCAAAACCGCGATGTTCGTCGCTAGCTCCAAAAACAATTTTAGAAATCTGGCTCCAGTATAGCGCTCCAGCACACATTTGGCAAGGTTCAAGGGTGACGTAGAGTGTGCAACCAATTAGGTATTTTCCGCCAAGAAAATTTGCAGCGGCTGTTATGGATTGCATTTCGGCATGAGCAGTAACGTCGTTCAATAATTCGGTTAAATTATGACTTCTAGCGATTATTTTATTATCGATTACCACAATAGCGCCAACAGGAATTTCACCTTTTTCAAAAGCCAGTTCGGCTTCCTGCAACGCTTTTTTCATAAAATATTCGTCGGTGAAAATGTTTTCCATAGCCCCCTAACCCCCAAAGGGGGAATTATTAAGTTGAAATACAAAAATAGAAAACAAAACCGTAAATTCGCTTTTTGAATTCTAATGAAAAGCAACTTACTTCAGCACATCCATAATCCAACCGATTTGCGTCGGCTTGACGAAAGTCAATTGCCTCAATTGGCTCAGGAATTGCGCGATTTCATTATTGATATTGTATCTACTAAGGAAGGACATTTAGGGGCGAGTTTAGGTGTAGTTGAGCTTACCATTGCTTTGCATTATGTATTCAAAACGCCAGAAGATTTGTTGGTTTGGGATGTGGGTCATCAAGCGTACGGTCATAAAATAGTGACTGGAAGAAGAGAAAAATTTCATACCAACAGACAGCTCAACGGTATTTCGGGTTTTCCAAAACGAAGTGAAAGTGTTTATGATGCTTTTGGCGTAGGTCATTCTTCTACTTCTATTTCGGCGGCTCTTGGAATGGCCATAGCTTCTAGTTTAAAAGGCGATAACGAAAAACATCACATAGCCGTAATTGGCGATGCTTCTATTGCTTCAGGAATGGCATTTGAAGGATTGAATCACGCGGGTGTTACTGATGCTAATCTACTTGTAATTCTCAATGACAACGCCATTGGGATTGACCCAAGTGTTGGCGCTTTAAAAAACTATCTCACAGCCGTAAAAGAAGGAAAAAATCCGAAGCAAAATAACATGATGAAGTCCTTAAATTTTGATTATTCAGGACCTATCGACGGACATGATATTTTTGCGATTATTAAGGAATTGAAACGATTGCAAAAAGTAAAAGGCCCAAAGTTTCTGCATGTAATTACAACAAAAGGGAAAGGGTTACAACAAGCTGAGGAAAATCAAGTTCAATATCATGCGCCTGGAAAATTTGATGCAAATACGGGTGAAATACATGCTAAAGTAGAAGAAAATCTTCCTCCAAAATACCAAGATGTTTTTGGATTAACGTTATTGGATTTAGCTAGAAAAAACGAAAAAATTATTGGAATTACTCCTGCGATGCCAACAGGTAGTTCCCTGAAATTTATGATGGATGAATTTCCCAAGCGAGCGATTGATGTGGGTATAGCCGAACAACATGCAGTAACATTATCTGCTGGAATGGCAACACAAGGGATGATTGTTTTTTGCAATATCTATTCGACTTTTTTACAACGGGCTTATGATCAACTGATTCACGATGTGGCTTTGCAGGATTTACCTGTGATTTTTTGCTTGGACAGAGCAGGTCTAGTTGGCGAAGATGGCGCGACACATCACGGTGTTTTCGACTTGGCTTATTTGCGTTGCATACCCAATATGATCGTTTATGCTCCAATGAATGAAATTGCCTTGCGTAATATTCTTTACACAGCACAATTAGGTTTACATCATCCTATTGCTATTCGTTACCCTCGTGGTCGTGGCGTTATTGTAGATTGGGAACAACCTTATCAAAAGATAGAAATTGGTAAAGCTTATTGTATAAAAAAAGGAACGCATGTAGCCATTCTTTCTAATGGAACTACAGGAAATAATGTTGCACAAGCTTTAGCCAATTTAAATCATCCCGAACGAATAGCACATTATGATTTTGCTTTTGTGAAACCACTAGACGAAACACTTTTGCACACCATTTTTAAATCTTTTGAAAATGTTGTTACAATTGAAGATGGAGTTATAAAAGGAGGTTTTGGTTCTGCAATAATCGAATTTGCCTCACAAAATAAGTATCATGTACCAATACAAAATCTTGGGGTTCCTGATGAGTTTATTGAACATGGAACGATAAATGAATTGCAATACTATTGTAAAATCGACGTTAAAAGTCTTGAAACTCTTTTTTTAAGTTACTGAAATGTTCATTTGTTCTCACAAAAAAATAATATTCTTGACAAAATCAAACAACTTTTTTAGTTTACTAGTACTATTTCTTATTTCTACAAATTCATTTTCTCAAGAAAATGTAGTTCATAAAACGATTGTTTTGGACAGTCTTTCTAATTGGAAAAATACCAACAAAGTTGGCTTTGATTTAAGCGAAATTGCTTTTGTCAATTGGAATGCTGGTGGACAAAGTTCAGTGTCAGGTTTGCTCAAAGGTGATTTTAATCGAACGTATAAGCGTCAAAATGTGCTTTGGTTTAATGAGTTAATCTTGAGATATGGTGTTAATAAACAAGATGGTATAGCAATTCGAAAAACAGATGATGTTTTTCGGTTTAATTCCACCTTTGGTTATAGAAATGATACATTATCAAACTGGTATCATACTATAAAATTCAATTTTAATACTCAATTTACAAACGGATACAATTATCCCAACACTGATTTAGCTATTTCGAAACCTTTTGCTCCAGCCTATACTTTTTTTGGGATGGGAGCAGAGTATAACAATAAAGAAAAGAAATTTATCTTTTATTTTTCGCCATTAACGCTCAAAAACACATTGGTTTTAGACCAAAGATTAGCAAATCAGGGTGCGTTTGGTGTTGAAAAAGCCGTTTATGATGGTTCTGGAAATCTTCTTTCAAGGGGCGAAAAAACGAAAACAGAGTTAGGAGTTCTAGTTACAAATTATCTAAAAAAAGAGATTGCAAAGAACGTCACTTTAGAAAATCGATTGATTTTGTATTCTGATTATTTGAATCATTTTGGTAATATAGATATTGACTGGCAAGCTTTTTTTGATTTGGTTGTTAACCAATATGTAAAAGCGAATATTGGTTTTAATTTAATTTATGATGACGATATCAAAGCCAAAAAAGAGACTAAAGGAGAACAAATTACCACAGGTCCAAAAGTTCAATTAAAACAAATGCTCGGAATAGGTTTAGAATACAATTTCTAATTAGGTTTTTTTGTTTCCGTTGATGGTTTTAAACAATTCTAAAGCGTTTCCATCTGTTAAAAGAGATACATAATGACAGATATGTAAGAGTCTGTTGTATAAATCTTCTTTTTCTTCAATAAATTTTTCTGGTAACATTTTTAGAATGAGCTTGTCATAATTTGAAGCTTTTCCTTCAAAATTATTATTAAAAGCGGTGATGAATTTGTCTAATAACGTTTGAATAATTTGATAGCCCACCAATTCTTTTTCAATTACCTCACGACTTTGGTAGATATTTTTTACACTCAATTTGATAATATCATCCATTTGAGCTTTGTATTTACTCTTGTCAGTCAAAGCAAATGGGAATTTGCCCTCTAAAATCGTTTCTTCATGCTCTAAAAATACTTTTACGGCATCGTTGATTAAACTTCCAATTGCTAGAGCACGCAGATAACTAATTCTATCTTCTTTAGTGGTTAACGTTTTGTATTTATCAACATCGATACTGTCTTTTACCAATTTAATCAAATATTCTAAGGCATAATCCTCTGAAACCAATCCAAGATTAATACCATCTTCAAAATCGATTATGGTATAACAAATATCATCGGCAGCTTCTACAAGATAGGCTAATGGATGTCTCTCAAAACCAGTATCTTCTCCAGTTTTGTTGGGAATTAGACCAAGGTCGGAGGCCACTTCCTGAAAGAAATTTTTATCCGATTGAAAAAAACCGTATTTCTTGTCTGATATGTTTTTGGTTGGCTTTTTAGGAAGACTTTCTTTAGGATATTTCATAAATGCACCTAATGTTGCATAGGAAATACGCAGCCCTCCTTCAATTCCAGGTCTATCTGAAGTTAAAACGGAAAACCCATTGGCATTGCCTTCAAAATCAATTAAGTCTTGCCATTGTTTAAGGGTTAACTGATCTTTAAATTTTTGTCCGTTACCTATCGAGAAATATTCCCCGATGGCTTTTTCTCCAGAATGTCCAAAAGGAGGATTTCCTATATCGTGAGCTAAAGAAGCAGCAGCGACAATAGCTCCAAAATCATTCATGTGGAAACCGTGAACTTCTTTGAGATGCGGATATTTTTCTATAATTTTTTTCCCTACTAACCTTCCTAATGATCTGCCTACAACTGAAACCTCTAAGCTATGAGTTAGTCTTGTGTGTACAAAATCTGTTTTTGAGAGTGGAATTACCTGAGTTTTATCTTGTAAACTTCTAAAAGCTGAGGAGAAAATAATACGATCATAATCGACTTCAAATCCTAAGCGGGTATCGTCTTGTTCTTTACGTAATCGTTTGCCTTTGTCTCCTTGACGTCTTAATGATAGTAGTTGCTCCCAGTTCATTCTCTGTTTGAATATTGATTTAAATGGATAAAATTAAGTGAATCGTTTGTGAGTAGTGTTTATAAAAAAGAATCGTAGAGTTTCTTTTTTTCATAAAAGCGACGTTTGTTCACGACATAGGTATTAGAAAAAACATCATGCCAACCTTGTTGATTGTCTCCCATATAAGAGAAGAATTCAAAAGGGATTAATCTACAAAGTGTTCGTATGAGTATCTTTTTTTTGTCTGGCTTAGAGCCGTCTTTCATTACTACCATGGTTTTTGTAAAATATTTTCCAATAGTTCTTGAGAAATAGATTTCGGTAAGTAGGTAATAGGAAATAAAAATAAGCAATCCGATAAAAAGTTGTTCAGTACTGTCTGTTTTATCAATCCAATTGGCTATGGTATACCACTCAGTGATTTCAGAAATCAACACAATTAGCATGCCTATTGATAGACCGATAATATGCTGAGTCAAAAGGTCGATAACCAAATTTAGAAAACGCTTTCCATTTGAAGCCAATAAATCACTAGTTACTGTAAATTTTTTACTTTCCATTTTTGATTAATGGTTGAATTGAAAGTCATGATTTCATTAGTAATAACTCAAATTTACGATTTTTTTAATAGTTTTCACTGATTTTTTGGAAGTTTGTATAAATCGATTTGATTTGATGGTAAAAAAAACAGCTATCAGATTATGATAACTGTTTCTATTTTTGAAATTCAATTTGAGGTTATTTAAGAGCCACACATTTCACAATCATCTGGCCCTGCATTTCTGGCTCTTTCAATCATAGCTTGAAAATCTTCGGCAGTCATTTCTCCTGTTTCATTTGGAGCAAAAACTTCAACGGCTACTGGTTCTGGAGCTTGTGCTGTTGGTTCTGCTTTTTTGTCGTTATTTAGTGTAAATTTAATAGCGTCAACTGCAGCTTTTGTTCTCAAATAGTACATTCCTGTTTTTAATCCTGATTGCCAAGCGTAGAAATGCATTGAAGTTAATTTCGCATAATTAGCATCTTGCATAAACAAATTCAATGATTGCGATTGATCAATAAAATACCCTCTTTGACGCGACATATCTATGATGTCTTTCATGGACATTTCCCAAACTGTTTTGTACAAATCTTTTAAATCTTGAGGAATACGCTCAATATTTTGAACAGAACCATTGTGTCTCATGATTTCTTGTTTCAATTCTTCATTCCATAGACCTCGTTTAACCAAATCTTCAAGCAAATGTTTATTTACCACAATGAATTCTCCAGAAAGTACTCGACGGGTATAAATATTTGAAGTATACGGTTCAAAAGCTTCATTGTTTCCAAGAATTTGTGAAGTTGAGGCTGTAGGCATTGGAGCGACTAAAAGTGAATTTCGTACCCCATGTTCTATAACTTCTTTTCTCAAAGAAACCCAATCCCATCTTCCTGACAATTCTTCGTCTTTGATGTTCCAAAGGTTGTGTTGAAACAAACCTTCTGAAATAGGAGAACCTTTGAAAGTAGAGTAAGGACCTTCCTCTTTTGCCATTTCCATGGATGCGGTAACCGCAGCAAAATAAAGTGTTTCAAATATTTCTTGATTTAATTTTTTTGCCTCATCGCTAGTGAATGGCATCCTCAATAGGATAAAAGCATCTGCTAAACCTTGAACACCTAATCCAACAGGACGATGGCGCATATTTGAATTTTCAGCTTCTTTAACAGGATAGTAATTTCTGTCGATAACTTTATTTAAGTTGCGAGTAACACGTTTGGTTACTTTGAACAGTAATTCGTGATTGAATTTCCCGTTTTCTACAAACATTGGTAAAGAAATAGATGCTAAGTTACAAACCGCAATTTCGTCTTCTGATGTGTATTCTAAGATTTCAGTACATAAATTTGACGAGCGAATCGTTCCAAGATTTTTTTGGTTTGATTTTCTGTTTGCGGCATCTTTATAAAGCATGTAGGGAGTTCCAGTTTCTATTTGAGATTCTAGAATTTTCTCCCACAATTCTCTTGCTTTGATTGTTTTTCTGCCTTTTCCTTTTTCTTCATAAGAAGTATATAAGGCTTCAAATTCATCACCGTACACATCATACAATCCGGGACATTCGTTTGGACACATTAAAGTCCAATGACTGTCTTCTTGCACTCGTTTCATAAATAAATCGGAAGTCCACATGGCAAAAAACAAATCACGCGCACGCATTTCTTCTTTTCCAGTATTCTTTTTCAAATCAAGAAATTCAAAAATATCAGCATGCCAAGTTTCCAAATAAATGGCGAAACTTCCTTTTCGTTTTCCTCCACCTTGGTCTACATAGCGAGCAGTATCGTTGAAAACACGAAGCATAGGAACAATACCGTTTGATGTACCGTTTGTACCTCTAATGTACGAACCTGTTGCGCGCACATTGTGGATAGATAATCCAATTCCACCAGCAGACTGGGAAATTTTTGCGGTTTGTTTTAAGGTGTCATAGATTCCGTCAATACTATCATCTTTCATAGACAAAAGGAAACAAGACGACATTTGAGGTTTTGGTGTACCTGCATTAAACAAAGTTGGGGTGGCATGAGTGAAGAATTTCTTCGACATCAAATCGTAAGTTTCTAAAACTGCATCTAAATCATCCAAGTGAATTCCTACTGCTACACGCATCAGCATGTGTTGAGGTCTCTCTACAATTTTGCCGTTTATTTTTAATAAATACGAACGCTCTAATGTTTTAAAACCAAAGTAATCGTAATTAAAATCTCTATTATATATAATGTGAGAATCCAAAAATTCTGCATTATCCATAATTACTTTATGAACCTCTTCAGATAATAATGGAGCCTTTAGGTTTGTTCTTGGATTAACATAATTGAACATTTCATTCATCGTTTCCGAGAATGATTTGTTGGTGTTTTTATGTAAGTTAGAAATAGCAATTCTTGCCGCTAGTTGGGCATAATCTGGATGCGCAATAGTCATGGACGCAGCAGTTTCGGCAGCTAAGTTATCTAATTCTGAGGTGGTTACTCCATCATACAATCCTTCAATTACCCTCATTGCCACTTTTACAGCATCTACCAAATCATTTAAACCATAACATAGTTTTTTAATTCTATCTGTGATTTTGTCGAACATTACTGGCTCTTTATGGCCATCTCTTTTTACTACATACATAAGCTCTGTTTTTTAAGTGGTTAAAAAATAGAAAATCCCTTCTCTATTTTTGGGTATTTGTTTTTAGTTGTTATTGTTTAAATACAATTTCTTGAACGCATATATAATTCTAAAAATCGGCGTCGAAACTTATTTTTTGTGAATCAGAATCGGTATTCATTACACCTGCTTTTTGATATTCGGCAACTTTCTTTTCAAAAAAGTTGGTTTTTCCTTGCAACGAAATCATGTCCATAAAATCGAAAGGATTTGAGGTGTTGTATTCTCTGTCACAACCTAGTTCTACTAGTAATCTATCGGTTACAAACTCTAGATATTGTGTCATCAAGTTTGCATTCATACCTATTAAACTTACTGGAAGCGATTCGGTGATGAATTCTCTTTCAATGTTCAAGGCGTCAACGATGATTTCTCTAATTCTGCTTTTAGGAACTTTTTTTACTAAATGATGGTTGTGTAAATGAACTGCAAAATCGCAATGAACCCCTTCATCTCGAGATATTAATTCATTTGAAAATGTTAAACCAGGCATCAAACCTCTCTTTTTCAACCAAAAAATGGAGCAAAAACTTCCTGAAAAGAAGATTCCTTCAACAGCGGCAAATGCAATTAATCGTTCTGCAAAAGAATCACTTTCAATCCATCTCAGCGCCCAATCCGCTTTTTTCTTGATAGCAGGAAAAACTTCAATGGCTGTAAAAAGTTGGTTTTTTTCGGCTTCGTCTTTTACATAAGTGTCAATTAATAACGAGTAGGTTTCGCTGTGAATGTTTTCCATCATGATTTGAAAACCATAGAAAAATTTGGCTTCAGCATATTGCACTTCATTCACAAAATTTTCCGCAAGATTTTCGTTTACAATCCCGTCAGAAGCGGCGAAAAAAGCTAAAATGTGTTTGATGAAATATTTTTCATCACTGTTTAGCTTGTTGTTCCAATCGTTTAAATCTTGAGACAAGTCGATTTCTTCTGCTGTCCAAAAACTAGCTTCCATCTTTTTGTACCATTCCCAAATATCATGGTGTTTGATTGGAAAAATCACAAAACGGTTTTTGTTTTCTTGTAAAATAGGTTCAATTTGTGGCATTGCTAAGGGTTCTGTTTTTTATATTTTAACTAAAAATTATGACTTTTATTGAGTACAAAGATTGTCATTTGAAACCAAAAATGAAAGCCAAACTTATTCACAATCGACTTTAGTTTTTAACAAATGAGAGGATTCGTAATATTTTCGTTAAAAATTTTAGAATACTGAAAATCAACAATTTAAAAATAACAAAAAGTCAAAAACTACCGTGAAATATAGGAATTTTGAAAACGGAATGGTGTGAAAATGAGGTTCTTTTTAATGTTGTTTTTTGTGATTGTCCGCTTGGCGAACAAACGTTTTATAATTTGGTACACGGATGAAACTGATGGAGCAGATTTTTACAGATTATTAATGAAAATTTTTAAAATGTACCATTTATGTATATTAATAAGTCTAATAAAAGCAACCATTAAATTTTTTAAACAATTAAGAGATTTAAGAAAATTAAGTCTTAATAACCTGAGTTCCGAAAGATTTCGAGACGAACAGGCGAAGCAAACTTAACTTTCTAAATGGTTTAAAAAAAAATCAACCTGTTTTATATTCATAATTTGGTATCAATAACGCATAAAAAAATGATTGCTTTTTGTGATTGTCTGCTCGGTGAACAAACGTTTTATAATTTGGCACACGGATGAAACTGATAGAGCTGATTTTTTAGAAATATCCGTTGTCCTCAGTTAAAAATCAGTGTAATCTGTGTTCTAAATTTTTATACAATTAGGGGTTGTCTTATTGTTTTTTTAATTCCTCAGCTACTTTTTCGAGTTCTGAATACCAGTCTTCACCAAAACGTCTGATAAGTGCTTCTTTTACAAATTTATAGACTGGAACTTCTAGTGATGCGCCTAGCGAGCATGCGTCGTCGCAAATATCCCATTTGTCATAATTAACTGCAGCAAATTCTGTGAAATCTTTTACTCGAATAGGATATAAATGACAGGAAACAGGTTTTTTCCAACTCACTTCACCTTGATTGTAGGCTTGTTCTATACCGCAAAGTGCAGTTTTACCGTCAAAAATGACATAGGCACAATCTTTATTATCAATCAATGGAGTTTCAAGATCGCCATCGGTGCCTTTGGTCCAGGTGCCTTGAGCTTCAATGGCAGCAATTCCTTCTTTGCGAAGAAATGGTTTTACTTTAGGATAGATTTCTTCTAAAATTTTAGTTTCTTCTAGCGATAAAGGTGCTCCAGCATCGCCATCAACGCAACAGGCTCCTTTGCAAGCAGAGAGATTACATACGAAATCTTTTTCTAAAATGTCTTCTGAGACAATGGTTTTTCCTAGTTGAAACATGGGAGTTAACGTAAAATAGTAATTTTATGCGATGTTTTTTGATTTTTAAAATCGGTCAAATTTACTACATAAATCCCTATTGGAAGTTCTTCGACATCAATTTTAGTTATGTTTTTTGCGATTTCTCGTTTTACTAAAGCACCATTCATATTGTAAATACGAACTTCATGAATTGGAGAATTGGTTGAGCTTATATTTATGATAGATTGAGTAGGGTTTGGAGAAATTATTACTTGTAAGTCACGATTAAAAGTATTTGTTTTTAAGTTTCCTATCGAACAGACCACAGATGTATAACCACCATCGTAAGGATTATAAGTATTACCTATTAATTTGGTATTTAAATTAGTTATTTCATTAAGAAAAAGGCCATCTATACCATCTACCGTTATTAAAATTTCCCCATTTTCGTTTATTACTCTGCTTTGATAAATAGGCTCAAGCAATCCCGCTAAAACGTAAGAATAAGATAACTCAACTAAGGCATCAGAATCTATTTTGTTTTCTGAAAGACTATTGACAGTAGTTATTTTATATAATTCATTAGTCGGAAGTGGGAGGACTATGGTTTTCCATAAAGTATGATTACTATTGTAAATTTTAGCTTGGTTGCTTAATAGTTCATTAGAAGTATAATATTTTTCACCTGAATTTTCGAGTTTAACTCTTGTAACTTGACTTTCGTATGCGTTTTCTAAAGTCAAAGAAGGTATTTGATATACATTTGTTGAAAATGATGTATTAACTGTGGCATTATAAAGTGTTGCCATGAGTTTGTTTTCCAATCCTTCAATAACATCAACAGTTAGTATTCTAGCTTTAGGTATTGATAGGAGTTCAAGATTGTTTTCATTTATCAGTTTGCCAACATAATTGGCAATTGAGCCCTCCAAGGTATAATAGCTGTATCCAATTTCTAAAAGTGCGTCCGAATTGATTTGGGTTTCGGAAATAATTCCAATTTCGCTATATTTTGCATCTGATGGTTTTGGTAAGGCAATTGTTTTCCATAAACTATGGTCGGAATTGAAAATTTTGGTATTCTGATTTACTTTGTCTAATAGATAGTATTTCTCTCCAGAATTTTCCAGTTTTACTCTTTTTATAGTCCCATCTATATATGTATTTTCTAAAGTAAAGTCAGGCAATGAATATACTTTACTGATGGGATTAGTTGTAGTATTCACAGTAATTATTTTATCTGAAAGTCCTTGTATTTCATTAATACGAGCTTCAAAAGCATCAGGAATGGTCAACAAAATGGTTCCGTCTTCTTGGGAAATTCTGCTTTCAAATTTATTTGAAACGTTGTTGTAATAACTGAATAGAATTTCAATTTGGACATCGGGATTGATTTTAGCTTCAGAAACATGATATATTCTAGCGCTACCCGCCAAAGGATTTGGTGGAGATGCAGGTAAAACTATAGTTTTCCACAAGGAATGGTCAGCATTATAAAGAATCAATTCATTAGTAGCAGTATTTAATACATAATATTTCTCTCCAGAATATTCTAGTTTTACTCTATTTACATTACCATCAGTGTAAGTATGCTCCAAAGTAATTTGAGCAAAGGAATAGCAAGAAAAAAATAATAACAAAAGGTTTAGCGTTGTTTTCATGGTAAGTATTTCAACAAAGATAAGGTTTAAGCACAAAGGAAGACTCTTTTTGAAGAAAAAAATTAACTCCAATTTAGCTTTTAACCTACCCAAAATCAATACTTTTGCACTTTAAAAAAGGAAGATATGGGATTGGATTTTAGAGAAATACTTACTGTGGGAATGGTGCTCTTTGCTGTAATCGATATTGTGGGAACGGTGCCTATTATAGTGGATTTAAGAAGAAAACATGGGCATATTGAGTCAGAGAAAGCATCGCTAGTGGCTGGAATTATAATGATTGTATTTCTTTTTATTGGTGAAGAGTTTCTGAATATCATTGGCATTGATGTGCATTCGTTTGCAGTAGCGGGCTCATTTGTATTGTTCTTTTTAGCCTTGGAGATGATTTTAGGAATCCGAATTTATCGCGATGAAGAGGCAAGTTCAGCTTCTATTGTGCCAATAGCTTTTCCTTTAATAGCTGGTGCTGGAACTATGACCACTTTACTTTCTTTGCGTTCTCAGTATCATGCTGAAAATATTGTTATTGCAATTATTCTGAATGTTATTTTGGTATATGCTGTCTTAAAATCGTCTTCCAAAATAGAAAAAATGCTCGGTAAAACGGGCTTAGGCGTTGTTAGGAAAGCCTTTGGAGTGGTGCTTTTAGCTATTGCTGTTAAATTATTTGCGGCTAATGTTAAAGGTTTGTTCCTGTAAATTATTTTTTATTAATTTCGTTCCGAATTAAATCCTACAAATGAAAATTTTTACTTCAATATTAGTAGTTTTGGCTCTTGCCTTAATCGTTTTCAATATCACACTTTTAGATTTTGATCATTTATTCGAGGGTAATAGTATCATTGCATTAATAGGTATAGCTGCCTCTTTGTGTGCTATTTTTATTCTGCTTATTTTTAGAATGTCGAAAATGATTCAAGAGCGAACCAAAAATCAATAATTGATGTTTGATGTTCTGATAATTGGAGGTGGTGTTTCGGGAATGTCGTGTGCCCTGGTATTAGGTTCTGCAAAGAATAAACCTTTTGCTAGTGACAAAAAAATAGGAATTATTGCACACCAAAAGACATCTTCACTTCAGGAAGCTTTGTTTAATAATGCTTACGGAATTCCAGCAGGCAAATTAGGTTCAGAATTGCTGTTAGAAAGCGTAGCTCATCTGGCTGAAACGTATCCGCATGTTTTTCAAATTTCAAATGAGAAAGCGCTTAAAGTTGAAGGGAATTATCCCAGTTTTAAGGTTACGACCAGTAAAAATTCCTACACAGCTAAGATGATTGTTGTTGGAATAGGTTCTGCTAATACTTTTGCAATTGAAGGATTAATGCACTATGTAGAACCACATCTCAAATCACTTCCAGAGAAACAACGAATTCAGTTGAAAAATATAGATCACAAAGTTGCAGATGGAATTTATGTTGCAGGAACTTTAGCAGGATGGAGAAGTCAACTTGCCATTGCTGCCGGAAGCGGTGCAGCTGTTGCCACTGACATTTTAACTTTGTGGAATAATGGCGAACAAACTCACAGCCACGATAGCGTTCGATAAATAGTTGTTGCAAAATTATTTTTTGTTCAAAACGGCTTTAATCATTGCGTCTTCTTTCAAAACAATTTCATAATATTTTTGTTCGTCAAAAAGTTGTCGGGCAAATTCAGCAGTTAAATAACGTTTGGCTAACACTTTATTTTTGGTAATGTTCAGTGTCGCCCCGTTCTTATTTAAATAGCTCTGAAAATAATTGAAATATACATCAGTAGTATTCATTTTATTTAAAAATTGTGCAAAAGTCAATCCTTTGAAAGCGTTTCTGTTTTTGTCTAACTGTTCGAAAACAAAATGTCCAACAATTCCGGATTGCTCCAAAACATAAATAAGGCTCTCTTCGCCATGTTTTCCTTCTAGAGGCACAAAAACATCAGGAACAATCCCACCTCCACCATATACAATTTTGCCTTTTGGGGTTTTAAATTTTAAAGTATCGGCTATTTTTATACTGTCTTTTTCATACAATTCTCCATTTTCAAAACGAGTACTAAATTCGTTGAAATACTCATCATTGCCTTTTAGATACGGTTTTTGAATGGAACGACCAGTTGGTGTGTAGTATCGTGCAATGGTTAATCGAACTGCCGATCCATCATCAAAATTCATCTCGCGTTGCACCAAACCTTTCCCGAAAGAACGTCTTCCCACAATAATCCCTCTGTCATTATCTTGAATGGCACCAGCCAATATTTCGCTTGCCGAAGCAGAATTTTCATCTATTAATACAGCCACTTTTCCAGTTTCAAAACTTCCTTTTTTAGTGGCAAATGTTTTGTCAACTCTTCCTTTTCTGTTTTTTAAAAAAACAATTAGTTGTTTGTCTTTAAGAAATTCATCGGCAATTTCAGCTGCCATCTCCATATATCCACCGCCATTTTCTCGAACGTCAACAATCAATTCTCTCGCTCCAAGTTGTTGCAGTTTTTGTAGTCCTGATTTAAATTCATCGTAGGTAGTTTCGGCAAAGCGATTAATTTTAATATAACCAGTTGTAGCGTTGAGCATTATGGCAATGTCTATACTTTTTATGGGAACTACATCGCGACGTACTTTTATTTTATATTTTTTATTGTCACTTTTTCTAAAAATTGTCAATTCAATTTCTGAGCCTTCTTCGCCTTTTAGTTTTGCAAACAGGCTGTCGGTTGGTAATTTTCTTCCAAATAGTTTATAATCATTGGCATATAAAATTCGGTCACCAGCCTTGATACCTGCTTTTTCTGAAGGTCCATTTGGGATGGGTTTAACTACAGCAACAGTATCTTTATACATGTAAAAATTGACTCCAATTCCAACAAAATCTCCTTTCATGCTTTCGGCAACTTCAGTTTGTTCACTGGGTGGAATGTAAACCGAATGAGGGTCAAGCTTTGCAAGAATATCATTCACCGTTAGATTGACTATTGAATCAGTATCAATTTTATCTACGTATTCGTTGTCGATAAAATCAATTATTTTGTACAATTTATTTTTCGAATTGTTTTTTGAAATAAAAGGTTCGTTTTTAGGAAAATTGAGTATACCGCCCAAAAGAATCCCTAAGGCAAGAGTAAAGAATAGAAGAATTGGGTAATAACTGTTGCTTTTTTTCATTTTTTGAATGTCAAAAAAATTAGGTAAATAATCAATTATTGGGTTTTATGCCAATCGTGTACTTCCATTTTTCTTTTTCGTGTTTATTAGAGATTAATGATGCTAAAGTCATTGTAAAACCTGAGGATATCATGCCAACACCTGCAATAGCTCCAGAACATCCAGTGGCAGCAACAGCAGTTCCGCCGAGAATAAAAATAACTCCGATTATAGGAACAACTGGAGATGTTATGAGAGAAGTCATTGATTTTCTTTTTATTTTAGCAATAGATTTTAGAGATATTGTAGTGCTGTTTATAGCAATTGTTGAATCGTTTAGGATTGAAAATCTGCCGTACAACTCTTTTCCATTTGTAGTTACTACTTTGACTCTTTTGTGTTCTTTTAAAAAATCGATTCTTTCAGAATTTTTCTTTTCTAATAGTATTCCTTGTTCTTGAGAGAAGAGTGAATTAGCTGAAAACACTAAAACCAAAAGAGAAACAATAAATTTCATTTGCAGTGTCTAAATTAAAACCTCTATTTGTTCAACAATTACTCCAGCCTTGATTAAGAAATCAACACCTTCAGTATCTCTATAACCAGTTTGATACACTACTCGTTTAATTCCAGATTGATGAATTAGTTTGCTGCATTCCTTACAGGGCGAAAGTGTGATGTAAAGTGTTGCTCCTTCACAGCTTTGCGTAGAACGAGCAACTTTTAATATAGCATTTGCTTCAGCATGAAGTACGTACCAATTGGTTAATCCTTCCTCGTCTTCACAACAGTTTTCAAATCCAGAAGGTGTTCCGTTATACCCATCAGAAATAATCATTCGGTCGCGTACTATTATTGCGCCTACTTGTTTGCGTTTGCAGTAGGACAAGTGACTCCATTCTTTTGCAATTCGAAGGTAAGCTTTGTCGTATTTATTTAATTTTTTTAATTCCATGAAGTAAAAATAGGGTTTTATAGTTTTCAGTAGTCAAAAAATTAGTGCAACAGTATGTTTTTTGCAATAATTGGTAATGCGATTCCAATTACAAAAGAAGAAAATGTTAGTATAAAATCACGTTTTGAAAATTTGAAGAAATTTTGAACGATATAAGAAAAAACAAGAATTAGGAAGACAATTAACAATTGCGCTGCTTGTATTCCAGTAATAAATTCAAAAAGAGGTAAAATTTTATCCGAAAGTTTTCCTGTAACAACTGATTTGAAAGGATTAGACATAACCAATCCGTGAACGATACCAAAGAAGAAAACAACAACGGCAATCCAATTTAGAGTGTTTGCTTTTTGAGATTTTCCAATGGTAATAATATTGAAGGAAGCAGTACTTACTATTGTTGCAGGAATTAAAAATCCGTATAAATTCGTCTTAATTACCAAAATACCCGACACTGAAAGTACCATTGCTATTATTTCGCCTAATGCAAAAGCTGCCAATAAAATCAGAATAGATTTCCAATCTTTGAAAGTGTAAGGAGCAATTAGAGCAATTAAAAATAGGGTATGATGGTAGCCTTTTATATCTAAAATGAATCTCCAAGCGGTTTGAAAGTAAATCCAAAAATCTGACATTATATTCGGTGTTTTAAGCAATTGGGAATGTAAATTTACAATTAAATTTGAAAATAAGGAATGGGAATTAAATTATTAGAAAATTTGATTAAAAACAGAAATTTAGTAACAAATAGTTTCCGTAAAAATTGAAATTGGAGTATCTTTGTGTATAACAAAAACCGAAAAATTATGTCTATTGCAGATTTATTTGATAGTGAATTTAAAAGTAGGAATAAAGGTCATTTTTCAGCAATTGTAAGGGTTGCTTTAGCTGATGGAGCTAGTTCGTCTGAAGAAAAAGCCTTTTTAGACAAGCTTGCGTTACATCTAGAAATATCACCTACGGAGTATCAAGAAATTTTAGAAAACCCGCTGAAATATCCTATTAATCCACCCTACTTGTACATGGAACGTTTAGAGCGTTTGTATGATTTAGCTAGGATGGTAAATAGCGACCATCGTCTAGGAGACAAGCAAGACCGCTTGTTGAGAAAATTTGGTTTAGCACTTGGTTTTACTCCAGGAAATGTAAATTATATAGTAGATAAAGCACTTACGTTGGTCGACAAACATGTTGATTTAGAAACGTTTATATCTGAAATGCAATTAATGAATCGATAGAATTAGTTCTTTTATATCAATTAAAAAAGGCTATCATTGATAGCCTTTTTTTTGATAACTTGTATGTATAATTATTTAAAATCGGCATCAGAAACGCCTTCATTAATTTTTACATCTGTTGTGGTAAGTTCAATTTCCATACCAATGTTAAGAACAGTTTTGTAGGGGATTTTAATTCCTTTAATCTCTTTGTAGTCAGCATAACTAGTTGTTTGCTCCACTTTTTGATCTCCTTGTTCAATTGTTTTGGATTCAGCTACTTTTAAACCTGTTTTTACATCGTAGTAATACGTTGATTTGCCATCTTTGATTACATAGGCATCAATTCCGTTGATGGGTTCTATTCCGCTTAGAGTAACGCCTGATTTAGTAACCAAAACTAATTCGTCAAATAGATTAGCACTAGATTTCATTTCAGCTAACTCATCTCCAGTCAAATCTTTTCTTTGACCTTGTTGCACGATGTAAGCACCTTTTTCATTCACTACTTGTTTCATCATAGACATTCCCATGGCTTTTATTTCTCGAAGTAATTTATTGCCAGATGTGGTTTTTGATGTTAATTCAAGAGTTGCGCCTTGAATACTTCCGGTAGAGATGGTCATGATAGACTTTATATCTTTTAATGCTTTAGCTCCACCTACAGCATTAATGTAATTTTCTAAAACAGTTTTGGCAGTAACTCCACTAGGGACAGCTTTGTTCGTAGCTGGTTTCTCAGTAGGATTACCATACTTGTCAAAATAGAAAATGGGGATTTGTAGTTTTTCTAAACCTGGTAAAACCTCTGAGCCTTTTCCTACTATGATTATTCGAGCCTTGTCTGCTTTAAAATAAGTATTGGCAACTCTTAGAACATCTTCGGCAGTTACTGCATTAATACTTTTAATGTAGTTTTCATAAAAATCTTCTGGCAACCCTTGTGTCTTGGTTCTCAAAGCATATGTAGCAACAGTTTGAGGTTTTTCGATTTGCATAACGAAATTTCCAACATAACTTGCTTTGGCACTGTTTAGTGCATCAGCAGAAACTTTTTCTGTTCGAATTCGTTTTATTTCGTTCATAAATTCTACCACTGCACTATCAGTAACAGCGTTTCTAACTTGTGAATAAGCTCCAAAGGTTGAAACATATTTACTTCCTCTAATGCTAGATTCAGCTCCGTAAGTCCATCCGTGTTTTTCCCTTAGGTTCATATTCAAATAGCTGTTAAAGTCTCCACCCAAAAGATGATTTGCAATGATTGTTGCAAAGTAATCTTTATCAGTCATTTTCAAATCGCTAATGTTCATAACTGCAATCTCTGACTGGACAGCATTAGGCATATCTACAAAATTTATTTGTGTATATTGAACGTCTTTTGGGTTCGATACGGATATGTTTGGTGCCGTTGCTTTTAACCAAGGATTGAATAAGTTTTCAACTTGTTTTTTGATAGTTTCAAATTTTACATCGCCAACGATTACTAGGTAAGCATTTTCTGGAACGAAATAGGTGTCGTAATTCGCTTTTACATCTGCTAAGGTCACATTGTTAATTGTAGCTTCGGTAAGGTATTCTCCGTTAGGGTGTGCTTTTCCGAAGTTTAACACACTTTGAACTCTTCTTGCCACTGAAGAAACACTTTTTTCATCTGCTTTTATCCCTTCAATAAATTTAGCTTTGTTTTTGTCGAATTCTTCTTGTGTAAAAATCGGATTCAAAACTCCATCAGCCATTAATTCTAAAATTCTATTGGAATATTTAGAAAGTCCGCTTGCATAGGCGCCATTACTTTCAAAATTGATATCGGCCCCTAGAAAGTCTATTTCTTCGTTGAAAGCATCTTTTGGAATTTTTTTTGTACCACTTCCTATTAATGCGCTTGTCAAATCTGAAACGCCCTTTTTTTCTCCTTCGCTGTAAGGTGCGTTATCAATACTTAAATTGAAAGAGACTTTTGGAAGTTTATGGTTTTCAACCACCATTACTTTTAGACCGTTTTTTAGTTCAAAAGTTTTTGGCTTTCCAATTTTGATTGTAGGAGCAGGTCCTGGCTTAGGTTGTGGGATAATTTGTGCTTGCATACTGATGGTTAAAAACAAGCTGGCTAAAATATATATAGATCTTTTCATAAGAATAGTATTTTAATTTTGAGTCTTGTCTTTTGATGGGATATAATTTAATAACAATCGTTGATTAGGGCTTAAATATTTCTTGGCCACTTCTCTTATTTCTTCGCGAGTGATGGAGCGATAGATTTCAATTTCTGTATTTATCAGATTAACGTCTCCATACAATAAGTAATAGGTAGCAAGATTGTCTGCGACACCTTCAACGGTTGAATTGCTATTTACAAATTGATTTTCAAACTTGTTTTCCAATTTTTGTAATTCTTTTTCTGAAATGAGTTCTGTTTGTAATTTCAAAATTTCTTCATCTATTTCTTTCAAAATATCATCTGTAGTATGAGGAGTTTGTGGCAATCCATAAACTATATAGGTTCCATAATCTTCTTGATTGTAACTAAAAGCGCCAATTTGAAGTGCCATTTTTTTGTCGTCAACAATTTTTTTGTACAATCTTGAACTCTTGCCATCACTTAAAATCGTCGAAATCATATCCAAAACTCTAGCGTCTCTGGTTTTCATCGAAGGGGTTCTATAGGCTGTAACTATCAATGGAATTTGGATGTTTGGATCTTCATAAACAGCGTTAATAGTTTGCGTTATTGGTTCTTCGGTAAAGGAAGGTCTTTGGATGGCTGGGCCTTTTTTAATTGCACCAAAATATTTTTGTATCCAAACTTTGGCTTGATCGGTATTGAAATCTCCAGCTACAACAAGAACTGCATTGTTTGGAATGTAGAACTTTTTATTGAATGCCTGAAATTCTTCCAGCTTTGCAGCATCTAAATGCTCCATAGACCCAATAGTAGTCCAACGATAAGGGTGGTTTTTAAAAATGTTCTTTTTTACAACAGGAATTAATTCTCCGTAAGGTTTGTTATCATAGCTCAGTCTTTTTTCTTCTTTAACCACTTCATTTTGAGTATCAACACCAATTTGATTGATTACAGGATGTAGCATTCGCTCTGCTTCCATCCATAAACCCAATTCTAAATTATTAGATGGGAATACCTCAAAATAGTAGGTTCTGTCTTCGGTAGTGTTTGCATTGTTGTATCCTCCGTTAGAAGAAACAATGTTCATCCATTCTCCTCGTTTGATGTTTTCGGTGCCTTCAAATAATAAATGTTCAAAAAAGTGAGCAAATCCAGTTCTGTCGGGTTGCTCGTCTTTAGCACCTACATGGTACATAACTGAGGTGATTATTGTTGGAGCAGAGGAGTCATTGTGCAAAATAACATGTAAACCATTGTCTAAAGTATATTCCTCAAAAGTAACTTTTTGAGCAGAAACACTTCCTCCAAGCATAAGTGCAGCACTTAAAGCCATTAATGAATTTTTCATAAGGTTAATAATTTTTGTTCTAAGTCGATTAGTATTTTAATCACATATTTTGTTACACCAAATGTACTTTTTTTTACAACTAACCGTCATTAGAATTTAAAATTTAATGGAGTAGTATACGTTTATTTGTTTTTTACAATTCTAAATAGGCTGAAGGTCAATTTATTTGGGATAATTGTTGAATTAAAACAATTTTTATTTAACTGTTGTGAGTATGATTTTAAATCGTATATTTGCAACCTTAAAATTAATAAAAACAATTTGTTATGTATGCAATCGTAGAGATAGCAGGGCAACAGTTCAAAGTAAGCAAAGACTTAAAGGTTTATGTTCACCGTTTAGCTAATGAAGAAGGTTCAAAAGTTTCTTTTGATAAAGTTCTTTTATTAGATGATAATGGAAATGTAACTTTAGGCGCCCCAGCTATAGAAGGTGCTTCAGTAGAAGCCAAAGTGTTACAACACTTAAAAGGAGATAAAGTAATCGTTTTCAAAAAGAAAAGAAGAAAAGGATTCAAAAAGAGAAATGGTCACCGCCAATATCTTACTCAAATTGTAATTGAAGGTATTTCAGCAACAGGTGCAAAAAAAGCAGCTCCAAAAAAAGCGGTAGTTGAAGCAGTTGCAGAAGAAGAAGCGGAAGCTCCAAAAGTAAAAAAAGCTCCAAAAGCTAAAAAAGAAGATACACAAGAATAATAACAATATAAAACGAATACATCATGGCTCACAAGAAAGGTGTCGGTAGTTCTAAGAATGGTAGAGAATCAGAATCAAAACGTTTAGGTGTTAAGATTTTTGGTGGACAAGCTGCTATAGCTGGTAATATCATTGTAAGACAAAGAGGTTCTAAACATAATCCAGGAGAAAACGTTTACATCAGTAAAGATCATACTTTACATGCAAAAGTGGATGGAGTGGTTCAGTTCCAAAAGAAAAGAGATAATAAATCATACGTTTCTATACTTCCATTCGAAGCATAATTACTGCGATTTTATAGTATTACAAAACCCATTCGTACAAACGAATGGGTTTTTTTGTTGAGTAACAATTTTGATGACAAATAGTTAGTTGATTTTTCGTATTCTACCAATTGATCCTTTGTCTGTTGGAATTAGTTCATATACTAAATTAGGATTTAAAACTTTTTCAACACGATGGGATACACATATAATAGTTATGTTAGTCTCTTTGGCTAATATAGTAATAAGTTGACCAACCAAGTTTGCATTTTCATCATCTAATCCTTCAAAAGGTTCGTCAAGAATTGCTATTATTGGGTGTTTTATTATAGCTCTAATTATTAAAACAATTCTTTGCTGACCAATGGAAATTTGATTGAAATAGTTGTTTTTTAATTCGCTCATGTTAATAAATTCAAGCCACTTTTCTACGATTTTTTTTTGCAGAGAAGTTGGTTCAGTATATAAACCAATAGAGTCAAAATAGCCTGAAAGAATCATGTTTTCTACAGTCTCTCGTTTTTGAAACAAATCCGTCATCGCTGTGGAATAAACCCCAATTTTCTTTTTAATTTCCCAGATACTTTCACCACTGCCTTTTTTCTTTCCAAAAAGAAACAAATTTTGACCGTATCCTTTTGGATTATCTCCAGAAATCATTGCTAGTAAAGTACTTTTTCCAGAGCCATTAGGTCCGACAAGCTGCCAAAACTCTCCTTTTTTAATATTCCATGAAATAGAATTTAATATAATCTTTTCTTCATAACTTACAGATACTTTATCCATTTTTATTAATTCTACATCTGATGGAGTAGTAGTGGTAAGGGCTGAAGGAATCGATGAATATTCAAGAATTTTCTTTTTTGTATTCTTTGAATTTATTCTGTAGAATCTAAAGGAATTATCTTTAACATGTGCTTTGTTTGTAATAAAAGGGAGAAGGTCAGTTGAGCGATTTACAAGCTGGATGATAGTTGCGGATTTAGATATTTTTTCAATATCTTTTTTTAGTTTTTCTCTCGATACTTGGTCCAAATGGTCTAGCGGATTGTCAATAATTAAATAATCAGGTTTTTGTGCTAAACAATAGTTTAAAAATATTTTTTTACGCTCACCAGATGAAAAAGTTTTTAATTTTCTATCAGATTCGGTTATTTTTTCTGTTAAATCATATTTGTATTCTCTTTCTATGTATTCAGTTATGCTACTATCAGAAAAGAGAATTCCTTTTAAATTATTTAGATAACTAAGTTCCCCTTTCATTTTTCCTGAAAGTATTGAGTCAATAAAGATTTGTTTATTAACTGCATTAGAGAGAAGAATGTCCCAATGTTTTGAATTATGCATTTTGTAGGTTGCTTTTTTTGCTTTTCAAAGTTATAAAAAAACCCTCACAGCGATGTGAGGGTTCCTAAAACACGAAGCAATTCTTCCTTTGTCAAAGGACAAATAGGAAGATTAATATCTGTAATACTCAGGTTTAAATGGACCTTGAACTTCTACACCAATGTATTCAGCTTGGTCTGGACGTAAGGTTTCTAATTCCACACCTAGTTTTGCCAAGTGTAAAGCAGCCACTTTTTCATCTAAATGTTTAGGTAACATATAAACATCATTTTTATATGCAGCACTGTTATTCCACAACTCAATTTGAGCTAAGGTTTGGTTAGTAAACGAATTACTCATTACAAAACTTGGGTGACCTGTGGCGCAACCTAAGTTAACCAAACGACCTTCAGCTAAAATGATGATGTCTTTTCCGTTTACATTATAAATGTCAACTTGTGGTTTTACTTCATTTTTGGTATGACCAAAGTTTTTGTTCAACCAAGCCATATCAATTTCGTTATCGAAATGACCAATGTTACAAACGATAGTTTTGTCTTTCATTTTCTCGAAGTGAGAACCTAATACGATGTCTTTGTTTCCAGTAGTTGTAATGATGATATCAGCATTAGCAACAACCGTGTCAAGTCTTTTCACTTCAAAACCGTCCATAGCCGCTTGTAAGGCACAAATTGGATCGATTTCAGTTACTGTTACAATAGAACCAGCACCTCTGAATGAAGCTGCAGTTCCTTTTCCAACATCGCCATATCCACAAACAACTACTCTTTTTCCTGCCAACATAACATCAGTTGCACGACGAATAGCATCAACAGCTGATTCTTTACAACCGTATTTATTATCAAATTTCGATTTAGTAACCGAATCATTTACATTGATGGCTGGCATTGGCAATGTTCCTGCTTTTACTCTTTCGTACAAACGGTGAACTCCTGTAGTAGTTTCTTCAGATAAACCTTTGATTCCTGGAATTAATTCTGGGTAACGGTCAAAAACCATGTTAGTCAAATCACCACCATCATCCAAAATCATATTCAATGGTTTTCTGTCTTCACCAAAGAACAAGGTTTGTTCAATACACCAGTCAAAATCTTCTTCGTTCAAACCTTTCCAAGCATACACTTGAATTCCAGCAGCAGCAATTGCAGCAGCAGCTTGATCTTGAGTAGAGAAAATGTTGCAAGATGACCAAGTCACTTCGGCACCTAGAGCAATTAAAGTTTCAATTAAAACGGCAGTTTGGATGGTCATGTGAAGACATCCCGCGATACGAGCGCCTTTTAAAGGTTGTGTTTCTTTATATTCCGCTCTCAAAGCCATTAATCCAGGCATTTCAGCTTCTGCTAATTCAATTTCTTTTCTTCCCCAAGCTGCAAGTGAAATATCTTTCACTTTAAAAGCTACATAAGGTAACGTTTGTGTACTCATCTATTATGTATATTTGTTTTTAAAATGTGGGTGCAAAATTACAACATAGGTTTTGAATTTAATAATTTATTTTAAAATTTGTGAAATGTTTAAACGTTTAATCTTTTGAAAAACAGCAAAATACTAAATGCCATTATATAAAGTTGTATTATTGTCAAAAACGGCGAAACTCTATCTGTGGAAGATTACAGAAGACGTAAGTGAGCTTAGAAGTCAAGTTAGATTGAAAAATTCTTCTATTGCACGTTTAGAATCAATGAAATCCGAGAGTCATCAAAAGGGTTTTTTGGCTGTTAGAATGTTATTGCAACACAATGAATATGATGATTTTGACTTGTATTATGATGCCTTTGGAAAACCTCATGTAAAGCCACAAGGATGTTTTATTAAAGATATTGAAATTTCAATTTCTCACTCTAATGATTTTTCGGCCATTGTTATTAGTCAAGAAAAAGTAGGTTTAGATTTAGAATTAATAAAAGATAAAACTTTAAGAATTGCACCTCGATTTATGGATGTTTCACATTTGGAAAATCTATCAGATGAAGAAAAGATTAAAAAAGCTACTGTAATTTGGGGAATTAAGGAAAGTATTTTTAAGATAAAAAATGAGCAAGGCATCAGTTTTCCCAACCATATTTTTGAAGAAGATTTTTTGTTAGAGGATAAAAAAACCACAGCAATTTTAAAGTTTAATAATAAAGAAGAAGTTTTTACTATTCTTTTCGATACCATTGAAGATTATATCTATGTTTGTGCCTTTGAAGGATTAGCTAAGGATTAAAATCTTTCAATTTTTTAATCTTTCAATTTTTCCATGTCAATTTATCAAGAAATACTTCAATATAAACTACAAAGTAAAAAACTACTGGCAATTCTTCTTGATCCAGATAAAATAGTTTGGGACAAGATAAATGATTTAATGGATAAAATTAATCAATCCCCAGCGACACATATTTTTGTTGGAGGAAGTTTGGTTTTGAATGATAGAATAGACGATTTGATATTGAAAATTAAGCAAAATTGTAGTTTACCGATACTGCTTTTTCCGGGTAATCCTTCTCAAATATCAGGTTTAGCAGATGGAATTTTATTTTTATCTTTAATTTCAGGAAGAAATCCTGATTATTTGATAGAACATCAAGTAAACGCTGTGCCATTGCTTAAGAAAACAAATCTAGAGATTATATCAACGGGCTATATGCTTATCGATGGCGGAAATGAGACCGCTGTTGCCAAAGTAAGTCAAACCAAACCATTAGATGCTAAAAACAGCGATTACATTGTTCAAACTGCTCAGGCTGGAGAACTACTTGGTAATAAAATGATATATTTAGAAGCAGGAAGCGGAGCGCTCAATCCTATTGCGTCAGAAATTATTGAAAAAGTGTCTAAAAATATTCAAATACCATTAATCGTTGGTGGTGGAATTTCTAATCAAGCTACAATTCAAAAGGCTTTTGATTCTGGTGCTGATATGGTGGTGATTGGGACAGCTTTTGAAAATAATTTGAATTTTTTTGACTCACAATCATGATAGATTTTTTTCTAAATAGTTATAAGAATGTTTCTACTATTCAAATAATAGGAGAGCTTTTAGCTTTTATTTTGGGTATTTTATCAGTTTGGTTCGCTAAAAAAGAAAATATTTGGGTGTATCCAACGGGTTTGATAGCTACAATTATCACGACCTATTTACTCTACATTTCAAGCTATTTAGGCGATATGATACTTAATGGTTATTTTTCTATTATGAGTATTTATGGTTGGTACAATTGGTCAAGAAAAAAAATTTCAGATAGTAGTGTATCCATAACAAGGACTACTATTTTTGAAAAAATAATGGGAATTATGATGTTTTTTGTTACAATTTTTGTAGTTTTCGCAATATATAATTTCTTCCATTATGATATAAAAGAAGATAATTATGTTGATATTTTTGCGTCGGGAATATTCTTCACAGCAATGTGGTATATGGCCAATAAAAAAATAGAAAATTGGACTTTATGGATTCTTGGAGACATTATTGTTGTTCCCTTGTATGCATATAGAGGTCTTGGAATGTTGTCATTACAATATTTAATTTTTACAATTTTAGCTATTTCAGCTTATTTAGAATGGAGGAAAATCTTAAACAACAGCACTCAGCAATAGTAAAAATAGCCATTTTTGGCCCAGAAAGCACAGGGAAAACAACTTTGGCAAAACAGTTAGCGGACTATTTTGACACAGTTTGGGCACCAGAATATGCTAGAGAGTATTTGCAAAAAAAGCTAGATGAAGTTGGGCAAATTTGCCAGCCTGAAGATCTATTGCCAATTGCTATAGGACAGACTAAATTAGAAAACGACAAGTTGCTCACGGCAAATAGGTATCTTTTTTGCGATACCTGTTTATTGGTAACAAAAGTTTTCTCTGAAATCAATTATAATTTTTGCGATCCAATTCTTGATAAAGCTGCAAGAAAGCATAAATATGATTTATTCTTTTTAACAGATATAGACGTTCCGTGGGAAGACGATGGTTTGCGAGATCAACCTAACAAACGAGAAGCTCAATTCAATATTTTTAAAGAATCATTGGTACACAACAAAAAACCATTTGTTGTGCTTTCCGGAAATGCTGAAACTAGATTTGAGAAAGCCAAAATAATTATTGAAAATTTAGAAAAGGCAAAAGGAATGGGGTTTTCTCCTCATGATTTTGTTCAAATTCATGAAAAAGGAATTCCATTAGAGACTATCAGTAATCATTTGAATTTATTCCGTCAAGGAATTTCAAAGGCGGTTTTAGTGCGACCAGCTACAAAAAATGATGGAATAGTAAAGTTGTCATCTGAAGAAGATTTTCAACAATTTTCAAATTATTTTGAGCAACGAAGAAATACCTTATCACTCAAAAAATTTGTTCCTGCTTCAGGTGCCGCAAGCAGAATGTTTAAATTTTTAAGTGAGTTTTTAAATGAATTTGACTTAGAAAATGAGACTATAAATGCTTACATAAACAGAAAAAATGCAACCAGCCTGACCGTTTTTCTAGCAGGTATGGAGAAGTTTCCCTTTTTTGCATCTATAGACAAGAAATTAAAAGAACTTTACTCTGATTTCAATAGTTGGGAAAGCGACAAAAAAAATTATTATTTCATTAAATTACTCTTAGAACCGGAATATTTTAATTATTCTAACAAACCAAAAGGCATCTTGCCATTTCATAGATATACTACCCATATTGCCACTCCAATAGAGGAACATTTGAATGAGGCAGTTTACTATGCCAATTCAAACGGAATTTCAAATGTGCATTTTACGATTTCAGAGATACACCAGTCGCAGTTTGAAAAAATAATTGATGAAGTAAAACCTAAGATTGAAAAATTATCTAAAATAGCCATAAGTATTAAATTTTCGATACAAAACCCAGCAACAGATACCATAGCTGTTGATTTCGATAACATTCCTTTCAGAAATGATTCGGGAAAATTAGTATTCAGACCAGCAGGTCATGGCGCGTTGATTGACAATTTGAATCATCTAGATGCAGATATTATTTTTATTAAAAATATTGATAATGTCATTCAGAATCAAATAGAAAAAATTGCGTTATACAAAAAAGCTCTTGCAGGAATTCTTATCGAATTACAGGAGCAAATTTTTCAGATTTTAAATCAAATAGAAAACGACTCCGTTCAACAAGAAGACATTGAATCAATTATTACATTCATTAAAACCAAGTTGAGTATCTCAATTATTGAAGATTTTCAGAAATACACTCTCGAAAATAAAATCAATTACATTAAAGAAATTTTAAATAGACCCATAAGAGTTTGTGGAATGGTTAAGAATGAAGGCGAAGCAGGAGGAGGTCCTTTTTGGGTTCGTGACGCCAAAGGCACTATATCCTTGCAAATTATAGAAACATCACAAATCGATTTGCAAAATCTCAGTCAAAAACGAATACTCGAAAGCGCTACTCATTTTAATCCTGTTGATTTAGTGTGTGGTATAAAAGATTTTAAAGGTAATAAATTCGATTTGAATCAATTTATTGATCATGAAACAGGATTTATTGTAGAAAAAAACAAAAACGGTAGAGATTTAAAAGCTTATGAATTACCGGGTCTTTGGAACGGTGCTATGGCAAAATGGATAACGCTTTTTGTTGAGGTACCCATATCCACATTCAATCCAGTTAAAACGGTAAATGATTTACTAAAACAAGCCCATCAACCCCATTAATTTTGGAAAAAGAAAAAATTATTTCAGAATTAACGTTTAAAGCTGTTCGTAGTTCAGGTGCTGGAGGACAAAATGTAAATAAGGTTTCTTCAAAAGTCGTTTTAAGTTTTGATATAAATAATTCTAAGTCTTTGTCTGAAGAAGAAATTATAATTTTAAAGTCAAAATTGGCTTCAAGATTAACCCTAGATTCGGTTTTAATTTTAAACTGTGATGAAGATAGAAGCCAACTAAAAAACAAGGAAATAGTAACAAAACGGTTTTTGAGAATAATTGATGAAAATCTAAAGCCATCAAAAGTTAGAAAGCCAACTAAAATTCCTAAATCGGCAATTAGAAAACGAATTAAGGATAAAAAGAATGCTTCCGAAATCAAGAAAACAAGAAGGAAACCTGAAGTATAAATAGCTATATCAAAATCAATAGCAATGAAAATTGAATAACAAAAAACAGAATTTTGAGTTTTTACATTGCAATTGTCATTACTATTTACTTACTTTGTCTCGTCTCAAAGGGGTGCTCTAAATAACGAGCTGAGATTATACCCAAAGAACCTGGGCGGGTAATGCTGCCAAGGGAAAAAATGATAAATTATTAGCGTGCACACTATTTATTTGTCATAGGAAACAATCATTTATTAATTTAACAAAAGAATAATTCCCCCTTTTATTCGTAAAAAACGATTTACGGATGAGCACTTTATTTTACAAAAAGGTCATTGTGCCTGTTTCATTTTTTCTTATCGCTTCTGTTTCTTATTCTCAAGAGGTTAAGAAGGATTCTACAAAGGTTAATGCATTAGACGAAGTCTTAGTATCGGCTCTAAGAGTAACTTCAAAAACACCAGTAAGTTTTAGTAATTTGAACAAAAAAGAGATTGCTAGCCGAAATCTAGGTCAGGATATACCAACTTTAATGAATTTTATGCCGTCGGTAGTAACTACTTCTGATGCAGGAAATGGAGTGGGTTATTCTGGAATTCGTGTTCGTGGTAGTGACGCTACAAGAGTGAATGTTACCATTAACGGAATTCCATACAACGATTCAGAAAGTCAAGGAACATTTTGGGTGAATATGCCTGATTTTGCTTCTTCAGTGGAGAGTTTACAGCTACAAAGAGGTGTTGGAACTTCAACCAATGGAGCGGGAGCTTTTGGGGCAAGTTTGAATATGTTAACCGACAATTATGCCCTAAAAGGCAATGGTGAAATTTCCAATTCTTATGGCAGTTTCAATACTCGAAAACATACTGTAAAATTCAGCACAGGATTAATGAACGACCACTTCGAATTGGCAGGAAGATTATCAAATTTAAGTTCTGACGGTTATATTGACAGAGCTTCCTCGGATTTAAAATCTTATTTTCTACAAGGAACTTATGTCGGCAAAACGACTTTAATTAAAGCCTTGGTTTTCGGAGGGAAAGAAAAGACCTATCAATCCTGGAATGGAATTGATTATGAAACTTTACAAAAGGACAGAACTTATAATCCCTCGGGATATTATGTAGATGATTCAGGACAAATTCGGTTTTATGATAATGAGACAGATAATTATCAGCAGGACCACTATCAACTACATTGGAATGAAAAAGTGTCTGAAAAATGGAATACAAACCTTGCTTTTCATTACACTAAGGGAAATGGATATTATGAAAATTATAAAGAAGATGCAGATTTTGCTGATTATGGGCTTCTTCCAGTTTCAGGTATAGCAGCGACTGACTTAATTCGTCAAAAATGGCTTGATAATAATTTTTATGGAACTACTTTTTCGGTAAATTATAAAACAGAAAGGCTGGATTTTATCATTGGTGGTGGCTATAATAAATACGAAGGAGATCATTTTGGGAAAGTTATCTGGGCTAGATATGCATCTCAAAGTGAACTTGGAGATCGTTATTATGAAGATTACGCATCAAAAACGGATGGGAATGTTTTCGCAAAAGCAAATTATCAGCTAACAAAAAAAATCAGTTTCTTTGGAGATGTACAATTAAGAAATGTTTATTACAAAGCAGACAGTTATGATACTGGTCTAGTAAATGACAATTTTAATTTTTTTAATCCAAAAGCGGGATTAAATTATGAAATTAACGATAAAAATAAATTGTATTTTTCTTACGCAAAAGCCAATCGTGAACCCAATAGAACCGATTATGAAGGTGGAAATGTCAAACCAGAAAAGCTGAATGATTTTGAATTAGGGTGGCGGTATTCAACAGAAAAAACAAGATTAAACATTAATGGGTATTACATGAAATATCGTGACCAACTTGTTCTGACAGGCGCATTAAATGATGTAGGTGACCCAATCCGAACCAATGTTGGCGAAAGTTATAGACTTGGGCTAGAAGTAGATTTGTCTTTTCAGTTGTCTAAAAAATGGAATATACGTCCTAATTTTACTTTGAGTGAAAATAAAAATATTGATTTTGTTAATGATGCTACTTTGGAAAATTTAGGCAATACTAATATAGCTTTCTCTCCATCTATTATTGGAGGAAATATTTTAACATTTAAACCTATTCAAAATATCCAAATATCATGGCTTTCGAAATATGTTGGAGAGCAATACATGAATAATGTCGATTCTGAAGCATCAAAACTTCCAGATTATTTCGTTAACGATTTTAATATTGCATATGAGTTACATCCAAAAAACATTTTTGAATCAATTATTTTTACTGGACTTGTAAATAATTTTCTTGATAGAAAGTACGTTTCAAATGGGGCTGACTATGGAGGAGGCTACATTTATTATTATCCACAAGCGGGAATTAATTTCCTAGCAGGATTAACTTTAAAGTTTTAGAAGTTGATTGAGAAAATAAAAATCCTGATGGTTAAACATCAGGATTTTTTGTTCTAATTGTATACTCGAATTGAGGTATTTCCTAAAACTTCAACTCGATAAGGAATTAATGTATATTGAGCATTACCAATCCCAGTGAGTAAATTGTATTCATAGTTTTCACAACTGCATTTTGCATTTATTTTGTCATCTTTAATAATTAATTTAGAACAAGAACTTATAGAATGATTGGGACAATACGCATTCCAAGCACGATAATCCGTATCCGAAATTTTCATTACAATCATACTAATGCCACTGGGTTCAGTCAAAAAAACAGGGTTTATAGGTGCTGTTAATGCGCTATTTAGATTTAAATTAATAACGTATGAAAAACCATAACTAGGAATGTAAGGATTGTTATTCCTCACAGTATCGTTACCACATCCTAGCAACAAAGCAGTTGCCAAAATGAGAAGAAAGAAGTTTTTCATACAAATAATAAGATACAATTGTTAAAACAAAATTAATTTATTTAACTTTGATTTTAGTAGGATTAACATATTATTATAGACCAAAAGATAAAAAGTAGTATATTTGCAATACTAAATCCCGTCGCGATGGGATTTTTTCTATTTATATAAACGAGGAAATTATGAGCGGAGTATCTTATTACACAGCAGAAGGATTAAAAAAATTAAGAGAAGAATTAGATTATTTAAAAAATGTAATGCGTCCTAAGGCATCGCAAGATATAGCTGATGCAAGAGATAAAGGGGATTTGTCTGAAAATGCGGAATATGATGCTGCAAAAGAAGCACAAGGAATGTTGGAAATGAGAATTGCCAAATTGGAAGAAATACATTCTAACGCGAGGTTAATTGACGAAACACATCTTGATGTTTCCAAGGTCTTGGTATTATCTAATGTAAAAATTAAGAATAAAGCCAATAGCGCGGAACTAAAATATACACTTGTTGCCGAAAGTGAAGCGGATTTAAAATCGGGCAAAATCTCGGTTACTTCACCTATAGGAAGAGGTTTATTAGGAAAATCTGTGGGAGATATTGCAGAGATAACCGTTCCAAATGGGAAGTTGCAATTTGAAATATTAGAAATTTCTAGAGATTAATTCCTATGGCAAGTATTTTTACCAAAATTGTAAATGGTGAAATCCCATGTTATAAAATTACCGAAGATGAAAATTTCTTGGCTTTTTTGGATGTGAATCCAAACGCTAAAGGACATACTTTATGTATTCCAAAAAGAGAGATTGATAAGATTTTTGATATTGAGGATAATCTGTATATAGGACTGATGCAATTCTCAAAGAAAGTCGCTATTGCACTAGAAAAAGCCGTTCCTTGCAAAAGAATAGGCATGGCCGTTATTGGACTTGAAGTTCCTCACGCTCATGTTCATCTGATTCCACTTAACGAAATGGATGAAATACGGTTTCAAAACAAAGTAAAATTAGAAAAAGAAGAATTTGAAGCTTTAGCAAAAAGTATTCAATCGCATTTATGATAGTTCTTTTTTCTTAAAACTTACCTGCATTGTTGTTCCTTTATTCATTTCTGAATGGAGGACTTTTATTTTACCTTTATGGTATTCTTCAACAATGCGTTTTGTTAAGGAGAGGCCCAATCCCCAACCTCTTTTTTTGGTAGTAAATCCTGGTTCGAAGATGTTTTTGAATTGATTTTTTGGAATACCATTACCAGTATCAGAAACATTTATGGTTACGAATTTTCCTTCTTCCTTGATTTCAACATCAAGTTTCCCTTTACCTTTCATGGCATCGATAGCGTTTTTTACAAGATTTTCAATTGTCCAACTGTGTAATGTTGGGTTTAGTGAAACTTGAATAGTTTTTTTAGGAGCTTTAAAAGAAAATATAATTTGTTTTGAGAATCGAGATTGTAAATAATCATAGGATTTTTGAGTTTCTTCTATAATATCTCGTGATTCTAAAATAGGTTCAGAGCCAATTTTTGAAAAACGGTCAGTAATCATTTGAAGTCGGAGAATATCTTTTTCAATTTCTGAGATGGTAGTTTCATCTACATTTTCGGCTTTCAAAATTTCAAGCCACCCAATTAAGGAAGATAAAGGTGTCCCTATTTGATGTGCCGTTTCTTTAGCCATTCCAGCCCAAAGTTTGTTTTGGGTAGCCATCTTAGTACTTTTATAAAAATTATAAACTAGAGCTCCAAACAATACAATGATTAATACTAATGCAATAGGATAGTATTTGAGTTTGTTCAATAAATCTGAATCTCCATAATACACATATTGAAATTTTCCCGGTACATATTCAATGACTACTGGGTCATTTTGATTTTTGAGTTTAGCGAGTAATTCAGCCGATTTTGATTTGCTTTTTAAAATTTCTTCATCTATGTTTTTGGTATTGATGATGCTGTCGTTTTCAGTTTGTATAATCGGAATTGTAGCATTTTGCATGATTTTAAGTGGTAACTCAATGTCTGCATCAATCCCAGCATTATTAAAAGTTTTTAATGCTTCGGCCCAATGCTCCATTTTTACTCGTTCTTCATTCTTAAAAATTTGAAAAAAAGTATACGTATTCCAAAGTATTAAAGAAATAATAACAAAAGATGCTGTTATTAAAACCCAACGGCTAATGTTTTTTCTGTCAGAAAATTGCATATAAAATTTTTGTGGTCATAAATATAACGAAATATTAGAAGTTAGATTGTGAATAAAATAAAAAAGGCTTAAACAGAAATGCTTAAGCCTTAGTATTGTTTTCGTTAGTTTTATTTTTTTATGATTCTTTGAATTTGTTCTGAGCCGTTTTCAAATCTCATTTGCAAGAAATAAAGTCCTGAACTCAAATTGCTGACGTCAATTGAGTTTTCAACTGGTTTGCCTTCTTTTAAAATAGCTCCTTGAATATTCATTATTTTGTAATTATGAACTGAAGATTCAGAACTAATTTGAAGAATATCATTCACTGGATTTGGATAGACAACTAATTTAGTTCTCAAACCGTCATCATTGGTCATACGTGCAGCTGCTCCCCATGTGTAGGAATACCCGTCAGTTTTGTTAAGTAAATCTGCTGTTTGATTTCCTGTACCACTACTTCCGTTGTTGAAAACTATATTTACTGAAGTTGGACCAACTATAGTATATTTATAAAAGCCATTAGTATCTGCTACCATAGTCATTCCTGGCCAAGTAGTATTAGCAACACTACCTGTTGGTACTGCATTCCAATAATGTATTTTAGGTGCTGATGTCCAAGTTGTTGGCGGTTTAAAGTATACGGTCATCGAAGTTGTCGATGGGCATCTGTTAGCTGGTTCTGCAGTTAACCATGCATTATCGTAATACTTAATACCTGCAGTTGAACTTAAATCAGCTGTTTGTAGTGTTCCGTCATTAAAAATTATATTCGATGCACTAACAGTTGATGGGAATGTGTACTTATACCAACTTCCACAATCTAATGTCATTGCTACTCCAGGCCATGTTACAGCAGGAGCGGTTCCTGTAACGCCCCAGTAATAGATTTTGATTGCCGTTCCCCAATTGGATGGTTTTTTGAAATAAACTGTAAAAGTTGTTGGGGTTGAGAATGAGTACACCTCAGTTTTTATTGCAGAGTTTGTTCCAGCAGTATTTCTTACAAACGCTTTTAATGTTGTTGTACTTGTAATCGAAAGTGATTTTGTCCCAACTGCGGAAGCAGAGCTAGTTGTAGGTGTTGATCCATCTAAAGTATAATAAATAGTTGATGTGTTAACATTAGCAGTTAGTACTACATTTACAGTAGTTCCAGTTGTGAAACTACCTCCAGCTTGAGAGATGGTCAAATCAGGAGCAATAACAGGACATCTGTTTGCAGGTTCGCTGCTTAACCAGGCATTATCATAATAGCGTATTCCAGCAGTAGCGGTTAAATCAACAGTTTTTAATGTTCCATCATTAAATAATAAGTTTGAAGCACTAACAGTAGATGGGAATGTATATTTATACCAATCTCCACAATCTAAAGTCATAGCAACACCCGGGTAAGTTACTGCAGGAACAGTTCCCGTTGGAGACCAATAGTAAATTTTAACAGATGAACTCCAAGAAGCTGGTTTTTTGAAATAAACTGTAAAAGTGGGTGGCGTACTAAAAGTATATACCTCAGTAGTAATAGCTGAACTAACATTTGAAGTGTTTCTCACAAATGCTTTCAATGTAGTTGAGCTTGTTATTGCTAAAGATTTTGTTCCAACGGCAGAAGCGGATGTAGTTGTTGGTGTACTTCCATCCAATGTGTAATAAATGGTTGATGAAGCATTATTTGCGGTTAAAGTAACATTAACGGTTGTGCCAGTAACAAAAGTTCCTCCTGTTGGAGCTATTGTTAAACTTGGAACGTCAACAACAACAGCTTTCTCCCAAACAGCATAATCTGTTCCAGATGTTTTTAAAGTCCATCCTGTTCCAGGGTTCCATAATCCAGGACCAATTTTCACAACAACTTTATTGTCTATTGTGGCAGAATAGAAACCAGTTGTATTAGAAACAGCTACAGAGCTATAGGCATTAATACCATTGTTTTTTCGGATTGCCATTAGTTGATCGATAGCGGTTTTATTTGCTGTATAAACAACTGTAACTCCATCTTTTTTGTAAGTACCTCCATAGTAATGAGGGAAGAAAACACATGGTATGCCAGGATGTGTCAGGATGTAAGCATATCCTTTCATGATATTATCACTTGTAACAAAGCTTCCAGGTTTTACAAAGGTGTCATGATTGTCAATGAATGTTACTGCTTTATCTGCATATCCAAATTGACCTGCCAAACCAGGATTTCCGGCTAGTGCAGCATAGTTACCACTATTAATTGCTGGTTGTAATGCATTGTAGTATAAAGCAAAATCAAATGCTGCTGACCTATTACCAGTTCCGTTGATCCATGATTTTAATGTTGCCGAATTGCCATCCCAATATTCTCCCACAGAGGCGTATGGTGATGAAGAATTAATATAATCTCCAAAATACCCAGCTGAGAATCCTTTTGCAACATCCCATCTCCAACTGTCAAAACCTAATGCTTTCAATCTTGTTAAATATTCTTTTACTCCATTCTGAACTTGTATATTCGAGTGGTCTAAATCTCTACCGCCATTAAAATCTTCTCCCGTATCTGGTGTACCACATGGACGAACTCCAGTTATTGTTCCGAAATTAGCTTCGTCTGTGCTGGTTATTGATTTGCAATCCCACGTTGGGTTAGTGAAATCGGTCCAATTGGTTGTTCCTCCTCTGTGATTTACTACAATATCCGCCATAGGGTGTATTCTTGGCGAGCTCGTATTTAAAGCAGTCAATAATGCTCTTAATTGTGTTTCAGACCCATAAACAGTTTGAGAAAAATTGAATAATTCTGTTGGAATGTATCCAACACCACCAGTTGATTTACTTGGTGGAGGTAACCAAATAACATTAAAACCTGAAGCGGCATAACCACTGGCTCGGTTTTTAAGATAATTATATAATCCACCTTCTGCAATTATTGATGATTGAGTGTGAACATCCCAGCCAAATGCTTGTAGCATAATGTCATTTACATTAGCAGCCGATTGTGCGTTTGTTTTAGGTGAGAATAGCAAACAAAAAAATACTACTATCGCGAGTAAATTTTTGAGGAATTGAGGTGTTTTTTTTAACTTCATAATTGGTTTTGGTTGAGGTTAAGTTTTAATTTAATTTTTTATGAAATTAATAATAATTTTTTAAAATTATTGAAGTTCGTCTATTATTTTTGCGGTTCATCGAATAAATGATAAACTAAAACGTTATAGTTGTAAAAATTGTTGATAAATAAATAATTTGAAGACATAAATAAAACTAACAGATAATCAGTATTTTACTTTTTAGCATTGAATATTGAATAATTAGATTAGAGTATGTTTACCTAGTAAAAGAATCACTAATTTTAGGGGCTAATAATTTTGGTAAATTAGTAAATATGAAGTGTTGCTAGAAGAAGAAATTAGTATATTTGTAGAATTGTATTTCAGTTTGAAAGGCATCAAGGTGTTGATGGCGATTTACAAAAACATTAATAAGAGAAGTAATATCAAAATAAAATGAAGTACTTATCCAGTAAAGTACTTTTAGCTAAAAATAAAAAGAAGTATGGAAGTTTCAGGAAAAGTAAAAGTAATTAATCCCGTGCAACAAGTAAGTGCATCATTCAAGAAAAGAGAGTTGGTAGTCACTACTGAGGAGCAATATCCACAGCACATCATGATTGAGTTTACTCAAGACAAGTGCGATTTGTTAAACAATTATACCGCAGGAGATGCTGTGAAAGTATCTATAAATTTAAGAGGTAGAGAATGGACAAATCCTCAGGGTGAAACTAAATATTTCAATTCAATACAAGGTTGGAGAATTGAGAAAATTCAAAGTGAAGCATCGCCATCTCAATTACCTCCAGTTCCTGCTTCAACTGCATTTGAAACAGCCTCTAGTTTTACTGAAGAGGAACATGACGATTTGCCGTTTTAATACAAGTTTTTAAAAACTTTATTTAAAAATTACCAAGCCCATGCCGTAGTATTTTCCTACTTGAGGATAAAGCAATGCGTGGGTTTTGTTTTTTGTAAAAGTTAAGGATTTAAAAGGACTCCAATAAGAAACAATCAATCCAATACCCAGACCTATTCCTGAACCAGTGAGAACATCAGAAGTATAGTGTTTGTTATTTGCAATTCTTAAAATACCAGTTGCTGTAGCAAACAGAAAGCCACTACTTGCATACCAAATGTTAGTGTCTTTGTATTCATAATACAATAAAGATGCATTTGTAAAGGCAAGAGCAGTATGGCCTGAAGGAAAGCTATATTGATCTGAGGCATCAGGTCTAATTTCTTTAAATGAATGTTTCATGGATGTTACTATTCCGTATGTTATTGTATTTGAAATAAGAATGTTTACAGTTTGCTGTTGCCAGTCGGATTTGGATGTATAGCCAAAAAATCTTCCTCCATAAATTTGGACTATTGGAATAGATGGTAGTAAATTATCAATTTTTGTATTGAAATCCTCACCAAATAAATTTTGAATGGTATTCTGTGTTCTTTTATTTAACATGGATTCTTTTAACAAAAAACCACAACCAATAAGTACAGAAGGAGCTATAAATTGTTTGTAAGATAATTTGTTTTGAGTTGTAACGGCCGAAGTAGTATCAATAATTTGTGCCTGACTTTGAAAAAGAAGTAATAAAAATAAGAGTATTGATAGTTTTATCTTCATACAATAGATTATAAGATGAAGATTAAAGATACAAAATTCATTAAAATAAAGTTTTTAATCCACACTGCAATAGTTTAAATTTGAATGGAGTAAATAAAATCGTATAAATTGTATTATTTAACTAAAGAATTATATTTTCCTCCTGTAGACGAAGCTTCATATGAGGGGATTTTAGCAGTTGGTGGAGATTTATCTACAGAGCGATTGTTGTTGGCATATAAAAATGGAATTTTTCCATGGTTTTCAGATGATGAACCTATATTGTGGTGGTCTCCACCTCATAGAATGGTAGTTTATCCTCATTCGTATAAAGTTTCTAAAAGTCTGAGAAATATAATCAACAGGAACGTTTTTGAAGTTACTATAAATCAAGATTTCGAAGCCGTAATACACAACTGTCAGCAAATTGAGCGAAAAGGTCAAGAAGGAACTTGGATTACCAATGATATTATTCAATCGTATACGAGCTTGCACCAACAAGGAAAAGCAATTTCTTTTGAGGTGTGGCAAAATCAAGAATTAGTTGGAGGTTTATATGGTGTAAATTTAGGTCATGTTTTTTGTGGTGAAAGTATGTTTTCAAAGGTTTCTAATGCGAGTAAAGTTGCGTTTGTTAAACTTATAGAGTATTTAAAGGAAAAAGATTATTTGCTATTAGATTGTCAGTTGCACAACGATCACCTTGAAAAGTTGGGAGCATTCGAAATTTCAAGAGAAACTTTTATGCTAATTTTGAAATCAGATAAAAGAAAACTTAATCAACGACTATAGTTCTTTTCCAACAATCTTCCACGTGGTCGTTTACCATTCCAGTTGCTTGCATGTGTGCATAGACTACAGTTGAACCCACAAATTTGAATCCTCTTTTTTTCAAATCTTTACTAATAGTATCAGAAAGTGGAGTTGTAGCTTGAATCTGAGAAAGATTTCTAAGATTATTTAGTATTGGCTTACCGTCAACAAAGCCCCAAATATACTTTGAAAAACTTCCAAATTCTTCTTGAACCTTCATAAAAGCGATAGCGTTTGAAACAGCAGCCCGAATTTTTAATTGGTTTCTTATAATTCCTGCATCAATCAATAATTCCTGAATTTTATCTTCCTTATAATCAGCTACTTTTTTATAGTCAAAAAAATCAAAAGCTTTTCTGAAATTTTCTCTTTTATTTAAAATGGTAATCCAACTCAAACCCGCCTGAAAGGTTTCAAGAATCAAAAATTCAAATAGCTTTTGATCATCATACACTGGGACTCCCCATTCTTCGTCGTGGTATTTTTTATACAAATCACTTGATAAACACCACTTACATCTAATTTTTTCTTCCATTTATTTAGAATGTATGTATTTTTCAATTAATGAATGTCCTAGATAAATTAGGGGAGTTAGTAAAATAGCAATTATCAATTTAACAAAATAGCCTGTAAAAGCAGAAATTACAAAAACCTCGGTTGTCATTTTTCCAGTCATCCAAAAAGCAATTCCTAAAACGATAAAACTATCAAATAGTTGTGAGATTACAGTAGAGCCAGTACTTCGCAACCAAATCATTTTATTTCCAGTTTTATTTTTTACAAAGTGAAAAATGGTAACATCAATTAATTGCGACACCATAAAAGCTGTAATACTGCCCACAATAATCCACATGCTTTGCCCAAAAACACCTTTAAACTGTGCGTCTGTTACTAAATTCGCACCTTTAACGGCAGGAATTTGCATGGCTAAGAAAAGAATTATAAAAGCATAAGCAATTAAACTAGCGGTTATCAATGATAATTTTCGAACGCCTTTTTCGCCAAAATATTCGTTGATTAAATCGGTTGTGACAAAAACAATAGGCCATGGTAAAATACCAATACTCATTACTGCTGAACCTACATGAATAAGTTTTCCGCCTATTAGTTCTGCAACTATGGCATTTGTTATGAAAATTCCAGCAAGAACGACATATACGGTGTCTTTTTTTGATTGAAACATAGTCAATAATTTACACCCAAATGTAGCATTTTATTAGTTAATATCAAGTTATGAATATAAAACAGGTTGTTTTTTTGAACCATTAAGAAAGTTAAGCTCGCTTCACCCGTTTTTATCGAAAGATTTCGCAATCAGGTCTTAAGACTTAATTTTCTTAAAGCTCTTAATTGTTTAAAAATTTTAATATGTGCCTTAATTAGAATTATTAATAAACATAAATGGTTAACTTTTTATTTTTTGGATTTCAACAAAAGTTAAGTAAAACAAAAATCCCATCTTAAATGATAGTAAGATGGGATTTGGTATTGTATGATTAAGAAAATTATCCTAATGCAGCTCTTTTAAAACCAGTAACAACAAGATCTTTATCTAAAGATTTTACATAAGCAGCAACGCTTAATTTATTGTCTTTAATATAATCTTGGTTCACTAAAGTATTATCTTTAAAGAAACGAGCTAGTTTCCCTTTTGCAATACTGTCTAACATAGCTTCTGGTTTGCCTTCTTGACGAAGTAAGTCTTTAGCAATTTCAATTTCTTTAGCAATAGTATCAGCGTCTACACCTGCTTCATCAAGTGCAATCGGAGACATTGCAGCAGCTTGCATAGCCACGTTTCTAGCTACTTCATCAGCTCCAGCAACATTAGCAGAAAGAGCAACTAAAGTTGCAATTTTGTTTCCAGCATGAATATATGAACCTACAAAAGCACCAGATAATTTTTCGAAAGATCTAATTTCTATTTTTTCTCCAATAACACCTGTTTGTTCAATTAACTTTTCAGCAACTGAAATTCCATTGAAATCAGAAGCTAAAAATGCTTCTTTAGAATCATAATTTAAAGCTTGATTAGCTAAGTCTGTTGCTAATTTTACGAAACCTTCATTTTTTCCAACGAAGTCCGTTTCGCAGTTTAAAGTGATAACTACGCCAGAAGTTTTATCTGCATTTATAGCAGCAATAGCAGCACCTTCAGTAGATTCTCTATCAGAACGATTCGCAGCTACTTTTTGTCCTTTTTTACGAAGGTTTTCAATTGCTAAATCGAAATCTCCATCTGATTCCACTAATGCTTTCTTGCAATCCATCATTCCAGCACCAGTGATTGTTCTTAATTTATTTACGTCTGCAGCAGTAATTGTTGCCATCATTTTTTTATTTTAAGATTAATTTGATTAAAAAAAGAAATTCCAATTTTAAAATTCCAAATTCCAATAACAAACCGAAACGATTTTTGGAGTTTGGAATTTTAATTTTTGGAATTTATAAGATTTATTCTTCTGTTTTTTCTGCCTCTTCTGTAGCTTCAGCTACAATTTCTGCAACTTCCTCAGCAGCAACTTCTTCTACAGCATCTGCTTCAGCCTCTGGAGTTGTATCAGCATTTCTGTTAGAAAGTCCATCAATAACTGCAGCAGTAACAAGAGTTAAAATTTTATCAATTGATTTAGAAGCATCATCATTGGCTGGAATTACATAATCTACTTCACGTGGATCAGAATTCGTGTCAACCATTGCGAAAACTGGAATGTTTAATTTTTGTGCTTCTTTTATGGCGATATGTTCAGCTTTTATATCTACTACGAACAATGCAGCTGGTAGTCTAGACATATCAGCGATTGAACCTAGGTTTTTTTCTAATTTAGCACGAAGACGATCTACTTGCAAGCGCTCTTTTTTAGAAAGAGTCATGAATGTTCCGTCTTTCTTCATTTTATCAATAGAAGCCATTTTCTTAACGGCTTTACGGATAGTTACAAAGTTGGTCAACATTCCACCTGGCCATCTTTCAGTGATGTAAGGCATGTTAGCGGCTTTTGCTTTATCAGCAACGATATCTTTTGCTTGTTTTTTGGTAGCTACGAATAAGATTTTTCTACCTGATGCAGCGATTTTTTTCAAAGCTTCATTAGCTTCTTCAATTTTAGCGGCAGTTTTATATAGATTGATAATGTGAATTCCATTACGTTCCATATAAATGTAAGGAGCCATATTTGGATCCCATTTTCTAGTCATGTGTCCAAAGTGAACACCTGCTTCTAGTAATTCTTTTACTTCTACTTTTTGTGACATTTTTTCTTAGTTTACGTTCTGTTGAATTAGCAATTTTTAAGTAGCTCTTGCGATGGTCTTAAAAATTTAGATGCTAAACTAATTTCCTGATGAATCAGGACAACAACAACATTGTTTTTAATATTACTAATCTGATGTCTTGCCCAAATGACAAGACGGATACTATTAACGTTTAGAGAATTGGAATCTTTTACGCGCTTTTTTCTGACCGAATTTTTTACGCTCTACCATTCTTGGGTCTCTAGTTAATAATCCTTCTGGTTTTAAGATAGCTCTGTTACCATCGCCTACTTCGCACATTGCACGAGATAAAGCCATACGAACAGCCTCTGCTTGACCAGTTGAACCACCTCCGTATACATTTACTTTTACGTCAAAGTTGTTTACGTTTTCTGTCATAGACATTGGTTGTAATACTTTGTACTGTAGAGTTGCAGTTGGAAAGTAAGTTGCAAATTCTTTTTTGTTAACGGTGATTTTTCCTGTTCCTTCTGAAACATAAACACGCGCAACAGCACATTTTCTTCTTCCGATTTTGTGAATTACTCCCATTACTTAAGATCGTTTAGGTTAACTGTTTTAGGTTTTTGAGCTTCTTGTTTGTGCTCTGAACCTACAACAACATTTAAATTTCTGAAAAGTTCTGCTCCTAATTTGTTTTTAGGTAACATCCCTTTTACTGCTTTCTCTACCAATAATGCAGGGTTTTTGCTTTGCAATACTTTAGCAGTTAAAGTTCTTTGTCCTCCTGGATACCCTGTATGACGCATGTAAATTTTGTCATCCATTTTTGTACCTGTAAGGTTAATTTTTTCTGAGTTGATAACAATCACGTTATCACCGCAGTCCACGTGTGGTGTGTAACTTGGCTTGTACTTACCTCTTAAAATCATAGCGACTTTAGAAGCAAGACGACCTAAGTTATGACCATCAGCATCAACAACTAACCACTCTTTAGTAACAGTGGCTTTGCTTGCTGACTTTGTCTTGTAGCTTAATGCGTCCATAATATATTTTTAATTAAACATTCCATCCCCAATAAAGGGGTTGCAAAACTACAAATATTTATTTTAAATACAAATAGCTTTCAGTCATTATTTTAAGGCATAATTTTATAATGATTTTTTTAAGGTTTTTTCATTTAAAATTTTGAAAAGTTTCAGATGATATTATTAAAAACAAAACTTGAATACTATTAAATTATAAATTCTGTTTTTTTACTGATAATTATTTATAGCATGTGTAAAAATAACATAAGCTTTACTTATCAAGTGAAAGGAATCAAATAAGTTTTCTTATTTTTACACTCCAAAATAGCGTATTATGAAATCGCCATTAAAAACAGGTTTGTAACAAACAAACACTGATGATTCAAAGCGATAACATATTTTACCGCTAAAAAATAAAATTTAAAAAGATGAAATCAAAAGCCACATTAAAACAAATTGCGAAAGAGCTTCATGTTTCCGTTTCAACGGTTTCTAAAGCTTTGAATGACAGTCCTGAAATTAGTGAGCAAACAAAGATAAAGGTTAAGGAATATGCCAAATTAAAAAATTACAAACCTAATGTAATAGGCCTAAATCTTAAAAACAGAAAAACAAAAACGATAGGGGTTATAATTCCTAATATTTTAAATTCATTCTTTGCGAAAGTTTTCACAGGAATCGAAAAAGTGGCAGAAGAAAAAGGATATAACGTTATTACCTGTATTTCTAACGAATCTCTAGAAAAAGAAATTAACACTTTAGAAATGTTGAGTAATGGTACCATTGATGGTTTTATTTTGTCGGTTTCTGAAGAAGCTCAAAAACTAAACGAATTCAGCCACTTTAATGATATTATCAATGAAGGTACACCTATAGTAATGTTCGATAGGATTTCAGAAGAAGTAAATTGTGACAAGGTAATTGTGGATGATTTTGAATCATCTGTAAACGCAACTGAACATTTAATCAATTCTGGGTGCAAAAAAATTGCATTATTTTCATCTATAGATAATTTGAGCGTGGGTAAATTAAGAGCTCAAGGGTATCTTAAAGCGCTTGAGAAGAATGGTATTGAAGTTAATAATGATAACATAATCCTAACAGATTCAGAGGAAGATTTTGATAAAAAAGCCCAAATGCTATTTGATAAACATAAGATTGATGGAATTTTTGCAGTTGATGAACACTCTTCTGTTTCAGCAATTAAGTTAGGTTTAAAAAATGGTTACAAAATCCCAGAAGAATTGTCGGTTATAGGTTTTGCCGATGGTGTTTGGTCTAGAAGATTGTCTCCAAGTTTATCTACAGTAAGTCAACATGGTCCGGAAATAGGTGAAGCAGCTGCAAAATTACTTATTGCAGAACTGGAGAGCAAGGATGAAGAGTACAAGCACAAAACAACGGTTATTAAAACAGAATTAAGACAGCGAGAATCTACTAGAAAGCTGTAAGTTTTTTAATGCGCTTCAAGCCAATTTTTTCCACTACCAATTTCCACTTCCAATGGTACTGCTAGTGTAAATGCATTTTCCATTTCATATTTAATCATGGGTTGGATTTTCTCTAATTCGCTGTTGTGGACGTCGAAAACCAATTCGTCATGAACTTGCAATAGCATTTTGCTTTTCCAGTTTTCGGAAGTTAGTTTTCTGTGAATATTTATCATGGCAATTTTGATAATATCAGCTGCACTTCCTTGAATTGGTGCGTTGACGGCATTCCTCTCGGCAGCACTTCTAACTACGGCATTGGCAGAGTTAATGTCTTTCAAATACCTTCTTCTTCCTAAAACCGTTTGCACATAGCCATGGCTTCTGGCAAAGTCAATTTGTTCCTGAATAAAAGATTTCAACCTTGGATAGGTTTTATAATAGGCATCTATTAAAGCAGCACTTTCACTTCTTGATAAATCGGTTTGATTGCTTAATCCAAAAGCAGAAACACCATATATGATTCCAAAGTTTACTGTTTTGGCATTGCTACGTTGTTCTTTAGTTACTTCTTCTAAAGCCACATTAAATACTTTTGCAGCGGTACTTTTATGGATATCTTCGTGGTTTTGAAAGGCTTTAATCATATTATCTTCACCAGATAATGCGGCAATAATTCGGAGTTCTATTTGTGAATAATCGGCTGAAAGCAAGGTGTAATTTTCATCACGAGCTATGAATGCTTTTCTAATTAATCGACCACGTTCGGTTCGAATAGGAATGTTTTGAAGATTAGGATTATTAGAGCTCAATCGACCAGTAGCTGCCACAGTTTGCATGTAATCTGTATGTACTCTGCCTGTGGTTGCATCAACTTGGTTGGGTAATGCATCAATGTAAGTGCTTTGCAATTTCACCATTTGACGCCATTCTAAAATATCTTTTACTATTTGATGTTCATTTGCCAAATAAGAAAGTACTTCTTCGCCAGTAGCATATTGACCCGTTTTGGTTTTCTTTTGTTTGGTACCTCCAAGTTGCAGTTTGTCAAACAAAACGTCACCCAATTGTTTTGGTGAAGCTAAATTGAATTTTTCGCCTGCGGTTTCATAAATTTTTTGTTCTAATTCTGAACTTTCTTTTGCCATTTCGACAGACATTTTCTTTAAGAAATCTTTATCAAGATTAATGCCTTCTAATTCCATGGCAGCTAGAACTGGAATTAACGGAATTTCGATTTCTTCAAATAGTTTTTTCGTTTCTACTTTGTCTAAAATTGGATTAAAAATGGCTGCCAGTTGCAAGGTAACATCGGCATCTTCGGCAGCATATTCTTTGATTTCTTCCAATGCAACATCTCGCATTGATTTTTGATTTTTGCCTTTTTTACCAATTAAATCTTCTATGGATTTTGGAGAATATTTTAAATAGGTTTCACTTAAAACATCCATATTATGACGCATATCAGGATTAATTAGATAATGGGCAATCATGGTGTCGAATAATTTTCCTTTAATTTGAATTCCGTATTTCGATACTACTTTCAAATCATATTTTACGTTTTGACCAATCTTTTCAATAGCTTCATTTTCGAAAAAAGGTTTGAATTTGTCAGCCAAGGCTTGCGCACTTTCTTTGTCTTCAGGAAAAGGGACATAGAATGCTTTTCCTTTTTCCCAGGCGAACGACATTCCAACCAATTCGGCATTTAATGCATCAATTCCTGTTGTTTCAGTATCAAAACACACAGAAGTTTGATTATTCAAATTTTGCAAAAACAATTTTATACCTAAATCACCTTGAATAATTTGATAGTTGTGATTGGTTGTTTCTAAAGTGGCATAGTATGAATTTGACTTTGGTTCATCATTTTCTTCATCTGAGAAGCCAAATAAATCAAATTGATTTTCATTTTTAGGAGTTACTTTTTTTATGGGTTTTGATGTATCGCTTTCAATTTCTGAAGTGTTTCCGTTGGAGTCAATTTCGTCATATTCTTTTCCAGTTCCGAAAAACTTATCGAATTGTGCCTTCATTTGACGAAATTCTAGTTCATTAAATAATGCATCGGTTTTTTCAACATCAGGTTTTGATAGTTCATAATCAGTGGCATCGAATGTTACAGGGCAATCAAGCAAAATTCTAGCTAACTTTTTAGAAAGAATACCCAGTTCTTTGTTGTTTTCAATTTTATCTTTTAAAGCACCTTTGAGTTTATCAGTGTTGTCCAGAAGATTTTCTATAGAGCCAAATTCCTTGAGCAGCTTTTTAGCCGTAACTTCGCCAACACCGGGGAATCCGGGAATATTATCGGCTGAATCACCCATCATTCCTAGAAAATCTACTACTTGTTCTGGTCTTTCTATCTCAAATTTGGCTAAAACTTCGGGAACACCCCATATTTCAATGTCATTGCCCATTCGAGCGGGTTTGTACATAAAAATATTTTCAGAAACCAATTGAGCAAAATCTTTATCTGGAGTTACCATGAATACCTGATAGCCTTCTTTTTCAGCTTGTTTTGCTAAAGTTCCAATTAAATCATCGGCCTCAAAACCTGCTTTTTCTATGATGGGAATATGCATGGCTTTTAGTAATTCTTGAATGTATGGGACGGCTATTTTGATGGCTTCTGGAGTTTCGTCTCGGTGGGCCTTATATTCTTTATACATTTCAAAACGATAATCACTTCCGCCTTTATCAAAAGCAACTGCTAAATGATCTGGTTTTTCGCGTTTAATAACATCCATTAATGAATTCATGAATCCCATAATGGCAGATGTGTCCATTCCTTTTGAGTTGATACGAGGATTTTTGATAAAAGCATAATAACCGCGAAAAATTAAGGCATAAGCATCAAGCAGGAAAAGACGTTTTTGAATTGACATAATGAATTGTATATGGGTATGAGGAAAATATTTATGATGTAAAAATAAGGAAACCAATTTTAAAGTTTGTTATAGAGTTAAATTTTAATTAATAAAGATTTTTGCACTTTATTAATTTGTTAATTTGCTCTAAATTTACCTCATGATTTTTCGTTTTATTTTTATTGCGTTTATTTTTCTACTGATAGAGTTTTATGCATTTCAGGCGATAAAAACTTTAGTCAGGGTGAGATGGATTCTTTTATCTTATCAATTTATAAGTTTATTAATATTCTTATTTATAATTTATTCTTTTACCCAATTTGATCGCTCTGTAGGTCAAACGAAACAAACCATGTTCACGATGGGTTTAATGCTTTTGGTTTATTTACCTAAGATTGTGATCACTTTAGTACTTTTTGGAGAAGATATTTATAGAGTTTGTGTGGGCTCAATAAATTATTTTATTGAATCGGATAATACAAATTTTCTTCGTTCAAGAAGAAAATTTGTAAGTCAAATAGGTTTAGGAATCGCTGCAATTCCATTTTTGTCTCTTATATACGGAATGACGATAGGGAAATACAATTATAAGGTTATCAAACAACGAATATTTTTCCCCGATTTGCCAGATGCTTTTGATGGTTTTACAATTACTCAAATATCAGATGTGCACAGTGGTAGTTTCGATAATTTTGAAAAAATTAATTACGCAATTGATTTGGTCAACGAGCAAAATTCAGATATGATAGTATTTACTGGAGATATTGTTAATACTCATGCCAAAGAAATGCATCCATGGATAGATACTTTTAATAGAATAAAAAAGCATGAATATGGGAAATACTCGGTTTTGGGTAATCATGATTATGGTGAATATGTGACTTGGCCGTCTCAAGCTGCCAAAGATGATAATTTTCAAGCCATAAAAAATCTATACGGACAAATTGGGTTTACTTTGCTACTTAATGAGCATACTTTCATACAAAAGGGCAAAGATAAAATTGCGTTGGTAGGAGTTGAGAATTGGGGACATAATTTCAAACAAGCCGGTGATTTGAACAAGGCATCGCAACACCTTACTAAACAAGATTTCAAAATTCTCATGAGTCACGATCCTAGTCATTGGGATCATGTTGTTCAGCATGATGACAAACATTTTCATTTAACATTATCAGGGCATACACATGGGATGCAACTTGGGATTGAAATTCCGGGCTATTTTAAATGGAGTTTGGCTCAATATGTTTACAAACAATGGGCAGGATTATACGAGAACTTAGGAAGGTACGTATATGTAAACAGAGGATTCGGATTTCATGCCTATCCCGGTAGAGTAGGTATTATGCCCGAAATAACGGTCATTCAACTAAAAAAAGGAGAAAAAGTAGCATAATTCGTTAAAAGTGCTACATTTGTATTGTAATATCTTAATTATAAGGGTTTAGAAATTAAATTTTTTGGTTTTATGTCAAAATTTGGTGAACTTATAAATGCTCAAGTTCCTGTGTTAATAGATTTTTACACTGAGTGGAACGATTCTTCTGTATCAATGCATCCAGTTATTAGAGATGTAGCGGCTGCACTTGGCGATAAAGCAAAAGTGATTAAAATTGATGTTGATAAAAATCAAGAATTGGCAGATGCTTTACGGATTAAGGGCCTACCAACATTAATGATTTATAAAGAAGGGCAAATGATTTGGAGACAATCAGGAGAGTTGGACGCCAATACAATTATAGCCCTAGTTCAAGACCAGATTTAAGTTATTGTTCCAAAATTATATCCTTCTCGTACAAGAAAATCAAGTGTTTTTGGAAGTACATATTCGAGGTTTTTACGGGCTTTTAAGCTATCGTGAAAAACAACGATACTTCCTTTTTTGATATTTGAAAGTACGTTTTCTAAACAATCTTCAACTGATATAGTATTGTCAAAGTCTGCACTTAAAACATCCCATTGTATTATTTTATAGCCTAGTTGTTTGATTTTTTTAGCCTGATTTGATTTTATTTTGCCATAAGGAGGTCTAAAAATAGTTGAATTAATTGGGTGATTTGTAGTTTTCTGAATTTGATTGTTACACAAATTGACATTGTCTAAATACTCTTCTGTTTTTGTTTTCCAACCATTTAAATGATGAAAAGTGTGATTCCCTATAGAATGCCCGTCTTCTATTATTTTATTAAAAATGTCTGGATGTTTCTCAATGTTGTTGCCAATACAAAAAAAAGTAGCCTTAGCATTATATTTTTTTAATTGAGATAACGTCCATTCTGTTACCTCAGGCGTTGGTCCATCGTCGAAGGTAAGATATATTTTATTTTCGTTATTAGGAATATCCCAAACATAATTCTTAAAAATTATTTTTATCAATTGATTCGTTTTTATCCAATAGAATTTCATGTCACTTGTGATTTCAAATCAAAAATAAAAAAAGTAGTGCTATTTTTCAATAACACTACTTTTATTGTGTTGGGGATTACTTTAAAAAAGGGATAATCTATTTTGATGTGTTATTGGTTGAATCTGATTTTTGAATACTGTCTTTTTCACCTGATACATTGTTGTTGTCGTCGATTCCTTCATTATCCCTTCCAAATCGTTCAAACATTTTGTTGTAATTGTTGAAAATTAGAGCGTTTTTATTGTAGAAATCCAAATCGCCATTATCTTTCATTACTTCAAGTAAACCTCTGTATCGTTCAATGTCGGTTACAATATCAATTACAATATAACTTTGCTCTGTTGGTTTTAATGTATTGTAATACTTTAAGTTTTCTTTGTATTTTGTCATCAATTGTTCCAGTAGTTGACGTGCTTTAGCAGTTTCTCCAACTTGGTAATAGCCACCAGCAAAAGGATCAACCAAAGAATAATAGCCGTAATAATCTAATGGCATTTTAGTCATCGCTAAATGAATCACTTTTTTTGCTTTATCAATTTTCCCTTCATCAATTAATTTTTGCATTAATCGAGACAGATTAGAACGATAAGAAATACTATTTTTTCTAGTTTCTGGATCGTGATAAATAGTGTGTGATTCGCCATTGCCCCAATCCCATTTCATAACAATATTGTACATTTTATCAGAGTCAATTTGACCCATGTCTAGTGGACTTCCGTCTTTAGGGATGGGAGTTCTAACAGGAACTAATTTGTATACTAATCCTTCAAGCTGAAGATAATCTTTCATCCATAAATAATCATCATCGCCAAAACTTCCTCCGGTAAAATAGATAGGTCTTTTCCATTTGTTATTTGCAAGTACATCTAACATCATTAGTCTGTTTTTGTATAAAGCAGAACCTTTTATTTGAATGTCGATATAAGGAACAATGGAGTCATAATTTTTTGGACTTACAACTTTGTTTTTGATAATCTCGTTTTTGTCAACAGGGATACGGATTTTGTCGGTTGGATAAAAATGTATTTTTTGTCCATTTTGCATTTCGACAATTGTTTGAGGGTCATCGCTACCAATAAACTTCAACAAATCGTTAATATCCCAGCGGTTTTCTGTTTTTGGGTTATGAATAGCATAGTCTAGTTTGTCTCCTACATATTGCTCATGCGTAAAAGAAATAGGTAAACCATCAGAATCATACGTTTTCATTTTCATCTGGTCAATATACCAATCGGTCATGAAAAGACTGGTGTTTACAATTTTTACATCGGTTCTAACCTTTTCAATTTCTTGAGCATACCATAAAGGGAAGGTGTCGTTGTCTCCAATAGTAAATAAAATGGCATTTGGTTCGCAAGAATTTAAATAGTTTTTTGCCATAGCTATTGCAGTGTATCTTTCTGATCTATCGTGATCATCCCAGTTTTGAGCTGCCATAAGTACAGGAGCCGCTAACATACTTATACCAATGATTGCAGACCCTGCGATAGTAGGTTTTAAATAACTTTTTAGATAGTCATAAATGGCATATACTCCAAATCCAATCCAAATGGAAAACACATAAAAGGAACCAACTAAGGCATAGTCTCTTTCTCTTGGTTCAAAAGGTCTTTCGTTCAAATATATTTTTAAAGCCAAGCCAGTAAATAAAAATAATGCTAAAAGAACATAAAAACTTTTAAGGTCTTTATTGGCATGATAGATTAATCCAATAACTCCCAACAAAAACGGTAGAAAGAAATACATGTTTCTCCCTTTGTTGTTTAATACGTCAGTGGGTAGATTTTCCTGAGAGCCCAAATGGATTTCATCGATAAACTGTATTCCGCTGAGCCAATTTCCGTCAAGATTGTCATATTTTCCTTGAATATCATTTTGTCTTCCTGTGAAATTCCACATCAAATACCTCCAATACATATACCCAAACTGGTACTCAAACATAAAACTTAGATTGTCCCATGTAGTTGGTTTTTCAATGATTAAGTATTCACCATAGCTTTTCAAAAACGATATATAGCCTTCGTTGTCGATATCTTTTGCGGCATATGCTTTTCTAAATTCAGAAATAATATCAACTAATTCTTTCTCTTCTAAATATTCAGGTTTGATTTTGAATTCAGGAACATTTGTAAAATTCATGTAATTTTCTATGTGTTCCGTGCTCCACAATCTCGGAAGAATCGCTTTTTGATTGTCATCGCTATTTTGCTCTGCATTTTTATAGTTATTGGTAATGATATATTTTCCCGTTTTGTAATCTCTTTCATAATTGGGAGCTTTGTCTAAATAAGGATTATCTTCATCCAAGCCCACAAAGGAATCGGTGTATTGTGGCCCATAAAACAGAGGGTTAACACCATATTGCTCTCTGTTATAATAGGCTAAAACTTCTGCTGCATCCGATGGTTTGTTTTCATTAATTACGGTATTGGCGTTAGCTCTAATGGGTAACATCATCCAAGTGGAAAATCCAATAAGAATAAATAGAATACAAAGAATAATAGTGTTATAGAAAATATATCTTTTTTCTTTGGTGTATTTTAAACCAAAATAAAAGAAAGCTACAAAAAGCAGAAAAACAAAAATGGTTCCTGAATCAAAAGGCAATCCTAAATTATTAACCATATAGATTTCGGTTTTACCGAAAAAAGCCATTGTTAGAGGAAGTAATAATTTAAAGATAAATAATAGAATAGAGACAACAACAATGTTTGCAATTATGAAATTTTTTATTGTAATCGTCTTGTAATGTTTGAAATAATATAAAAAACCAATAGAAGGAATCGTTAATAATGCCATAAAGTGCACACCAAAAGAAAGTCCGATTAGAAGACTAATAATGAGAAGCCATTTGTTTCCTCTTGGAGTATGCATGTCCTGTTCCCATCGTAATCCGAGCCAAAATAAAAGGGATATGAACAAAGTAGCCATCGCATAAACTTCGGCTTCGACAGCGTTAAACCAAAAGCTGTCAGAGAATGTAAATGCCATAGCACCCACAAATGAGCCTCCTAGTATAACTATTTCATTACTTGTATTAATTTCAGAAAAAGAAGAAATTAATTTTTTTAGAATCATGGTCGAAGACCAAAACATAAATAAAATGGTAAACGCACTAGAAAAAACGGACATCATATTTACCATCAAGGCAATTTTAGTAGCATCAGTAGCAAATATTGCAAAAAAAGCTCCTATCATTTGGAATAAAGGAGCCCCCGGGGGGTGACCAACTTCTAATTTTGCTGCGGTTGCAATATATTCGCCACAATCCCAGAAACTCATCGTGGGCTCTACTGTAAGTGAATAAGTTACTAACGCAATTGAAAAAGCAAACCAACCTAGGATAGTATTCCATTTGTTGAAGTTAAATGTAATCATACGAGTAAAAGATATTTTTAGATTACAAAGAAACTATTTTTTTACCGAAAGCGATATGGATTAACAAAAAATTCTAAAACCAAAATAGATTCTACTCAACCTGCATTGAGAAGGATGTGAGTAAAAAAGTTTTTTCAATAAAAATGAATAAATAGTTGCTTAAAATAAAATTTGTATTAAATTTGCACTCGCTTAACAGCAATGGAAATGGTCTATGGTGTAATGGTAACACTACGGTTTTTGGTGCCGTCTTTCTAGGTTCGAGTCCTAGTAGACCAACAAAAAAAACTCCTCAATTATTTGAGGAGTTTTTTTGTTTTTAATAGTTTGAAAACTATATTTTGAAAGTAATAACGGGTCTAATCGCATGATTAACTAAATCTTCACTAACGCTTCCGTTGAAGAAGTGTGCAAATCCTGTTCTCCTTCCATGTGTACACATTCCTATTAAATCGGCCTGAACGCTGTTGGCAAAATTTAAAATCCCTTTCTCTACGTTCACATCATTATATATATGTAAAGAATAATTGGGGTAATTAAATTCTTTAATAAAATCATTCATGATTTTTTCTGCAACATGCGTTGGTTTAAAGCTGCTAGGGGTATTAATCATAACTAGGTTTAGTTTAGAGTTAAACAAACCTGCAATTTCTAGAAGTTGTTTAAAAGGTTTCTTGATTTCTTGAGAAAAATCAGACGCAAAAACAAAATTATCAGCCTTGAAATTATCCATATTGTTTTTAATAACTAAGACAGGAACATCAGAAAAACGAACCACTTTTTCGGTATTAGAACCTATAAACATCTCCTGAAATCCTCCAGATCCATGAGAACCCATTACAATAAAATCAATATTATTGGTTTTGCTCACTGCTAATATACCTTCAAAAGCTTTTTCAAATTGAATGATTTCAGATACTGTTATTCCTTCTAGATAATCTACATCCATCAATTCTTCAAGGTTGCTGATTACTTTATTTTTAAAAAACATGATTTCTGGAATATCGTGTCCACTTCCAACAGCATCGCTGGCTTGATGAGGTAGTTCTAACATGTGTAACAAAACAATTTCACTGTTGTTTTCTCTTGCAATTTGAGCGGCAACTCGCAAAGCATATTCAGCATGGTCGGAAAAGTCAGTAGGAACAAGAATTCTTTTCATAATTAAAAGTGTAAGAAAGTGTTTAAAATTTAGTTGATTAAAATAATTATAAAGATAATATTTTTTTTAGATCTAACAATGATTTTTTTATTTATAAAAAAAACACTATATTTGCACTGTTATTTAATAAAAAAACTAAATAATGAGGCACGCATTGCGTGCCTCTTTTTATAAAATATGACATTTAAGGAAAAAGTATTTAATTTAGTTAACGTAGCATTGTCAGAAAAACCATCAGTTTTTTTGATTGACCTGACGATTACTGACAATTTTAAAATTATTGTAACTTTAGATGGAGATAATGGAGTAATTTTACAAGACTGTATCGATATTAGTCGGGCAATAGAGTACAACTTAGATCGCGAAGAACAAGATTTTTCTCTAGAAGTTGCCTCGGTAGGGGTAGGCTCTCCGTTGAAAATGATTAGACAGTATAAAAAAAACGTTGGAAGAACACTAATAGTGAAATTGGCCAGCGAGACAATAGAGGCGCAGTTGGTAGATGCAAATGATGAGTTTATTACTTTAGTTTGGGAAGCTAGAGAGCCTAAAAAAAACGGAAAGGGTAAAGAAACGGTTCAAAAAAAACAGGAGATACCCTACTTAGAAATAAAAGAAGCAATTGTTACAGTAACATTTAATTAAAGAGTTAGCATGGAAAATTTAGCATTAATCGATTCGTTTTCAGAGTTTAAAGACGATAAACTCATAGACCGTGTAACGCTTATGGCAATTTTAGAAGATGTATTTAGAAATGCATTGAAGAAAAAATTCGGTTCCGATGATAATTTTGATATCATTATCAATCCAGATAAAGGAGATATGGAAATTTGGAGAAGAAGAGTTATCGTTGCTGATGATGATTTGGATTTGGAAAATGAAGAGATAACTTTAACTGAGGCTAGAAAAATCGAACCAGATTTTGAAATAGGTGAAGAAGTTTCTGAAGAAGTAAAGTTGATTGATTTAGGGAGAAGGGCAATTTTGGCTTTGCGTCAAAATTTAATCTCTAAAATTCATGAGCACGACAATACCAATCTTTACAAACAATTTAAAGATTTGATAGGCGAAATTTATACTGCTGAAGTACATCATGTTAGGCCAAGAGTTGTAATTTTGGTAGACGATGAAGGAAATGAAATTGTTTTACCAAAAGAAAAACAAATACCATCAGATTTTTTTAGAAAAGGAGATAACGTTCGTGGAATTATTGAAAGTGTTGAGCTTAAAGGAAATAAACCTCAAATTATTATGTCTAGAACTTCTGAAAAGTTCTTAGAAAAATTGTTTGAGCAAGAAATTCCAGAGGTTTTTGATGGATTAATAATGGTGAAAAAAGTAGTTCGAATCCCTGGTGAAAAAGCAAAAGTAGCTGTAGATTCCTATGATGATAGAATTGATCCAGTAGGAGCTTGTGTGGGAATGAAAGGTTCTCGTATTCACGGAATTGTTCGTGAATTAGGTAACGAAAACATAGACGTTATCAATTTTACCAATAATATTCAGTTATACATAACTAGAGCATTAAGTCCAGCAAAAGTTTCGTCAATTAAAATTAATGAAGAGACCAAAAGAGCTGAGGTTTTCTTAAAGTTAGAGGAGGTTTCTAAAGCAATAGGTCGAGGTGGGCACAACATTAAGTTAGCAGGTTTATTGACTGGTTATGAGTTGGATGTTATCAGAGAAGGAAATGTTGCTGAAGAAGAAGATGATGTTGAATTAACAGAGTTTTCTGATGAAATTGACGGATGGGTAATTGATGAATTTGCAAAAATTGGTTTAGATACAGCAAGAAGTATTTTGAAACAAGATGTAGATGATTTAGTGAGAAGAACTGATCTTGAAGAAGAAACAATCCTAGACGTGATGCGTATTTTGAAAGAAGAGTTTAATGCTTAATCTAAGTCTTCTAACAACACAACAACAAAAAGATAATATTAAAAAGATTTTATGTCTGAAGAGAGAGTAATAAGAATTAACAAGGTTTTAAGGGAGTTGAATATTTCGCTTGAAAGAGCTGTGGATTATCTTAAAGATAAAGGGATTGCTATTGAATCCAATCCAAACGCAAAAATTTCAGAAGCAGAATTTGGTATCCTTCAAAATCAATTTGCAGGCGATAAAGGGAATAAAGAGGCTTCTAAAGAAGTTGGCGAAGAAAAGCGAAAAGAAAAAGAGGCGTTACGTATTGAAAGAGAGAGAGAGATTGAAGAAAAACGCAAACAAGACGAGGAGCGTCAAAGATTAGAAGTAATCAAGGCAAAAGCAGTAATTACAGCGCCAAAACAAGTGGGAACTATCGATTTGAATCCTCAAAAACCAGTTAGTCCTGTTGCAAAACCTCTTGCCTCTGAAACTTCTTCCAAAATTGAAGTAGAAAAATCAATATCTAAAGAATCTAAAAAAGAAGAAGTTTTAGATAGAAATACATCTGAAGCGCCTGTTGTTAAGGAAGAAATCTCAAAAGAAATTCAGGCTGAAGAATCAATAACAACACAATATCAAAAATTATCAGGAGCAACCTTGACAGGTCAAACTATAGATTTATCTCAGTTTAATAAGCCAAAAAAGAAAAAGGAAGAACCCAAGATAACTCCTAATAAACCAGGTACTAATCCTCCTGGAAATCCAAATTCTAACGCTGCTAAAAATAAGAGGAAACGTATTCCAACAAAGCCAGGAGAAGTTAGAGTTGGAGGAGGAACATCTCAACATGGAGGGAATAACCCAAATAAAATTACACCAAACACAGGTGGTTCTGCAGGAGTCAATAAAGGTGCTAGACCAGGATTTGTAAAAGGAAATAGACCCGCTATTGTTGCTAAAGTGGAGCCTACCGAGGAAGAAGTAAAAAATCAAATTCGTGAAACCCTTGAAAAACTTCAAGGAAAAGGAGGTAAATCTAAGGCTGCAAAATACCGTCGTGATAAAAGAGAAACGCATCGTCAAAAATCAGATGATGAGCAAAGAGCGATTGAGGAAGGTAGCAAGACATTAAAAGTAACAGAATTTGTTACAGTTGGTGAAATTGCAACAATGATGGATGTACCAATTACAAAAGTGATAGGAACTTGTATGTCACTTGGGATTATGGTTACCATGAATCAACGACTGGATGCAGAAACTTTAACTATTGTAGCAGACGAGTTTGGTTATGATGTTGAGTTTACCACAACAGAACTTGAGGACGCAATACAAGTTGTTGAAGACAAAGAAGAAGACTTGGTAAATAGAGCGCCAATTGTTACCGTAATGGGGCACGTTGACCATGGTAAAACCTCTTTGTTGGACTATATTCGTAAAGAAAATGTTATTGCTGGAGAATCTGGAGGAATAACGCAGCACATTGGAGCGTATGGGGTTACTTTAGATAACGGTCAGAAAATAGCTTTCTTAGATACACCTGGTCACGAAGCCTTTACTGCTATGCGTGCTCGTGGTGCTCAAGTTACAGATATAGCTATTATTGTGATTGCTGCAGACGATGATATAATGCCACAAACTAAAGAGGCAATTAGTCATGCTCAGGCGGCTGGTGTTCCAATTATTTTTGCAATTAATAAAATTGATAAACCAAATGCTAATGTTGAGAAAATCAAAGAAAGATTAGCAGGGATGAATTTATTGGTTGAAGATTGGGGTGGAAAAATCCAATCGCATGATATTTCTGCTAAGGCAGGTACGGGCGTAAAAGAATTATTAGAAAAAGTCCTATTAGAAGCCGAGATTTTAGATTTAAAAGCAAATCCTAACAAACCCGCTTCTGGAACTGTTGTTGAAGCATTTTTAGACAAAGGTAAAGGGTATGTTTCTACCATTCTTGTTCAAAACGGAACGCTAAGAGTTGGTGATTACATGCTTGCTGGTAAACATCATGGTAAAATAAAAGCCATGCATGACGAAAGAGGACATGTTGTAAAAGAAGCGGGTCCATCAACTCCAGTATCTGTTTTAGGTTTAGATGGTGCTGCTACTGCTGGTGATAAATTTAATGTTTTTGAAGACGAGAGAGAAGCAAAAGCTATAGCTGCCAAACGTACTCAGTTAATGCGAGAGCAATCAGTTAGAACCCAACGCCACATTACTTTAGCAGAAATTGGTCGTCGTATTGCTTTAGGACAATTTAAAGAATTAAACATTATCCTAAAAGGTGACGTTGATGGTTCTGTAGAAGCGTTGTCGGATTCATTCTCCAAATTGTCTACAGAAGAGATTCAAATCAATATTATACACAAAGGAGTTGGAGCTATTACAGAAACGGATGTAATGTTAGCTTCTGCATCAGATGCTATCATTATTGGATTTAATGTTCGTCCTGCAGGAAATGCAAGACAATTAGCTGATAAAGAAGAAATTGACATAAGAAATTACTCTATCATCTACGACGCGATTGATGATTTGAAAGATGCGATGGAAGGAATGCTTTCTCCAGAAATGAAAGAAGAAATTACTGGAACAGCTGAAATTAGAGAAATCTTCAAAATATCTAAAGTGGGATCTATTGCTGGTTGTATGGTAGTAGATGGTAAAATTACAAGAAATTCTAAGATTAGAATTATTCGTGAGGGAGTAGTCGTATTCACCGGGGAACTATTGGCTTTAAAACGTTTTAAAGACGATGTGAAAGAAGTTTCTAAAGGATATGATTGTGGTATTCAAATAAAGAACTATAATGATATTGAGGAACGCGATACGATTGAAGCATTCCAAGAGATTGCTGTTAAGAAAAAATTGAAATAATACTCTATAAAAAAAAGGTCTCAACTAATTGAGACCTTTTTTTATGAAGTAGGGTCAAAAATTATTTATTTGGTCTTATTAAAAGAGCATTTGGATATCTCTTTTTAAATTCACTCAAATTTCTTTCCGCTTCAATTCTTGATTTGAAATTTCCTATCCAAACTTTATAGCTAGGAGTATTAAAAACAATAGTTCCATCAAAATCTTTATTTTCTTTTCTAAACTCACTCAAAGTCTTTTTTGAAGTTTCGCTATCACCACTGTAAATCTGTATTTTATAACGATCATTTACGGTTATGGAAGGATTTATTTTTCTTTTTTCGTTTAACAATTGTTCGAATTTTGAGTCTTGAAAAACTGTTAAATTTTCCTCCTGAGCAAATAAATTTATTCCACTAAAAAGTAGTAATGTAAGAATGAATATAGGTTTACTTGGTGTTGAAATTTTCATAATACAGTGATTTTTATACAAATGTAGTATTTATTGATTTAAACAAAAACACAATTATTATTTAGAATTAATATAAATTGGTATTTAAGACTATTTTAAGGTTTTGAGAATAGTTCATAAATTGTATTTTTGTCCAAGTTTTTAAAAAAGCATCGATTTTATACGTATTAATAATCATGCCAAATTTTAGTCGATAATCATTATACTAAATATGAAAAAAGTGGGTAACCATAATTCGATTTCTAAGAATTTAATCTTCAGTTTTGCAGTATTACTAGCACTTACTTTAAATTCATTTTCACAAACACCACCACCAGCAACCGATGCCGCAGCAACTCCTGCACCAGCAGCAACTGGAGGTGATGCCGCAAAAGGTAAAGAACTCTTTAATGCTAATTGCGCCGCTTGCCATAAGTTAGACGCTAAAGCCACTGGTCCAGCACTTAGAGGCGTTGCAAACAAGTACGACAAGGCGTGGTTGTACAAATGGATTCACAATAGTTCTGAATTAATTAAATCAGGGGATGCTAAAGCGGTCAAAGTTTTTGAAGAGAACAACAAGATTGCAATGACGGCCTTTCCTCAGTTGTCTGAAGCTGATATAGATAATATTATTGCATATACATCTGAACCAAAAGCTGAAGCTCCTGCTGCTGTTGGAACGGCTGGTACTCCTGGGACAGTAGCTCCTGAAAGCGGAGTGTCAAATGATGTTATTCTTGGAGCATTAGCTGTTGTAATGCTTATGCTTATCGTAATGTTGTTTTTAGTTAACAATGTTTTGAGAAAAGTTGCTGCAGCAAATGGTATTGAGGTAGTAAAGAAAGAACCTACTATTCCAATTTGGAAAGCATTTGCAAAAAATCAATTTTTAGTTTTAGTAACATCAATATTCTTGTTATTGGCAAGTGGTTATTTTGTGTATGGGTATTTAATGCAAGTTGGTGTTGATCAAGATTATGAACCGATTCAACCGATACATTATTCTCACAGAATTCACGCAGGAAGCAACGGTATAAATTGTAAATATTGTCACTCTGCAGCTCGTGTTAGTAAAAATGCAGGAATACCTTCGTTGAATATCTGTATGAACTGTCACAAGAATATTTCTGAGGTTTCTGATACAACAGCTACTCCTGAACATTCAAAAGCTTTCTACGATGGAGAAATTCAAAAGTTATATAAAGCGGTTGGTTGGGATGCAGCTAATCAAAAATATACTGGAATAACGCAACCTGTTAAATGGGTTCGTATTCACAATCTACAGAGTTTTGTTTATTTTAACCATTCACAACACGTAACTGTTGCAGGGGTGGAATGTCAAACTTGTCACGGTCCTGTTCAAACATACGAAGTTCAGAAACAGTTTGCTCCTTTGACGATGGGATGGTGTATCGATTGTCATAGAAAGACAGATGTTAAAATGGAGGGTAATGAATACTACGCCAAAATTCACGATGAACTTTCTAAAAAATACGGTGTAGACAAATTGACTGCAGCTCAAATGGGAGGTCTTGAATGCGGTAAATGTCACTATTAATCAAATTATTAAGAAGCTAATTTTATATACAATGTCATCAAACAAAAAATACTGGAAAAGTGTTGAAGAACTAAACGAAAATAGTTCTATTGTTGAGGCGCTTAGAAATAACGAATTTGTTGAAGAAATTCCTACTGATGAATTTTTGGGAGATAAAGAATCTTTGTCATCTTCATCTACAACACGTAGAGATTTCTTAAAGTACGTTGGGTTTTCTACAGCTGCAGCTTCATTAGCAGCATGTGAAGGACCAGTACACAAATCGATACCTTACGTAGTACAGCCAGAACAAATTATTCCTGGTGTAGCAGATTATTATGCTACAACTGTTTTTGATGGTTTTGATTTTGCTAATCTTTTGGTGAAAACTAGAGAAGGTCGTCCAATTAAAATTGACAACAATACAATAGCAGGAGCAAATTTTGCTGCAAATGCTAGAGTTCATGCCTCAATACTATCTTTGTATGATAGTATGAGATTGAAAGAACCAAAGATATCTGGAAAAAATGCAACTTGGGCAGAAGTTGATGCAAAAGTTAAGACAAGTATTGCTGATGCTAAAGCAAAAGGAAAACAGGTTGTTTTGTTAACAAGCACTTTAGCAAGTCCTTCAACGGATAGATTGATAGCAGAATTCATAGCTAAAAATCCAAATGCCAAACATGTAATTTATGATGCGGTATCTGAATCAGCTGCTTTGGATGCTTTTGAAACGGTATATGGTGAAAGAGCATTAGTAGACTACGATTTTTCTAAAGCTTCATTAATTGTTTCTGTTGGTGCTGATTTCTTAGGAGATTGGCAAGGAGGAAGTTATGACAAGGGATATGCTCAAGGAAGAATTCCAAAAAACGGAAAGATGTCTCGTCATTTCCAGCTAGAAGCAAACATGACTTTATCTGGAGCTGCTGCTGATAAAAGAATTCCGATGTCTACGGCAAATCAAAAACAAGCTTTAGTTAAAATATACAACATAATTACTAACTCTGCAATTTCTACTTATTTAGATAAGTCTTTTGATGCAGAAGTTACAAAAGCAGCTCAGCAATTAAAAGCAGCAGGAAGTAAAGGAGTTTTAGTTTCTGGAATTCAAGATAAAAATGCTCAGTTGTTAGTTATAGCTATAAACCAAGCATTAGCTAGTGAGGCTTTTACTACTAGTGGTACAAGACAAATTAGAAAAGGTTCTAATGAAAAAGTAGCTCAATTAGTTAAAGACATGAAATCGGGAAGCGTGCATACTTTAATTATGAGTGGTGTTAATCCAATATATACATTACCAAATAGTAAAGAGTTTGCTGAGGGTTTGAAAAAAGTAACTACTTCAGTAGCTTTTTCATTAAAAGAAGATGAAACGGCTTCTGTTGCTACTATCGCTGCAGCGGCTCCTCATTATTTAGAGTCTTGGGGTGATGTTACGATAACGAAAGGAACCTATTCCTTAACTCAACCTACTATTCGTCCTTTGTTCAATACAAAACAATTTCAAGATGCTTTATTATCTTGGACTGGGATAGCAGGTACTTTTTATGACTACATAAAGGCAACTTCAGCGAGTATTATTGCGGGTTCTTCTTGGAATAAAGTATTGCATGATGGTGTTTTTGTTGGTGCAATTCCAGCAGCCTCTGGTGCTTCTGCTGATTACAGTGCTGCTGCCAATGCCTTAGCACAATCTAAAGCAGTTGATGGATTTGAATTAGTGTTATATACTAAAACAGGTTTAGGAGATGGTCAACAAGCTAACAATCCTTGGTTGCAGGAGTTTCCAGACCCAATTACTAGAGTTTCTTGGGACAATTATGTAACGGTTTCAAGAGTTGACGCTGAGAAACTAGGTCTAAAAAATAAAATTGTAGCAAACGGAGGTTTAGATGGAAGTTATGCAACAATTACAGTAGACGGTGTTAAATTAGAAAAAGTTCCTGTGATTGTTCAGCCAGGACAAGCCAAAGGAACAATAGGTTTGGCTTTGGGGTATGGAAAAAAGGCAGCTTTAAAAGAAGAAATGCAAGTAGGTATCAATGCCTATTCAGTATATAAAGGTTTTAATAATGTTCAAATAGCTAAATTAACTAAAGATTCTGGAATGCATGAATTTGCTTGTGTTCAAGGTCAAAAAACGTTAATGGGTAGAGGCGATATTATTAAAGAAACTACCTTAGAAATATTTAATACTAAAGATGCAGAAGAGTGGAATGAAGCTCCAAAGGTTTCTTTAGACCACAAAGAAGTAAATGCTACTTCAGTAGATTTATGGACTTCTTTCGATCGTTCTACAGGTCATCATTTTAATCTTTCTATCGATTTGAATGCTTGTACAGGTTGTGGCGCTTGTGTGATTGCTTGTCATGCAGAGAACAATGTTCCAGTTGTTGGTAAATCTGAGGTAAGAAGAAGTAGAGATATGCATTGGTTGCGTATTGATAGATACTATTCTTCAGAAGAAACTTTTGCAGCTGATAATGCTAAGAAAGAAGAATTTGAAGGATTGTTTGGTGAAAAAGGTTCTCTAGGAGGATTTGGACAAATGGAAGAAGCTGCTGATAATCCACAAGTTTCTTTCCAACCGGTGATGTGTCAACATTGTAATCATGCTCCGTGTGAGACGGTTTGTCCAGTAGCAGCTACATCTCATGGTAGACAAGGTCAAAATCAAATGGCTTACAACAGATGTGTAGGTACTCGTTACTGTGCTAATAACTGTCCTTACAAAGTGCGTCGTTTCAACTGGTTCTTATACAATAAAAATAGCGAATTTGATTATCACATGAATGATGACTTAGGTCGTATGGTAATCAATCCAGATGTAAATGTTCGTTCACGTGGAGTCATGGAAAAATGTTCAATGTGTATACAAATGACACAAGCAACTATTTTGAAAGCTAAAAATGAAGGAAGAGCTATAGTTGATGGTGAATTCCAAACAGCTTGTTCTAAAGCCTGCTCTTCTGGCGCTATGGTGTTTGGAGATGTAAATGACAAAGAGAGCAAAGTAGCTACATTAGCAGAAGAAGATAGAATGTATCATTTGTTAGAGCATGTTGGGACAAAACCAAATGTCTTTTATCACGTGAAAGTTAGAAATACATAAGAAAAATTAAAAATCAATTTAAAGGATTATGTCTCATATATACGACTCAAGTATTAGAAAACCTTTAGTTATAGGTGATAAATCGTATCACGATGTAACAGTCGATGTTGCCGCTCCAGTTGAAGGTAAAGCCAATAAACAGTGGTGGATTGTGTTTTCAATTTCGTTAGCTGCTTTCCTTTGGGGTTTAGGATGCATCATTTATACCATTTCTACAGGTATTGGAACTTGGGGATTAAATAAAACAGTAGGTTGGGCTTGGGATATTACTAACTTCGTTTGGTGGGTTGGTATTGGTCACGCAGGTACACTTATATCAGCAGTACTTCTATTATTTCGTCAAAGATGGAGAATGGCTATTAACCGTTCTGCAGAGGCGATGACAATTTTTTCGGTAATCCAAGCAGGTTTGTTTCCAATTATACACATGGGACGTCCTTGGTTAGCGTATTGGGTATTGCCAATTCCGAATCAGTTTGGTTCTCTTTGGGTAAACTTTAACTCTCCATTACTTTGGGACGTATTTGCAATTTCTACTTATCTTTCAGTTTCTTTAGTGTTTTGGTGGACAGGTTTATTACCTGACTTTGCAATGATACGAGATAGAGCAGTTGATCCATTTCAAAAGAGAATTTATTCTATTTTAAGTTTTGGATGGAGTGGTAGAGCAAAAGATTGGCAACGTTTTGAAGAAGTATCATTAGTTCTTGCAGGTTTAGCAACTCCACTTGTACTTTCTGTACACACCATTGTATCTATGGACTTTGCTACTTCGGTTATACCGGGATGGCATACAACAATATTTCCTCCATACTTCGTTGCTGGTGCTGTATTTTCTGGATTTGCAATGGTAAATACTCTGCTTATCATCATGAGAAAAGTATCTAATCTGGAAGCTTACATTACCATTCAACATATCGAATTGATGAATATCATCATCATGATTACAGGTTCTATTGTAGGGGTAGCTTACATTACTGAGTTATTTATAGCTTGGTATTCGGGAGTTGAATACGAACAATATGCATTTTTAAATAGAGCAACAGGTCCTTATTGGTGGGCGTATTGGTCAATGATGACATGTAATGTTTTCTCTCCACAATTTATGTGGTTTAAAAAATTAAGAACAAGCATTATGTTCTCATTCATTATCTCGATTGTTGTAAATATTGGAATGTGGTTTGAGCGTTTTGTAATTATTGTAACTTCTTTACACAGAGATTACCTTCCTTCATCTTGGACAATGTTTTCACCAACATTTGTAGATATTGGAATTTTTATAGGTACCATTGGATTTTTCTTTGTTTTATTTTTACTATACGCCAGAACGTTCCCAGTTATTGCTCAAGCTGAGGTAAAAACAATTTTGAAAGCAACGGGAGAAAATTATATCAAAGAAAGAGAAGCTAATAAACATTAACATTATGAGTAATAAAGTTATTTATGCCATTTACAATGACGATGATGTATTAATGGATGCTGTAAAAAAGACTAGAGCAGCACATCATCATATTGAAGAAGTTTTTACTCCTTTTCCAGTTCACGGATTGGATAAAGCTATGGGTATTGCACCAACGCGAATTGCAATATGTTCTTTTATTTATGGCTTATGTGGTTTGTCTTTCGGAACATGGATGATGAACTTTGTAATGATACAAGACTGGCCACAAGACATTGGAGGTAAACCAAGTTTTAGTTATATACAGAATATGCCGGCTTTTGTGCCTATTATGTTTGAAGAAACTGTATTTTTTGCAGCACACCTTATGGTGATTACCTTTTACATGAGAAGCAGATTGTGGCCATTCAAACAAGCAGAAAATCCTGATGTAAGAACAACTGATGATCATTTCTTAATGGAAGTAGCTGTCAATAATAATGAAGAGGAATTAGTTTCTTTTTTCAATAAAACAGGTGCGGTAGAAGTTAAAGTAATCGAAAAGAACTAATAAAAAGATATGAAAAGCGCATATAAAATATCATTTTTGATTTGTATTACAGTTTTAGTTTCGTCATGTCATAATACTTCGGAACCTAATTATCAATACATGCCCAATATGTATGAACCAGTAAGCTATAATACTTACTCTGAGGCTCCTGTATTTAAAAACGGAAAAGAAGGACAACTTCCTGCTCCGGGAACTATAAATAGAGGATTTGAAGTTTATGAATATCCTAACACAACTGCTGGATATGAAGCGTCTAAAGTTAGTTTGAAATCTCCGCTAGACTCTTTATCTACAAAAGATATGGATAAGGCTAAAGAGCTTTTTGAGATATATTGTGCTATTTGTCATGGAAATGCTGGTGATGGTAAAGGTAAATTAGTGACACAAGGTAAATTTTTAGGAGTTCCAAGTTACAAGGATAGACCAACAATTACAGCAGGGAGCATTTTTCACGTTCAAACGTATGGGTTAAATTCTATGGGGTCTTATGCTAATCAATTGAGCGCACATGAGCGTTGGTTAGTTTCAGCTTATGTGTTAAAATTACAAAGCGAATTATAATTGTAGAACAAACTGATCATAATAGATATGTATACATTTTCAAGTAAATTAAAAACGTTTTCTTTCATCCTAATGATTATAGGTGTTATTGGGATTGGAGTTGGTTTTTATAATGCACCAAAAAATATTGATGAAGTTGAAAAAATTCTAGCTTCAGAATCACACGGGGAACATCATTCAGAAGTGGCCAAAGCAACTGAAGAAGAGGTTGTTCCTGTAAAACATGATGAGATTGTAAAAGAAGTTGATACTATTGTTTCAGATTCAGTAGTAGCTACAACAGATTCTGTCAAAGTTGCTGAAGTTGTTTCAGTAGAAAAAGTGGTTAAAGAAAAAGAAGTTAGCAAAGAAGATGCTGCGGCAGAACATAAAGAACATTTGGAACATGTTTTGCATCAGTTGCAAAACAAACCATGGGCCGCTTTGTATGTAGCTTGTATCTTTTTTATGTTAGTATCGCTTGGAGCTTTAGCTTTTTATGCAATTCAACAAGTAGCTCAAGCAGGTTGGTCGCCAGTTCTATTTAGAGTTATGCAGGGTATAACCGCTTATTTGCCAGTTGGTTCTGTTATTTTCTTTGTGATTTTAGTGTTATGTGGTTTACATTTTAATCATTTATTTCCTTGGTTAGACCCTGAGGTTGTAGCTCATGATAAAATTATTCAAAATAAAGCAGGTTATTTGAACTTTCCTTTTTGGATAATTAGAGCGTTCGTTTTTCTTTTAGGTTGGAATTTGTACCGTTATTTTTCTAGAAAAAATTGTTTGGCTCAAGATGAGGCAACTGATAATAGTTTCTACAAAAAGAATTTCAATATCTCAGCAATGTTCTTGGTATTCTTTATTGTTACAGAATCTATTATGTCTTGGGATTGGATTATGTCTATTGATCCTCATTGGTTCAGTACATTATTTGGATGGTATGTTTTTGCTAGTTTCTTTGTTAGCGGGATTACTACAATATGTATGGTAACATTATACTTGAAATCAAAAGGGTATTTAGAAAATGTAAATTCAAGTCACATCCATGATTTAGCTAAATTCATGTTTGGTATCAGTGTTTTTTGGACGTACTTGTGGTTTTCACAATTTATGTTAATTTGGTATGCTAATATTCCAGAAGAGGTTACCTATTTTGTAACTAGAATTGAGAAATACAATCTGCCATTCTTTGGGGCTATAGTGATGAACTTTGTTTTTCCAATTTTAATATTAATTAATACTGATTTCAAGAGAATTACTTGGGTATTAGTTATGGCTGGAATTGTAATTTTGTCAGGACACTATATTGATTTTTTCAATATGATAATGCCTTCTTCAGTTGGAGACCAATGGTTCATTGGAGTTTCAGAAATTAGCTCAGTACTTTTCTTCTTTGGATTATTTATTTTTGTTGTATTTACCGCTTTAACCAAGGCACCTTTACTTCCTAAGAGAAATCCTTATATAGAAGAAAGTAAACATTTTCATTATTAATATTTAAAGTAAAAACAGATGACAAGTTTGTTGATAGTTATAGTTTTAGTTTTATTATCCATTGCGTTGTGGCAGTTGACAAAGATATTCGATTTGACTCAAGTTGGGAAAGAATCAGATACTACTCAAGTTGCAAATGATACTGATAATAATACTCAAGGGTATTTAATGTTTGGGTTCTTGGCTTTCATTTATATTTTTACGATATACGGACTAATTAAATGGGGTGGTTTGGTTCTACACACTCCTGCCTCAGAGCATGGTGCGTTAGTTGATAATTTAATGAATATTACTTGGGTTTTAATTTTTACCGTTCAAGCAATAACACAAGTATTACTTCATTATTTTGCCTTTAAATATAGAGGGAAAAAAGACCAGAAAGCATTGTATTTTGCAGATAACAATAAGTTAGAAGTTATTTGGAGTAGTATACCAGCTATTGTTCTTGCGGGATTAATTCTTTATGGATTGTATGCTTGGACTAATATTATGTTCATCGACAAGGATGAAGATGTAATAGAAATTGAGTTGTATGCTCAACAATTTAAATGGACAGCAAGATATGCTGGGGAAGACAATGTATTAGGAAAAGCCAATGTAAGATATATTGAAGGTGTAAATGTTCTTGGAGTTGATTTATCCGATCAAAACGCACAAGATGACAAAGTAGTCTCTGAGCTTCACATACCAAAGGGTAAAAAAATACATTTCAAGATGAGATCGCAAGATGTTTTACATTCTGCATATATGCCTCATTTTAGAGCACAAATGAACTGCGTTCCTGGAATGGTTACGGAATTTGCATTTACTCCAATTTATACTACAAGTGAAATGCGAGATATGCCTTTCATGCAAGAAAAGGTAGCTAATATTAATGCTATCAGAAATAAAAAAAGTGTTGATTTAGTTGCCAAAGGAGGAACAGCTTTGGATCCCTATACATTTGATTATTTATTACTATGTAATAAAATTTGTGGGGCTTCACATTACAATATGCAGATGAAAATAGTTGTTGATACTCCTCAAGAGTACAAAAAATGGCTTGCAGAAAAACCTACCATCGCAGCAGAAATTAAAGCAGCTAATGCACCTGCAGAACCTTTACCAACAGATGTAAATACAGCAGATACTGCAAAAGTGAAAGAAACTAAAATGATTGCTCAAGTAGTAAAAAAATAAAAAATAAAATTAAAGTAAACATAATATGTCAGCAGCAGTTATAGATCACGAACACGATAATGCACATGATCACAGTCATGAACACCACCATAAAGATACATTTATAACTAAATATATCTTTTCGATAGATCATAAAATGATAGCTAAACAGTATTTAATTACTGGTATCATTATGGGTGTGATTGGTGTACTCCTTTCAATTTTATTTAGATTACAATTAGCTTGGCCAGAAGAATCTTTTAAAATAACACATTTTTTTCTTGGCGATAGTTATGCTCCTAATGGAGTATTAACAAATGACAGATACCTGGCTTTAGTGACGATTCACGGTACGATAATGGTATTCTTTGTGTTAACAGCAGCTTTGAGTGGAACCTTCAGTAATTTACTAATACCACTTCAAATTGGTGCTCGAGATATGGCATCAGGTTTCCTAAACATGGTTTCTTACTGGTTGTTTTTCCTTTCGAGCGTTATCATGGTCTGTTCACTATTTGTTGAATCTGGGCCAGCATCTGCAGGATGGACAATATATCCTCCATTGAGTTCTTTACCACAAGCGATAAGCGGGTCAGGTACAGGTATGACATTATGGTTAGTGTCGATGGCAGTTTTCATTGCAGGTTCCTTATTAGGTTCACTAAATTATATTGTAACTGTTATTAATTTGAGAACGACAGGAATGTCTATGACAAGACTACCACTAACAATTTGGGCATTTTTTGTAACTGCTATCATTGGGGTAATTTCTTTCCCTGTTCTTTTGTCAGCAGCTTTATTATTGATAATGGATAGAAGTTTTGGAACTTCATTTTTCCTTTCAGATATATATATAGCAGGTGAAGTACTTCATTATCAAGGTGGGTCTCCAGTATTATTTGAGCACTTATTTTGGTTTTTAGGTCACCCAGAGGTATACATTATTTTGTTACCAGCTTTAGGTATCACTTCTGAAGTTATTGCAACAAATTCACGTAAACCTATTTTTGGTTACAGAGCGATGATTATGTCAATTTTAGCCATTGCTTTCCTATCTACTATTGTATGGGGTCACCACATGTTTATTTCTGGTATGAATCCATTCTTAGGTTCTGTATTTACATTTACAACGTTGTTAATTGCAATTCCATCAGCTGTAAAAGCCTTCAATTATATTACGACTTTATGGAAAGGAAACTTGCAATTAAATCCGGCCATGTTGTTCTCAATAGGATTAGTATCAACTTTTATCACTGGTGGCTTAACTGGAATTATTCTTGGAGATAGTACTCTAGATATTAATGTTCACGATACGTACTTTGTTGTAGCACACTTTCACTTGGTAATGGGTATTTCTGCTCTTTATGGAATGTTTGCTGGAATTTACCATTGGTTTCCAAAGATGTTCGGAAGAATGTTGAATAAAAATTTAGGATATGTTCACTTTTGGGCTACGGCTGTTTGTGCTTATGGAGTATTTTTCCCAATGCACTTTATTGGATTAGCTGGATTACCTAGAAGATATTATACCAATACTAACTTCCCATTATTTGATGATTTGCAAAATGTTAACGTATTGATTACAACATTTGCAATCATTGGAGGAATTTTTCAATTGGTATTTTTATACAACTTCTTTAGTAGTATTTTCTACGGAAAAAGAACTGTTCAAAATCCATGGAGATCAAACACATTGGAATGGACAGCGCCAATTAAACATATTCATGGTAACTGGGAAGGAGAAATTCCTCACGTTTACAGATGGCCTTATGATTATAGCAAACCAGGACATGATGAGGATTTTGTTCCACAGAATGTTCCTATGAAAGAAGGAGAAGAACAATTGCATCATTAATGTTATACAAATTATATTTAATGCCTCTCACAAACGAGAGGCATTTTTATTTTCAGAAAACAATTTGGCTATATTTGTAATATGAATGAGAATCTAGATCCAACAAATACAAACTATAATTCTGAAGAATTAGATCTTGAAAAAAGATTGAGACCACTCCGTTTCGATGATTTTTCAGGACAAGACCAAATAATTGAAAATTTAAAAGTTTTCGTTGAAGCAGCTAACCTTAGGAACGATGCTTTAGACCATGCTTTATTTCACGGACCTCCGGGTTTGGGCAAAACTACACTGGCAAATATTCTTGCCAACGAATTAGGAGTAGGAATTAAAATCACTTCAGGACCTGTTTTAGACAAACCTGGTGATTTGGCTGGGCTATTAACCAATTTAGAAGAGCGTGATGTGCTTTTTATTGATGAAATCCATCGCTTGAGTCCTATTGTAGAAGAATATCTCTATTCGGCAATGGAAGATTTTAAAATTGATATTATGATTGAATCGGGACCGAATGCCAGAACGGTTCAAATTAATCTCAATCCATTTACCTTAGTTGGTGCTACAACGCGTTCGGGCTTATTGACAGCGCCTATGCGTGCTCGATTTGGAATTCAAAGCCGATTACATTATTATACCACTGAATTATTAACCACAATCGTGCAACGTAGTGCTGCCATTATAAAAATGCCCATCACAATGGAAGCAGCAATTGAAATTGCGGGTAGAAGTAGAGGAACACCTCGAATTGCGAATGCTTTGTTGCGTCGTGTTCGCGATTTTGCACAAATAAAAGGCAATGGCAAAATTGATATAGAAATAGCACGATATTCCCTGAAAGCTTTGCATGTGGATGCGCATGGTCTAGATGAAATGGACAATAAAATTCTAACCACTATTATCGATAAATTTAAAGGAGGACCTGTTGGCTTATCTACTTTGGCAACAGCAGTATCTGAAAGTAGTGAAACCATTGAAGAAGTGTATGAGCCTTTTTTAATACAAGAAGGATTCATCATGCGAACTCCAAGAGGTCGAGAAGTGACTGAGAAAGCATATAAACACTTAGGAAAAATTAAAACGAACGTTCAGGGCGGATTTTTCTAATTTTATAAACCATTAAGAAATTAGTTTCATTAAGAAATACCCAACTTAATTTCTTCAATATCTTAATGGTTTAAATTTATTTAAATTGGAATTGTTTAAAAACAAAGAAAAATATTCTCAATTCATCAAATCTGAAGCCAAACGCCTCGGGTTTTTGTCTTGTGGTATTTCAAAGGCTGGTTTTCTAGAAGAGGAAGCGCCACGATTAGAACATTGGTTGAGCCAAAACCATCACGGTCAAATGACCTACATGGAACATCATTTTGACAAACGACTCAATCCTACGTTACTAGTTGACGATGCTAAAAGTGTTATTTCGCTACTGTTGAATTATTATCCTTCTCAAACACAGGTTGAAGAAACCTACAAAATTTCCAAATATGCCTACGGTCAAGATTACCATTTTGTGATAAAAGAGAAATTGAATCATTTACTCCATTCTATTCAAGAAAATATTGGAGAAGTTTCTGGCAGAGCATTTGTTGATTCAGCACCCGTTTTAGACAAAGCATGGGCGGCCAAAAGCGGTTTGGGTTGGATAGGTAAAAACAGCAATTTATTGACACAACAAATCGGTTCTTTTTATTTTATAGCAGAACTTATTATTGATTTAGATTTAGAATACGACCACGCAACAACCGACCATTGCGGCACTTGTACCGCTTGCTTAGATGCTTGTCCAACACAAGCTATAGTTGCGCCTTATGTTGTTGATGGAAGCAAATGCATTTCCTATTTCACTATCGAACTCAAAGACAATATTCCAGCAGCTATGAAAGGAAAATTCGATGATTGGGCTTTTGGCTGCGATGTATGTCAAGATGTTTGTCCTTGGAATAAATTTTCAAAAGCACACAGTGAACCGCTTTTTAACCCCAATCCAGAGTTGTTGGCTATGAACAAAAAAGACTGGGAGGAAATTACCGAAGAAACGTTTAAAAAAGTATTTAAAAATTCGGCAGTAAAAAGGACAAAGTTTGAGGGGTTGAAGCGGAATATTAGGTTCTTGAAGTAGATTCTCTTTCAATAATGCTCGTTCCTAATTCGACAGTTCTAGGTTTGAAAATAAGATTGTCTTTATGGCAAATCATTTCTTCTAGCAGTAAATCGAAAGCCGCAACCCCCATGTCATAACTTGGTTGGTCAACAGTGCTTAGTTTTGGAGTAATCACTTGAGACATAAACCAATTACTAAAGCCTATTACAGCAATTTGATTGGGCACTTGAATTCCTTTTTCATTAAAGTGAGCCAAAACTCCGACGGCAACCAAATCAGTAATTACAAAAATACCATCTACATCAGGATGCTCTTCAATAATTTGTTGAGCAAATTCGACACCTTCTTCAAAAGTTACATGAGTGCAGGTGTACACAAGTTTTGAATCAAAAGGAATGTCGTTTTTTTCTAAAGCTTTTTTATAGCCAAGAAATCGGTCAATAGCATTTTGAGGATTGATAGGACCTCGAATGTGGGCAATTTTTTTACATCCTTTATTGATGAGATGTTGCACAGCATCCATAGCCGCTTTTTGGTCATTGATGATTACCTTCGAACTGGCTATTAGTTTTGAAATTTTATCAAATTGAACAAAAGGAATTTTGCGATTAAGAATTTCTTTGATATGATTTTCGTCGTTAGAATCATTTGAAAGCGACATTAAAATTCCGTCAACACGCTTGTTCATCAACAATTCTACCTGTTTTTTTTCTAATTCTAAAGATTCATTCGATTGAAGAATAATAACCAAATAGCCATTTTTTTCTGCTTGCGCAATGATACCATTAATAACATTCGAAAAGAAGTGATGAACCACTTCAGGAATAATTAAGCCAATAGTTTTGGATTCTTTTGTACGAAGATTGACGGCAAAACTATTCGGTGTATAATGTAATTTTTCTGCTAATTCAATTACTGATCTTCTCGTTTTTTCACTAACGTCAGGATAGTTTTTTAGAGCCTTAGACACGGTAGTAATCGATATTCCTAAGGTTTCAGCAATTTCTTTTAGCGTAATTTCTCTCATATAACAAATATCATAAAATTAATTTACATAATCGAAAACGTTTTCGGTATTTTCGAAAACGTTTTCGATGGTATTATTGTATTCTATCGTAGTGTAAACAACTAATTTCGAAATAAATAAACGTAATATTTATTAATCAAACAATTTAAACCATGAAAAAAAGTACTTTATTTATGAAGAGGTTAGGATTGATGTTAGCACTATTGCTTGTCAACTTGTCTTTTTCACAAAATGCCACGCTTTCTGGGGTTATTTCTGATGCAAAAGGAAATCCAATTCCAGGAGTAAATGTCAGCATTCAAAACACTACAAAAGCAACAGCTACAGATGCTGATGGAAAATACGTAGTGTCTAATCTTCAAAACGGAGATGTAGTTGTTGTTGCATCCTATATTGGATACAAAACAGTTAGCACAAAAGTGACTGTTGATGGAGCTACCATTCAAAACATTTCGATGGTAGAAGATGCAAATGTTTTAGACGATGTAGTGGTAACAGGGGTTGTTAACCCAAGAGCAAAAATTAAGTCTAGTGTTTCAATAACTTCACTAGATGTTAACCAAGTACAACAATCTGCACCAAGATCAACAGCTGAAATTTTCAGAACTATTCCAGGAATTCGGTCTGAGTCTTCGGGTGGTGAAGGGAACTCGAATATTTCTGTTCGTGGTGTGCCAATTTCTTCGGGTGGATCTAAATATTTACAAATCCAAGAAGACGGACTACCAGTACTTTTATTTGGAGATATCGCTTTTGCAACGGCTGATATTTTTACAAGATTTGATGGAAATGTGGCGAGAATTGAAGCCATTCGTGGAGGTTCTGCATCAACATTAGCAACTAATTCACCAGGTGGGATTATCAACTTTATCAGCAAAACAGGTAAAACCGAAGGAGGAACTGTGATGACTAGTTTTGGATTGGATTACAATAATTTCAGAACCGATTTAGATTATGGAGCAAAAATAGGTGATGGATTATATTTTCATGCAGGAGGTTTCTACAGAGCTGGAGAAGGTGTTAGAGAAACAGGCTTTACAGCGAATAATGGTGGACAAGTAAAATTCAATGTTACTAAAGAATTTGAAAATGGTTCGGTTACGGTTTATGCAAAATTCTTAAACGACAGAGCGGCAGCCTATATGCCAATGCCTGTAAAAGTTACAGGAACAAATTCGAATCCAACATGGGGAAATGTGAACGGATTTGATGCTACAACGGGTGCTTTACAATCTATTTATTTGAATCATAATGTAGGTTTAGGACCTGATGGGCAACTAAGAAGAGAGAGTGTTGCTAATGGAATGCATCCTGTGTCGAAATCAATAGGAGCAAATGCTAATTTTGATTTAGATGGGGGTTGGAAAGTAACAGATAATATTCGTTATTCAGGAAATAGTGGTGGATTTATAGCTCCATTTCCTGCAGAAGTAGGTTCAGAATCCGCCATTGCAACTTCTTTCGGAGAAGGTTCAAAACTGACGTATGCCAAAGATGGAACACCATTCAATACTGCAAATGGATTGGTAGCAAGAATACACATGTTTGATACTCAATTGAACAACATGAATAATTTCATGAACGATTTAAGAATTAGCAAAAAATTTAACAACGTAGGAATCACTGCGGGTTATTTTAAATCCATACAAAATATCTCTATGTCATGGTTATGGAATTCCTATTTACAAGAGGTTTCAGACAATAACCCACGTCTAATCAATGTTACAAATGCAGCTGGAGAATTATTATCTGCTAATGGTTTATATGCCTATGGCGTTCCAGCTTGGGGCAACTGTTGTACTAGAAATTATGACACACAATACAATGTTTCTGCACCTTATGCAAATATTAACTTAGATGCTTCAGACAAATTATCTTTTGAAGGTGGAATTCGTTTTGATATGGGTAAAGTAACAGGTTCTTTCGCTGGAAGTGCTCAAACGCAATTTGATATCAATAATGATGGAGCAATTTCGGCTCCAGAAAAAAGTGTATCAGCGGTAAATACAGCAAATGAGACAGCTGTAGATTATGATTATGATTATGTTTCGTATTCTGTTGGGGCTAATTATTTATTGTCTGAAAAGCAATCTCTTTTTGGAAGATACAGTAGAGGTGCTTCTGCAAAAGCAGACCGTATTTTGTTTTCAGATTTAGATTATTTAGATGGAAATAAAATCAATGCCTTAGACTTTTTGACACAAGCAGAAATTGGATACAAACAAAAATTCTCAAAAGGATATGTTTATGCAACAGCTTTTCATTCAAAAACCGATGAACAAGGCGGTTATGAAGCTACTTCAAACAGTATCATCAAAAACAATTACAAATCTTTAGGTTTAGAGTTAGAAACATCATACGATGTAAATGATGATTTTAATCTTCGTGGAGGATTAACCTATACCAAGGCAGAGATTACCTCTGGTGATAACAATGGAAATGAACCAAGAAGACAGCCAAAAATGATGTATAATTTCATTCCGTCTTACAAGTTTGCTGGAAAGAAAAATACTATCGGATTGAGCTTTATAGGTCAAACTAAAGCGTATGCTCAAGATTCAAATGATTTGGTTATGAATGGTTTTGTTATCGTAAATGGATTTGTTGAAGTAGCCATCACAAAAGGATTGTCATTAAATCTTTCAGGAAACAATCTTTTAGATACCCTCGCTATTACTGAAACAGAAGAAGGTAGCATTACTGCAAATGCCACAAATTATGTTAGAGCGAGACCTATGCCAGGACGATCAGTTTCAATGGCTTTGTCATATAGATTTTAAAAAGTTTTATGTTTTGTTTAGTTTAGTTACCAATTCCCGTACTTTTAGAGTATGGGAATTGTTTTTACTAAATCAGATTTTTATACCATGAAAAACAGCCACTACTTACTTATTCTTTTTGTTTTGCTATTTCAATTTAATTTGAATGCACAAGCAATTGACAGCACCGAAAAAAAGGTTGAAGAAACCAACAAAACAATTATTATTTATGGCAGTACAGAGTGTCATTATTGCATAGCAGCTAAAAATATTCTGATAGAGAATAAAATAGAATTTGTTTTTTATGATATTGATACCAATAAGGAAGCGCTTAACGAAATGTTGGCTAAATTGCGAAAAGCAAACATCAGCACTTCTAATTTAGGCATTCCAGTTATCGATAAATACGGAGAACTTTTTTCGAACAACGGCAATTTTGATGATTTTTTAAAGCAATTAATACGATAAAGATGTCAAATAAACCAAGACTTAATTTTTGGCAAATATGGAATATGAATTTCGGTTTTTTCGGAATTCAGTTTAGCTTTGGTTTGCAACAAAGTAACATGAGTGCCATTTATAAATATTTGGGCGCTGACGAGGCGAGTTTACCCATGCTTTGGCTTGCTGGTCCAATAACAGGATTGATATTACAACCTATTATCGGAGCAATAAGTGATGGAACATGGTCGCCAAAATTCGGACGCAGAAAACCCTTTTTTCTAATTGGTGCGCTTCTCTCTAGTGTTGCTTTGGTCGTTATGCCTTTTTCCACTTCCATATGGATGGCAGCCAGTTTGCTCTGGATTCTTGACGCTGCCAATAATATCGCTATGGAGCCCTATCGTGCTTTTGTTGCCGATAAGTTGCAAAAGGAACAACATTCTTTTGGATTTTTGATGCAAAGCTTTTTCACTGGTTTAGGAATTACTTTGGCTAATTTCACCCCAGCTATTTTAGTAGCCTTGGGCTTTTTTGCTTTTACAGATAAATTCAGCAATGGGATTCCAGTCTATACCTATTGGGCATTTTTTATTGGAGCTCTTGCAGCAATTGGGTCAGTCTTGCTCTCGGTTCTCACCACTAGAGAATATCCTCCAACTCAGGAAGAATTGCTTCTTATGCAACAAGAAAAAGGAAAAAATAATATTTTGACTCGAACCTTTTTAGATATCAAAGAAGCCTTTTTAACCATGCCTTTGACCATGCGTCAATTGATACCCGTAAAGTTTTTCACTTGGTATGCTATGTTTTGTTACTGGCAATACATCACTTCTACCTTGTCTATTTCTATTTTTCATACCACCGATCAAGCCTCGAAAGGATTTTCTGAGGCGCAACTTTTGACGGGAAATTTAAATGGAACTTATAATATTATTTGTTTTTTAGTGGCGTTTGCTTTAGTTCCGCTTGCTTTAAAAATCGGATCAAAAGGCGTTCATTTCATAGCTTTGCTTCTAGGCGGTTTGGGATTATTATCAGTGCCTTATTTAAACAATACCGATGTACTTTTTCATGTCTACAATCCTTTTGGAACATCGGTTGCTATAAGCACAATTTATTTGTATTCTTTTGGACTTGGTATTTCGTGGGCTTCTATGATGGCTATGCCGTATCAGTTGTTAGCAGGTTCTATCCCCAAAGAAAAAAGAGGCGTTTACATGGGTATTTTCAATATGTTCATAGTCATTCCTATGGCGATTCAAATACTAACCATGCGGTTTTTTGTCTATGATTTGTTGGGAAAAAATCCAATAAATGTGATTCGATTAGCAGGTTTGTTTTTGATACTGGGAGCCATTTTCACCCTTTTTATTAAAGTTAAAAATAAAAACCAAATTGTTGATTAATGAATACTATTGGTTATACAAAAGCAATTGAATTGTTGCGAAATTGTTCTTCTACAGAAGGATTTTTGGCAAGCGCACAAAATATTTCCAATTACAAAAGAGTTTGGGCTCGTGATGGGGTGATTTGTGGTTTGGCAGCTTTGGCTTCGGGCGATGATGATTTGATTACGACATTCAGAAACACCCTCGAGACTCTCGCTCAACACCAACATACCAATGGAACTATTCCATCTAATGTGATGACCTCTAGTTCAGAAAAAGAGGTCAGTTATGGTGGCTTAGCCGGTAGAGTAGATGCTGTGACTTGGTTTATTATTGGGATTTGTCAATATGGTTTTTATAAAAAAGACTCCGACTTTGTAGCACAATATGAGAGTAACATTCAAAAATGTTTGCAACTCATGGAGGCTTGGGAGTTTAACAACAAACACCTTATGTATGTGCCGCTTTCTGGTAATTGGGCAGATGAGTACATTACTGACGGTTATGTTTTATACGATCAATTGTTGCGAGTTTGGGCTTTAAAAAGCTACAATTATTTTGCTAAAAGGAAAGACATTCAAGATAAAATCGATAAGATTATACAGCAGTTAGAAATCAATTTTACTCCGAATGTTGTTGGAGAAAAATACCACGAACGCGCTTACAACGAATTGAATTTTGACAGTTTTATGCCTTGTTCTTTTTCTCCGGCAGGATATAAAGTTCAATTTGATGCTTTCGCTAATTCCTTGGCATTGCTTTTAAATATTGGGGATGAAAATTTTCAAAAAGCGATGATTTCTTATGCTGAAAACTTACAAAAACAGACGAATTTGCAATTACTTCCCGCTTTTTGGCCACCTATAGAAGAGAAAGATATAGACTGGCACTTGCTAAAAAACAATTGTAAATACGAGTTTAGAAATTACCCTTATGAGTTCCACAACGGAGGAAGTTGGGCGATGGTGAATGGTTTCTTTGGATTGGCTTTGCTTTCAAAAAACAAAAGGGAAGAGGCAGAAACTGTTTTAAAGGCCATCAATCACGCAAATGCTATTGAGAATTATAGTTTTTACGAGAATTTTAATACCCAAACAGCGGAGCCTAATGGAGTACCATTTTGTGCTTGGAGTGCTGCAGCAAGGGTTTTTTTACATCAATATTTATATACTAATTTCAAATTTCTTACTTAAAAGTGGATACTTCAACAGACATCATTTGCGTGGGTGAGGTGCTTATAGATTTTATAGGTCACGAAGTCAATACGCTAGCACATACAAAAGATTACCACCGATTTCTGGGAGGTTCGCCCACAAATGTTGCCGTGAATGCCTCTCGCCTTGGGCTAAATGTCGCGCTTGTTGCCACCAGCGGAAGTGATGGTTTAGGCGATTATATCATCAACAAATTGAATCACAACAAAGTGATTACGTCACACATCAGGAAGTCCTTGAATACACCTACATCGGTAATTTTTATTTCTAGGTCAAAGAGCACGCCTGAGTTTATTGCCTATCGGGAAGCCGATTGCCAAATTCTTGAAGACCAAATTCCAGATGAGTTATTGTCAAAATCCAAAATATTCCACACCACTTGTTTTGCTCTGAGCAAAGAGCCTGCTAGGAGCACCATCCTCAATCGTGCGCACAAAGCCAAATCGTTGGGCTTGCAATTGAGTATTGATATTAATTATTCGGAGAAAATTTGGCCCAATCGCTACGAAGCGCACCAAGTTTTAAAAGATTATTTGTCTACTAATCCTTTGGTGAAAGTGAGCGAAGACGACTGTTTCCGATTTTTTGGAGAAAGCAAATCTGAAGAATTTATTTTTGATTATTTCCATAAGCTGGGCGTTTCTACCATCTGTTTGACCAAAGGGAAAGACGGAGTAAAATTATCCGATACTATCCATGGAATTTATTTTCAAGAAGCCATTCCTTTAAAAGAGATTAAAGATACTACGGGCGCAGGAGATGCCTTTTGGACGGGCTTTTTATTTGCGAAACTGCTGAACAAAAATCTTGAAGAATGTTTGACCATTGCTCAGAAACTCGCAAGTATCAAACTGCAAAACGTAGGGCGATTACCTGATAATATGAATATTATTTCAGAGTTGTTGTAAAGTTTATATAGTCAGATTAAAATAAGGGAAAAGTCTTTTCGATAGGATAAATCAAACAAAAGCAACTCGAAAGGAGTTGCTTTTGGTATTTATTAAGTGAAGATTAATAAGAATGTTGGCTTCTGTTATCTAAAAAAGTAACCAATAACAACTTATTGTTTACGATATGATATACCATCGAATTACGCTCATTGATACTACATTTTCTATAACCAAACAATTTAGATTCTGGGCAAATTTGGTTAAATGAGGCAATTCTTTCAATAAGTTGCTCAACTTCAATTTCGAAAATTTCTATTTCTTTGCTTGTCCAATAATCAAATAAATAATCTATTACTCTAAAAAATGATTCCAAAGCCGTTTGTGTCCAAATAACTTCCATCAAAGTGATTTATTTTTGATGTAATTTTTAATTTGTTCTTTAGCTTCATGGTGTGGAATCACTCTGTTTTCTTCGATATCTTTTTTTCCTTTTTCGATTAATGAAATTTGTTGTTCAGACAGTTCTTCCGCCCAGTCAGAATTGGCGGATTTAAAAGTTAAAAAATCGATGTACTTATCCACTTCATACAAAAGATTTGTGGGAAGTGCATTTATTTTTAAATTAATTTGTGAAGCAGTTATAGTAGCCATGGCTTTTTTAATTTACAGTATTGCTAGATTTTTTTTGAAATAAATCTAAACAAAAATACAAAAAAATGCACACTTTTTTTTAATTGCCAATTGAAATACTATTTAACTTTCGTAGCTTGATGTAAATTTCACAGCGGTCTAAAGTAGTAAATAGCACCAAAAATACCGCAAATTTTTTTGATTTAGCAGCTTTGTATGCCTTGAAAATATGGAACCACTACAATTTTCTTGTGATACTTTTTTCATTTTTATAAAAATCATCACAACTTAGTGATAAAATAATTTTTTTTGAAAAGTCATCACAACATTGTGATAGAATAATAGTTTTTAAAAAAATCATCACAAACTAAACAAGGTGTTAGTTTGATGAGGTTAAACGTTTTGTCTTAGTTTGAGTAAATACTTTTAGGTTAAAGCATAAAAAAACCCGAATAGTTTCTATTCAGGTTTTTAAGTGGTACCTCCAGGGATCGAACCAGGGACACACGGATTTTCAGTCCGTTGCTCTACCATCTGAGCTAAGGTACCTCTCGCTTTAAGCGGTTGCAAATATAGAATGATTTTTAATTTATCCAAAACAAATATTAAAAAAAATCAATTCGTAACTTCGCATTCTAAAATGAAAAGAATGCTTTTAGCAATTGATATTGGCAATACCCGAATTAAAGCGGCTGTATTTGAGGAGAATACCCTTTTAGAGGTCTTGTTTTTTTCTAAAGAAGCCTTGCAAAAAAAGGTGCAAAGTATTTTAAAAACACATCCAAAAATTACTGATTTGATTGTGGCTTCTGTTGGGGAAATAGGTCGTGAAGATTTTTTGATGTGGGATAAGCGTGTAAAAATACATTTTGTTGCGCATACTACCTCATTTCCTTTTCAAAACCACTATGCCACACCCCAAACCTTGGGTATTGACCGAATGGTGCTTGCCACTGGCGCGGTGTTGCAATTCCCTAATCAAAACAGATTGGTTATTGATGCGGGAACCTGTATCACCTATGATTTTGTTGACGCAAACGATGTGTATTACGGCGGAGCTATTTCCCCAGGGATTCGGTTGCGCTATGAGGCATTGCATCAGTATACTGCTAAACTACCGTTGCTAAACATAGAAAGCATGAAGCAAGGCGACAATCAAGATACAGCACCCTATTTGATAGGTACAACCACTCAAGAATCTATTCATTCTGGAGTTGTGAATGGGGTTGTAAATGAAATTGACGGATTTATCAATGAGTATCAAGCAGTTTTTCCAAACTTTATCATAATTTTAACGGGTGGCGATACAGATTTTTTGGCTAAACGATTAAAAAATACCATATTTGCCAATTCAAATTTTCTTCTCGAAAGTTTAAATCAAACCTATCAATACAAAATCAAAAATGATTAGAAAGTTTTTAGTAGTTCTGTTTTTCCTCTTTTCCTTTGTATCATTTGCTCAGCAGGGTTCTTCATCACCCTATTCTTTTTTTGGAATAGGTGATGTTCGATTTAAAGGAACTCACGATATGAATGCCATGGGAGGGCTATCTATTGTTCCAGATAGTATCCATGTCAATCTAAAAAACCCAGCCTCGTATTCAGGTTTGAAGTTGACGACTTTTAGTTTAGGAGGTAGTTATAATGCAACACAATTCAAGTCGAATACTGAAAGTGAAAATGCACGAAGAGTGACATTAGACTATTTAGCAGTTGCATTTCCTGTGAAAAAAGTTGGTATCGCTTTTGGTTTAATTCCGTATTCAAGTGTGGGATATAAAATAAAAAATCAATACGATGATGGGGTTATTATAGACTCTCTCAATCGCTATGGAGGAACAGGTGGTTTGAATAAAGCTTTTTTAGGTTTTGGATACAAGTTTTCAAAATTCAGTATTGGTGCCGAGATGGCCTATAATTTTGGAAGAATTGAAACAGAGAGCATAAAATATATTGGTGTATCACAAAATGGTTCGCAAGAAACCAATATATCGAGTTTGTCTGGTTTAGATGTTAAAATTGGAGCGATGTATAATAGAAAGATTACCAAAAAATTGGATTTCTACAGCGGTATTACCTATTCTCCTGAAAGTAACTTGAATTCTTCCAATGAAAGAACTATTTTCACAGTGAGATACATTGGTGATTTAACTCCGATACCTCAGGATTATCTGGATGTAATTAATTCTAAGACTGTTATAAAAATGCCTAGCACGTTTTCTGTTGGTGCGGGAGTGGGAGAAACCAAAAAATGGATTATTGGAACAGAAGTTACTTTCAAGGGGAGCAACACTTTTAGTAACAGAATAAGTGATGTTGCTAACGTAAGTTATGAGAATGGAACCAAATATACTCTAGGAGGTTATTACATACCCAACTACAATTCTTTTGATAATTATTTCAAGAAGGTAACCTATAGAGGAGGTTTCAGGTATGAGAATACAGGTTTAGTAATTAATACAATATCCATAAGAGACTATGCCATCACAGGAGGATTAGGCTTGCCAGTTGGTGGGACTTTTTCTAATCTTAATGTAGGGTTTGAAATTGGTAAACGTGGAACCACAAGAGCCAATTTGATTCAGGAGAATTATATGAATATTATATTGAGTTTATCTTTGAATGATAAATGGTTTACACCAAGAAAATACGATTAATCGTTCGAAAAAAAAACAGCAAGGAGTACTTAAACGAATGTAATATGAAGACCAAGAATTATAAATTAGTTTCTTTTTTGTTTCTAGTGGTCGTTCTAAATGCTTTTTTTGGGTGTGAGAGTAATTTCAAAGAGGTACAAAAAATCAATTATTCAGAGTTTGTTCCTAGTGGTGAGGCGGAAAATTTTAATTTGAAATATACCGATTCGGGTAGAATAAAATCCATTCTTGTTAGTCCTAAAATGCTCGATTATTCCAATGTTGAGTTTCCGTTCACGGAGTTTCCAAAAGGTATAGATGTTACCTTGTATGATGCTAAAGACAGAAAAACATTCGTAAAATCAGACTATGCTATTTCTTTTAAAGGAACAGACCTAATCGATTTGCAAGGTCATGTTACCATCTCGAATGAAACAGGACAATTTTTGGAAACAGAACAATTGTATTTTGATCAAAAAAACGAGTGGTTTTTTACCGAAAAAAAGTTTAAATTTACTGACCCAAAGGGTGTTTCTTACGGAGAAGGAATCGATTTTAGCAAGGATTTTAAAATTGTAAATTCTCAGAAAATAAAAGGCGAAATAGATCAATCGGAATAATTATTTAATAGAAAGAAAATGAATTATCTAAAATATACACAATACATCTACTTGGTTTTTGGACTTTTTTTTATTTATGATGGTTTTACTAAAATAAATACAGAAGAAACTCCTTGGTTGAGTTTTGGTATTGCTGCCGTTGCTATTTTTATGTTTTTTTTCAGAAGGAGTTTTGCTAAAAAATTTGAAAAAGAAAAAAACAACAAAATGTAAAACATGGAAATTAGTATCATACTACTATGCCTGCTATTTTGCGCTTTTTTCTCAGGAATGGAGATTGCCTTTATCTCTTCCAATAAAATTTATCTTGAAATAGAAAAAAAACAAGACAATCTTCTCTCAAAAACCCTTACTAAACTTACTGAAAAACCTTCCAAATTCATAGCGGCCATGCTAATTGGGAATAATATTGCATTGGTGGTATATGGTTTTTTCATGGGAGATTTGCTGATGGACTGGATTATAACGTTACCCTACCATTTTTCAGATTTGTTCAGTTTGTTCTTGCAAACACTGATTTCTACATGTATTGTTTTGATTACCGCCGAGTTTTTGCCGAAAGTCTTTTTTCAAATTTATGCCAACGGAGTCATTAAATTCTTTGCTATTCCAGCCTATTTTTTTTATAGATTGTTTTATTTCATTTCCACATTCATTTTGTGGATATCGGATTTTATTTTGAAAAAGTTTTTTAAAACTGAAGGCGACCAAGTGCAATTGTTTTTTACGAAAGTGGATTTGGGAAACTATATCTCTGAGCAAATGAGTACCGTAGAAGACCATGAAAATGTGGACTCTGAAATTCAAATTTTTCAAAATGCTTTGCAATTTTCAGGGGTAAAAGCCCGAGATATTATGACGCCCAGAACAGAACTCGCTGCTGTGGACATCTATGATTCTGTAGCAGAGCTAAAACAAATGTTTATAGAAACAGGCTATTCCAAAATCTTGGTAAGTCAAAATTCTTTAGACGATATTATTGGCTATGTACATTCGTTTGAGTTGTTTAAAAAGCCAAGAAGTATTAAGTCGGTTTTAATCCCAGTTGAATTTGTTCCTGAAACTATTTTTATCAAAGACGCACTGGATTTACTAACCAAAAAGAGAAAAAGTGTAGCCGTTGTTCTGGACGAGTATGGTGGAACTTCTGGGATTATAACCGTTGAAGATATTGTGGAAGAACTTTTTGGAGAAATTGAAGACGAGCATGACGAAGAAGAAGAGTTGATAGAACAGGAGCTAGAGCAAGGCATTTATTTGTTTTCTACTCGATTGGATGTTGAATATTTGAATCAAACCTATAAACTCAACATTCCCGAGAGTGATTCCTATGGAACTCTTGGAGGTTTTATTGTCGATTTTACCAAAGAAATCCCTCAAAAAGGAGAACAAATTAGCATTGAAAAGTTCAATTTTACTATTGAAGAAGCCACAAATAAGAAGATAGAATTAGTAAAAATGTCTTTGATAGAATAAAATTTGAAAAAAAAATAAAAAATCTTGCAAATTATAAGTTTACATCTATGGTTATTAAATAGATAATTGTATTTTCGCAAACTGAATTAAAAATTAACGATATTTAAAATGGCAGTTTTACAAAAAATTAGACAGCGCTCTTTACTTCTAATACTAGTTATTGGTTCTTGTTTATTAGCATTCATCATTGGCGATTTATTCAATAATGGAGGATTTAAATCTTCACCAAAAGATGTGGGAAGTGTTAATGGTAAAGACATACCATTTGAAGATTTTAGAATAAAAGTTAGTAATCTAGAAAAAAGTGGTCAACAAGGAATGACTTCTACTCAGGCTGTAAATAGAGTTTGGGATCAAGAAGTTTCTATTGCTTTACTTTCTGCTGAATTCGATAAATTGGGATTGCTAGCTAGTGAAAAACATATATTGGAAGTGTTTAAAAACGACCAAAATATTGGACAAAATCCAATGTTTCAAACCAAAGGTGTTTTTGATTTAGCAAAGTTCAAAGAATATTTCAAATCAAATCCTGAACAAGCCCAGTACTTGAAAGACAGAGAAAAAGATGCTGATCTTAACGCAAAATACCAAATATACAACACCTTAGTTAAAGCAGGGGTTTATACTACTGAAACAGAAGGGAAGTTAAAATATGAAATGGAAGCTAACAAAGTAACATTTGATTATGTTGGAGCTTTGTATTCATCTGTAAAAGATAGCGAGGTAAAAGTATCTGATGCTGAGATTATTGAATTCATGAAGAAAAATGAAAAGAAATACAAAGCTGATGAAATGCGTGAAATTGAATACGTTTTAATCGAAGATAAAGCTTCGCCTGAAGACGAAAATGAAGTTAAAACGACAGTGAATTCGTTGTTGTCAGGAAGAGTAGTTTACAATCAGGCTACTGCTAAAAATGATACTTTACCTGGATTTAGAGAAACTACAAATGATGCTGAATTTGTAAACGAAAATTCAGATATCCCTTATGATTCAACATTTGTTGCAAAGAAAGATTTGCCTGCTGAACATGCGGAACAATTATTCAACTTGCCACAAGGACAAATCTATGGGCCATATATGAGAGGGCCTTATTACTGTTTAAGCAAATCGTTAGGAAGAAAAGCTGGGGCAAATGCAAAAGCGAGTCACATATTGATTAGCTATGAAGGAACTCAAGTTCCAAATAAAAAAGAGAAAAGAACTAAAGAACAAGCTAAAGCAAAAGCCGAAGCATTATTGGCTCAAGTGCAAGCTAATCCATCAAGTTTCTTAATGTTAGCATTAACAAATTCAGATGATTCTTCAGCACAACAAGGTGGAGATTTGGGTTATTTCTCTCAAGGACAAATGGTAAAACCGTTTAATGATTTTGTATTTAATAATCCAGTTGGAAAAATAGGTTTGGTAGAAACTGATTTTGGTTTCCACATTATCAATATTACTGACAAGCAAGATGCGGTTCGTTTAGCAACCATAGCCCAAAAGATTGAGCCATCAGATGCAACTACTGATAAAGCCTATCAAAAAGCAGTAAAATTTGAGATGGATGCCAATGAAAAAGATTTTGAAAAAGTAGCCAAAGAAGCTAAATTGACCGTTAATCCACCTGTGAAAGCAAAAGCTATGGATGAAAATTTTGGTAACGTTGGTAATCAAAGACAAATTGTACGTTGGGCATTTGAAAGCGGTACTAAAGTAGGTGATGTAAAACGTTTCGAAATAGCCAATGTTGGAAATGTAATTGCTAAGCTTAAAAAAGTAAACGAAGAAGGATTAACACCTGTTGAAGATGCTAGACCAGGAATAGAGCCAATTCTTAAAAACAAGAAAAAAGCGGAGATTCTGAAAGCAAAAATGAAAGGTGCTTCATTAGCAGCAATTGCACAATCGAGCAAATCTTCTGTACAACAGGCATTGGATATTACTTTAGAAAATGCGAATTTACCAAATGTAGGTCAAGAGAAAAAAGTAGTGGGAACCGCTTTTGCAACTCCAGTAAATAAAATCTCTGCGCCAATTGAAGGTAATTCAGGAGTATATGTAGTACAAACAAAAGTAGTGACTAAGGCTCCAGCGTTAAAAAATCATACCGATTATATCGCAAAAGTAAAGTCACAAGTTTCTGGTTATTCAGGACGTGTGATACCAGCATTGAAAGCTGAAGCAGATATTGAAGATAATAGAGTACAATTTAATTATTAGGATTCTAAACAAATAAAAAAACCGACTAATTTAGTCGGTTTTTTTATAGAATCATTTCTCCATAAGGAATAACGGTCGCAAAACCTTTTTCTTTAAAATAGTCCGTCGGATTGTCTTTTGAAACCACTAAAATAAAATCACCACCCCAAGCACCAAGACTTTTTACAGTTCCAGAGAAATCTGAAAAAAAAATATCCTTAATGGGTTTTGTTTCTAAAATTTCACTTAGTATCGTTTCGTGGTTTTCAATTTCGGAAGAGAAGGTCTCACTATTTTTTGAGTGTAGGATAGTAGTTGTAATCGCATTGATTTTTGAAAGGGTTGCTGCCTTATTCTTTTCTTTTTTGTAATAAGCAGCAATGGCATTCTTGCTGTTTTGTTTTTTATTCAAGTAGACAAAATAAATTTGTTCTGTGAAATTAGGGTTAAAAAACACCTGTTCTACAACTGGTTTTCCCTCAACCAATTGATATAGTATTGGCGTATTATTTTGCGCACAAGCAATATCATAGCCACTGCCTCCAAAACTGTTTTTTAGCAATACAAAAGCATCAATGCCAATCCACTGCGCTATATTGTTAATCAAGGTAGAAGAAGTACCTAATCCCCAAAATTTCGGAAAGCTCAAGTGAGTTGTAATAGTATACCCCCCTGCATTTTCGATAAACGATGGATTGAGACGAAAGCCTTCATGCAAAATACCAATCAAGGTATTTCGCTCCGATTGATTTTCAAAATTTGAATTATGGATTATATCAGAAAACGAAATAGTAGCTTCAAACCAAAGACTTCCATCGCTATCAAAACTTTTCCAAACTATTTCTTTGTTTGTACCTTGTTCAACAACTAAATCCTGACCAAATTTTGTAGGCAATGCTAGAGCCAACGCTCCGTCTAGCACTACATATTCGCCAGTGATTAACAATTTTCCGTTGCTGTAAAAGGTTTGTTTCAAGTGTTATTTTCTTAAATTTTCAATAAAATCAACCACTGCCGCATGGGAAATCACATTGTTTTCAAAATGGATTTTTATCAATTTACGCTCTTCTTCAGTTGTGTGCAATTGATTCAAGATATTATTAATGTGCATTTTCATGTGTCCTTCCTGAATACCAGTAGTGGTCAGGGAGCGCAAGGCAGCAAAATTTTGTGCTAGTCCAGCTACAGCTACAATTTGCATTAATTCTTCGGCATTTGGTTTTCCTAGCATTTCAAGAGAAAATGCCACCAATGGATGTAAAGAAGTCAATCCGCCAACAGTTCCTAATGCTAGTGGAATTTCTATCCAAAAGCTAAAAATATCATTTTCAATTTCAGCATACGATAGACTTGAATACGCCCCATTTCTAGAAGCATAAGCATGAATCCCAGCTTCTACCGCACGGAAATCGTTGCCAGTAGCCAGTACTACAGCGTCAATTCCGTTCATGATACCTTTGTTGTGCGTTACTGCTCTAAACGGTTCAACAGATGCAATTTGAACGGCTCTCACAAATTTCTCTGCAAAATCATGAGGATTTTCGATTTTCTTATCCGCCAATTCGGAAACGGCACACGATACTTCAGCTCGAACAATGCAGTTGGGAACATAATTGGATAAAATGCTCATCACCACTTCAATATTTTTTTCTTCTTCTGAAAAGGATTCAAAGGAACGAGCTTCTTTTTTCAATGTTGTGGCAAATTGCTCTAAACAAGAATTGATAAAATTTGCTCCCATGGAATCTTTAGTATCAAAAGTGGCATGCAATTGAAAATAATTTTCAATTAAATGGGTTTTATCTCGCAATTCAATATCTAGAATTCCACCGCCTCTTTTTTGCATGTTTTTAGTGATGCTCTCGGTTTCAGTAAAGAAATTAGTTTTAATTGATGCAAAGAAATTTTCTAGTTTTTGAGTATCGCCTTTATAGATGAAATGTACTTGACCAATTTTTTCAGTACTCAAAACTGTAGTTTTAAAACCGCCTCTTGTAGACCAATATTTTGCCGATTTTGCAGCTGCTGCAACCACCGAACTTTCTTCAATAACCATTGGGATGCTATAGTTTTTTCCGTTTATGAGAAAATTAGGAGCTACACCAAGTGGCAAATAAAAGTTGGTTATGGTGTTTTCTATAAATTCGTCGTGTAGTTGTTGAACCGCAGCATCTGAATTCCAATATTTTTTAAGTAAGGAAATAGCTTCTACAGGTTTAGAAAAATATTCTTTGGCAATCCAATCTATTTTTTCATCCTTGGACAATTTAGAAAATCCACTAACAGTATTGTTCATGCGCATTAGGTTAAAATAATTTGACTGCAAAGATACGGTTTAGATTTAATAGTTATATTTGATACTGAATGGGATTTATATTTTTTGCCCATAATAGGTGATAGGTAGATAAAAGGTTTAAGATAACCCGTTGGGAGCAATTATTAAAAACGTCAGTTCGAGTGTTTTTTGTGCAGTAAAACGGAACAAAAAATGTATCGAGAACCGTTTTTAATTCTAATTTTACTTGTTCTCGATACACTTTTCTGAAGAAAAGCACTCGAACTGACGAAAATTAGTATCAAAAACTAATTTCAACCAAACGGGTTAAGATATTTTAAAAACAGAAATATGACAAAGAAGAAATCGCTTCCTAGACCAATAACCATTTTGATGCTTGTGATTTTACTAGCTGCTATCAGTACATGGTTATTGCCTTCTGGTCAATACAATAGATTGTCTGTTGAAGAGGGCGGGAAAAGATTTGTTTTGATAACAAACACTTCAGAAATAAAATTACCATTTACACAAAAAACGCTCGATAGTTTAAAAATAGTAATTCTAATTCAGAAGTTTGAATCAGGGGAAATTCGCAAGCCAGTATCTGTACCTGATACGTATCAAAAGTTAGAAAGTAATCCTCAGGGATTGATGAGCGTGTTACAAGCTCCAATAAAAGGGATCATTGAAAGTATCGATATTGCTCTTTTTGTATTGATTATTGGTGGTTTTATGTATGTTTTTAATGAAACTGGCGCCATGATAAAAGGAATTAGTGCACTTTCTCACACCATGCGTGGCAGAGAGCCAATGCTTATTGTCATTCTCACCTTGTTATTTTCATTCTTGGCGGCTTCTTATGGTATGGCTGAAGAGGCATTGGTGTTTTATCCTTTATTGGTTCCTATTTTCCTGGCAGCAGGCTATGATTTATTGGTGCCGATAGCTATAATATTTGGAGGTTTAAGTCTTGGAAACATCAGCAATTTTTCAAATCCATTTTCGGTAATTATTGCCTCGAATGCAGCTGGAATCAATTGGATGGATGGTTTGTTTGAAAGACTTTTGATTTATGTTATTTCTAATGTAATCTATATTTGGTATGTTTTGAGATATGCCGCTAAAATTAAAAAAGATCCTAAAAAATCTCTTGTGTATCAAATTGATGGACATGTAAAACCAGTTTTTGATACTGATATCAGTCAAATTGCTACTATCCAAAAGTTGGATTCCAAAACTATACTGTTATTGAGTGTCTATTTTATAACTTTTATCACCATGATTATTGGAGTGGTTTTTCGTGGTTGGTGGACACTTGAAATGTCTGCATTGTTTTTAGCAGCATCTATTTTGACTGCTGTGATTGTAAAAATGAAAGAGCAAGTATTTATTTCTGAATTTATAAAAGGGTGCGAAAGTTTGTTGTCAGTCGCTTTTATCATAGGAGTGGCAAGAGGTGTTACTATAGTTTTGAACGAAGGTCATATTAGTGATTCTATATTATTTTACTGTGCCAACATGGTTCAAGGTGTACATCCAGCTTTGTTTGTTATTTTGCTGATGTGTTTTTATCTTTTCTTTTCTCTTTTTATACAGTCTAGCTCCGGAATGGCTGTGCTTACTATGCCTATTATTGGTGCATTAGCGATAATAGTCAACATACCTGGTAGAGAAATTGTTAACTCATACATTTATGGAATGGCAATTATGGGTTTTGTAGCACCAACGGGCCTTATTTTGCCAACATTAGCCTTGGTTAACGTAAGTATAAAAACTTGGATTAAATTCATCACCCCTGTATTAATATTATTGATTGTGTTGTGTTCATTATTCTTAATAGTTGGGATTTATAGTTGATAGTGTTTGTTATTTTAAAACAAAAACATTTTTTTAGTGGAAATAATTCATTTAACACAAAAAAAAGTAATTATGTCTAATTTTTTCACTAAAATTGACTCCTTTAATTTTTACAATTAATTCATGAGTTCAAACAAAATTACTATTTTCTTTTTAGTAGTATCCTTAGCTGTTTTTTCGCAAAAAAAGATAACCATTGAAGAAATTTACTCAGGGGCTTTTCGAACAAAAGAAATGTACGAATTGCAATCTCTAAAAAACACCAATCAATACACTGTTTTAAATTTTGATAGAGCAACCAGAAGCATGCAAATTGATTTGTATGATTTTGCAACTCTAAAAAAAGTAGCCACTCTTATTGATACTAAAGATTACAAAGAATTGGCAGACGGAATTGATAGCTATTCTTTCAGCGCGGATGAAAAAATGATTTTAATCGCTAATAATTCAAATTCAATTTACCGTTATTCTTTCACTGCAGATTATTATTTATATTCTATTGTTAATAAAGAATTGACGAAACTATTTGATTTTCAAATTCAAGAACCTACATTTTCTCCTGACGGTACAAAGATTGCCTATGCTAAAGAAAATAATATTTACATCTATGATTTAGCTACTAAACAGTCTACCCAAATTACCACTGATGGTGAAAAAAATAAAATCATTAATGGGATTACGGACTGGGTTTATGAGGAAGAATTTAACGACCCAAGAGCTTCAGGAAATCCTTTTATAAGAGCCTTTGATTGGAGTTTGGATAGTAAAAAAATTGCCTACATCCGATTTGACGAAAGTCAAGTTCCTGAATTTTCAATGACCGTTTTTGGAAAAGAGTTGTATCCTGCCGTAGAAACTTTTAAATATCCAAAGGCTGGAGAAAAAAATTCTGAAGTTTCTTTACATATCTATGACGTGGCTACTGCCAAAACAAAGCCAGTAAATCTTAGTAATTATTCCGACTTCTACATTGCAAGAATAAAATGGACAAATGATTCCAACATATTGAGTGCTCAAATACTAAATCGCCACCAAGATAATTTGGATTTACTATTTATAGACGGAAATATTGCAACTGCAAAAGTAATCTTAAATGAAAAAGACAAAGCGTATGTCGACATTACTGATAATCTAACTTTTTTAAAAGACAATAGTTTTATTTGGACCAGTGAAAAAGACGGTTTTAACCATATTTATTTGTATGATAAAACTGGAAAATTAAAACGACAAATTACAAAGGGTAATTGGGAAGTAACAGGATATTATGGGCTTGACGAAAAAACAAGCACTATTTTTTATCAATCAGTTGAAAACGGTTCTATTAACAGAGACATTTATAGAATCAATTTGGATGGGAAAGGTAAAGTACGTCTTTCTTCACGAGAGGGTACCAATGAAGCAACTTTTAGTCCTAATTTTCAATTTTACATCAATACTTTTTCAAGCGCAACTCAGCCAACAACCAATACACTTCATGATTCAAAAACTGGAAAGCAATTACAAGTCATAGAAACCAATGGAGCCTTGAGTGATAAACTAAAGGCGTATAACTTACCTGCAAAGGAGTTCTTTGTTTTAAAAACAGAAAAAGGCAACGAGTTAAATGCTTGGATAATAAAACCAAAAGATTTTGACGCTACAAAAAAATATCCTGTTCTACTATTTCAATATTCCGGTCCAGGAACTCAGGAAGCAGGGAATGTTTGGAATGGTTTGGACGATTATTGGTATTTCATGCTAACTCAACAGGGCTATATTATAGCTTGTGTTGATGGAAGAGGAACTGGTTTTAAGGGTGCAGATTTTAAAAAATGTACTCAAGGACAACTAGGGAAATATGAAGTAGAAGACCAAATTGATGCCGCAAAAGTTATCGGAAATTATCCCTATGTAGATAAATCTAGAATTGGAATTTGGGGTTGGAGTTACGGCGGTTTTATGTCGGCCAACTGTTTGTTAAAAGGAGCAGATGTATTTAAAATGGCTATTGCCGTTTCTCCAGTTACGAATTGGCGTTTCTATGATAGTATTTATACCGAGAGGTATTTGCAAACACCTCAAGAGAACCCTAGTGGATATGATGAAAATTCTCCGATAAATTATGTGGATAAACTGAAAGGTAAGTTTCTTTTGATACATGGTTCTGCCGATGATAATGTTCATTTGCAAAATTCGATGCAAATGATGGAAGCACTAATTCAAGCCAATAAGCAGTTTGATTCCCAAATTTATCCAGACAAGAATCATGGAATATATGGAGGTAAAACCCGAATTCAATTGTACACCAAGATGACTAATTTTATTAAAGAAAATTTATAGAAGATGACTAAAACAGCTGCGCCAACATTAGAAGAAATTCAGAATTTTGAAGGGAAATATCCAAAGCAATTATGGTATTTGTTTTTGGTGGAGATGTGGGAACGATTTTGTTTCTATGGTATGCGTGGGGTTTTGACCATTTTTATGGCCGATCAGATTTTAGGATTGTCATTATCTGATAAAGAAGCCAATTTGAAATATGGAGCTATTCAGGCTTTTGTGTATGCCTTTACATTTATAGGAGGTATTTTTGCTGATAAGATTTTAGGGTTTAAAAAATCACTTGTTTTTGGTGCCACTGTAATGATTATTGGGAATTTAATTATAGCATTTTCACCACAAGTATATTTTTATTTAGGAATCACTTTATCAATTATTGGAACGGGATTCTTTAAACCTAATATTTCTTCAATGGTTGGAGAATTATATAAAGAAGGAGATAGTAGGAGAGATGCTGGTTTCGGATTGTTTTATTCAGGAATCAATTTAGGTGCCTTACTCGGAGGAGCTGTCTGCGTTTATTTTGGAACAAGTCCAGATTATGGTTGGAGCTATGCCTTTTTATCTGCGGCTGTAGTAATGATGATTGGATTGATAACGTTTGTTGCAATAAAAAAATCATTAGGTCCAATAGGTGATTCACCATTACTTGATTTGAGTGCATCAAAAAGGACTATAAAGGAAGTTGCCGTTTATTTGGGTTCTCTAATCAGTATTCCTTTTATTTTTATCATGATTAAAAATACGGATTATACAGATTATTTCATGTATACCATTGGTCCCCTGGCAATTTTGTATTTCTTATATGAAACTGTTGTTGAGAAAGACAGTAAATCTCAAAAGAAATTAATAGCTGCATTTATTTTTATTTTATTTTCGGTTATTTTCTGGGCTTTTTTCGAACAAAGTGGAGGTTCTTTAGCACTTTTTGCTAAAAATAATTTGAGTCATAATCTATTGTTTTTTGAAATTAACCCCAACATTGTCAACAATACTTCTAACTCATTATTTGTGATTGTTTTCAGCCCAATTTTAGGATTAGTATGGCTGGCAATGGCCAAAAAGAAGATAGAGCCCAATACGGTTTTGAAATTCGGAATCGGGTTTTTATTTTTAGCTTTATCATTCTACACCTTCTACTACACCCGATTTTTTGCTGATGTTCAAGGTATAACCTCACTGAATATATTTACGATTGCTTATTTTATCATTACTTTTGGAGAGTTATGTTTGTCTCCCATAGGATTATCAATAATGACAAAATTATCTCCAAAAAGACTTTCAGGGATGATGATGGGAATGTGGTTTTTAGCCAGTGCTTATGGGCAATATGTAGCAGGATTATTGGGTGCAGGAATGTCCTCACCAGATGAAAATGCCTCATTACTCACAAAATTACAAGGCTATACAGACGGATATTATCAATTGGCAATTTATGCTTTAATCGCAGGAGCAATATTAATAGTTATATCTCCATTAATCAGGAAATTAATGCAGGAAGTAAAATAAAAGAAACATGAATCAAAACTCAACCGATCAATTTTTTAAAAATCCAGTTTTAGGGCATCCAGCTGGATTATTTGTATTGTTTTTTACCGAAATGTGGGAGCGATTTTCCTTCTACGGTATGCGTTCTTTACTGATACTATTCTTGACAACATCTGCAGTTGATGGAGGTTGGGAATGGACTAGAGAAAATGCGTCCGCTTTATTTGGTTCCTATGTGGGATTAGTATATTTATCGACGATGCTTGGAGGCTATTTTGCAGACAAAATAATTGGGTTTAGATGGGCAATAGTTCTAGGTGCAACTTTGATGACGTTGGGGCATGCCTCCATGGCTATTGAAACTCATTTTTCAATCTATTTAGGATTGGTATTATTGGTTTTTGGGAATGGTTTTTTTAAGCCTAATATGACTTCAATCATTTCTGAAATGTACAAAGATCGTCCAGAGAAAAAAGACGGTGCCTATACCTTGTTTTATATGGGTGTTAATGCTGGTGCGTTCTTCGGAATTTTACTCTGTGGTTACCTTGGTGAAAAAGTGGGATGGAGTTATGGTTTTGGTCTTGCTGGAATTTTTATGTTTTTTGGAACCTTGCAGTTTTGGTTGTCTCAAAACATTTTTGGGAATATTGGTTTGAAGCCAAATAAAGAAAGTGTTGCTAAGACTACGGCGTCTGATACAGATAAAAGAAATCCTTTTACACCAGTCCAATTAGGAGTTATAGCGCTAACATGTATTTTGGGATTACTCTGGATTTTGAATGATCCTGCCACAAAAATATCAGGAGGTAAAGTAAATATTTTTGCTTTTTTGGGTGATAATGGAAATGCCGTAGCCATACTTACGGCCTTAGTTTTATTTATTGGATTATTACTTTACAGATTTACCCAATATTCAAAAATTACCAAAGAGAAGTTAACGGCGGTAACCTTTTTTGCCTTTCTATCCGTTGCCTTTTGGGCTATTTTTGAGCAATCGCCCAATAGCTTAACCATCTTTGCTAATGATTATACAAATAGAGTTTTAGTAGGTAATTGGAGTGTGATATTTTTAGTGATAAATTCACTAATAACTATATTGCCTTTGGCCATCATTACTTGGGTTTTGTATTTGTTATTCAAACAAACTTTTAAGAATTATGCTGTTGCAAATGTTATTTTGAGCGCTAGTTTTGTTATAGTTTGGGCTATAGCCATTTGGATGTTAGCCAAGGATTATTACACTGCAGGATATTTATCGCTATCAGATAGCACTTTAGAATTCTTAAAAATTGATAAGGTTACAAAACCCCTGACAGAAGTGCCAGCAACATGGTTTTCTACATTAAATTCCTTGTTTATTATTTCACTAGCACCTTTATTTTCTAAATGGTGGGAAAGTAAGTACAATCCATCTGCTAATAATAAATACGGAATTGGAATGGGACTTTTAGCATTAGGAATGGCTTGTGTAGCCTTTGGAGCAAGTGGTATAGCTCCTGGAGCCAAAACGGCTTCGGTGAGTATGATTTGGTTGATTTTAGTATATTTGTTTCACACTATGGCTGAATTGTGCATTTCACCAGTAGGATTGTCATATGTAAGTAAGCTCGTTCCAGCAAGAATGATTGCATTTATGTTTGGAGTTTGGTATCTTGCAGTTGCAATTGGAATGAAAGGAGCAGGAATGTTTGGAGAAAATATTGATAAAATTGCAAATGAGCATGGATTGAGTTATTTCTTTTGGATGCTCACCATAATTTCAATTTCAGTAGCTTTGTTTTCTGTTGTGATGGCTCCAATTATTAAGAAATTGATGCATGGTGTTCGATGATTTTAGGCATGATTTTTGAAAATAAAATAGTAAAGTAACATACCCTATGAAAAAAATAGTTTTAATTATAGCATTCTTTATCGGTTCAATAGCAGTTGAAGCTCAAGAACTTACGTGGGAGACCAATTTTGATAAAGCGGCTGAGATTTCGATGAAAACCAAAAAGCCAATATTACTTTTTTTCACAGGAAGTGATTGGTGTGGTTGGTGTATTCGTTTGCAAAAAGAAGTATTAAAAACCCCAGAATTTGCTAGTTGGGCGAAAGATAAAGTTGTTTTGGTTGAGGTTGATTTTCCAAGAAGATCCCCTCAATTGCCAGAAACTCAGCAACAAAATAATCAGTTGCAACAACTGTTTGCCGTACAAGGGTTTCCAACAATATGGTTTACAAGACCTACTACAAAAGAAGGAAAAATTAATTTAGACAAATTAGGAAGTACGGGTTATGTTGCAGGAGGTCCATCTAAGTGGATTGAAGGTGCTAATCAAATTTTGTCAGTAAAACAATAATCTTTATTTCAACCTATAGAATCCCTTTTCAGCAGTAGCATGAAAAGGGATTTTTTCTTTTATACAAGTTGTTTTCCAAACTTTTACATAACTTTTATAATTTGACGCATCTGCAATTATGAGTTCTGGATGCATCTTTTGAAGCAGTCTTTCTAAGCTTATTTTGGGCGATTGCGTGATTAACACAATATTAGGATTGGTGGTATAGGGATACACACCTGAACTATCAATTATTAGTATTTTCTTATCCTTGAAGAAGGCAGTGTTTTTGAGCTTCTTTTTATCTTTAAGTTTGCTAAAATTGGCAACTAAATAGGGTTTTAAGACGTTATTTTTTGGAATGCTATCACCATAGAGAGTCACATTTCTTCCTATTCTTTCTCCAATTAAGGTCGATTTTTTAATATTAAAAACGATAAATTCTCTTTCTTTTTGGGTGTTCCATATCGAAACAAAACAGCTGGTTTGAAAAAGCAGTAACGATACAAGACTTAGAATTAATTTAGGATAGCTCGGTTTTTTTATCCAAAGTATGACGCAAATGATTATTAAGTATAAACTAATTAGCATGTGCCAATTAAAAGGAATGTCTTTAATAATAAAGTTTTCAAATGAAGCTACCCAACTAATAGTTGTGTTTAAAAGTGTAATACTATATTCAACTATTTTTGAAAGGTAAAAATTGACATAGTTCAAAGAAGCCAAGAGCATTACAAAAACGCCTAAAGCCATTATTATTCCCAAGGCAGGTAGGATAATCAAATTTGTCACAAAAAACAGTCCTGGGAATTGATGAAAATAATATATACTTAGAGGCATTGCTCCAATTTGTGCAGCAAAGGAAACGGTTAAAATATCCCAGAAATAGGTTTGAATCTTATTTTTTGGAGTCCAAATTTCTGACAATAAAGGCTGTAGCCAAAGAATAAAAAACAGAGCGATGTAGCTCAACTGAAACCCAACATCAAATAAAAAAGAAGGTTGATGCAGTAGAATAAAAAATAAGGATATTAAAAGGGTATAATAAATATTGGTCTTTCTTTTCAAACAAATGCCTATGGCGACAAATGAAAACATCGTTACTGAGCGAACTACAGATGGTGACATTCCCGCAAGAATTGCGAAACCCCACAAGGAAAGTAGAGTAACAATCAGCCTTGTATATGAGCCTGTTTTGTTTTTCGGAATGGGTTGTAATAAAAAAGTGATGAAGAGCAGGATGAATCCTACATGTAATCCAGAAACAGACAGAATATGAATGGCTCCTGCATATTGATAATCGGTTAAAATTTCTGGGGAAATATCCTGCTGTTGTCCAAGTATGAGAGCCGCTACAACATTTAGTTCTTCGTTTCTAAAACCAGATTTTTTTAAATTTTGGAGTATTCTGCTTCTAATTTTATCTGAATAATACCAGATGTCTTTGTTAATTGTGTTAGCTACTTCTACTTCTTCGATGCCAACATACATTTGAGCCATTATGGATTTGTTAAGTAAGTATTTTCCATAATCAAACTGGTCCGGGTTATTGATGGGTTTGTGCTTTATGATGTTTCCTTTAATTCGAAGATGGGATCCAATTTCTAATTTTTCAGTTAATTTACTGATGTAAAAATTGACAATTATTTTCCCCGAACTTTTTTGGTTGTCAATTTTTTTGACTATACCCACATATCTATTACTAAAACTGGAGTTTTTTAATTTCTCTCTTAAAACGAGCTCAATGACATGCTCTTTTTCAAAATCGTGTATTTGATGGATATAATTATTTTTTTGAAAATAATCGTTATGTATTGTTTGCGTAGTTGCTCCTATAAAAAAAGATAAAATATAAAGACTGATTGCAAAGTAGATTTTTTGAGTAAAATCTTTTTTTGAAAGTAGAAAGGCAATGAGAAAAGCTACAAATGAGATTAAAACTAGGCTGAAAAGTATCTCGGGTTTAGGGCTTGTATAAAAGGAAAACAAAATTCCAAAAACAAAAACAAGAATAATCTTTGTCAAAGGGTATTGAATTATTTTCATTAGGCGAATAGTTTTATAAGTGTCGATGCATCTTTAATAAAACTAAAATACTAAAAAATTAACAAGGAAGTACTTGTTATTATAAAATTCTATTGGCCTGGATAAAAGTTTTTTCGTAATAAGGTTCTTTGGTGGAAGAAACAATTACCCCTTTTTGAGTTGAAGAATGTATAAACTTAATTTCATCTGGAGTTACTTCAATTACCATACCCACATGATTGATGATATTTCTACCATTGGTTTTAAAGAAAATCAAATCTCCTTTTTGAATTTCATTAGGATTTAGTACCCTTCCAATTTTAGCCATATCCACAGAGGAACGCGGTAAAATAATATCAAATTTTTTGAAAGTGGCATACATTAAGCCCGAGCAATCAAACCCAGCAGGTGTTGTTCCACCAGCTTTATAATTTGCGCCAAGATTGTCTGAAGCGGTATTAATTAATTGTTTTACTAAATAGCTAGTGTTCTCATCCGATGTGAAATAATCGTCATCATTATTTTCGTTTAGATGACTTTTTTTAGTGATTTTTTTTGGAACAGATTTTTGTTCGGTATTTCTTACAACCCCTTTTTTGGGTTGAGGCAAACTGTAGATTCCTTTTTCTTGAGCCTCTTTTTTTGATGTTATAATAGTCGATGTGGGCTTACATGAGCCCAGAAAAACAAGTAAAAGAAGAGGAATAATTTTTTTCAAGGAAAAATATTTTTTGCAAATTTAAGGAATTACTATAAACGATGTTATTTTAGATTTCGTACAATAAGTTGTGCAGTTTTTTTACTAGCTCCAATTCCTCCTAGTTTAGATTCTAAGATATCATATTTTTTTAAGAGCTCATTTCTATTGTTGGGTTCTAGTATTTTTTTTAATTCAATACGAATGTTTTTTGAATTGCATTTATCTTGAATTAATTCAGTTACAACTTCTTCATCCATGATAAGGTTCACGAGTGAAATGTATTTTAGGGTAATAATTCGTTTTGCGATTTGATACGAAGCCCAACTTCCCTTGTAACAAACTACTTCAGGAACTTTAAACAAGGCAGTTTCTAAGGTTGCTGTTCCAGAGGTAACTAAAGCAGCTGTTGAGTGGCTTAATAAATCATATGTTTTATTTGCAATGAAATGAACATTTTTTGATTTTAAAAATGGTTCATATAAAGTATAATCTTGGCTTGGTGCTCCTGCAATTACAAATTGATAATCGGCAAAATCATCGACCACAGCAAGCATTACGGATAACATTTTTATAATTTCTTGTTTTCTGCTACCCGGAAGAATGGCAATAATGGGCTTGTCTTCTAGATTATTTTCTTTTTTGAAAGTGGTAGCATCTATTTGTTTTTTATTGTGAATAGCATCAATCAAGGGATGTCCAACAAATTCAACGCGGAAATTATGTTTTTTTTCGTAGAAATCTTTTTCAAAAGGAAGAATTACATATAATTTATCGAAATCTCTTTTGATAGCCTTAATACGATTTTCTTTCCAAGCCCAAATTTGAGGTGAAATATAATAATGAGTTTTTATGCCCTTAGCTTTTGCCCATTTTGCAATTCGCATATTAAAGCCAGGATAATCTATAAAAATGAGTACATCGGGATTAAAACTTAGAATATCTTTTTTGCAAAATTTAATGTTATTCAAGATGGTTTTTAAGTTAAAAATCACTTCGATAAAACCCATAAAAGCCAGCTCTTTATAGTGCTTTACTAGCGTTCCTCCAGTTTTTTGCATTAAATCTCCACCCCAAAATCGGATAGAAGCATTGGTGTCTTCTTCATACAATGCTTTCATTAAATTGGAGCCGTGTAAGTCCCCCGAGGCTTCTCCTGCAATGATGTAATATTTCATTTCAATACTTTAATAGGTTGTTTCAAATTAACAAAGTGATAATTGTTAAAAGTATGGTTCCAAGAATTACACCTCTGGCCATTAGTTCTTTGTTAAATTTTAATAAAAGAAAGAAAATAATAATATTCAAAATTGAACCAAGAGAGATAATTTTTCCTAATTTCCCCTGAAATCTTAAAATTTTTATTCCTTCGATAAAATTATATTCTGTAAACACTTCAATAAAAATATAACTGCCAATCACTGAAGCAATTATTCCCATAAAAAGGCCCGCGAGTAAATCAGTTTTCTTCATTTAAATTCCAAGTGTTGAGTTGTTGAATGCTATGATGTGCTGTCATGTCAAATTGAATAGGAACTATTGAAACATATCCATTTTCAAGAGCCCATTCATCGGTGTCTTCTCCTTTGTCTTGATTAACAAATTCACCCGTCAACCAATAATAATCCTTGCCTTGGGGTGTTTTTCTTTTGTCAAATTTCTCCATCCATAAGGCTTTAGCTTGACGACAAATTTTTATGCCTTTTATCTCATTTTCCTTTAGTTTAGGCAAATTTACATTTAGGATTACACCATCAGGCAGTTTGTTTTTAAGTACTTCAAGAGCTATTTTTTTTATATACGACTTTATGGGAGTGAAATCGGCGTTCCAATCATAATCTAACAGAGAAAAACCAATAGCTGGAATTCCTTCTATACCCGCTTCTACTGCTGCACTCATTGTGCCAGAATAAATCACATTAATAGAAGAGTTAGATCCATGATTGATGCCAGACACACACAAATCAGGTTTTCTGTGAAGAATTTCGTTTACGGCTAATTTTACACAATCTACTGGAGTTCCTGAACAGTTGTATTCTACAATTGGGCTGTTGTCAGCTGATATTTTATTCAAATATAGAGTGCTGTTTATAGTAATGGCATGTCCCATAGCACTTTGAGGTTTGTCTGGAGCCACTACAACAACATCACCAATTTCAGACATAATTGCAATTAATGTTCGAATACCAGGAGCAGAAATGCCGTCATCATTGGTAACTAAAATCAAGGGTTTATTCATAGTTATTACTTTGTAAAAACACTAGTACCATGGGAATGATTATTTTTTGTCATTCAAATAATCCGTACAAAAATAAGCTTTTTTGCGTGGAAGTTATTAAATTAGCATCTTTAACAAAAAATTAGCGGGCTGTAAATTACTTGGCATGGTTTTTTGTGTAATTTAGTTCAAAAATTAATGAATACTGTTATCCAATATATGAAAAGAAATTATAAGTTACTCTTGGTTGTTGTTGCCATATCTGTGGGACTTTGGAGTTTTATTCCTAAAGTTAATGAAGGAGATCCAGAGAAAGATAAATTGCTTTTAGAACTTTTAACTTTTGTTATCGAAAGAGGGCATTATGAACCAGCAGCAATAGATGATAAATTTTCTAAAGGAGTTTACAAGGATTATATCGAAGCTTTAGACCCTTCAAAACGATTCTTCTTGCAATCAGATATCAATGAGTTTCAACAGTATGAAACACAGATAGACGATCAAATTAAGAATAAAGATTTGTCTTTTTTTGATTTAACATATAGTAGATTGGTGAAAAGAATTTCTGAAAGTAAAAATTTCTACAAAGAGATTCTCGATAAGCCCTTTGATTACTCCATTCAGGAAGAATTCAATACTGATTATGAAAAATTACCTTTTGCTCAAACTACTGAAGAATTGAGAGAAAAATGGAGAAAGCAAATTAAATTGTCTACACTTTCATCTTTGACCGATAGATTGAAACTTCAAGAAGACAAAAAGAATGGAGTTGTCAGCAACAAAGAAAAATCAGATGATATTACAAAGTCTAAAACAGACATAGGATTGAACCAACAATTCACTGAAAATAAAGATTCTGATAAGCCTAAAACATTTGAGCAGTTAGAAAAGGAAACCAGAGAAAGTTCTCTGAAATCGCTAAACGAATATTATAGTTTTGTTGAGGATTTAGATAGAAACGATTGGTTTTCAGTATACATTAACGCCATTGCATCTCGTTTTGATCCGCATACCAATTATTTTCCACCAGATGAAAAGGAACGATTTGACGTGAGTATGAGTGGGAAGTTAGAAGGAATTGGAGCTAGACTTCAAAAAAAGAATGATTACACTGAGATTTCAGAATTAATATCTGGTGGTCCAGCATGGAGAGGAAAAGAGTTAGAAGCGGGTGATATTATTATGAAAGTTGCTCAAGCAGACAAAGAACCTGTTGATGTTATAGGAATGCATCTTGATGATGTTGTGAAAAAAATAAAAGGTCCAAAGGGTACAGAAGTACGTCTAACAGTGAAAAAAGTAGATGGAACCATAAAAGTTATTTCTATCATTAGAGATATAGTAGAAATCGAGGAGACCTATGCCAAATCAAGTATAGTAAATAAAAACGGACTGAAATATGGAATTATTTACCTTCCAAAATTCTATATCGATTTTGAAAATAACGACAGTCGAGATGCAGGAAAAGATATGGCGATTGAAGTGGAAAGACTTAAAAAAGAGGGTGTAAGTGGAATCATTGTTGATGTAAGAGATGATGGAGGAGGTTCTCTTAAAACGGTGGTTGATATAGCAGGATTATTTATAGAACAGGGGCCTATAGTTCAGATAAAATCGGCTGGAAGAAAGAAAGAGGTTTTGTATGATAAAGACAGTAGGGTACAATGGGATGGTCCATTAGTTATAATGGTGAATAGTTTCTCAGCATCAGCTTCAGAAATTCTAGCCGCAGCCATTCAGGATTACAGAAGAGGTATTATTATTGGCAGCAAACAAACCTATGGAAAAGGAACTGTTCAAAATGTGATTGACCTGAATCAATTTGTTAGAAATAGTGCTGTTGGGGATTTAGGCGCATTGAAAACTACCACACAAAAATTTTATAGAATTAATGGAGGTTCTACTCAACTAGAGGGAGTGAGTAGTGATGTTGCAATGCCTGACCGATACGCTTATTTGAAAATGGGAGAGAGAGATATAGACAATGCCATGCCTTGGGATAAAATCGATCCAGCTGAATATAAATTTTGGGACAAACAAAACAATTTTGACAAGGCTATAGACAATAGCAAGAAAAGAATTGCAATGAACGAAAAATTCAAGCTAATTGAAGAAAATGCAAAATGGATTGACGAGAGAAATAAAGAGAATATTTATAGTTTAAATATTGACAAATTCAAGGCCGATCAAGCAGCAGTTGAACAAAAAGCCAAGAAATATAAAGTGATTTCGGATTATAAAAATCAATTACAATTTTCGTCTTTGCCAAATGAGATTGAGGCAATGAAAACCGATATTACTCTCAAAGAAAAGAGAGAAAGATGGCACGAGAGTTTGTCAAAAGATATTTATGTAGAGGAAGCCATAAATATTTTAGATGATTTACAGCCTAAAGGGATTGTTAAGAAAAATGTGTCAGCTGTAAAAAAAGATAAATTAGTGAAACACTAATTAAAGGATATATAAAAACAAGAAAGACCACTAAAAAGTGGTCTTTCTTGTTTTTATCATTTTGTGAGTTACCATTCGTTTACTTTATTGGCATCCATCTTTAAAAATATAAACAATAAAATAGTAAATCCCCATAAACCAGAACCACCATAAGAAAAGAACGGAAGCGGAACTCCAATAGTTGGGAATATACCAGCAACCATGGCTATATTTACAAAGAAGTGCATAAACAATATACTTGCAACACAGTATCCATAAACTCTACTAAATTTTGTTTTTTGCCTCTCTGCAAGGTATATGATTCTGAAAATTAAGCTTACAAATAAGCCTATAACAACCAGTGACCCTAGAAATCCCCATTCTTCACCAACAGTTGTAAAAATGTAATCCGTATGTTGTTCAGGTACAAAACCTCCTTTTGTTTGAGTACCTTCAAGAAACCCCTTGCCAAACCAGCCCCCAGAACCAATTGCAATTTCAGATTGATTGGTATTATATCCAATTCCTTTCATGTCAACTTCCTTGCCAAGTAAAATATTGAAACGATCGCGATGATGTTGCTTGAAAACATTATCAAAAACATAATCAACAGAAAATACAAATCCTGAAATTAAAACCAGTATGATAGCACTTGCTACAATATTTCTATCAACTAATCTACTCTTAAAATAAACTAAAGTGATGACAACCAAAGCAATCAAAATAACTACATAAGGTTTAAAAATTAATGAAAGTACAAACAATAGTACGGCGATAAATCCCGTCCAAAGATACCAAGGGGGTAAACCTTCTCTATATAAAACTAAAATGAACATGGTGTAAATTAATGCACTACCAGGGTCATGGGGAGCAATAAGAATAATGGGTAAAAAGATAATGGCTAAAGCTTGAATTTGTCGATAGACATCTTTTAAATTGACTTGAACGTCGCTGAGATATTTTGCCAGTGCTAGTGCTGTAGCCGCTTTTGCAAATTCGGCAGGTTGAATTCCAAAAGAACCAAACGAATACCAGTTTGCTTGTCCTTTGACAGTTTTACCAAAAACAAATAATCCTGCAAGTGAGAGTAGAGCGATTCCAAAAATTATTATCGAGAATTTTTCATAAAACTTTCCATCGGCAGAGAGAACTACAAATATTAAAGGTATACTTAGTATGATATACATAAACTGCTTTCCATAAAATTGAGTCATGTCAAAAATGGAATTGTCATCCGATAATGATAGTGAAGAGGAGTAAATATTTAACCAACCCATAACCACTAAAATGATATAGATGATAACACTTACCCAATCTAAATTATTGGTTACACTTTGATTCTTCATTTTACTAATTAGGTTTCTTTTGACTCACTTGAGTGGTGTCTATTTCTTTGGGTTTTTTTAGTATTAAACTATCGATTACTTTTTTACCACTATATTTTGCATATCGATCTTGTAAACTTCTTTCTAATGTTCTTTTTTCTAAATCTGTTCGTGTTATTTTATGTCTTAAATATTTTTCAATCATTAAACTGGCAATAGGTCCTGCAATAGTAGCTCCAAATCCACCATTTTCAACGAGAATCGCTATGGCAATTTTTGGATTATCCTTTGGCGCAAATGCAACAAATATAGAGTGATCCTCAAGTTTAGTTCTTTTCCCACCAATTTTTGCATAATTTTCAGCAGTTCCTGTTTTACCACATATATCAATTCCTTCAACCCGAAGAGCACTTGCTGTTCCAAAATTATACACATCAAATAAACCGCTTATCATAGGTGCAAAATACTTTTTGTCTATTGTAGCATAATGTTTAGTCTTGAATTTTTTATCAATTTGTTCTCCTTTGATTTTTTTAATGATGTGAGGAGTATAATAATATCCTTGATTAGCGACGGTTGCCATCATATTGGCAAGTTGAATAGGTGTCATTAAAACTTCTCCTTGTCCAATAGCATTAGATATAATTGTTTTACCACTATAACCCCAGCCAGGATACATTCTTTTATATGTTTTTGAAGTAGGGACTTTTCCTCTTTTTCCTGTTGGTAAATCGTATCCCATGAATTGTCCTAATCCAAAACTTTTTACATGATTGCTCCAGGCATCAACAGCATATGGTGTACTTACATATTTGCCTATTATACGTAGATAAACATTAGCAAAATAAGTATTACATGAATTATAAATTCCATTGTGCAATTGATGAGGTCCAGAGCCATGGCATTTCATAAAACGACCAGGGGCATAACTAAAACCGTGATGGCACATGTAGGTAGTTTGTTCATTAATTACCCCTTCTTGTAGGCCAATTAATCCAGTGAGTATCTTGAAAGGAGAACCAGGAGGATATTCTGCTAATAATCCTCTGTCAAACAATGGTTTAGCAATAGAATCATGATACAGCATGGTGTAATTTTTAGAACGCTGTCTTCCAACAAGAATTGCTGGATCATAGGAGGGAGCTGTTACTAGGGCCAATATTTCTCCCGTTTTTGGTTCTATGGCTACAATTCCTCCTCGTTTATTGACCATTAATTCTTCGCCATATTTCTGAAGTTCTGCATCAATAGTTAAATTAATATCTTCTCCTTGAACTGCAATGGTATCAAATTTTCCTTCTTTGTAGGAGCCAATTTCTCTATTAAATTTATCCTTAAGGATGTATTTAACCCCTTTAACTCCTCTAAGTATTTTTTCATAACTTTCTTCAACACCTTGTTTACCCAATAAATCTCCACTTTTGTAATAGGGATTTTTTTCAATAGTTTTTTCGCTTGCTTGAGTGATAAAACCAAAAATGTTTGCCCCAAATTTTACTTGGTAATCTCTCAATGATCTTTTTTGAATATAGAAACCTTGAAACTTTCTAATTTTTTCTTGAAAGGCAGCAAATTCTAGTTTGTTTAATTGAGGTAAAAAAACAGATGGCAGTCTTGGACTGTATACTTTTCCTTTTTCTACAATTCGGATATAGTCTTCTTTTGTAATATTCAATAAATGACAAAACTCTAAAGTGTCAATGTTTTTTAGCTCTTTAGGGATAAACATAATGTCATAAGACGGTTGGTTTGCCACTAAAAGAACCCCATTTCTGTCATATATATAGCCTCTTTCAGGATAATCATATTGAATTTTTATTGCGTTGTTTTCAGATTTTAATTTGAAAGAATCATCAATAATTTGCAAGTAAAAAAGCCTTAAGATTAGCAAAATAGTTGCTATGATAATAATGGTAGGCAATAATACTTTTCTCATCGTCTGTTAGGCTTGATAAGGTATATAATAATGACACAAAGAATAATTGTGAAAATTGTACTGAGGAAAGTTTTAAGTAGGATTTCCCATAAGAAATTTAATCTAAAAACTTCCAGTATAAACAAGGTAAAATGGTGAATTACAACCGCAATTAAAATGAATGAAAACCGTTCTGGAGTCAATACATCATTCAATTTTACGGTTTGGTATTCGTAACTTAAACCGAATGAGAATTTAAAAATATAAGGCCTGTAATAGGCTAATGCAATACATGAGGCAGCATGAACGCCTCCCGAATTACAAAACATATCCATGATAATTCCCAACATAAAACTTGCAAGTAAGATTCCGTATTTGTTACCATTTACAGGATACAAGATGATAAATAATATGTAAGGATACGGGTTAATATAACCCAAGAAATTCATATTGTTAAAAATGAGAATTTGTGCTGCCAGTAGCAAAATAAATCGGACACTATTTACCAATATAGCACTATTCATCTTCTCTTTTTTCTAAATTTTGTATTTCTTCACGGTCTTTACTTTTAATAATATAGACATGACCCAAGTTTGTCATATCATTAAAAAGTTTTACGTTTAATGTATAATAATTAGTCTTATTGTCAGTGTATATTTTGTCAATAGTACCAATTCCAATATTTTCTGGGAATATTACAGATTGCCCACCAGTGACAATTGTGTCACCTTTACGAACAGATGCTAATCTAGGAACGTCTATTAATTGAACAAATCCAGTACTCTTACCATTCCAAACTAATGAACCAAAATGATTTGATTTTTTGATTTTAGCATTTATCTGAGATTTTACATTCAAAATGCTAATTATGGTAGCATAATTTTTTGAAGTTTTATCTACAATTCCAATAATTCCAGAGCTATTAACAACGCCCATATCGGGTTTAACTCCCGCAGCTTCACCACTGTTGATGGTAATGTAATTTTCATAAACATTATAGGAATTGTGAATCACCTTGGAAACGATAATATCGGCCTTGTTAACTCCTTTGATAGTGTCAATTTTTGCAATAGAAGTGGTGTCTTTTGTATTGAAGATAATACTTTTAAGACGAGCATTTTCTTTAGCCAATTCTTCGTTTTGAACTTTTAAATTCAAGTACTCACTAACAGAATTAATTCTTTCGTAGATACCACCAGTAAAGAAGTTTGCTGATGTTATTATTTTGCTTCTATGATAAGAATGACTCTGAATAGTTAGCACTAATGATACACCCAAAAGCAGCAAAAACAGCAATCTATGGCTGTTTTTAAATATAAAATTAAATATTTGCTGCATTAATTAGTCCTATTATTTTATTAAAACACTTCTAAATTTTGGGATATTTTTAAGCGCCATTCCTGTTCCTCGAACTACTGCTCTTAATGGATCTTCTGCAATATAAACTGGCAAGTCTGTTTTTTGTGAAATTCTCTTATCAAGTCCTCTTAACATAGAACCTCCACCAGCTAAATAGATTCCAGTGTTGTAAATATCAGCCGCTAATTCAGGTGGTGTTTGAGATAAAGTTTCCATAACAGCATCTTCAATTCGCTGAATAGATTTGTCTAAAGCCTTAGCAATTTCTCTATAGGAAACATCAACTTGTTTTGGTTTACCAGTCAATAAATCACGACCTTGAACCGACATGTCGTCTGGTGGTGTTTCTAACTCTTCTAAAGCTGCACCAATTGTAATTTTTATTTTTTCAGCAGTACTTTCACCAACAAATAAATTGTGCTGAGTACGCATATAGTATACAATATCATTGGTAAAAACGTCACCGGCAATTTTTACTGATTTGTCACAAACAATTCCACCTAAGGCAATAACAGCAATTTCGGTTGTACCTCCTCCGATATCCACTATCATGTTTCCTTTAGGTTGCATAATATCTATTCCTATACCAATAGCAGCAGCCATAGGTTCGTGAATCAAATAGACTTCTTTTCCATTTACACGCTCACAAGATTCTTTTACAGCTCGCATTTCCACCTCAGTAATTCCAGAAGGAATACATACAATCATTCTAAGAGCAGGGGTAAACATTCGTTTTTTAAGAGCAGGAATGCTTTTGATGAACATGCTAATCATCTTTTCAGATGCGTCAAAATCAGCAATAACCCCATCTTTTAATGGTCTTATGGTTTTTATGTTTTCATGTGTTTTACCTTGCATCATATTTGCCTCTTTACCAACGGCAATTATTTTACCCGATATTCTATCACGAGCAACTATTGATGGACTATCAATGACAACTTTATCGTTGTGAATAATTAAAGTGTTTGCGGTACCAAGGTCTATTGCAATATCCTCGGTCATGAAATCAAAAAATCCCATACGATTTTTAAGGGTTTAAATAGTTATAAATTTTTAACGGACAAAGTTAAACAAATTAATGTTTAAAATGACGTGTTCCTGTAAATACCATTGCAACTTTATTTTCATTACAATAATTAATGCTTAATTCATCTTTTATAGAGCCTCCGGGTTGAATAACTGCTGTTATTCCAGCCCGTTTCGCTATTTCTACACAATCTGGGAAAGGAAAGAAAGCATCACTTGCCATCACTGCTCCGTTTAGGTCAAAGCCAAAAGTAGTTGCTTTTTCTATTGCCTGTAACAAGGCATCTACTCTTGAGGTTTGTCCGGTTCCAGAGCTAATTAATGTTTTGTTTTTTGCAAAAACAATCGTGTTCGATTTGGTGTTTTTACAAATTTTGGATGCAAATAACAAGTCTTCAATTTCCTCTTCAGTTGGTGACGTTATTGTAACGGTTTTTAAGTCTTGTTTAGTATCGGTTTTGTCATTTCTCTCTTGAACTAAAATACCATTTAAGCAAGTTCTCACTTGTTTATGTGGTAGCTCCACTTCATTTTGAATCAAAATAATTCTGTTTTTCTTTTCTGATAAAATGCTAATTGCTTCTTCATCATAACTCGGAGCGATTACTACTTCGCAAAACAATGTGTTAATTTCCTTTGCTGTGGCCACATCTATTTTTGTGTTAGCGATTAAAACGCCACCAAAAGCCGATGTAGGATCGCAGGCTAAAGCAGTTAAATAAGCTTCTTTTATAGAATTTCTAGTTGCTAATCCGCACGCATTGTTGTGTTTTAGAATAGCAAAAGTAGGATCTTCATTTTTGAATTCTAAAATCAAATTTACAGCAGCATCAACGTCTAATAAGTTATTATAGGATAATTCTTTACCATGCACTTTTTGGAACATAGCTTCAAAATCACCAAAGAAAAATCCTTTCTGATGAGGATTTTCACCATATCTTAAAGTTTGACCATTCGCAATACTGGTTTTTAGAATTGTGTCGTCAGTATTGAAATAATTAAAAATAGCGGTATCATAATGAGAAGAAACATGAAAGGCTTTTGTGGCCAATAATTTTCTGTTTTCTAGAGTTGTTGCACCATTTTGAGTAGAAATCAAATCTAATAGTAATTGGTATTCATCAACTGAAGCAACAATAACGGTATCTTTAAAGTTTTTTGCTGCTGCTCGAATTAAGGAAATACCTCCTATGTCAATTTTTTCTATTATTTCACTTTCAGAGGCTCCAGATTGTACTGTTTTTTCAAAAGGATATAAATCGACGATGACTAAATCAATTTGTGGAATTTGGAATTCTTCCATTTGCTGTACATCAGTTTCATTATCCTGACGATTTAGGATTCCTCCAAAAATTTTAGGATGTAATGTTTTTACTCTTCCACCAAGAATAGAAGGATACGAGGTAATATCTTCTACAGCAACCACAGGAATACCAAGATTTTTAATAAAATCTTCTGTGCCTCCAGTAGAGTAAAGGGTTACATTTTGTTCGTGTAGTTTGCGAACAATTGGCTCTAATCCGTCTTTGGAAAAGACCGAAATTAGGGCGGATTGGATGGTTTTTGTTGTGCTCATTTGTAGTTGTGTTGTGCCTATCTCCCGACAGGAAAGTTTGAAAGTGCAAAAGTAAATTTTTAAATATAAAATTCAATCTATTTCTGTAACAATATTTTGAAGAAGAATACTAATCAACAAGTTGAATTTTGTTAGGTTTTTGGATAAAAAATAATGAAATTTACTTCAATTAATCTTCATTTAATTATGGTCGTTTATTTCCGATTGCTCAAGGAGAGTTTTGGCTTTGCAATGAATGCTTTGCGAACAAACAAGTTAAGAACTTTACTTTCTTTATTGGGTGTTACAATTGGAATTTTCTCAATTATTGCTGTTCTAGCTGCCGTAGATTCCTTGGATAGAAAGATTAAGAAAGACTTGAGTAGTTTAGATAAAAACACCATTTATTTATTGAAATTCTCTTTTGGACCAACAGAAATTCCTCAATGGAAGAGGGAACAGTTTCCAAATGTAACCTATGAAGAATACCAATATTTAAAAAGTTCCATGAATGGTGCCGAAAATTTGTGTTATCAATTATTTACAAAAAGAGAAAATATAAAATTTGAATCACAAACCGTTAGTGATTTAAATATAGTTCCAGTTTCTTCAGAATTTGATGATATTCAAAAATTAGATTTTCAAGAAGGAAGATTTTATAATGAAGCTGAATCTATTTCGGGAGCTTCAGTAATTGTTTTAGGTTATGACGTTGCACAAAATTTATTTCAAAATTACCAACCTATAGGTCAAAAAGTTCGATTATATGGACAAAATTTCACGGTTATTGGAGTGTTGAAAAAGCAAGGTTCTGGATTTTTCGGAGATAGTAATGATACGTCTGTATTTATACCGTCTAATTTTTTAAGAAGAACCTACGGAGACAATGTAGATTTTATGACACCCGTTATTATTTTGAAACCAAAAAAAGATGTTGATATTGATGCTTTTAAAGCCGAGTTGACCCAAAAACTTAGAAATTACCGCGGAGTAAAGACAGGTGACATTGACAATTTTTTTATCAATGTGCTTTCGGGTTTTACAGACTTTTTAGACGGAATCATTAGTCAAATGAATGTTGTTGGATGGATAATTGCAGGATTTTCATTATTAGTGGGTGGTTTTGGAATTGCAAATATTATGTTTGTTTCAGTAAAAGAGCGAACAAATCTCATAGGTATTCAAAAATCGTTAGGAGCTAAAAACAAGTTTATTTTATTGCAGTTTTTATTTGAAGCAGTTATCCTTTCAGTAATTGGTGGAATTATTGGATTGTTTTTAGTTTGGATTATTTCCATAGTATTAACCAAAGCTCTGGATTTTGACTTTTTTCTAAGCTTAGGAAATATGATTCTAGGAACTACTTTGGCAGCGGTAATTGGATTAATTTCTGGAATAGTACCCGCAATTTCAGCTTCAAGATTAGATCCAGTGGAAGCTATCAGGACAGGGATGTAATTGTTTGTTCTAATAAAAAACAAAAAATCCTGATTTCTCAGGATTTTAATTTATCTAATTTCGTTATTTTCGATTAAGTCAATAAACAAATTGATTTTGTCTTTTAATTCCTTTCTTGGAGTTATAAAGTCAAGGAAACCATGATCTAAAACGAATTCTGCAGTTTGAAAACCTTCTGGTAAATCTTTTCCAGTGGTGTCTTTAACAACGCGAGGACCCGCAAAACCAATTAGAGCTCCTGGTTCAGAAATGTTTACATCACCTAACATAGCATAGGAGGCTGTTGTTCCTCCAGTTGTTGGGTCAGTACATAAAGAAATATAAGGAATTTTTGCGTCGGCTAGTTGTGCTAATTTTGCAGCTGTTTTTGCTAATTGCATTAATGAGTAAGCTGCTTCCATCATTCTAGCTCCTCCAGATTTTGAAATCATTAGGAAAGGAACTCTATTTTTGATAGAATAATCAATTCCACGAGCAATTTTTTCTCCAACAACGGCTCCCATAGAACCTCCAATAAAGGCAAAATCCATACAACAAACTACTAAGTCTTTTCCTTTAGATTTTCCTACAGCAGTTCTAACGGCATCTTTAAGTTTGGTTTTTTCCATCGCTTCCTTCAGTCGGTCAGAATACTTCTTAGTATCAACAAAATTCAAAGTATCCTTAGAAGTCATTTTTGCATCTAACTCTTTGAATTCATTATTGTCGAATAAGATTTCGAAATATTCTTTACTGCCAATTCGCACATGAAAGTCATCCTCAGGACTAACCCAAAGATTTCGGGCTAATTCGTCGGCATCAATTATTTTTCCTGTAGGCGATTTGTACCAAAGTCCTTTAGGAACATCCTTTTTGTCCTCGGTAGCGGTAGTAATTCCTTTTTCTGTTCGTTTAAACCAAGCCATAGTTAATTGTATAATGTAAAGATGTAAATTGTATAATGTAATCTGTTTTTACACTATACAATTTACACTATACAGTTTTTATAATGTATTAACGTTATTCAAATCAGCAAACGCTTCTTCTAATCTTTTAATAAAAGTTACTTCTCCTTCACGAATCCATTTTCTTGGATCATAGTGTTTTTTGTTAGGAGAATCAGGACCATCAGGACTTCCAATTTGTGTTCTCAAATAGTCAATATTTTTAACCATGTAGTCACGAATTCCTTCAGTAAATGCAAATTGTAAATCAGTATCGATATTCATTTTGATAACTCCATATCCTATTGCTTCTCTAATTTCTTCTACCGTTGAACCTGAACCACCATGGAAAACGAAATCAACTGGATTGTGTCCTGTATTGAATTTATTTTGAACATAATCTTGAGAATTTTTCAAAATTTTTGGTGTTAATTTTACATTTCCTGGTTTGTAAACCCCGTGAACGTTCCCAAAAGAAGCAGCGATTGTAAATCGAGGACTCACTTTTGATAATTCTTCATAAGCGTAAGAAACTTCAGAAGGTTGAGTGTATAGTTTTGAACTATCTACATCAGAATTGTCAACTCCATCTTCTTCTCCACCAGTAATTCCAAGTTCGATTTCTAATGTCATCCCCATTTTACTCATTCGAGACAAATATTCTTTACAAATTTCAATATTTTCTTCAATAGGCTCTTCTGATAAGTCAATCATGTGAGAACTGAATAGAGGTTTTCCTGTTTCAGCAAAGTGTTTTTCGCTAGCATCTAATAAACCATCTATCCAAGGTAAAAGTTTTTTTGCACAATGGTCTGTATGTAAAATAACAGTTGCTCCATAAGCTTCTGCAAGAGTGTGAACATGTTTTGCACCAGCAATCGCACCAGCAATCGCAGATTTTTCATTAGCATTAGACAACCCTTTTCCAGCATTGAACTGAGCACCACCATTAGAAAATTGAATAATAACGGGAGCTTTAAGTTTTGCAGCGGTTTCAAGAACACCATTAATAGTGCTTGATCCAATTACGTTTACTGCAGGAAGAGCAAATCCTTTTTCTTTTGCATAGTTGAAAATTTCTTGAACTTGGTCGCCAGTTGCAACGCCAGGTTTAATGTTATGAGCCATTGTGTTTGTTTTTTAGAATTAAAAAATTTTAGTGCACAAAAATAATAATTTATAAATTTAGAAAGGATAATTTATTCCAATATTTAGTACTGCACCATTAAAATTATAATCTTTAAACCATTTTTTGCCTGAATCATTGGAAGGGACGTAGGTTTTAAAACCAAAATCAATTCGAACCACAAAAAAATCAAAATCATACCTGAAACCCATACCAGAGCCAATAGCCGAATCTTTTAGAGAAGAAAGTCCTGTGAATACTGCCTTTTCATCTGTTACATTGTCTAATACGTTCCAGATATTTCCTGCATCGATGAATAGGGCGCCATTAAATTGTCCAAAGAAATTGAAACGAAATTCTGCGCTTGCAGCAATTTTTAAGTTGGCTTCATTATAGTCGTTAAATGCTGAAACTCTTCCTGGTCCGAGAGAGTAGGGTTGCCAAGCTCTATTGTCATTGGAACCTCCAGCAAAATAACTTCTGGAAAAAGGAACGCTCGTAGAGTTTCCGTAAGGGATGGCTACACCAACAAAACTCCTGAAGGCTAAAACTTTATTTCTTTTCAAATCCCAGTGTTTGATGTACTCTAATTCGGCTTTGACATATTGTGAGTAGGCAACGCCAAAAATTTCTTCGCTTTGGTTTTGACTGTTGATTTGTTTTGAGGTTTTGGTTATGAGTGATAAAAAGTTACCAGCAGATTCAACTTTTGATTTAAATCCATAGTAGGTTTCATCTTTAATATCGTTTTTAGTTGTTTTTGAAAAAGAAAAATTACTTGCAAATATTAAATTGTTTTCAGTTAGTCGTATCTTTCTTTCGTTGATGTTATTAATTTCTTTTTTGTCCTCTGCACTTACACTTAAGGAAGAGTTTGGATTTAAAACATCATTAATAAAACCATCTGTTCCGCTTTCTATGATTAGATTTTTATTACCATCAAAATAAGCTGTGTTGGCATCAGGATAAGATTTTGCCAGTTCATTTAAGGCGTTATAAGATGAATTGTAAACGTTGAAGTAATTACTAGTGTTTAGATTTTTGATGTACTGAACATTGAGCAAATCAAATTTGGTTGAGGTGTTTCTTTTTGGTGTCCAATTGTAAGAAAAGATGGTTGTGAAATTTTCCTTATCCAATCCAATATTGGTTTGTTTTGCATACCCTGAACTTAGAACTGTCGAGGGAATCATACTTTTAGGGATAATTCTCTCCGTGTTGAAAAACATAAATATTCTTGGGAAATGTAGTTTTAAGTCTAAACCATATTCAAGAACATTAAAAAAATTATCACTGGGATTTGCTAAATTTTTTGACGAACCAATATTTCCTCTGGCGGCAATATCAAAAGTTTCGGCTCCATTGAAAACATTTCTTATAGAGAGAGTGCTTGTACCTAAAATTCCAAATTCCTGAATGTTTGAGTGTGTCAAATCTAATGAGGAAACTAGGCTGTATTTTTTTCTTTGTGTTAAATAAATATTTGCTATCAGAGAGTTTTGTGTACTATCTTTTGGGTCTAAATCGTATTGAATAGTAGGGTAATTAAAGACTCTTAAGTTAGTTAAATACCTCGAGGTTAGTGTTGTTTTATAATCAGAAAACAGACCTTCTTTGGTTATAAAAACCGCATTTGTAATGGCTTTCGGTTTGTATTTTAGTTTTCCTTGACTGAATAGATTAAAGTTGTTGTAAGTTACTTTTATAGAATCTTTTTTTTCTTGTTTGATTTGGTTGGGAGTGTAATCAGTATGAATATTTACATCACTAATTTTGTATAACTTAAAAGGTTTTGTTTTTGAAGTATCACCTTCGCGATATTCATAATCACTAATTTTCATATGGACACCCACTTTGTTCTTTTTATTTATGGTATCTATATCAAAACTAATATAGTTTTGCTGAAAAAGGTAAGCGCCGTTGTTTCTAAAATGGGAAGTGATTCGGCTAATTTCTGCATTGAAATTTTCTGTTTTGTATTGATTTCCAATTTTAATTTCTGTATTCGATTTCCTCGTCTGATACAAGGAGTCCAAAGCAGGTGATAGAATAGTAGTTTTTAATGAATCTATAAAAAATGCATTTCCTGTAGTTACAGTATATTTGATTTTTGCTTTTTTGGCACTTACAGAATCAATTTTAAAACAGCTTTCGGTGTTAAAATAACCATTATTAAAATAATAGGATTTTAATCGTAGCGATGATTTTTCGGTACTTTTTTTGTCAATAATACTTGGTGGCTCACCTGATTTTTCTAAGAAATCGTGAATTCCAGTATACCAAAAAGATTCTCCAAGTCTGTTCACTTGTTTTGCAGAAAGCCATTTGGATTTTTGTTTGTATTTTTCAGGATGTTTGGTAAATTTTGCTTTGTAAATAGAATCATGCTTCGTGTTAGCTAGATTATATAAATTAAGTCTAAGATGATAGCCTAAAATGTTTGTATTGGGTTTTTGATACAATTGGCTGGTGACAATCTCTGATGCTTCATTTTTACCATTAACTACAATTTCATTCTTGGTTAAAAGTTTTTTTCCGTTAGGAACTTTTTTTTCTAATGCACATGAGTACACAAGTATTCCAATTAGAATAAATAATGATATTTTTGTAATGCTGTTTCTCAAAGGTTGTGAAATATTTAATTCAAAAGTACATTATTTCTATGGTTAGTAAAAACCAAATAAAATTAATAACTAGTTTGCAACAAAAAAAGTACCGTTCTATCGAAAAATTATTTTTTGCCGAAGGTGTAAAAGTAATTCAGGAACTATTGCAATCCAATTTTGAATTAGAACATTTGTTCACTACACAAAATGATTTTGATGAAATTTCAGTTTCGAGAAAAACAATTATAAGCGATAGCGATTTAAAAAAAATAAGCGCCTTGACAACACCCAATACTTGTTTGGCACTTTTTAAAATTCCTAAATCAAAAAATATTCTTCAAAAAGGATTAATTGTAGCACTTGATGCTATTCGAGATCCTGGAAACTTAGGAACTATAATTCGTTTGTGTGATTGGTTTGGAGTAGAAAATTTAGTTTGCTCTTCCACAACGGTTGATGTCTATAATCCAAAAGTAGTTCAAGCCACTATGGGTTCAATAGCTAGGGTTAATGTAAATTATGTAGACTTGAATGAGTTTATAAAAACGACCAAGCTTCCTGTTTTCGGCACTTTTATGGATGGTGCTACTATTTATAAAGAAAAACTTCCTAAAGAGGGAATTGTAATTTTAGGCAACGAAGCCAATGGTATTTCTAAGGAAATTGAAGCCAAGTGCTTGAATCGGTTGTCAATTCCTCGATTTGGCGATAGGATGCAAACCGAAAGTTTGAATGTTGCAACAGCTGCTGCAATTATCTTAAGTGAATTTAGAAGAGTGGAGTTTTGAATTAGTGGAACGTAAAGTTTATTAAAACAGCCCGAGTTTTCATAGATTGAATATTCCCTGTCCAAGGACTATTTGGGTCATTGTCTCGAATTAATTCATCGCCAATCCCAAAGACGCCACGTATTGATGGTGAAAATTTGAAATATTCTAAATACAAATCAACACCAAAACCTAATTCATAATTTTTTGTCCAATTCTTTACTCTAAAACGTTGCTGGTAATTATCATCCAATGATTTAGAATTACTTGATAAATTTAGGGTTGTCGAAAAACCACCAACCAAGTAAGGTCTTACATTTCCTGTTCGTAACGAAGAAAATTTTAACAACAATGGAAAATGGATGTAAGTCGCACTAACTTCTCTAAGAGCATCAATAGGTTTGGTTTGCTCGGGGAAAGTGAGATTTCTTTGAGTATAATACAATCCAGGTTCAAATCTCAAATTGATGTACTCTTGTAGTCTCAAATCTCCAACTAATCCAACATTAAAACCTATTGTTCTATCCGCTAAAATATCTGGAGCTACTTTTTTGTATTCAAATTTGTAATCGTAGGAATTAAATCCTAGGAAATAGCCCCAATATACTCGTTGTTTATCAAAATTTTCGTTGTTAAGAATTGGGTCTTTGCTGAATGTGCTCTTGGGGAATTGGGCATACAGAGTGAAGACAAAAAGGAATAAAATCGATGAAAATATTTTTTTCATATGGATGCGAAATAATTTCGAAACTATTTTTTTGATGCTGAATAAATAGTTGCCACACCAAAAGTTTGAGGCATATCTACAACGTTAATAAACCCAATTTTCTTCAAAATATTGTTTAATGCTTCCCCAAATGGAAAAACCGATGCTGATTCTGACAAATAGCCATAAGCGACACTATCTTTTGAGAATAGTTTTCCTATTACTGGAAGAATATATTTGGTGTAGAAAACATATCCTTGTTTGTAAGGTGATTTTGTGGGATTTGAGGTCTCTAAAATTACAAAAGTTCCATTTGGTTTTAAAACTCTGAGAATTTCAGCGAGTCCTTTCTCTAGATTTTCAAAATTTCTAATGCCAAATGCTACAGTTATTGCGTCAAAAGTGTTGTCTTCAAAGGGCATTTTTTCAGAATCACCCACAATCATTTCTATTTTTTGAGAAAGTTTTCTAGCAGCTATTTTTTGTTTGCCTATTTCAAGCATTCCTACCGATATATCTAATCCAATAATTTTTTCAGCATTGGTTTCGGCCATTAAGATGGCTAAATCTCCAGTTCCTGTGGCTATATCTAAAATTGTTTTTGGATTTGAATTTTTAACCATTTGGAGTACTTTTTTTCTCCATTTAACATCAATACCAAAAGAGATAATCCGATTCAATCCATCATAGTTGCCAGAAATAGTATCAAACATTTGAGTAACTTGTTCTTTCTTACTCAAAGAGGATTCTTTATAAGGTGTTACGTTTTTTGACATTTCAATTTTTTGCAAATATACTATAATCTGCATAATAGTGGACGTTTAAAATTATGAGTTAAAAGATTTAGCCTGCTAAATTTTTTTATTCTCACTAATTTTAGTGATATAAAAATCACTAGATGTAGTGATTGTTTAGGAGAATTATATTATTCAATTTTACATCGTATTTCAATAAATAACATTTGCATTATGTTATCAAGAATTTTAATAGCCGAATTCAAATGGATATTGCTCGCCTTTATCCTTTCATTTGTTCTTGTAAGCATTATCAACATCACAACCCCTCTTACAGATAGTACTATTGAAATACACAAGACGTTCTTTGGTTTAAATTTATTTTTGGAAATTTTAGTTTTTTCCGCCTTTAGTACCTTTGTGGTATTTGGTATTAAAGGCTTTTTTGAGAGTTATTCTCACAAGTTTGCCAACGTTATTATTTTATCTACGGGTATAATTTTGGCGTTGGTTATTTTTATACTAGCCTATCAAATTTTGCTTTAAGACTCGGCTATTTTTCTTGAAGCATTAATTAAAAACATCCCGATAAGGGATGTTTTTTTATTTTCTAACAAAAGTTTGATAACAGAAATCGTATTGATGATTTTCATCTTTTGAATGAAATTCTTCTTGTTCTAATTCCCATTGATCTGGATCTATTTCAGGGAAAAAAGTATCTGCCTCAAAAGTTTCGGCAATGCGTGTAAGTTCAATTTTATCTGCATGATGAATACCGATTCTGTAAATTTCTCCTCCGCCAATGATGAAAACATTTTTGTCTTTTGGTACTATTTCGAGGGCTTTTTCCATACTATCCACAACAATACAACCTTCTGGAGAATAATCATCTTGGCGGCTAATAACGATGTGCGTCCTGTTTGGTAAGGGTTTAGGAAAACTTTCGAACGTTTTTCTTCCCATGATGATATGATGCCCAGTTGTAAGCGCCTTGAATCTTTTAAAATCATTAGGTAAATGCCAAACGAGTTGATTGTTTTTCCCTAAAGCATTATTTTGTGCTGCAGCTGCAATTAGAATAATCATTACGAATTTTCTTTTAAGTTGATTTGACCTTATAGGGGATTCGTAACAAAATTACATTTTAATCTCTAAAAAATAGAGTTATTTTTATTGGTGTTTTTTTGTAATTTTAAAGCACAAAATCGAAGTATGAAATCGCCACTAACAATAAGTTTGTTGCAAACAAGCACCGATGAAAATAGGGCGATACCATATGACTATTTAAAAACAAATAGTATCTACATATGAAATTTTCCTTTTCTTTTTTTCTTTTCCTTACGTTTTCAATTCTCTTTTCACAAGAAAAAGATCTTGTAATTCTTCCCGCGCCCATGATTGCTGTTGATTCACTATACAGAGAGGATCAATTTTATTTTGGATTAACCTATAATAGTTTGTTTAATAAAGCTCCGGGTGTTTCTCAAAATAAGTTTTCTTCTGGTTTTGTGATAGGTTTTTTAAGAGATATGCCAATAAATAAAAATAGAACGGTTGCTGTTGCCACTGGTTTCGGATTTTCATACAATAAGTCTTCTCAAAATTTGTATTTATCAAAGATCAATCAGGTCATTGAGTACAGCGTAATACCCTCAGGAAAGGACTACAACAAGAATAAGTTGGATCAATTTTATGTTGATCTTCCAATAGAATTCAGATGGAGAACATCTACACCTGAAAGTCATAAATTTTGGAGAGTTTACTCAGGATTTAAGTTTAACTATCTCATTTGGGATAGGTATACGTATATTGATGCCGAATCTAATTTTAGGATAGCTAATAATAAAGATTTGAATACCTTACAGATGGGTACTTACCTAGCTTGCGGATACAATACGTGGAATTTTTACGCCTATTATGGACTTACTCCTTTTTTCAAGACCGATGCTAAAATAGGTAACAATAATGTAGGCTTGAATACCCTAAATCTAGGGTTAATGTTCTACATTTTATAGCCAAAAGAACCACAATGCAACTTGAGGAATACCACCAATTAGGAAACCAATAATCAGTTCGAGAGTAGTATGTGCTTTCATTTCTAGGCGAGAGGAAGCAACGATTCCATTCATCAAGACTAAAAAGGCAATACAGTAAATAAAGTTAGCCTGAGTGTGGATACTTAATCCAATCACAAAAGATGTTAAAGAGCTTATCCCGAGCATGTGAATACTAGCTTTTCTTTTTACAAATAAAAGGAGGAGTGCTAGAACTGTACTAATTAATCCGCCATAGAGAAAAAAAAACAATTCAGGAATTCTGTCAACGGTGATGCTTTTTTGAATTACAATAATGATTAAAAACGCTTGAAAAAGCAATGGGATTTTTCGCTGTGTACTATCAGAAAGCATAATGTTATCTACTCTTCCAAGGGTTTTTAAAAGATAGTAGAACGAAATTGGAATAAAAATAAAGATGATGATTACCTGTAGCAGTAATAAATACTTATGGTAAGTTTCAAAATAGTTAGCTGTAAAAAACAGATAAAATAGTGTTCCAAAAACAGGAATAAATATAGGGTGAAAGAGATAGGAAAATAATGGAAGTATTTTTTTCAAAATTAATTATTATGCCATTTATGGTTATCAATAAGTCTAAGTAAAAGTAAATATTAAAAATTTTAAACAATTAAGAGATTTAAGAAAATTAAGTCTTATGACTTTAGCGCAAATACTTTCGAGAGGAACGGGCAAAGCAAACTTAACTTTCTTAATGGTTAAAAAAAATAAGCTATTTTATATTCATAATTGGTATTAGTTCTCAGAATAAAGTACTTATGTAATGAAAACTACATCTTTTTTCTCAATCGCGCTACAGGAATATCCAATTGTTCTCGATATTTTGCTATAGTTCTTCTCGCTATAGGATAGCCTTTTTCTTTGAGTATTTCAGCCAATTGATCGTCAGGAAGTGGTTTGTGTTTGTCCTCTTCTTCGATGGTGTTTTTGAGAATTTTTTTAATTTCAAGGGTAGAAACATCTTCTCCTTGGTCATTCTTCATGGCTTCAGAGAAAAATTCTTTGATGAGTTTTGTTCCATAAGGCGTTTCTACATACTTACTATTTGCAACTCTAGAAACGGTAGAAATATCCAGACCAACTCTGTCTGCAATATCTTTTAAAATCATCGGTTTCATCTTAGTTTCATCGCCTTCAAGGAAAAAATCTCTTTGAAAATGCATAATAGCATTCATGGTAACCAAAAGGGTTTCCTGACGTTGCCGTATGGCATCTATAAACCATTTAGCAGAATCTAATTTTTGTTTGATAAACTGAACAGCATCCTTCTGAGCTGCCGATTTGTCTCTGGAATCCTTATAAGTTTGCATCATCTCTTGATAGTCTTTAGAGACGTGTAAGGAAGGAGCATTTCTTCCGTTTAATGTCAGTTCCAATTCACCATCAACGATTCGAATGACAAAATCAGGAACAATATTCTCAGTAATTTTATTATTTCCTGTAAACGAACCTCCTGGTTTTGGATTCAATTTTTCTATTTCATGGATTGCTTTTTTAAGTTGCTCATTTGAAACATTATATTTTTGAAGCAATTTGTCGTAATGTTTTTTAGTAAAAGCATCAAATTGATTTTCGATAATGTCTGTGGCTAAGGCAATATATTCAGTGGGTGTTTTATGTTTTAATTGCAACAAAAGACATTCTTGTAAATCACGGGCGCCAACTCCAGAGGGTTCTAATTCATGAATGACATGAAGCATTTTCTCTACTGTTTTTTCATCGGTGTATATGCCTTGGGTGAAAGCTAAATCATCAACAATATCTGGAATACTTCTTCTAATGTACCCCATGTCATCAATACTTCCAACAAGGAATTCAGCTATTTCGCGTTCGTCCTCGTTGAGGATGAATGTATTCAATTGGTTAATTAAGTCTTGATGAAAACTAACAGGCGCCGTTAAAGGAGATTCTCTTTCTTCATCGTCATCACTATAGTTATTAGCTTGGGTTTTATAATCTGGAGTATCGTCGTTTAGATATTCGTCAATGTTGATTTCTTCTGAACCTATTTCGTCGTTATCGTCATAATCATCGTACTCGTCATTAGTGTCAAAATCGTCTTTTTCATATAATTCTTCCTCTTCTTTTCCGGCTTCTAGAGCTGGATTTTCATTCATTTCTTCTTTTAATCTTTGCTCAAAGGCTTGTGTAGGCAATTGAATTAACTTCATCAACTGAATTTGTTGTGGAGATAATTTTTGAGATAATTTGAGATTTAAGAATTGCTTTAGCATAATTGTTTGTGGTTTGTTGTTTAGGGTTTGTAGTTAACTCTAAACTACAAACCATGAACTATAAACATTTTAAAATTCAGCATTCATTGGTGTTCTTGGAAACGGAATTACGTCTCGAATATTAGTCATTCCTGTTACAAAAAGCACTAGCCTTTCAAAACCTAATCCAAATCCAGAGTGAATAGCCGAACCGAATCTTCGGGTGTCTATATACCACCATAATTCTTCTTCGCTAATTCCTAGAGCTTTCATTTTTTCAACTAAAACATCGTAGCGTTCTTCTCTCTGCGAGCCGCCAACAATTTCTCCAATTCCTGGGAATAGGATATCCATGGCACGAACGGTTTTTCCATCTTCGTTCAAACGCATATAAAAAGCTTTAATATTTGCGGGATAATCAAACAAAATCACGGGGCATTTGAAATGTTTTTCTACCAAATAGCGTTCGTGTTCACTTTGTAAATCAGCACCCCATTCATTGATTATAAATTGAAATTTCTTCTTCTTGTTGGGTGTTGAATCTCTAAGAATATCTATAGCTTCGGTATAAGAAACGCGTTTGAAATTGTTCTCTAATACAAAATCTAGTTTTTCTAATAACGACATTTCACTTCGCTCTGCTTGTGGTTTCGATTTTTCTTCGTCTAGCAAACGACCTTCTAAAAATTTCAAATCGTCATAACATTTCTCTTTGGTGTACTTAATTACAAATTGAATAAAGTCTTCGGCTAAATCCATATTATCATTCAAATCGTTGAATGCCACTTCTGGCTCAATCATCCAAAACTCTGCTAAGTGTCTGGAAGTATTAGAATTCTCTGCACGAAATGTCGGGCCGAATGTATAAATCTGACCTAAAGCCATAGCAAATGTTTCACCTTCTAATTGCCCTGAAACGGTCAAGTTGGTATGTTTTCCAAAAAAATCTTTTTTGTAATCGATATTTCCTTCTTCTGTTCTTGGTAAATTGTCTAAAGGCAATGAAGTAACTTGAAACATTTCTCCAGCGCCCTCGGCATCAGCACCAGTAATTATAGGTGTGTTTACATATACAAATCCTTTTTCTTGAAAAAAAGTATGAACAGCATGCGCCAATACTGAACGTACTCTCATAATAGCGCCAAAAGCATTAGTTCGCACTCTCAAATGAGCATTTTCTCGTAAGAATTCCAAAGAATGTTTTTTGGGTTGCATTGGGAATTTTTCGGCATCAGAATCACCTAAGATTTCTAATTTAGAAACTTGAATTTCGTACTTCTGCCCTGCACCTTTACTTTCTACTAATTCACCAGTTACAGAAACCGCAGCTCCAGTTGTAATTCTTTTGAGAATAGCTTCTGATGTGTTTTCAAAATCTACAACACATTGAATATTGTTGATGGTTGAACCGTCATTCAACGCAATGAACTGATTATTTCTAAAAGTTCTAACCCAACCTTTTGCATTTACTTCAAAGTTTGCTCTAGAGCTATTCAGTAAGTCTTTAACTTTTGTATGTTTCATTTTTGAACAAGGATTTTAAAATTTAGGACGTAAACATCCAAAATAGATACAAATATAAATTAATTATTTTTCTTTTCTAGTTCGTCAATCTCTTCATCAGTATGTTCTAGGATGTCAATTGTAGGTTCAAAAAATTCTTGCTCGTTAGCCAATGTTCTGTTTAGTGACAACACTAATGATGGTAATAATACTAGGTTAGACAGCATTCCAAAGAATAAGGTTAATGCAACCAATCCTCCCAGAGCAATTGTGCCTCCAAAACTGGATAGCATAAATACTGAGAACCCAAAGAACAATACAATTGAGGTATAAAACATACTAATTCCTGCATCGTCAAATGTAGCAAAAACGGATTTTTTTATTTTCCAATCATTACGAGAAAGTTCTAGTCGATATTGAGCCAAAAATCGCAAAGTGTCGTCAACGGACATTCCGAAAGCGATACCAAAAACTAAAATAGTAGACGGTTTTAATGGAATACCCAAAAAGCCCATCAATCCAGCAGTCATCAATAGTGGCAACAGATTAGGGATAATCGAAACCAAAACCATTTTAAAAGATCTAAACATGATGGCAACCAATCCGCCAGTAATTAAAAAGGCAAAAAGCAATGATGACAATAGGTTGTCAAGTAAGTATTTGGTTCCTTTTTGGAAAACAGATGCTTTACCAGTGATAATAACTTCATATTTTGGAGACGGGAATAGAATGTCCACCTTATTGCGTAAATGAGCTTCGATAGCTTCCATTTTTTCACCATTTTCATCTTTGATAAAGGTCGTCATTCTCGCTACTCTTCCATCTGAAGTGATGTAGCTTTTCAATTGATTATCCTTTGTTTTTTTCAATGAATTTTTAATGTATGGCAGCAAGAAAATTTCTTCTTGTTTGGAAGGCAAAGTATAAAAATCAGGATTCCCGTTGTAGTATGCCTGATTAAAACTTTTAGCTATATTGACAATCGATAGAGGCTTTGAAAGTTCGGGAACATCAGTTATTGTTTGTTCTAAATCTTCCATTCTTCTGAGATTGGATAATTTCATGGCGCCATTTTTTCTTTTGGTGTCAATCATTATTTCCAATGGCATTACGCCGTCAAATTCCTTTTCAAAAAAGCGTATATCGTCAAAGAAGGCTGTCTTTTTGGGCATGTCTTCAATAATACTTCCTGAAATACGAATTTTATAAATGCCTATAATTCCTAAAATCAACAAACAAATAGAAGTGATGTACACACCAAGACGATTGAATTTTACTGTGTTGACAATCCATCGTAAAAAAGAAGTTAAGGATTCACGTTCTAGGTGATTGAGATGCCTTGGAATAGGAGGTGGAATGTAACTGAAAAAAATAGGAATCAATAGGAGACACAAGAGATAAATTGCCAAAATATTGATTGTAGTAACCACGCCAAATTCTCTCAAAAGAATATTATTTGTAGCAATGAAAGTTGCAAATCCAACAGCCGTAGTAATGTTAGTCATTAAAGTGGCAGTTCCGGTTTTTGTGATAACACGCTGAAGCGATTTGGCTTTATTCGAGTGTTTGTAATATTCTTGATGGTATTTGTTAATAAAGAAAATACAATTGGGTATTCCTATCACAATAACAAGTGTTGGAACTAACGCTGTCAGTACAGTGATTTCGTAACCCAAAAGTCCCATAATTCCAAACGACCACATAACTCCAATAATTACGATAATTAATGAAATCATTGTAGCTCTAAAAGACCTGAAAAAATAAAAGAAAATGAGCGAAGTTACAAGTAAGGCTGCTCCAATGAATAAACCAATCTCATCGGTAATCGTTTTGGCATTTAACGTTCTGATATAGGGCATGCCCGAAGTGTGGAGTTCAACACCTGTTTCGGTTTTAAATTTTTCGAGGATTGGAATTAAATCCTTCAAAACAAAGTTTTTTCTTTGTTTGGTATTTACAATTTTTTTATCCAAATAAATCGCCGAACGAATGGCTCCTGTTTTTTTGTTGAATAACAATCCTTCATAGAAAGGTAATTTTGAAAACAGTTCGGATTTAATTTGTTGTAAATACTGCGGGTCTTGTGTTTTAGATTCGTCTACGAATGGTTTTAGTTCAAAAGTTTGTAAAGAATCATTTTTGGTCAGTTGTTGCAAATTGTCTACTGAGACAACAAGACTAACTTCTTTGTGTGATTTAATGGTTTGTATTAACTCATGCCAAGCTTTATATACTTTAGGGGTAAATAATTTTTTATCTTTGGTAGCAATTACAATAAGATTTCCTTCCTCGCCAAAGTGGCTGAGAAATTTTCGATAATCAACATTTACTTTGTCATCAGCGGGAATAAGATTGGCTTCGGTTTGAGTAAATTGTATGTATTTCCATTGTGTGCCTAGTAGAATTGTAATTAAAACAATCGAACTTAAAATAAGGATTCTATTTCTCAATATGATTCTGGCAACAAGTTCCCAAAAGCCAATACCTAACATTTTTTTCATAATAACTTAAAAAGGCTTGCAAAGGTACATAAAAGGGTAGATATTTAATACTATAAATAGAACAGAATTGTGCTAAAAGTGTATCGTTCTTTTAACCAGATTAAATTTATATTATCAATAATTTATAGTGTAAAATTTATAAATTTACTTCCGCATATTTGTATGTACTAAAACATATTCAAGTTGAATCCGTAAACTATGAGAAGATTTAAAAATTCTATCTTTTATATTGCAGTGACTGGAGGCTTTTCAGTTTTAATTTACTGGATTATATCTAGAGGTAAGTCATTAGAAAATGGCAGAGAAATCGTTTCTGTCTCCACCCAAAAAACACAATGGACAGAATTTTTAGATTCGCTAATTCACAATCTTCAACATCCTTTGGCCATATTATTAGCTCAAATTGTCACCATTATTCTTGTTGCAAGATTTTTTGGATGGATGTTTAGAAAAATTGGTCAACCGTCTGTAATTGGCGAAATTATTGCCGGAATTGTACTTGGTCCATCCTTGCTTGGCATGTATTTTCCTGAGTTCTCATTGGCAATTTTCCCAGTTGAATCTCTTGGTAATTTACAGTTTTTGAGTCAAATAGGGCTTATCCTTTTTATGTTTGTTATTGGGATGGAACTTGATTTAAAAGTACTTAAAAACAAAGCCAATGACGCCATTGTAATTAGCCATGCAAGTATAGTTTTTCCTTTTTCTTTGGGAATTGGATTAGCATATTTTATTTATTACAGATTTGCACCAACAGGAGTTGAGTTTTTATCATTCAGTTTGTTCATGGGTATTGCTATGAGCATAACGGCTTTTCCTGTTTTAGCAAGAATAGTTCAAGAACGCGGGATTCACAAAACGAGATTAGGAACCATTGTTATTACATGTGCTGCCGCCGATGATATAACCGCATGGTGCTTACTGGCTGCAGTAATTGCAGTAGTCAAAGCCGGATCTTTCGTGAGTTCATTATATATTATCGGATTGGCATTTGCTTACGTAATGACAATGATTTTTGTGGTTAAGCCATTTCTTAAACGAATTGGAGATTTATATAAAACCAAAAACAAACTGAATAAACCTGTCGTAGCTATATTCTTTTTGACCCTGATTCTTTCGTCTTATGTGACTGAGGTAATCGGAATTCACGCTCTTTTTGGTGCATTTATGACAGGAGTTATTATGCCAGATATTAGTAAATTCAGAGCTATTTTTATTGACAAAGTAGAAGATGTTTCTGTGATATTGTTGCTTCCTTTATTTTTTGTTTTTACTGGTTTACGAACTCAAATAGGATTAATCAATGATCCTTATTTATGGAAAGTTACAGGTTTTATAATACTTGTAGCGGTATTAGGAAAATTTTTAGGGAGTGCTATTGCCGCAAAATTCGTTGGTCAAAATTGGCGAGATAGTTTGACTATAGGTGCGTTAATGAACACTAGAGGGTTAATGGAATTGGTTGTTTTGAATATTGGGTATGATTTGGGAGTATTAACTTCCGAAATTTTTACCATGATGGTAATTATGGCATTGGTAACGACCGTAATGACAGGGCCAGCACTTGATTTGATTAATTTTATATTTAAAACAAAAGACGTATTTATTTCAGATTCTATTAAAAATGAAAGTAAGTATAAGATTCTAATTTCATTCGGAAATAACGAAAAAGCGAAATCATTATTAAGATTAGCCAATTGTTTGGTAAAAAAACAAAAGGATTCATCGAGCGTTACAGCCATGCATCTATCTATGAGTGAAGAAATGCATTCCTATGATTTAGAGGATCAAGAGAGAAGAAGATTTAATCCAATAGTGGAAGAATCTAAATTATTGAAGCAAGAAATAACCACCATTTTTAAGGCGACTGTAGATATTGAAACAGATATTGCTGATATTGCCAATCATGGTGAGTATAGTATTTTGTTGGTAGGTCTTGGAAAGTCCATTTTTGAAGGAACTCTACTCGGTAAAGTATTAGGATTTACAACTAGAATTATTAATCCAGATAGACTTATTGATAAGTTTACGGGTAAAGAAGGGTTGTTTGAAAATTCTCCTTTTGATGAACGAACTCGACAAATTATCTCTAAAAGCAAAATACCTTTAGGAATTTTAATTGACAAGAATTTTAAAGATGTCAATCAAGTTTTTATTCCTGTATTTAATGCGGAGGATGTATTTCTAATGGAATATGCACAAAAATTGGTGTACAACAATAATTCAACGGTTTCTATATTGGATGTCAATACTACATATGGAACCAATTTTGTTGTAGAAAGTACCATCAGTTCCTTGAATGAGAAATATCCAGAAAATATCATTTTGATGACTGAAAAAACTATGAGAAAGGAATTTCTAACAAAGCTTGATTTGATGATTGTAAGTTTAGAAAGTTGGAAAACTCTTGTAGACTCTCAAAGCACTTGGTTGACAAATGTGCCTTCGGTTTTAATTATAAAACCTTAGTTGTGAATTGGCTTTTATTAATTTTGGGAGGTCTTTTTGAAGTGGGGTTTGCCACTTGTTTAGGCAAAGCTAAAGAAAATTCAGGCACTGAGGCAATAGTTTGGTTTATTGGTTTTTTGCTTTGCCTGTGCATCAGTATGGTATTGTTGTACAAGGCATCACTTACAATACCCATAGGAACGGCATATGCTGTTTGGACAGGAATTGGCGCAGTAGGAACTGTTTTTGTTGGAATTTTTGTTTTTAAAGAACCAGCAACATTTTGGAGATTGTTTTTTATAACTACATTAATCGCCTCTATCGTTGGATTAAAATTTGTCTCTGCTAATTGACAAAAAAAATCCGTCTAACTTTATTCAATTAAAATAAAATTAGACGGATGTATTATAGTTTACTAAAATTTAAACCTTCATAATTTCAGCTTCTTTCGAAGCCAGAATTTCATCGATTTTTTTGATATAACTGTTAGTTAAATTTTGAACTTCTTCTTCAGCACTTTTACAAATATCCTCAGAAGTTCCCTCTTTTTCTAGTTTTTTAATATCGGTATTAGCATCTTTTCTTGCATTTCTAATCCCAATTTTTGCATCTTCAGCTTCTGCCTTAGCTTGTTTTGATAAATCACGACGACGTTCCTCAGTCAAGGGCGGTACGCTAATTATAATTACGTCGCCGTTATTCATAGGATTAAATCCCAGATTGGCAACCATAATAGCTTTTTCAATGGTTTGCAACATCTTCTTTTCATACGGTTGAATAGTGATGGTTCTGGCATCGGGAACATTCAGATTTGCAATTTGATTGAGAGGGGTTTGTGAACCGTAATAATCTACAAACACACTACCTAACATAGCAGGCGATGCTTTTCCCGCTCGAATGTTCAACAATTCTTTTTCTAAATGGGCGATGGTGCCATTCATAGATTCCTTGGTACTGTCTAATATAAATTCAATTTCTTCGGTCATGATTTTTAGTTTTCAGATTTTAGTTTTCAGAAATGGTATTGTAATCTATGTATTTCTTTAAACGTTTACTACTGTTCCAATATTTTCTCCATTGCATATTTTCAATAAATTTCCTTCTTTGTTCATATCAAAAACAACAATAGGTAATTTATTTTCTTGGCTTAGAGTAAAAGCAGTTGTATCCATTACATTCAATCCTTTTTTAATTACGTCCTCAAAAGAAATGTAGTCAAATTTTACTGCTGAACTATCCTTTTCTGGATCAGAAGAATATATTCCGTCTACTCTTGTTCCTTTTAGTATTACATCAGCTTGAATTTCAACACCACGTAAAACCGCAGCTGTATCGGTGGTGAAATACGGATTACCAGTACCTGCACCAAAAATTACAATTCTGCCTTTTTCAAGGTGGCGAACCGCTCTTCTTTTTATGTAAGGTTCGGCAATAGCTTCAATTTTTAAGGCTGTTTGTAGGCGAGTGAGCATACCCTTATCTTCAAGTGCTCCCTGAAGAGCCATTCCGTTTATGATTGTAGCAAGCATTCCCATGTAATCACCTTGAACCCGATCCATGCCATTGCTTGCTCCTGAAACGCCTCTAAAAATATTTCCTCCACCAATTACAATTGCAATTTCTACTCCTTTGTCGTGAATTTGTTTAATTTCATCAGCATATTCTGCCAATCTCACAGGGTCAATCCCATATTGTCGGTTGCCCATCAATGCTTCTCCACTTAGTTTTAGTAATATTCTTTTGTATTTCATTACGGTTTTATCTAAAATTTTGAGTCACGATTTCGCAAACCCAAGGACTTAATTTTGTTTGGTTGAGTTGTGCAAATATAGTTATATTCTGATTTTTTGAAATAGTGTTGTTAAAAAATATATTTATTCCCAAATCCTGAGTTGAATTATTTGGTCTTGTGTGATAAATGTTACTGTCATATCGTTTTTGATGCGGTAAATTTACTCATAATTAAAGACCCTAAAATGAAAAATTCAATAGCGAAAGCTCTATTTAAAAGTTATACTTATCTAGAATATAGAAAACTAATTTCAGATTTATTAGATGAAGGAAAATCAACTGGAAAGGAACAATCAGAGGATCTGACTCATTACAGTATTTTGAATGAGACTCGAATGAATCGATTGGATAAAACCATCAAAATTGCTGATGAAATACTCTCAAAGCTGAAATCATTGAAAAGAGAATATATTTGGTTGGTTATTGCCGAAGGATGGTGTGGAGATGCAGGTCAGATACTGCCAATTATCAATAAAATGGCATTAGAATCCGATAAAATAGATTTAAAAATTGTTCTTCGTGATGAAAATGAAGAATTAATGAACTTGTTTTTGACCAATAAAACAAAATCGATTCCAAAGTTAATTATCATCGATAAAGAAACAGGTAGTGTCATAAATCATTGGGGGCCAAGACCTAGTGGAGCTGTTAATTTAATTCAGAATTATAAAAATCAACACGGCTCTATTGATGAAACTGCTAAGACGGAATTGCAATTATGGTATTTGCACGATAAAGGGTTGTCTACTCAAAATGAGATTATGACTGTTATGATTGAATCTGAGAAATTGATTTTTCAAATACATTGATTTCTGAAATGATTTAACCATTGTTATTAAAAAACATTCTGAAAAACGTAAGTAATAGCTTTAATTTTTAGAAGGTTAGTAAAGAGATTCCTAAACTTAGGCTTCCGATATTTTTTTGATTATGAAGTGGAAATCCATATTCTGCAATTTGAATGTATAGTAGTAAATCCTCATCGGTTTGTACACCAAGACTAAATTTTTTATAGATTCCTTCCAAGTTTCCTCTTCCTAATGCAAATGATTTTCCAAATCCAACTTGTGCTATAACCCTAGTAGTCGCCATGCCTAATTTTGGGCTTAATTTAAGATTAGCAAAAATCGGAGCTACAACCAAACTTTGCGATATTTTCCAATCAATTCCTGAATGAATTGCTATAGAAACCCACTTATTGTAATGAATGCCGTAGCCAAAACTTGAACTTAAACCATCAGGTAAAAACCAAGAATTGTTTCTTTTGCCATTCAAATCCTCTTGACCTTGCTCAGAATTGCCTTTTAGAGGAATAGAAAAATCGAATTGGGTGAAAGTAGATTTTGTTTTAGTTTTCATGCCTTCGTTTGTTGTATATGTGGTTTGAGAAAAAGAATTTACTTTAAGAAGTATGAATAGAATTACTATGAAATTTCTTTTTAAATTAATTTTCATACAATTATGATTAATTTAAATTTTCTTCAAATTGAGTAATTTCAACAGCATTTTCAACACTATAATCACCAATTTTTGTTCTTCGTAAAGCGGTAAGGTGTGAACCAGAATTCATTGCTTTTCCAAAATCATACGCTAAGGAACGAATGTAAGTTCCTTTACTGCAAACCACTCTAAAATCAATTTCAGGTAGCGAAATTCTTGTAATTTCAAATTCGTGGATAGTCGTTTTTCTCGAGGCAATTTCGACAGTTTCTCCAGCACGTGCGTGCTCATAAAGACGAATACCCTCTTTTTTTATGGCTGAAAAAATGGGCGGTTTTTGATCAATTTCGCCTAAAAATTGTTTTGTTGTTTCATGAATTAAAGCCTCATCAATATGTGAAATATCAAAAGTTGCATTAACTTCAGTTTCTAAATCATAGGATGGAGTAGTGGCTCCAATATGAAAAGTACCCATATATTCTTTGACTTGACCTTGAAGTTCGGTGATTCGTTTGGTGAATTTCCCTGTGCAAATAAGCAATAATCCCGAAGCTAGTGGGTCTAGGGTGCCTGCATGACCAATTTTAAACTTTTTTGGCAGTCCAACTTTATTGATAAGCAAATATTTTAATTTATTTACGGTTTGAAACGAACTCCAATGCAAGGGTTTGTCAACAAGTAAAATCTGTCCGTTCAAGTAGTCTTCAGCATTCATCAAATAACGCTCAAAGGATGAATAAAAAAGTGAATTATTAACAAAGCAACACCAACAATGATGCGGTAATAACCAAAAACTTTAAATCCATGTTTGCTCAAAAATCCAATGAATGATTTTATGGCAATTAATGCCACAATAAAAGCAACAATGTTTCCTATTACTAGGAAATTTATCTGATCGTGAGTTAATACGAAACCGTCTTTATAATAGTCATAGCATTTTTTTACCGTTGCTCCAAGCATGGTGGGAACAGCCAGAAAGAAAGAGAATTCTGCTGCTGCTGAACGAGATAATTTTTGAGACATTCCTCCTACAATGCTTGCACCACTTCTAGAAACACCAGGAACCATGGCAAGACACTGAAACAAACCAATTTTAAATGCTTTTAGATAAGTGATTTCTGTATTGGTAGAATTTCCAAACCAATCATCTACCTTTAATAACAGTATTCCTCCAACTAATAGAGAAATGGCAACAGTAACTGGATTTTCAAGTAAACTATCAATTTTTTTTGCAAATAATAATCCTAGAATCACTGCTGGAATAAATCCCACAAGTATTTTTAAATAAAAATCGAAAGTTTGAAAAAATCGTTTAAAATATAAAACCAAAACTGAAAGTATGGCTCCTAACTGGATAACTATAGTGAAAAGTTTGGTAAATTCATCGTGTTCAATACCAAAATAAGTACTGGCAAGAATCATATGTCCTGTTGATGAAACGGGCAAAAATTCTGTTATTCCTTCTATAATGGCAAGGATGACAGCTTGTAGTGTATCCATGATATTTCTTTAGATTTTTAAATGATGTAGAATGAATACTCTATTTCTTTGGGTTTTTTAATATTGAGTAAATGGTAATTCCAAAGCCTATCAACACCACTGTAGGTGCCAAGCGAATTCTTCTGAAATTAAAAATATCTTCATTGAAAACTTTTGGATCATCGCTTCCACCTCCAGACATCAGTATAAAACCTAATGCAATGACTGCAATACCAATTAAAAGTATTTTGTAGTTTATTTTGTCAAAAAGGAATTCTTGTGGTTGTTGTTTATCTTCCATTTGTGTAAAAGTCTAAAATCGTAAATTAATAAAGGTCGTCTGTTCTTAAATTCAAATAACGTTGTGTGGCAAAAAAAGTGCTTATCCACGTGATTAAAATACCAACTAATAGTACGCCAACTAAAACAGCTCCTATCGTCAATGGGTCGTTAAGTATTCCTAAATTCGGAAAGTTAGTATCCAAATAGACCAATAAACCAATTAAAGCTAAAACGGCTAAAACAGAACCAATTAATCCTAGCTTGATGCTTCTCATTATGAATGGTTTTCGGATAAATGATTTTGTGGCACCAACCATTTGCATCGTTTTGATAATGAATCTATTGGAATAAATGGACAATCGCATAGAGCTATTAATCAAAATCACTGCGATAAAAGCTAGAATTCCACTAATAATTAGAATCCACATGCTCACTTTCTTGATGTTGTCATTTACCAAATTCACCAATTGCTTGTCATAGACAATATCAGATACCATCTCATTAGCTCTGAAACGACTTTCAATTTTTCGAATATTTTCTGTATCAATATAATCTGCTTTCAAGTGGATGTCAAAAGAATTTTGTAGCGGATTTGCTCCTAAAAATGTCATAAAATCTTCACCAATAATATCTGTATGTTGTTTTGCAGCCTGTTCCTTGGTTACATAAACACTCGATTTTACAAATTTTGCAATTTTTAGTTCATCACGAAAAGCATTGATAACACTATCAGTAGCTTCATTTTTGAAGAAGACAGTCATAGCAATTTCTTCCTTAAAATCATCGGATAATTTTTTAGAATTGATTACAAATAAACCTAAAATTCCCAACAAGAATAGTACTAGAAATACACTCAATACTACCGAAAAATAAGAAGAAATCAGTCTGCGTTTTTGAAATTTTTCAAAAGAGGAACTCATATGTAATTAAATTATGGGGTAAAAATAATAAAGAATTTCTTTAATTACAGTTTATAACGTTTAAAGTTTTGACTTTAGTACAATAAACGTAAATTTGCCGTTCAATTTTAGTAACCCTTTCAGGGTTTAAAATAAAACAATATAAACGAGGAATGAAATACAATCCCAACGAAATCGAAGCTAAGTGGCAAAAATTCTGGGCAGAAAACCAAACTTTTGCTGCATCTAACCATTCTGAAAAGCCAAAATATTATGTTTTAGATATGTTTCCTTATCCCTCAGGAGCGGGATTGCATGTAGGGCATCCGTTGGGATATATCGCTTCAGATGTGTATGCGAGATACAAAAGACATCGCGGATTCAATGTCTTGCATCCAATGGGTTATGATAGTTTTGGGTTGCCAGCAGAACAATATGCCATTCAAACGGGTCAGCGACCAGAAGATACTACATCGGTAAATATTGATGGAGGAGTAGACAAAGAGGGAAAGCAAATTGCAGGCTACAGAAAGCAGTTAGATAAAATAGGATTTTCATTCGATTGGAGTCGTGAAGTACGCACTTCAAATCCAGATTATTACAAACACACCCAGTGGATTTTCATCCAATTATTCAATTCTTGGTACAATAAACATTCAGACAAAGCTGAGGATATTGCAACGCTGATTTCCATTTTTGAGAAAGAAGGAAATGCAAATGTTAACGCTGTTTGCGATGATAACATTGCAATTTTTTCGTCAAGCGAATGGAACGCTTTTTCATCAGAACAACAACAAAAAATACTACTGCACTACCGATTAACTTATTTGGCAGAGACCGAAGTGAATTGGTGTCCGGGCTTAGGAACAGTTTTGGCTAATGACGAAATTGTAAATGGCGTTTCAGAACGTGGAGGTTTTCCAGTAGTTCGCAAGAAAATGACTCAATGGAGTATGCGAATTTCTGCTTATGCGGAGCGTTTGTTGCAAGGTTTAGATACGATTGATTGGAGCGAAAGCATCAAAGAAAGTCAAAGAAACTGGATTGGAAAATCAGTAGGAGCGATGGTTTCGTTTAAAGTTAGAAGTCAGAAGTCAGAAGTTGGAAGTCAACAACATTACATAGAAGTATTTACTACTAGACCCGACACTATTTTTGGAGTAACATTCATGACTCTGGCACCAGAACACGAATTGGTTGCACAAATCACCACCCCAGAACAAAAAGCAGCTGTTGAAGCCTATATCGAAAAAACCGCAAAGCGTTCGGAACGTGAGCGTATGGCAGATGTAAAAACCATTTCGGGTGTATTCACAGGAGCGTATGCTGAGCATCCGTTTACTAAAGAAGCGATTCCAGTTTGGATTGGCGATTATGTTTTGGCAGGTTATGGAACAGGTGCTGTTATGGCGGTACCTTGTGGTGATGAACGAGATTATGCCTTTGCTAATTTCTTCAAAGGCAATCCCGAAACTTCGGGAGGTATGCCTGAAATCAAAAATATTTTTGCCAATGCCGATATTTCCAAAGAAGCATTCAGTTCTAAAGACAATGTAGTTCTTGCCAATTCCGATTTCTTAAACGGATTGAATTACAAAGAAGCCACCAAGAAAGTCATTGCAGAATTAGAGAAAATAGGGCAAGGAAAAGGAAAAATCAATTACCGTTTGCGTGATGCGGTTTTCTCTCGTCAACGCTATTGGGGAGAACCTTTCCCAGTCTATTATGTGAATGGCTTACCACAGATGATTGAGGCGCAACATTTGCCAATCATCTTGCCAGAAGTAGAGAAATATTTACCCACCGAAGACGGTTTGCCTCCATTAGGGAATGCCACTGTTTGGGCTTGGGACACTGTAAATAATAAAGTGGTCAATACAGATTTGATTGATAATAAATCCATATTTCCTTTAGAATTGAACACCATGCCGGGTTGGGCGGGAAGTTCTTGGTACTGGATGAGGTATATGGATGCGCACAATGAAAATGAATTTGCCAGTCAAGAAGCCTTAAACTACTGGGAAAGTGTAGATTTATACATTGGCGGAAGCGAACACGCCACAGGTCATTTATTGTATTCTCGTTTTTGGAACAAATTTTTAAAAGATAAAGGTTATGCACCCACCGAAGAGCCTTTCAAAAAACTGATTAATCAGGGAATGATTTTGGGGACAAGTGCGTTTGTTTATAGAGTTTTGGGTACTATGGGGATTCCTTCTGTTTTTATATCTTCCAATTTTGTTAAGCGAAATGAAATTTTAGTAGTAAAGAAAATATTAAAAGAAATTCATAACAAACATGGAGTTAAAGAATGGGGAGAAGAATTAACAATTGGATTTTCACCTATTCATGCTGATGTTTCAATGGTAAATTCTTCAGATGAATTAGATATTGAAAAATTCAAAGCTTGGAGAGAAGACTATGCGGATGCTATTTTTATTACCGAAGAAAACGGAAAATATATAGTCGGTCGCGAAGTCGAAAAAATGTCGAAATCGAAATACAATGTAGTGACTCCTGATGATATTTGTGCTGAATACGGTGCCGATACTTTGCGTTTGTACGAAATGTTTTTAGGACCATTAGAACAAGCCAAACCATGGAATACGGCAGGGATTTCAGGTGTTTTTGGTTTCTTGAAAAAATTATGGCGTTTGTATTTTGATGAAAATGGGTTAATCGTAAATGACAATGAGCCAACAAAAGACAACCTGAAAACTTTACACAAAACCATTAAAAAAGTAGCAGAAGATATTGAAGGATTTTCTTTCAACACTTCAGTGTCACAGTTTATGATTTGTGTGAATGAATTGTCTGCTCAAAACTGTCATTCACGAGCCATACTAGAACCCTTAGCCATTTTGATTTCGCCTTATGCGCCGCACATTGCTGAGGAATTATGGAGCCAATTGGGACATTCGGGTTCAATTGCTACGGTTGATTTCCCTCTTTTAGATGAGAAGCATTTGGTAGAAAGCAGCAAGGAATATCCAGTTTCTTTCAACGGAAAAATGCGTTTCACTATCGAATTGCCTTTGGATTTAACTCCAGCTCAAATTGAAGAAATCGTAATGAAAGACGAAAGAACCATCAAACAATTAGCTGGGAATACACCTAAAAAAGTAATTATCGTTCCTGGGAAAGTAATTAACTTGGTTGGATAATTAGAATTCGTCAGTTCGAGTTTTTTTTGAAATATGATGGAACAAACTTCTCGGTACGCTTCGCACTCGAAGTGACGGTATCGAGAACCTATTTTAAAAATGCCAAATTGACATTTTGTAAAAATGGTGCATAATTTGATGGTAGCATTCTATCTTAATTATAAAAAAAACAAAAATTATGTATTTACTATTAGCAGGTTTAATCATGTTATTCAGTTGGTTAGTAAGCAGCCGATTGAAGAGTAAATTTGAGTTGTATTCTAAATTGCAATTACAAAACGGAATGTCAGGACGTGAAATTGCCGAGAAAATGCTAGCCGATAACGGAATTTATGATGTAAAAGTTATTTCAGTTGAAGGTCAGCTAACCGATCATTATAATCCCGCTGACAAAACTGTTAATTTAAGCGAAGGAGTTTACAATCAAAGAAATGCCGCTGCAGCTGCTGTTGCTGCTCATGAGTGTGGTCATGCGGTGCAACATGCTACGGCTTACAGTTGGTTGACTATGCGTTCGCAATTGGTACCAATTGTAAATGTAGCCTCAACTTATATGCAATGGATTTTGATTGCAGGAATTTTGATGGTGCGCACTTTTCCGCAATTACTATTAGTTGGAATCGTCATTTTTGCTGCTACAACATTGTTTTCTATAATCACCTTGCCGGTAGAGTATGATGCTAGTAATCGTGCTTTAGCTTGGTTAGAAAACAAAAACATGCTTACTCGTGAGGAGCAAGCTGGAGCAAAAGATGCCTTAAAATGGGCAGCAAGAACCTATGTGGTTGCAGCTATTGGTTCGATAGCGACCTTGTTGTATTACATTTCGATTTACAACAATAGAAGATAAACTCTTTATTGAATAGTAAACAAAATCCGTTTCTCGCGAAACGGATTTTTATTTTGGTACAAGTCTATTATCCTCTGATTTTATCGGGATTGTAACCCAAATAAGGCATTTCTTTTTCGTGGAAAATTACTCCGTATTCTTCCAACTCTTTTAGGATGGGTAAATAGACTTCTCTATGGATAGGAAGTTGAACGCCAGGAGTGGTAATATTGCCGTTTAAGATTTGTAAAGTTGCCATTGCCACAGGTAATCCTACGGTTTTTGCCATGGCAGTATAGGTTTGGTCGTCGCCAATGCAAACCATTTTGGAATCGATTTGTTTTTTGGTGCCATTTATTTCATAGCCAAATTTGTGATACATGACAATCATGTCTTTGTCATTTGGTTGTAAAGTCCAACTGTCGCTTAGGATTTTTTCTAGAATTTGAGCAGGAGTAGCATTTTTTAAACCCACAATTTTCTTTGGGTTGAGCATATCCAATTCTAATAATTTGTCCCACATGATATCATCTTGTTCGATGCCAAGGCTCAAGCGCAATTTAATTTCAACAGAATCGGTTGGGTGATAAGGCAAGAATAAATTGGTAAATTCTCTGTAACTAATGGTTTCTGAATTGTCAATTACATAGGTATCATCGGTCATGCCTAATTGCACAAACATATTCCAAGCTCTTGAAAATCCTACTCGTCGAATAGTTCCTCGGTATAGGGTTAAGGCATCATCTAAACCATACACATTTCTATATTTTAATGAATCTCTATTGGCATAGCCTTCAAATCGGCCGTAGCCTTCCACTTCCATAAATTCGGTTCTACGGAATAATTTATGATACGGAATGTATTTGTAGGTGCCTTCTTGAATGAATTTTGCAGCTCCACCTTGTCCTGCCAAAACTACATTTCTAGGAGCCCAAGTAAATTTATAATTCCACAAATTTGTATCAGATTCTGGTGCGACTAGTCCGCCACAGAAGGATTCAAATAAGATTACTTTTCCGCCTTTTTCTCGAATTTCATCAATGACTTTCATGGCACTCATGTGGTCTATTCCTGGGTCTAGACCTATTTCATTCATGAAAATGAGATTGTTTTCTTTGGCAGTAGCATCTAACTCTTGCATGGCATCGCTAATATAAGATGCTGTAACCATGTGTTTTTTATAGATAATACAATCTTTAGCGACTTCAATATGCATATGGGCTGGCAACATCGAAATAACAATATCTGCTTTTTGAATTTGAGTTTTTCTTTGATTTTCATCAAAAATATCTAAAGCAATTGCGGTAGCATTTTTATGGTTATTGGTTTTCTTTTGAGCCAATTCTAAAGACAAATCTCCAATGGTAAGATGCAGATTTTCTTGTTCTGATTTTTTTAATAGATATTGTATTAAAGAGGAAGCCGAACGTCCAGCGCCAATAATTAAAATGTTTCTCATGGTTGTTGTAAATAGTGATACAAAGATAGGAAATAGTATATACCTAAAAATACGAGAGCAGAAAAAACAAAAAAGCCCACAGTTTAAAAATGTGGGCTTTACAATAGATTTTGGAAATGATTACTCTAAGTCTTCTAAATCTTGCAAATCTTCTTTCTTAGAATCAATCTTTTTCTGTTCAAATTGTTCGTCTTTAGCCACTTCATCAGCAATAAGTGTTTCCTTTCCTATTACAATCACTAATGTTATTCCGGCTACAATAAGAATCCATTTTGGCACATTTTTTTGGTCAGCACCTGATTTTAAAAAAGCAATACACCCAAAAACTAAAGCCAATCCTAAAGGCAGTAATGCTAAAGTTCCTAAAGGTAATACGGTAAATGCAATTCCTAGAAATGCAAATATAAAAGCCAAAACAATAAATAGTTTTCTCATAATTTTATAATCCTGAAGCGTTAGTTAATGTAAGTTGTCCAGTTCCTACTGGAATACTAAATTTGATTAAAGCAGGTACTTTTGACTCATCAGCAGTTAGCCAAATAATGTTTTTATCGGTTCCTCTTAGCGCTTGTGTTTTGGCACCAATAGAAATTTTATAACATACCTTTTTGCCCAAATTACCTGCAGAGATAGTTTCTTTACCCATATATTTTGCTCCAACGGCCATTTCTTTTTGGTCAAAAACTACGGTAAATGCTTTTATCTGACCGGGTTTGAAGGTGCTAAAGTCGATAGTTCTCAATTTATACAAAATAGAAACAACATCTTGTGTTGCACCACCCACCTGAAATGTTTTTTTTGTTTCAGGCATGTTCTTTTTATTTACAGTACTCTCAATAGTTTTTCCATCACTTTTAAAAATATACTTTTCTTTTTTTGTGTATTTACCCTCAAAAATATCTCTTTTGTACAAACTTGGACGCAAGGTAATAGGGTTTACATACGATTCATATAAATCTCTAATTTTGAAGAAAGAATCCCATTTACTATAGGTTGTTGCTTGGCAACTCAAATGGAGTAAGGTGTTTTTTGAGGTTTTAACCGTTTCAGTTTCCATGGTTACCTGAGCCAGTTGTGTCATTAAGCCACTCATATTATAGGATGCAGCATAAATGAATTTTTCTCCAGATTTAACAGCCTTGTTTTCCTGACTTAAAACAGAGTTTGCCGCAAGTAAAACGGTTAGAATTAAAAGTAACTTTTTCATTGTTTCTTCATATTTTTTATGAAATGCAAATATACTATTTTTTTATAAGTGCGATTGACAGTTAATAATTCATAAAAATCTTTTAGTTTAGTAGAATAACCAATATTTTTACTCTTTATTAAAACGGTAAAAAGAAATGGAAAGAAAAGTACTCTCAGTAGCATCTGTAATTGGTATGATCGCGATAATTTTAGGGGCTTTTGGGGCACATGCTTTAAAAAAAGTTTTGAATCTTGAACAGTTAAATACTTTTGAAACTGGGGTAAAATACCAAATGTATCACGCCTTATTTTTGTTATTCATCGCAACGACGTCAATACTATCAGATACAGTAAAAAAAAGAATTTCATATCTTGTAGTTGTGGGAATTGTTTTTTTCTCGGGTTCTATCTATCTTTTAGCAACAAATGATTTGACTAGTTTTGATTTTAGAGTTATCGGATTTGTTACTCCAATAGGTGGCTTATTGCTTATTTGTTCATGGTTGTGGCTTTTTGTAGAGGCGTACAAGAGAGTAAAACCTTGAATTACAGGAATTAAAAAACAGGTTTTTTAGGCATTGAGATTCTGTTTTTTTGAAAATTAGCAGCTATTTTGAAGAAATTGATGCGTTAAATGAAAGAATTATAAGAATTCTTTTAAAAATATTCAAAAAACAAAATAAAGAATATGCAATAGAAAAACGTTTGCATGTTATGCATATACAAAAATTAGAGATTAAAAATTAAGAATACAACTATTTTTTCTGATACTTTTTGTCATAATCCTAAATCTTAACTTGAGTTATGGTTTGTTCAAATGAATTTGTTTTCTTTGTCCCATAATTCTAAAAATGAAACAGTTATGTCTATTAAGAAACAATTTATAAAATCGAAACCAGTTTGCAAAGTAACTTTTACAATTGACGCTAAAGATGCAACTTCTGCATCAGTAGTTGGAGATTTCAACAATTGGAATCAAAGTGAAGGTGAATTGAGTAAATTGAAAAACGGAACTTTTAAAGGCGTTTTTGAATTAAATAAAGACGGAATGTATGAATTCAAATACATTGTTGATGGTGTTTACATTAACGATCCAGAAGCTGATTATTACATTTGGAATGAATTTGCTAACGCTGAAAACGGAGTATTAGAATTGTAATCAATACATTTTACAGTACAAGGAATCGCTCATTGAGCGATTTTTTTGTTTAGGATAGGTGTATAAAACTCAACTCACTGTCGGTTTCAATTTCTGTTGGAGATTGTTTTTTTCTAAAAAGGCGAGCAGAAAATGGTCCTTTAAGAAATATTTGGTCTTCTTTTACTTCAAGCCAACTCCCTTCGCGCAATCCTAAAACGGGTTGCGAATTGAGATGATGGAATTCTAAAATGCGCGTTTCTCGAGTTTCTCCCATGTGTTTGGACTGTAAATCGGAATCCAAATAGTGTGGATTTAAATTAAAAGGCACCAATCCCAAAGTTTTAAAACTTGGCGGATATACAATAGGCATATCATTTGTAGTTTCCATAGTAAGCCCACATATATTGCTTCCTGCACTTGTGCCTAAATAAGGAGTTCCTTTTTTTAAAGTATTTTCCAAGACACTCATTATTTTGTTTTCATACAATTGAGTTACTAATAAAAAAGTATTACCACCGCCAGTAAAAATCCCTTCTGCTTTTTCAAGTGCTTCTTTAGGATTTTTAAATTCATGAATTCCTTTTATTTCAATATTAATTTTTGCAAAGGCTAAACGAACAAATTGAGTGTACTCTTCATGCGAAATGCCTCCTGGTCTTGCATAAGGTATAAATAAAACCGTTCTACAAGCTTTAAAATGAACGACTATTTCAGGCAATAAATACTCAAGATAACGGCTTCCATGTAGTGTTGATGTGCTTGCTAGAATAAGATTTTTCATTTTGTCTTCCAAAATAGTTAGAGTATAAATATAGAAATATTGAATGTAACGAAGGTGCTCATTACTAAATTAACATAATATTAGTAGCCTGTTAGCAATTTATTTGGAGTGTATTAAAATACTTTTACAAAGCAAATAGGGCAACTATGTTTAGAGTTTTACTTGTTTTTATACTTTTTATCTTTATCCCCAATGGTGTTTTAGGGCAGAAACAAGTCATCGAAACACTCAAAGGAAAGGTAGTTGCTCCAGCAAATAATACGGCAGGAATTTATATTGTTAATTTAAAAACAGAAAAAGCTACAGTAACCGATGAAAACGGGTATTTTTTTATACAGGCAGCCGTTTGTGATACTTTGATGTTTTCTTCTACACAATTCAAAGGGTTGAAAATAGAATTAACCTCAAATGATTTCTCTAAAGAATTACTCATTGTTAAGATGAAACCAATGATGAACCAGCTAAAAGAAGTAATGGTTTTTCAATATAAAAACATCAATGCTGTTGCTCTAGGAATTATTCCAAAGGGACAAAGAAGTTATACGCCTGCTGAACGAAGGTTAAAGGCTGCGACTGGCTATGATGCACGTATTGGTTTAAATACTTCGCTTTCTATAGATCCCTTATTGAACATGTTTTCAGGAAGAGCAGCAATGTTAAGAAAAGAATTAGAAGTAGAAAGAAAAGAAATTTTGATGCAGCAAATTACAGATCTTTTTGATGAAGAATACTTCCTCACAAATTTAAAAATTCCTCGAGAATATATCAAAGGATTTCAATTTTATATCGTAGAAAACACTAGCTTTGTTAGTGCTTTAAGATCAAAAAACAAATCAATGATTACTTTTTTGATAGGTGAATTAGCTTTGAAATACAATAAAATAAGTAGTGATGAAAAGCAAAATTAGTATACTCGTTTTATTTTTTCTAAGTCAAATTTGTTTCGCACAAATTGGTACAAGAAAAACGGTTCGGGGTCAGGTGGTAAATGACTCTGTCAATGTTGAAAATGTAGTTGTTTTTAACGTTAATTCAAAAACTGGAACTGTCACAAGTTCGCAGGGCTACTTCAAAATTGATGTAAAGAATAATGATACTCTAGTGTTTTCGGGTTTGCAATTCAAATCCAAAAAGATAGTATATTCAGACATTAAAAATTCTTTAAAAGTCAAACTCGAAGCCTTTGCATATCAATTGTCAGAAGTTATAGTGTCTAAAAACGAAAATATCAAAGCCATTCAAGGTTCTCAAGAAATTGTAGACCAAAAGTATTTTGATGATGAAAAATCGTCGCCTCAGAACATAACAATGAAGCAAACAGGTGCAATTGCAAACCCAATGGATTTTGTTAGAATGTATAAAGATATTTTAAAAATCATTAAAAAAGATACTTCAAAAGACGCAAAAGAGATAATCAGAACCGATTTTACTGAAGTTGCAATGAGAAAAATTCCGTATTCATTTTTTAACAATACTTTGAAATTGAGAGACGATGAGATAAAACTTTTCCTTGTTTTTTGTGAAAATGACGATGATACCCAAAAAGTATTAAAATCCAAATCGGAATTCGAGATGATGGATTTTTTAATCAATAAGAATATTGAATTTAAAAAGATTACCAATTTTGGTAACTAATGTCTTTATAGTATTTCGTTCGCGAAGTACTGAAATAAAACAGTTTGAAAAATGAATAATAAAGTTTTGTTTTTCATTCTGTTTTTTATCACCCAATGTATTTCTGCCCAATCAGATGGAGAGAAACGAGTTGTATTCAGGGTTGTTCTAGATTCCATACCAATAGAAAACGTAAATATTCTAAATCTGAGAAGTGAAAAAACAACAATTTCAGATAACAAAGGAGTGTTCAGTATGTTGGTTAAACTCGGAGACCTCTTGGTTCTATCAGCCATGAACTTGGAAACAATTCGTAAAACACTACTCGAAAAAGAGTTACAATCGGAAGAGATTGTCATAAAAATGGTTCTCAAAAACAATACTCTAAAAGAAGTAATTGTAAATGAAAACAGCGCTATTAATCCAGTTTCGCTGGGGATTTTACCAAAAGAAGCAAAAAAATATTCTCCAGCAGAAAGAAAATTAAAAACAGCAGGAGATTTTAAACCAATTGATTTATTGTGGATTTTAGGAGGAGCATTGGCTGTAGACCCAATTCTTAATGCCATAAACGGAAGAACCAAGAAACTTAAAAAAGAAGTTGTCATAGAAAAAAATGAAAAATTATTACTGAAATTGGAAGAGTATTACAAGGAAGAGTATTATACCGAAGTTTTAAAAATTCCAAAAGAATATATAAAAGGATTTCAATATTATTTAATAGAAGACCTTGATTTTGTTACTGCTTTAAAGGCGAAAAACAAAACCCTGACTTTATTTTTAGTACAGAAATTAGCATCGGATTATAATGAAATAATTCATCAGGAACAGAAATAAGTATAGCCGAAGTTTTGTACTTTTGCTGCAACATAAAATACAACAACTATGTTTGGTATAGGAGGAGGAGAAATAATTTTTATTCTACTTGTAGTTTTGATGCTTTTTGGATCGGATAAAATTCCAGAAATTGCCAGAACATTAGGTAAATTAATGGCGCAGTTGAAAAATGCCACTAATGACATTAAAAGTGAAATTCAAAAAGGCGTGGATGGTGTTGTTGAAGATTCGTCTTATTCTGAGATTTCCTCAGAAATCACAAAAGCTAAAGAAAACTTTATAGGAAATGGTTCTTCCACAATTGAAAAGATTAAAGAAGACATAGAAGAAGTTACCGGACCAATCAAAAGACAATTCTAAATGTTAGAGAAAATAGTAGATTTAGACAAAAAACTCTTTGTTTTTCTAAATAGTTTTGGCTCTGAAACTTTTGATGGATTGTGGCTCATCATTACCAAGCAAATCTATTGGACTCCATTTTTTTTACTAATTTTTTATCTTTTACAAAAGAAATTAGGTTGGAAAAACTTCTTGTATTACATTCTTTTCACGGCTGTTTTGATTCTAATATGTGATCAAACGGCCAATTTCTTTAAAGACACCTTCCAAAGATTACGACCATGTAATGACCCAGAAATTAAAGATGTTATTCGCATAGTAAAATCTAGCGCCACTAAAAGTTTCTTCTCGGGGCATGCAACAAATTCTATGGCAACAACTGTTTTTGCGTATTTAATTTTAAATAAGTACTATAAATATGGCTTTTTGTTGTTTTTATTCCCTTTGATTTTTGCATACAGCAGGATTTATCTTGGACTTCATTTTCCAACGGATATCTTGACTGGATATGCTTTTGGAGCTACTTTTGGATCTGTCTTTTATAAGATATATCAAAAATACATCATCAAAAATTAAAGTACTCTCGAAACGGTCAATCCATCTCGGATAGGTAACAAAACGGTTTCTACACGAGAATCATTTTTTAATAATTCATTGTATTCTACTAATATTTTTGTGCTGATATCATTGGGTTGCAAAGGCTCAACAACCTTGCCGCTCCACAACACATTATCCGATAAAATGATTCCTCCTTTATTCATTTTAGGGATAATCATTTCAAAATAGTTGAGATAGTTTTCTTTATCAGCATCGATAAAAACCAAATCAAATTGAATGTCCAAATTTGGAATAATAGTGACTGCTTCACCCAAATGCTGCACAATTTGATTTCCCCAAGGTGATTTGTCAAAATATTTTCGCTGAAAATCAACCAATTCCTCTTTGATGTCGATTGTATGGAGTATGCCATTTTCTTGCATTCCTTCACATAAACACAAAGCCGAATAACCGGTATAAGTCCCAATTTCAAGAATGTTTTTTGGACAAATTAATTTAGACAACATGCTCAACACCCGTCCTTGAAAATGACCGCTCAACATTCTGGGCAACAAAATTTTTTGATAGGTTTCTTTATTTAGTGCTGCCAGCAGTGCAGGTTCGTCCTGAGAGTGCTGTTCGATATAATCTTCTAATTCTTGAGAAATGAAGTGCATTTTTTACTCTTTTCAATTTGGTTCAAAGGTACCAATTTATCAAATCATCTCACGAGCATTTGTACGAATTGATGAAATAAATCAATAAATAGTCATTAAATTTGCAACATGCAAATCGAAAAAAAAGACATACGGGCATTATCAAAAGACCAGCTAAGAGATTTTTTTGTCGCCAATAACGACAAAGCTTTTCGTGGCAATCAAGTGTATGAATGGCTTTGGAGCAAAGGAGCACATCATTTTGATGATATGACCAATATTTCTAAAGAAACGAGAACGATGCTCGAAAAAAACTTTGTCATCAACCATATTAAAGTAGATACGATGCAACGTAGCGAAGATGGGACTGTAAAAAATGCTGTTCGTTTGCATGACGGTTTAGTGGTTGAGAGCGTTTTGATTCCTACAAACACTCGAACAACAGCCTGTGTTTCTAGTCAAGTGGGATGCAGTTTAGATTGCAATTTTTGTGCAACTGCTCGATTAAAGCGAATGCGAAATCTAGAGCCAGCTGAAATTTACGACCAAGTTATTGCGATTGATAAGGAAAGCCGCTTGTATTATGGTCATCCCTTATCAAATATAGTTTTTATGGGAATGGGTGAACCTTTGATGAATTATAATAACGTCATCAAAGCCATTGAAATGATTACTTCTAATGAAGGACTAGGTATGTCTCCAAAACGAATTACGGTATCAACTTCGGGGATTCCTAAAATGATAAAGAAACTAGCAGATGACGAAGTAAAATTCAAACTAGCTGTTTCATTGCACTCAGCAATTGATGAAATTCGTTCGAAAATTATGCCTTTTAGTACTAATTTTCCTTTAGCGGAATTACGAGAATCGTTGGAATATTGGTATCATAAAACGAAAAGTAAAATTACTTACGAATATGTCGTCTGGAAAAATATCAATGATACTAAAGAATCTATAGAAGCATTGGTAAAATTCTGTAAATATGTGCCTTGCAAGGTTAATTTAATAGAATACAATCCAATAGATGATGGTGAATTTCAACAAGCTTCGGAACAATCCATCAATGCATATATCAAAGCACTAGAAGCCAATGGCATTGTTGTTAAAGTTCGAAGAAGTAGGGGTAAAGATATCGATGCAGCTTGTGGGCAACTCGCTAATAAAGAAGCATAAAAAAACGCTCTCAATTTGAAAGCGTTTTTTAGATGTATAATTAAGTCAAGATGATTTAGTTTCCAATTACTATGTTAAATGAAATCCCATTTTTAGTAAATACAGCTAGATTATCGCAATCACCATTTCCATAATCCAGACTAGCAGTGGTATTTTTTCGTGTAATTGTAATTATTCCCTGAACAATAAGTGGTTTTTTGGGTTCAGCACAACTCATTTTTATAATCAATGGAGAAGTTATAGTACTAGTTTGACTTGTTCCATTTGGTCCCGTTGTAGTCCAGCTTCCTGTAACTTGATATACATTATCAGTCCAACTTGCAGTTGAATATCCTTCAATAATTTCTCTTACTCTTTGTCCAACTCTAGTATAAACATCACCATTTGGAAAAGTGGCTGTCAAATCCATATTCATTGTTACTATTGGATGAGGATTAGAACCTGTCGATAGCACTCGTGTAAATGATCTATCTCCATCGATCTTAATCCCGTTATGATAAAAATTATCAAAAGAATAGTTAATCGTATGCGATGTCGCTTCTGGCTGAAAGGTAAACGAAGCTGTGATTTTTCCCTTTACAACATTTCCACTATTTAACGTACATCCCACAGTACCAAAATCAATCGTTTTTGTGACTACTGTTCCAGGAGTTATTGCAGTTCCAAAAGCTGGATTTCGAGTAATTGTGGCACAGGTTGAAAGTGAAGAACTTGAACTTTCTGATTTTCTTCCCGATACAGAGTTAGAATAGGTTTGTGCTTCTAAATCTTCTACAATATCAGAAACATCATTGTTAGCAATATCTAATTTTGCGTTAGCTGCAATTTCTGCTGTTGTTATATCTGAATTTACTTCCTCTTCTTTATTACAACCAACGATTAAGAAACAAGAAATCATACTCCATATTAAAATTTTTGTTTTCATATATGTAAAATTTAATTTGTTATCGGTCATATATGGTATCGCTTTTAATTAGTTGGTGTTTGTTTACACAAACTGCTTGATAATTGCGATTTCATAATTATAATTTTTAAGTTTCTATTAGGACATTCAAATATAAAAAAGGTTTAATTTGTACTAAATAAAAAATCAAGTAATTTAACTTTTGCAAGTATAATGTATTAATAAGTATCTTTGGAAAAGTAATGAATATCACTTCTCAAATAAAACAACCCATACAGACTGAGATGGAGCTTTTTGAAAAAAAGTTCTACGAGTCGATGACTTCAAAAGTAGCGTTACTTAACCGAATTACCTATTATATTGTAAATAGAAAAGGCAAGCAGATGCGACCAATGTTTGTTTTTTTAACCGCAAAAATGGTGGCTAAAGGGAATGTAAATGACCGAACCTATCGAGGAGCATCAGTTATTGAGCTTATTCATACAGCAACTTTGGTTCATGATGACGTGGTTGATGATAGTAATCAACGACGTGGTTTTTTTTCAATTAATGCGCTTTGGAAAAATAAGATAGCAGTTTTAGTAGGCGATTATTTGCTGTCAAAAGGACTTCTGCTTTCAATTGATAATGGCGATTTTGACTTGTTGCGAATAATTTCAGTAGCTGTTCGCGAAATGAGTGAAGGTGAATTATTGCAAATAGAAAAAGCCAGACGACTGGACATTGTCGAAGAGGTGTATTATGACATTATCCGAAAAAAGACAGCAACATTAATAGCCGCTTGCTGTGCACTTGGAGCAAAATCGGTCATTGACGATGAGCAAGAAGTGGAAAATATGCGAAAATTTGGGGAGTTAATTGGAATGGCATTTCAAATCAAAGATGATTTATTTGATTATACGGACGATGCCATTGGAAAGCCAACTGGAATCGATATTAAAGAGCAAAAAATGACTTTACCTTTAATTTATGTCCTGAATCATTGCACTTCTAAAGAAAAATCATGGCTTATAAACTCCATAAAAAACCACAATAAGGACAAAAAGAGAGTCGCTGAAGTTATTGCTTTTGTAAAAAATAATAATGGATTGCATTACGCCGAACAGAAAATGGTCGAATTTCAGCAAGAAGCACTTCAACTTTTAAATAGTTATCCTGATTCTCAATTCAAAGAGGCCTTAACTTTGATGGTGAATTATGTAATTGAAAGAAAAAAATAAAAATAATTTAACTTATAAAGCATTGATTATATTGATGTTGTAATCTTTAAATCATTTAATTTTTAATTTTTTTAATTCAGCATGCAACCTTTTTACCATAGTTCTCGTCTATGCTTATAGAAACACTTTATAAAAGATTTTGAAAGTAATTAACTTACATCAAGAGGAACAAGAAATCATAAAGTTAGCAGTCGAAAACAATCGTCATGCACAGCAGTTGATTTATACAAAGTTTGCTCCCAAAATGTTAAGTGTATGTCGTCAATATAGTAAAGACATCCATCATGCAGAAGATTTGATGATTACAGCTTTTATGAAAGTATTTACCAACTTGAAAAATTTTGAGCACAAAGGCAGTTTTGAAGGTTGGATTAGACGAATTATGGTCAATGAATGCATTTCGTATATCAGAGCACAAAAAAAAGTGAGTTTTTTGGAAGATGAAAATTTTGTTGAGACTGGATTTAATGGAATAGAGAGTAATTTTAATATCGACGACATTCAATTTTTGATAGATAGTTTACCCGATGGCTACAAAATGGTTTTCAATTTATACGCCATAGAAGGTTATAAACATCAAGAAATAGCTGAAATGTTAGGAATTAGCGAAGGCACTTCCAAATCACAATTGTCTCATGCTCGAAAAATGTTGCAGGACAATATAATCAAATTAAAAAATTATCAAAATGGAACCGAATAAAATAGAAGAACAATTTAAACAGATGTTGAATTCGAGAGAATTACAACCTTCTGATAGAGCGTGGGATAGACTAGATGCCATGCTTTCTGTAGCAGAAGAAAAAAAAACAAAGCGTTCTTTTGGGTGGTTGTATATTGCTGCAAGTATTTTGGTTTTCGCAACAGTTGGTATGTTTTTATTCAATCAAGGAGGCGAAGCAGTACATAACCAAGAAGCAATTGTGAATTCAGAAACTAAAAAGGATACTGTAAAAAAATTCGAAGGAACCAATCCAATTCCTAATATTGAAAGTAATGAAGCTCTAGCTTCTTCAAATGAACAGCCGTTGAACAACAAGTCACAAGTTGGAACAAAAAAATCAATCATCAATCAAAAAACGAATACAAATTCAAATCAAATCAACAAAGAAAAAGTTATTGAATTCAAGAATGAAACAGAAGTAGCTCAAAGGGACATGCCAAAAGTTTTAGAATCGAATAAAAGTTTGGTAAACAAAGAATCCATCTTAAAATCAGATGATAATTTATTGGTAAATTTGGATAATACAGTAAAACAATCTGCTAATAAAAAAGTGGGGATTAAAGTAGATGCTAGAAACTTACTTTCTCAGGTCGACGGAGAAGTTGAGTACACATTTAGAGAAAAAGTCTTCACAAAAATCAATAAGAATTACCAAGAAATCAAGGTAGCCTTGGTTAACAGAAACAAAGAATAACAATCATTAATCATTTAAAATCACTTATCATGAGAAATTTTACCATTTACTTAACGCTTTTCCTATGCCTTATTGCAAGCAAGATTATTGCACAAGACCCGAGCCAAAATGACGGAATGGCATCGCAAACCTTTGAAACTAGAGCCAAAATTATAGCCGACAAAATAGAAAATATTACCAAGGAGGAGAAAGCGGCTCTAAAAGCAGAAATAGAGTCTGTTAACAAAGAACTAGAGGCAGGAACAATTACCCAAGCTCAAGCTGATGAGAAAAAATTAAAGTTTGCAGAAGTTCGCTCACAGAATATTGAATCTAGAGTAGGATTAGCTCAAGACGAGTTGAAAGAATTGGTAAAACAAAAGGTCGAGGGAAAAATTCAAGAAAAAGATTCATCAAGAACTTTTACAATTCGTTTTGATAATAAAAAAAATAAGGCACCAAAACCAGAATCGAGAACTACTTCACAAATTGTCTTTGCATTGGGTGTGAATAATGTAGTTACTGATAATGCTGTAGCCAATTCTGACTTTAGATATTGGGGTTCACATTTCTATGAATTTGGATTTGCATCAAGTACACGACTTTTCAAGAATAATAATCTTTTACACGGTCGATACGGATTGTCTTTAATGTATAATAATTTACGTCCAACAGACGATCGATACTTTCAGGAATCAGGAAAAGAAACACAATTGGTAACGAGCCCGATAAAATTAGATGATTCTCGTTTTCGAAATGTTTACTTAGTGGTTCCGATGCATTTAGAATTTGATTTTTCTGGAAAACAAGTTAAAAATGATAAAACAATTTTTAAAACACATCAAAGTGTACGCATAGGATTGGGAGGTTATTTCGGAGCAAATTTAAAATCGAAACAAATTTTAGATTATGAAGTTGATGGCAATGACGTAAAAGAAAGAACCAAAGGAAGTTTTAACGTAAACGATTTTATCTATGGAGTGAGTACATACATTGGATACAAAGATGCCAGTATATATTTAAAATACGATATCAATCCGTTGTTTAAAGATAATGTTGTAGATCAGAATAATATTTCCCTTGGGATTCGTTGGGATTGGAATTAAAATTTGTTTAGGTTAGTTTTTTTAAAAACCCTTCTGGAGTTTAAACTCTAGGAGGGTTTTTGCTATCCAAAAACTTTGTAACTTTGAGCCTTTAAGAATTTTCAAAAATTGATTTCAAAAGCTACCATAGATACCGTTTTTGAGACTGCTCGTGTAGAGGAGGTGATTGGTGATTTTGTACAATTGAAGCGCGCAGGAAGTAATTATAAAGGGTTGAGTCCTTTTTCTGACGAGCGCTCTCCTTCATTTATGGTTTCTCCAGTAAAACAAATCTGGAAAGATTTTAGTTCTGGAAAAGGAGGTAATGCTGTTGCTTTTTTGATGGAGCATGAACATTTTACCTATCCAGAGGCCATTCGCTATTTGGCTAAGAAATACAATATAGAAATTGAGGAAACCGAGCAAACAGCCGAGGAAAAAGCAAATACAGATGTTAAGGAAAGTATGTATCTTGTTTCTGAGTTTGCCAAGAATTACTTTCATGATACATTGCTAAATTCTGAAGAAGGAAAAGCGATTGGCTATTCCTATTTCAAAGAAAGAGGTTTTACCAACGAAACTGTAAAAAAATTCTCTTTGGGATATTCACCAGAAGTATGGGATGCCTTTTCTAAAGAAGCTCTTGGCAAAGGATATAAGTTAGAGTTTTTAGAAGCAACTGGTTTGACTATTGCCAAAGAGGAAAAACTAATAGACCGTTTTAGAGGCAGAGTGATGTTTCCAATTCAAAGTATGTCGGGGCGAATTCTTGGTTTTGGAGGGCGAATACTTACTAATGATAAAAAAGCTGCAAAATACCTCAATTCTCCTGAAAGTGAAATCTATTACAAGAGCAAAGTTTTGTATGGAATTTTTCAAGCCAAACAAGCTATTGCCAAACAAGATAATTGCTATTTGGTTGAAGGGTATACCGATGTAATACAGTTCAACCAAGCAGGAATCGAGAATGTAGTTGCCTCTTCTGGGACGGCTTTGACTCCTGACCAAATCAGATTAATTAACCGATTGACTAAAAACATAACGGTGCTTTATGATGGTGATGCTGCAGGACTTCGTGCATCTATTCGAGGAATCGATTTGATTTTAGAGGAGGGTATGAACGTAAAAGTATGTACTTTTCCAGAAGGTGAAGATCCAGATAGTTTTGCTAAGAAAACACCTTATGAAGATTTGGTTTTGTATTTAGAAAACAATGCAAAGGATTTCATTCAGTTCAAAGCATCGCTTTTGATGAATGAAGCCAAAAATGACCCGATAAAAAAGGCCGATTTAATTCGCGATATGGTGTTGAGTATTTCTAAAATTCCTGATCGAATCAAGCGAGAAATTTACGTTCAGGAATGTTCCAGAATTATGGATATTTCTGAGCAGGTATTACTGAATACACTCGCTCAATTGGTTCAGAAAGATTTGTCTGAAGCAGGCAAAAAGCTGAAACAAGAACAAAAAGCTTTTGAAGTAGTAAAAAATGACGTCGTCGTTTCTCCAGAAAAAGTGGATGTGCTCTATGAATTAGAAAGAAAAATTATAGAAATTCTGTTACTTTATGGAAACAGAGTAGAAGAATTTGAAGACATATTATTGAAGTCTAATGAAGAAGGGTTGGTTGAAAATGTTGTCGAAAAAAGGGAATACAAAGTGTATCAGCGTATTTATTTGAGTTTGCAAGAGGATGAGGTAGAGTTAGCCAATCCATTGTTTAGAGGAATATACAATCACCTAATTAATTATTACCATCAAAACGAAGAGTTTCAAATGGATCAGTATTTGATGCATTTAGAACCGGAATTTTCAAAAGAAGTTACAGATATTTTGATGTTAGAAGAGCAACAAGCTCTACACAATTGGGAAGGGCAACAAATTATTGTAAAGCAGAAAGACCAAACCATTGCTCAATATGTTTCAGAAACAATTTTAACGATGCGTTGGTTTTTAGTGGATGGTATAATCGAAGAACTGAAAGGTTCAATCTCTTCAGAACAAGACGCTGATAATACAGAGTCATTGTCTATGGCAATGGATTACTATAAACTAATCAATTCTTTTTCTAAAAAGTTGGGTAGAGTAATGTCTCGTTATAATTAAACGATTTCTAATGTTTTTGCTTTGTTTACTAGGTCTACTAAATTAGTAACATTTAATTTAGTCAGTAAGCGCAATTTATACGTACTTATCGTTTTCTCGTTCAAGCCTAGAATAGCCGAGATTTCATTGTTTTTTTTGCCGCTACTCAAGTAGCGCAAAACCTCAATCTCTCTATTAGATAATTTTCTGTATAATCTCTCGCTTTTGTTTTGTTTTGCAATTAAAGCTAAGTTTTTCTTAATGGCATCATTTAAAATGATTTGTCCTTGATGTACCTTAGTTATTGCAATACCCAGAGTTTCCAATTTTGAAGTTTTGTGAACATAACCAGCAACACCCGCTTTTATTGCATTTGGAGCATATATTTGTTCAGAGTAACTACTAAAAACGATAATTTTAGTCTTAGTATAATTTTTAATGATGGCTTTTAATTCATAAAGACTTGAAAGTCCATCTAAATCTAAATCAATGAGTAAAACATCTATTTCCTTTGTATAAAGAACATCTTTCACCATAGAAAAATTACCAACATTCGCAACAATACTAATGCTCGCATGATCTCTAAAATAAGACTTTACGCCAAAATGTACAACGGGATAATTATCGGCTAAACAAACTTTAATCATGATTTTGTATTTAAAAAAATTACTAAAACCCCAAAATTTAATAAAATTTTTATCAGAATGGGATTATAAATTTAATAAAAAAAATGTTTAAATCAAATTTTTTTAGATAAAAAACGTTTAATTCCGATTAACTATACAAATTGGTATTGGGTTCATTTTGTGTTGGTTACATTTGTTAAGCCTTTTATAAATTTCAAAAGCTTCCTTTTCTCGCCCTGAAAAATCATCTGCTGTTTTTCCTGCTTCATCTTCAAGCATTGCCCATTCTAATTCATCATAACTCGCACCAAGTTGATCTTCATCCGATCGATCATCGCCAAATAAACCATCTGTAGGGGTTGCATTTAAAATGGAATCAGGTACTTTTAAGTAAGCTCCTAGTGCATAAACATCCGATTTCATTAAATCTGCTATTGGACTCAAATCAACTCCTCCGTCACCATATTTGGTATAGAATCCAACGCCAAAATCTTCTACTTTATTTCCTGTTCCAGCGACCAATAATCCATTAATACCAGCCAAATAGTATAAGCTCGTCATTCGTAAACGGGCTCGAGAATTGGCAAGTGATAAATTGACTTTGGCTACATCTTCGTGCTCGGGAACTGCTTTTTTAAACGTTTCAAAAACAGGAGTTAGGTCAATTTCTACACTGCTTACATTTGGGAAACGAGTTTTCAGTTGCTCTATATGTTCGCGAGCTCTACTCACATGACTTTGAGCTTGATGTATAGGCATTTCAACACACAACACTTTTAGACCTGTTTGTGCACATAGTGAAGAAGTTACCGCTGAGTCAATTCCTCCTGAAATGCCCACAACAAAACCATTCACTTTTGCGTTTTCTGCATACTGTTTTAACCAGTTTACAATATGAAGATTAACTTTTTCAACTTGAATTGTACTTTTTTTAGACATCTTTTGTAAAAATTTAATAAACCGCAATGTATATTTGCAAAAATAATAATTATTTAGAGGTATTCTTAGTGAACTATTTTAATCTTTTTATTTTTACTATACCCATAAAATACAGGGTTAAAATTTACATTAAAATGAATTTACGCCTTTGTCCAGTAAAATTTACGCAAACAACATGAGAAAATACTTTTTTTTACCATTGCTTTTTACTTTTATTCTGGTTTCCTGTGATAAAAAAAGTAAAATAGAAAGAGCAGTTGATGAAATTCCTGTAAAAATTGTTGTAAACCGATTTGATAAAGCATTTTTTGAATCTACTCCTAACGATTTGCCTAAATTAAAGCAACAATATCCTATTTTCTTCCCGGTAGGTAATGACGATGCCGTTTGGATTGAAAAAATGCAACATCCACAATGGCGAGAGCTTTATGCTGAAGTAGAAAAGAAATATTCTAATTTTGAAACTGAAACCAATCAGATTGAATTACTATTTAAGCATATCAAATATTATTTTCCCAAAACCAAGATACCTAAGGTTTTTACCATAATTTCAGAAATGGATTATCAAAATAAAGTGATTTATGCCAATGATATGCTGGTTATTTCACTAGAATTATATCTTGGAAAAGATCATCGATTTTACGAATTTCCAGAATATTTGAAACAAAACTTCGAGCAAAGTCAAATACTACCTGATATTGTGACTAGTTTTTCAAGAGGTAAAATTAATCTACCATCAAACCATGAGTTTTTATCACAAATGGTTTACGCGGGTAAAGAATTGTATATAAAGGATTTATTATTACCCGAATATTCTGATGCGGATAAAATGGGATATAAACCAGAACAAATTACTTGGTGTCAAGAAAACGAAGGCTACATTTGGCGTTATTTTATAGAAAAGAAACTCTTGTACGATACCGACCAAAAGTTACTTTCTCGATTTATAAATCCAGCACCTTTCTCTAAGTTTTATCTTGAAATCGACAACGAATCACCAGGCAGAGTAGGTTCCTGGATTGGATGGCAAATTGTTCGCTCCTTTATGGAAAATAATGAAGTGTCATTAGACCAACTATTAAAAATGGATGCAAAAGAACTATTTGAAAAATCAAAATACAAACCCAAAAAATAATGGCAAAAACGATCACATCAGAAATAAAATTTCTAGTTGAATTAGACGAAAATAGAGTACCTGAAAAATTATCATGGACGGCTCAAGATGGTGGCGTTGATGCTGAAGAAGCCAAAGCGATGATGCTCTCCATTTGGGATGCCAAAGCGCAGGAAACTTTGCGTATTGATTTATGGACTAAAGAAATGCCAGTAGATGAAATGAAGTTGTTTTTTCATCAAACTCTAGTAGCTATGTCGGATACTTTTAGACGCGCTACAGGCGATGAAAAAATGTCGGATACGATGAAGGATTTTTGTGATTATTTTGCAGAGAAATTGGAGTTGAATAAATAAAAAATTGAATTAAAATCCACTTTCATTCTTAAAAACTTCCTGATTTACTTCGTCAATATAATTCAGTAGCTCCTCTTTTCCAATTCCTTCAGTAGATGAGGTTACAAAATAAGGAGGCATTTCTGCCCAGTTGTTTTTTATCATTTGCTTTTTGTAGGCTGCGATATGAGAATCAATTTTTACTTTGCTGATTTTGTCGGCTTTGGTAAAAATAATACAAAAGGGAATTTCACTTTCGCCCATATATTCCATGAATTCCAAATCAATATTTTGCGCCTCATGGCGAATGTCAATCAATACAAAAGCACAAACGAGTTGTTCTCTTTTTTCAAAATAATCAGTGATAAATTGCTGAAATACCGATTTAGTTTTTTTAGAAACTTTGGCATAGCCATATCCTGGTAAATCCACCAAGAACCAATTGTTGTTAATCTTGAAATGATTTATCAGTTGAGTTTTTCCAGGTTTTCCCGATGTTTTTGCTAAGTTTTTATGATTGGTAATCATATTAATTAATGATGATTTTCCAACATTAGATCGACCAATAAAAGCATACTCTGGTAGCCGTTCCAGCGGACATTTGCTCACATCGGAGTTGCTAATTATAAATTCGGCAGTAGTGATTTTCATAAAAATAGATTAGAGCAAATATAGTCAAAAAAAGAACCACTATTTTCTCAGTGATGTAATCGAAAATAGTGGTTTAATTATATTTAAAGAGCTTATAATTCGTTTTTTTTCAACCAAGCATACATTAGTTCATTGAATTCATCGGGATGTTCCATCATGGCGGCATGACCACATTTATCTATCCAATATAATGAAGAGTGTGGTAGCAATTTATGGAATTCTTCAGCAACTTCTGGTGGAGTTACTTTGTCATTTTTACCCCAAATGATACAGGTAGGAATATGCATTTTTGGTAGGTCTTTAGCCATATTGTGTCTTATAGCGCTTTTAGCAATGGTCAATGTTTTTATGAGCTTGATTCTATCATTGGCCATGGTGTACACTTCGTCAATAATTTCTTTTGTGGCGATTTTTGGGTCATAAAAAACGTCTTCTGCTTTTTTCTGAATGTATTCATAGTCACCTCTTCTAGGATAACTGTCGCCCATAGCACTTTCATACAAGCCTGAGCTTCCTGTTATTACAAGCCCTAGCATTTTTTCAGGATACATTTTAGCGTGATACAAACCTATGTGACCTCCAAGTGAATTTCCAAGAAGAATTACTCTGTCAAAACCTTTGAAAGTAATAAAATCTTTGACATATTTTGCAAAAGCTTTTACGTTTGTTTTGAGGATATTTTGTGTGTAAATAGGTAGTTCAGGAATTACAACCTTGTATCCGTTTTTTGGAAAAAAAGTGGCAACACCGTCAAAATTACTTAATCCTCCCATTAGTCCATGCAAAATGATTATTGGCGTGCCTTCTCCAGCTTCAAAATAGGTATATCTTCCTTCTTTTTTTAAGTCTTTATTCATTCGTGCAAAGCATTTCAAATTCTGGCAAATATATGGTTTTATACATTAACAGAAAATAGTGCTAAAAATATTAAATCTGTCAGCATGGTTTTCAACGTATAGAAATTGCTTAATAGACTTTATTCTTCATGAAGTTTCAATGATTGAAATTCATCATTTTTTCAGTGTTTTTTCAAATTCTAAACCTTTCTTAACAATTTGTTAAATAGATTGTTGTGACGAAAAACCTAATTATTTGAAGGATTTTAGTTTAAAGTGGTAAAACTTATTAACAAAGTGGGATTTTGTGGTAAAATGTGGTAATTATTTTTATATTTTTGCTTCAATCATTTTAATATTAAGATTCTTGGATTCTATTGTTGGAACATATGAATGTAAAGTCGATGCTAAAGGAAGGCTGTTATTGCCTGCTCCTTTAAAAAAGCAATTGACTCAATCACTTCAAGACGGCTTTGTTTTGAAGCGTTCTGTTTTTCAGCCATGTTTGGAGTTATATCCAATGAAAGAATGGAATTTAATGATGCAAAAAATCAATAAGCTCAATCGATTTGTAAAGAAGAATAATGATTTTATTCGTCGTTTTACTGCTGGTGTAAAAGTGGTTGAAATTGACAATTTAGGACGATTACTTATTCCTAAAGACTTGGTTTTATTTTCGACTATTTCAAAAGATGTGGTATTGTCTTCTGCGGTTAATATTGTTGAGATTTGGGATAAAGACTTATATGAAAAAGCGATTGATGATTCGGTGATAGATTTTGCTGATTTAGCAGAAGACGTAATGGGAAATGTAAATGATGATGGTGATGGAATATCATAATCCAGTCTTGCTTCACGCTTCTGTTGATGGCTTGAATATTAAACCTGATGGAGTATATGTGGATGTTACATTTGGTGGAGGCGGACACTCTAGGGAAATTTTAAGTCGTTTGGGGCCAACTGGAAAATTGTTTGCTTTCGATCAAGATGAAGACGCTCTGGCAAATGAGATTGTTGATGGCAGATTTATTTTGATTAACGAAAATTTCAGATACATAAAACGATTTTTGCGATTTTACGGAGTTAAAAGCGTTGATGGTATTTTGGCTGATTTAGGGGTTTCTTCTCATCAGTTTGATGTTGCAGAAAGAGGATTTTCTACTCGATTTGATGCAGAGTTGGATATGAGAATGAGTCAAAAAAACGAATTAGATGCTTACAAAGTGATTAATGAATATGATGATGCTAATTTGAGAAGAGTTTTTTTGGATTATGGGGAATTAAAAATTGCTCCAGCATTAGCAAGGACAATTATCGAAGCCAGAGAAAAAAAAGCGATTAAAACCACTGAGGAGCTAAAGATTGTTTTGTCGAAATTTTTGCCTGAACAATTTAAAAATAAAATTCTAGCACAAATCTATCAAGCGATTCGAATACAAGTAAACCAAGAAATGGACGTTTTAAAGGAATTTTTGGAGCAATCTTTAGAAATTTTAAAAACAAGCGGGCGACTAAGTGTCATTTCGTACCATTCTCTTGAGGACAGATTGGTAAAGAGATTTATAAAAAACGGAATGTTTGAAGGAGAGCCAGAAAGAGATTTTTTTGGAAATTTTTCGGTTCCATTTAAAACAGTTGGGAAGTTGATTGTTCCAGATGCCGATGAAATCAAAATGAATAATAGAGCTCGCAGTGCGAAGTTAAGAATTGCCGAAAAGATTTAGAAATGAAAAATGGAGTTTACAGCATATTAAAAGCAAGATTTCTTATCAACGAGGATGCTAATGCGGCAAAAAACTGGCGGTTTATACTCTTTTTAATAACACTGGCGATTATCATGATTGCAAATACGCAACGATACGAACAAAAAGTATTCAGGATTGTAGCGTTAAACAATGAAGTAAAAGAGTTGCGTTCTGAGTTTGTAGACAGACGTTCTGAATTAATGAAATTGAAAATGGAATCTACGGTTTCAGAAAAAATGGAAGCCAAACAAATTTTTCCGTCTGCGGTTCCTCCAACAAAGATTAAAGTAAAAAAGATAGAAGAAAAAAATTTCTTCAGTAAAGTTAAAGCACTATGGCAGTAGAAGACAAACAGATATCATACAGGATTTATCTAGTGGCTGTTGTCATGTTTTTGATGGCTGTAGCAATTACCATAAAGTTGACAAATATTCAATGGGTGGAAGGGGATTTTTACAGAAAATTAGCCAAAGAACGTACGGTGAAAAATTTTGTAATTCCAGCCAATAAAGGGAATATTTATTCTGCTGATGGTAGTTTGCTTGCAACATCAATTCCAAACTATACCATCCGATTTGATGCTGTGGCTCCAAAATCAAAAGATTTTAATAAAAATGTCAGAGCGCTTTCGGATTCTTTATCAATGTTACTCGGAAAGCCATCAGATAATTTTGAACAAGGGTTGAGACAAGCTCGTACTTCTGGGAATAGATATTTTCTCTTGGCCAGAGATTTGAGTTTTACGCAATACATGAAGATTAAAAGTTTTCCATTATTTAATCTGGGTGCGAATAAAGGAGGAATTATTACCGAACAGAAAACCGTGCGCGAACATCCCATTGGTAAAATTGCCGAAAGAACTATTGGCTATGAAAGGACAACACCTGAGGGTTTACCTGACGGAAAAGGAATTGAATGGGCCTACAGAAAGTATTTGAACGGTAAAGATGGGAAAATCTTAAAGCAAAAAATTGCAAAAGGACAATGGAAACCCATTCGTGATCTAAACGAAGTGGAGCCTCAGGACGGTTATGATGTTATCTCTACCATAGATGTCTACATTCAAGATATTGCGCATCATGCCTTACTAAAACAATTGGAGTTGTATGATGCCAATCACGGTTGTGTTGTAGTTATGGAGACCAAAACTGGTAAGGTGAAAGCTATTTCTAATTTAGGGAAAGATGCCGATGGCTCTTATTATGAAACAACGAATTATGCTATTGCAGAATCGCATGAGCCTGGCTCAACATATAAATTAGCCGATTTGGTAGCCCTTTTAGAAGATAAAAAAGCAGATACTAGTACTGTATATGACAGTCATGGTGGAACAATTATTTACTCTGGAAAAAAGGTTCGTGATTCTCATGACGGTGGTTATGGTAAAATTTCATTAGCAAGAGGATTTGAGGTTTCATCTAATACTGTGATGGTTCAAGCAGTGTATAACAATTATAAAAACAATCCTTCTCAGTTTGTTAACCATTTGAACAATTTTGGATTAAATAAACCTTTAGGTCTTCCTATTAAAGGCGAAGGGAAGCCATACATTCCGCAACCAAGCGATAAAAATTGGTCGAACATTTCACTTCCTTGGATGGCTTTTGGTTACGGGGTATCCATAACACCATTGCAAACCCTAACATTTTACAATTCGATTGCCAACAACGGCGAAATGGTAAAACCGCAATTTGTTTCAGAGATTAAAGAGAGGAATAAAACCATTAAAAAATTTGATAAAGAGGTAATTAATCCTAAAGTATGTTCTAAAGAAACATTATTGAAGGTACAAGCTGTTTTGAAGAATGTTGTCAAAAAAGGAACAGCATCAAAATTATACACTAAAGATTTTCCAATGGCAGGGAAAACAGGTACTGCCCAAGCTAACTATAATAGAAAAGATGGCACCGAGAAGCATTATATCTCGTCATTTGTGGGGTATTTTCCAGCAGATGAACCCAAGTATTCTTGTATAGTTGTGGTTCACGAACCTAATACTTCTAATAATAATTATTACGGAGCTGATGTCGCTGGTCCAGTTTTCAAAAGAATTGCCCAAAAGATTTTTACTGATGCTCCTTCAACAAATGAAATAAAGAATTTGAATAAGAAGAATCCTCAGCAGGAGCAAAACTATAGTAAGTATTATGCTAAAGCACAGCAAAAACAAAATACGATTCCTAATGTTAAAGGGATGCCAGGTATGGATGCTGTTGCTTTACTTGGAAATTTAGGGTTAAAAGTAAAAATAACAGGTGTCGGAAAAGTAAAAACGCAATCCATTCAGCCTGGACAGAGCTTAGACAAAAAAGCAGTAATTATACTTGAATTATCGTGATTATTCTTAAAGACATATTATATAAAGTTGCTATCGAAGCCGTGATGGGTTCTACGGATATGACCATTCGTAAAATTGATTTTGATTCAAGAAAGATTGGTGCTAAAGATGCTTTTATAGCCATAAGAGGCACCGTATCTGATGGTCACGATTTTATAGACAAAGCAATCCATCAGGGTGCTGTAGCCATTGTCTGTGAGGTATTCCCAGAAAATATAGCAAGTGGAGTAACGTATATAAAAGTAAAAGATGCTAATACTGCCTTGGCTTTCATGGCAGCAAATTACTACGAAAATCCTTCGCAAAATCTCAAATTAATTGGCATAACAGGGACTAATGGAAAAACAACTGTTGCTTCTTTGCTGTATCAATTATTCAAAAAAGCAGGATTTAAGGTAGGACTTCTCTCTACTGTGAAAATTTTAGTAGATGAAAAAGAATACAAAGCAACTCATACAACACCAGATTCAATAACAATCAATCATTATTTGAGAGAAATGATAGATGAAGGGGTTGAATATTGTTTCATGGAAGTCAGTTCTCATGGTGTACATCAAAAAAGAACCGAAGGCTTGCATTTTGCCGGAGGCGTTTTCACTAATTTATCACACGATCATTTAGATTATCATGCCACTTTTGCAGAGTATAGAGATGTAAAAAAATCATTTTTTGATCATTTAACAAAATCAGCTTTCGCATTATCTAACATTGATGATAAGAACGGATTACTGATGTTGCAAAATACAGATGCAAGAAAGCTAACCTATGCTTTGAAAACCTATGCTAATTATAGAGCCCAAATTCTAGAAAATCAATTGACTGGTTTGTTGCTTAAAATTAATGACAACGAGGTTTGGGTACGTTTAATAGGCACATTTAATGCTTACAATTTACTAGCTATTTACGGAACAGCAATAGAATTAGGGCTTGACCATTTTGAAGTGCTACGATTGTTATCAGAATTAGAAAGTGTTTCTGGACGATTTCAGTTCATTGTTTCTAACCAGAATATCACTGCTATAGTGGACTATGCACATACACCTGATGCTTTAGAGAACGTGCTCAAAACTATAAATGATATTAGAACCAAAAATGAACAATTGATTACCGTTGTAGGTTGTGGTGGCGATAGAGACAGAGCAAAAAGACCTATAATGGCGAATATAGCTTCAACATTGAGTGATAAAGTAGTAATTACTTCGGATAATCCTAGAACAGAGAGTCCAGAAGCTATTATTGACGAAATGGAAAAAGGGGTTGAGCCTCAAAATTATAAAAAAACAGTTTCTATTACAGACCGAAAACAAGCCATTAAAACAGCTTGCCAATTGGCGCAACCCAATGATATCATATTGATAGCTGGTAAAGGTCATGAGACTTACCAAGAAATTCAAGGTGTTCGCCATCATTTTGATGATATGGAAGTGGTAAAAGAAATGTTAGAGCAAATGCAGAAATAACAAAAGAGTAACCAACAAGAAACCAACTAAATAAACCAAAAATATATGCTGTATTATTTATTTGAATATCTATATAAAACACTCAATGTTCCGGGAACAGGGGTCTTTCAGTACATTACGTTTCGTTCGGCCTTGGCTGTAATTTTATCGTTAATGATTTCTACCATTTACGGAAAGAAGATTATTAATTTTCTTAGGAAACAACAAGTAGGAGAAACGGTACGTGAGCTAGGCCTTGAAGGTCAGACTCAAAAGGCAGGAACGCCAACAATGGGTGGGTTAATCATTATTATTGCCACTTTGATTCCAGTGTTATTGTTGACCAAATTGAATAATATCTATATAATCCTTCTCATAGTTACAACACTTTGGATGGGAACTATTGGTTTCATCGATGATTACATTAAAATTTTCAAAAAAGATAAAGAAGGTTTAAAGGGGATTTTTAAAGTAATTGGACAGGTTGGCTTGGGGTTAATAGTTGGTTCAGTCCTATACCTACATCCTGGAGTCACTCTACGTAAAGAAAAATTAAAAACGATTGCTATAAATCAAACAGAGAATGTAATTTCTCCAGTAGCAAAGGAAGAAAAATCAACCGCTACAACCATTCCGTTTTTTAAAAATAACGAGTTGGATTATGCCGAGTTATTGGCATGGACAGGTGAAGGATATCAAAACTGGGCTTGGATTGTTTTTATTCCAATTGTGATATTCATTATTACAGCAGTTTCTAATGGTGCTAACTTAACGGATGGTATCGATGGTTTGGCCGCAGGAACTTCAGCCATATCTGTAGTTGCATTAGGGATTTTTACGTTTGTCTCAGGTAATATAATTTTCTCCAGTTATCTCAATATAATGTACATCCCAAACTCTGGAGAAATGACCGTTTTTATCGCTGCATTTGCAGGAGCATTAATAGGATTTCTTTGGTATAATTCCTATCCAGCATCAGTTTTTATGGGCGATACGGGTAGTTTGACTATTGGAGGAATTATAGCGGTTTTAGCTATTTCAGTTAGAAAGGAATTGCTTATTCCGTTGTTGTGTGGAATCTTTCTTGTCGAAAATCTATCGGTGGTGTTGCAAGTTAGTTATTTCAAGTTCACCAAAAAACGATTTGGAGAGGGAAGAAGAATTTTTCTCATGTCTCCTTTACACCACCACTATCAAGTGAAAGGGTATCATGAAAGTAAAATTGTAACTCGTTTTTGGATTGTAGGAATCCTACTAGCCATCCTGTCTATAGTTACACTAAAATTAAGATAGATGCAAAGACTTGTTATTCTAGGTGGTGGAGAAAGTGGAGTAGGAACAGCGATACTTGGGAAAAGGAAAGGATACGATGTATTTGTATCTGATTACGGAAAAATAAAAGATAATTATAAAGAAGTTCTTACAATTAATGGAATCAAATGGGAGGAAGAGACCCATACGGAAAATAAGATTTTGAATGCAGATATTGTCATGAAAAGTCCCGGAATTCCCGATAAATCAGGAATAGTAAAGAAGATAAAAGAAAATAACATTCGAATAGTTTCTGAAATTGAATTTGCTGCCTCATTTACAAACGCAAAGACAATAGGAATTACTGGTAGTAATGGTAAGACAACAACAACAATGTTGACCTATCATTTATTAAAATCGGCAGGACTAAATGTAGGATTAGGAGGAAATATCGGTAAGAGTTTTGCTTGGCAAGTAGCTGACGACAAGTACGATTATTACGTGTTGGAATTAAGTAGTTTTCAACTAGACGGAATTTTTGATTACAAACCTCATATTGCCGTTATAACGAATATAAGTCCAGACCATTTAGATCGATACGATTACAAATATGAGAATTATATAGCATCAAAATTCAGAATTACAATGAATCAAACCGAAAGCGATTATTTCATCTATGATGCCGATGATGAAGCAATTGCTGAATGGTTAAAAAATAACAAAACTAAAGCCCAATTAATTCCTTTTTCATTAACTAAAACTTTCGAAAAAGGAGCATTTTTAAAAGATAACAAAATGGAAGTAAACATCAACGAAGAAGAATTTATCATGGAAACAGAGTACATCGCACTAGAAGGTAAGCATAACCTTAAGAATGCGATGGCAGCGACATCTGTAGCCAAATTGATGCACATCAGAAAAGAGACAATCAGAGAAAGTCTATCCAATTTTCAGGGTGTAGAACATCGATTAGAGAAAGTGTTAAAAATTCAAAATGTCCAGTACATTAACGACTCTAAGGCTACAAATGTAAACGCAACATTCTTCGCTCTAGACAGTATGAATACCCCAACTGTATGGATAGTTGGAGGTGTTGATAAAGGAAATGATTATACTGAGTTGATGTCGTTGGTCAATGAAAAAGTAAAAGCAATAATTTGTTTGGGTGTTGATAATAAAAAAATAATCGATGCTTTTGGTAACATCGTTGATGTGATGATTGAAGTCGATTCTATGAATGATGCTGTGAAGATGGCGCAACGTCTATCCGAAAAAGGCGACACGGTACTATTATCACCAGCTTGTGCCAGTTTCGATTTATTCGAAAATTACGAAGACAGAGGAAGACAATTTAAACATGCCGTTCAAAATTTATAAATAATCATGAAACAACTAATAAACAGTTTAAAAGGAGATAAGGTGATTTGGTCATTCGTGGCCTTATTGGCTTTGTTTTCGTTTATGCCTGTTTTTAGTGCAAGTAGTAATTTGGCCTATATTGGTCATGGAACGGGAAATACTTTAGGTTATCTAGTTAAACATTTGGCACATATCTGTATAGGGTTTCTAATTATTTATTGGATACATAAAGTTCCGTATCATTACTTCAAAGGAATTTCGATTATTGCCTTACCTATTGTTTGGGTTTTGTTAGGTTACACTCTAATCAAAGGAACTGTGATAGCAGGAGCAAATGCTAGTAGATGGATTCAAGTGCCCTTCATAGGTATAACTTTCCAAACATCAACATTAGCGACCATTGTTTTATTGATTTTTGTAGCGAGATATTTATCAAAGAAACGAGATACAGCTATTACTTTCAAATCTTCACTATGGGAGCTATGGTTGCCTGTATTTATAACATTGATGTTTATTTTACCAGCTAATTTTTCCACTTCCGCACTTATTTTTTCTATGGTTTTGATGCTCGCTTTTGTGGGCAAATATCCCCTAAAATATATTGGCATTGTAGTAGGTGTTGGAGTCATTGGTTTAACATTTTTCATACTCTTAGCTAAGGCTTTTCCGGATGCTTTTCCAAACCGTGTTGATACATGGATTTCAAGAGTAGAAAATTATGTTAGTGATAAACCTGATGAAGATGATTATCAAATAGAAAAAGCAAAAATTGCTATAGCCTCAGGAGGATTACAAGGATTAGGCCCTGGAAAAAGTGTTCAAAAAAATTTCTTACCTCAATCCTCATCTGATTTTATTTATGCCATTATTGTTGAAGAATACGGATTGATTGGAGGCTTAACCGTTTTAGGATTATATCTACTTCTCTTTTTTCGATTTATAGTCGCAGCACACAAAGCTAACACGGTTTTCGGTAAATTGGTAGTGGTGGGATTAGGTTTTCCAATGATATTTCAAGCGTTGATAAATATGGGAGTAGCAGTTGAATTACTACCAGTAACAGGTCAAACGCTACCTCTAATTAGTAGTGGAGGAAGCTCAATCTGGATGACTTGTATTGCATTGGGAATTATAATTAGTGTGACCAAAAAAGAAGAGGAGATCGCTCAAGAAAAAGCTGAAAAAGAGAAGAGAGACGAAATACTTCAAAGAATGATTGATGAACAAATTGCTAGAGAAGAGGCTTTTGAAGAACAGCAATTTTCTATTGAAGATAAGACTACAAACCCGATGGATGCGGTAATCAATAAAAAATAAGATTTAAAATGAGAAAATTAAAATTCATATTAAGCGGTGGTGGAACAGGAGGACATATCTATCCTGCAATTGCTATTGCAAATGAATTGAAATCTCGTTTCCCCGATGCAGAAATTCTTTTTGTTGGAGCTAGTGACAAAATGGAAATGCAAAAAGTGCCTCAGGCGGGGTATAAAATTGAAGGACTGTGGATTGCGGGTTTGCAAAGAAAGGTAACGTTTCAGAATGCAATGTTTCCATTCAAGCTAATGAGTAGTTTGTGGAAATCTAGACAAATCATAAAGAAATTCAAGCCAGATGTGGTTATTGGAACAGGAGGCTTTGCAAGCGGACCATTATTGCAAGTGGCTAACAGCTTTAACATTCCAACGGTGATTCAAGAACAAAATTCTTTTCCGGGCATTACCAATAAATTGTTGAGTAAAAAAGCCAATGCCATTTGTGTTGCTTATGACAATTTAGAGCGATTTTTTCCAAAAGAGAAGATTGTTTTTACAGGAAATCCTGTGCGTCAGGATGTATTAGACAGCGATAGCAAAAGAGAAGCTGGGATTAAGCATTTCAATTTAGACCCAAATAAAAAAACACTTTTAATTCTTGGAGGAAGTCTTGGTGCGAGAAGACTAAACCAATTGATTGCAAAAGAATTAGATTTTCTTTTAGAAAGTGGTGTGCAAGTTTTTTGGCAATGTGGTAAATTGTATTTCGATGAATATCAAAAATATAATAGTAAAAGCCCCGCCTCTGGAGGGGTTGTGGAGGCTGTTCAAGTAGTTTCGTTTATAGATAGAATGGATTTGATTTATGCCGTAGCCGATTTTGTGATTTCTCGTGCTGGAGCGTCGTCAGTTTCAGAGTTGTGTTTGGTAGGAAAGCCAGTTATTTTCATTCCATCTCCAAACGTGGCAGAAGATCATCAAACCAAAAACGCAAAAGCTATTGTAGATAAAAAAGGAGCAATCCTCTTAAAAGAAAGCGAATTGGATACCAAGTTTGAAACCACATTTTCAGAGTTGATTTCTAACGAAAGTTTACAAAAAGAATTGAGTCAAAATATAAAGAAATTGGCCAAGCCAAATGCAACAAAAGATATTGTTGAGGAAATAATTAAGTTGATAAGATAATATATTTAAAATGAATCTAAACCAAATACATAACGTCTATTTCATCGGAATTGGTGGCATCGGAATGAGTGCTTTGGCGCGTTATTTCCAAAATATTGGTAAAAACGTTTCTGGCTATGACAAAACACCAACTACACTTACCGATGAATTGATTGCTGGAGGAATGAACATTCATTTTGAAGACAGTATTGGTTTAATTCCAAAAGACTATTATGTAGAGAATACTCTTGTTATTGTAACACCAGCAGTTCCAGTGTCGCATTCGGAATGGAATTATTTCATAGAAAGAGATTATGTGGTAAAAAAACGAGCAGAAGTGCTCGGAATAATAACCAAAGATACTTTTTGTTTTGCAGTAGCTGGAACACACGGAAAAACCACAACTTCGAGTATTTTAGGACATATTTTATACGAAAGTGGTGCCGATGTTACCGCTTTTCTAGGCGGAATAGTTGAGAATTATCATTCGAATTTAATAGGAAGTGGAAAAACAGTTACTGTGGTTGAGGCTGATGAGTTTGATCGTTCCTTTTTGCACCTCCATCCCGATATTGCCTGTGTTACATCAATGGATGCGGATCATTTGGATATCTATGGAGACGCAACAGCAATACAAAATACATTTAAGGAATTTGCAGATAAAGTAGCTGATAAAACGAAACTATTTGTTCCAAAAGGTCTTGATTTGGAGGGATTGACCATTGCGGTTAATGAAGAAGCAACTTTCAAAGCATATAATATTAGAATAGAGAACAGTAATTATGTTTTTGATGTAGAAACACCATCAGAGACAATCAAAAATATCCATTTCGGATTACCCGGAAGACACAATTTAATGAATGCTTTAATGGCTTTAGCGATGGCTAAAACTTTTGGCACCCCAACCGAGTCCATCGCTAAAGCCTTAGCTTCATTTAAAGGAATACAAAGAAGATTTTCGTATCAAATTAAGTCAGACAAACTAGTTTATATTGATGATTATGCACATCATCCAACCGAAATTAATGCAGTGCATCAAGCGGTCAGAGAATTGTATCCTAATCAAAAAGTTTTGGCAATTTTTCAACCACATTTGTTCAGTAGAACCAAAGATTTTGCAGATGATTTTGCGAAGAGTTTATCAGCATTTGATGAAATCTTATTGTTGGATATTTATCCAGCTCGAGAGTTGCCAATGCAAGGCATAAATTCGCAATGGCTATTGGAAAAAATAACCAATACCAACAAGCAATTAGTGTCAAAAACAGCGCTAATACCAAAAATTTTGGAAACAGATGTTAGAATAATTGTAACCATTGGCGCTGGAGATATTGGAGAATTAGTTAAATCTATTAAAGCAGCTTTAAATGAAACTCTTTAGTTGGGCAAATATCAGATTACTGCTAATGTTTGCGTTAGTTATTTTCCTGTTTTCGTTTACTTCTAAGAGAAATGAAGAGCGAAAATTAGCCAAATCGGAAGTGATTTTTTTGAATGATAGTGTCACATTTATTAAACATGGAATGGTTAATAAATTGTTAATAGAAAATAAAAGAGATGCCTCAAGCATTCAAAAAGATAAATTAGATTTGAACAAGTTGGAGAAGTCCATAAATAGTAATCCAATGATTGAAAAATCTGAGGTTTTTGTGACTATTGATGGGGTTCTAAAAGCTGTTGTAAAGCAAAAAACGCCTATAGCTAGAGTTTTTAATGATAACGATTCTTTTTATATTGACTATCAAGGAAATATAATGCCGTTATCAGATGAATTTACAGCAAGAGTTCCAATTATTTCTGGTGAAATCAATAAGGAAAATAAGGACAATTTAAATAGATTGTTACAGTTTGTTTGCAAAGATGATTTTTTAAAAAAGAATATCATTGGGATACAAATTTTGCCAGATGGAAGTCTAAAAATGACGAATAGAAATTTTGATTATGAGATTGAATTTGGAAAAATTGTGAATGTAGAACGCAAATTCAGTAATTATAAAGCATTTTTTCAAAAAGCCGTTTCGGACAGTTCATTACAGAAATATAAAAAAATTAATTTAAGGTTTATACAACAAGTAGTTTGTTCGAAAGGATAACTATTTGAAATCAAAAAAAACAAAAAGTGTTGATTTTGTGTCAAACAAATTAAGAAGATAGCATGGAAAAAGAGAATATTGCAGTAGGTTTAGACATTGGGACTACCAAGATTGTTGCCATGATTGGTAAGAAAAATGAGTACGGCAAGTTAGAAATTTTAGGAGTTGGAAAATCCAAAAGTTTGGGTGTGGCTCGTGGAGTTGTAAATAATATTACACAAACTATTCAATCTATTCAGCAAGCAATTTATGATGCAGAAAACAACTCAGGCTATAAAATAAAAGATGTTGTTGTAGGAATAGCTGGGCAACACATTCGTAGTATTCAACATAGCGATTATATCAGTAGAGAAAATTCGGAAGAAGTTATTGGTGGTAAGGATATTGATTTGCTAATCAATCAAGTACATAAATTAGCCATGCTTCCTGGTGAAGAAATTATACATGTTTTACCTCAAGAATTCAAGATAGACGGTCAATCTGATATAAAAGAACCAATCGGAATGTACGGTGGTCGCCTAGAAAGTAGCTTTCATGTTGTTGTGGGTCAAGCAGCATCGATTAGAAACGTTGGTAGATGCATACAAAGTTCAGGGATTGAATTGTCAGGTTTGACTTTAGAGCCTCTTGCTTCAGCAGATGCAGTTTTGAGTCAAGAAGAAAAAGAAGCAGGTGTAGCTTTAATAGATATAGGTGGAGGGACAACCGATTTAGCTATTTTCAAAGATGGTATCATCCGTCATACAGCGGTAATTCCTTTTGGAGGAAACGTCATTACTGATGATATCAAAGAAGGTTGTTCTATTATCGAAAAACAAGCAGAATTATTAAAAGTAAAATTTGGTTCCGCTTGGCCAGGAGAAAATAAAGACAATGAAATCGTTTCTATTCCTGGACTAAGAGGAAGAGAGCCTAAAGAAATTTCATTAAAAAACCTCTCTAAAATCATCCATGCTAGAGTGGTAGAAATTGTTGAACAAGTATTTTCTGAAATAAAATCGTACGGACATGAAGACCCTCGCAAAAAATTAATTGCAGGGATTGTCTTGACTGGAGGAGGAGCTAATTTGAAGCATATCAAGCAATTGGTAGAATACATCACGGGTATGGATACTAGAATTGGATATCCTAACGAGCATTTGGCAGGAAATTCTGATGAAGAATTTTCAAGTCCGCTTTATGCTACAGCAGTTGGACTAGTGATGAACAGTATTGAAAACAAAACACAAAGTGCTGTAAAATTAGAGACAACAACGGTTCCAGAAAAAGTAACCTTCAAACAAGATCGTGTATTTGAACCATTCAATATTCCAAATGTAACCGAACCTCCAACATTTGAAAAAGTAGAAGAAAAAATACCAGAAGTTAAAGAAGAAGTAGAGGAAGTAGTTATCAAATCAGAGTCAACAGAAAATAAAATTAGACGTTCCTTTTTTGATAAATACGTAGACAAGATTAAAGAATTTTTAGATAACGCAGAATAAGGGTAAACCTTGACAAAAATAAAATAAGAATATCAAAAACCAATAGTATGACAAGCAACTCAGATTTTGGAAGCATTTCATTTGATTTACCAAAAAACCAATCTAATGTGATTAAAGTGATTGGAGTAGGTGGTGGCGGAAGTAACGCCATTAATCACATGTTCAAACAAGGAATAAAAGGTGTTGATTTTATTGTTTGTAACACTGATTCTCAGGCATTGCAGAATAGCGCTGTTCCAAACAAGATTCAATTAGGTGTAACCCTAACTGAAGGTTTGGGTGCTGGAGCCAATCCTGAAATAGGGCAACAGTCTGCAATTGAAAGCATCTCCGATATAGAAAAGATGTTAGATACCAATACTAAGATGGTATTTATCACTGCTGGAATGGGTGGCGGAACAGGAACAGGAGCTGCACCAGTAATTGCTCAATTGGCAAAAGAAAGAGGTATTCTTACCGTTGGTATCGTGACGAAACCATTTCAATTTGAAGGTAAAGTAAGATACGAACAAGCATTGCAAGGTGTTGATAAATTAAGAAAACAAGTAGATTCTCTCATCGTTATTAATAATAACAAATTGAGAGAAGTATATGGAAATCTAGGTTTTAAAGCAGGATTTTCTAAAGCAGATGAAGTTTTAGCTACTGCATCACGCGGAATAGCTGAAGTTATTACACATCACTACACACAAAATATTGACTTAAAAGATGCTAAAACAGTATTGTCTAATAGTGGAACCGCTATCATGGGTTCTGCTACGGCTATTGGTGCAAACCGTGCTAAGGAAGCTATAATTGCCGCATTAGACTCTCCACTTTTGGATGACAATAAAATTACAGGAGCTAAAAACGTATTGTTGCTTATCGTTTCTGGTTCAAATGAAATTACTATAGATGAAATTGGTGAAATCAGTGATCATATTCAAGCTGAAGCTGGTTATAATGCTAATATTATCATGGGAGTTGGAGAAGACGAAACTTTAGGAGAATCTATTGCAGTTACAATTATTGCTACTGGATTTAACATCGAACAACAAAATGAAATTGTAAACACGGAACCAAAAAAGATAATTCATTCTCTTGATAGTGAACAAAAATTAGAGCGAGATTTAACGAATAAAGCGGTCGAGTCTTTCAAGCTGAATACAGAAATTACAGAAACAAAAGCTGATGAAAAAATCGTTTTTGAACTCATAGAAGATGAAGTGTCAACGGTTCAAGAGCCTATAATCAACGAAAATGAATTAGTGATTATCTCTGAATTTATTAAAAATCTTGACGTTACTTTCGAGATTGTAACTCCTGAAAAACCAATTGATTTTGTAATTTCAAATTCTGAGACTAAAGATGTAAGAGAAATTAAAGTTGTAGATCATGTTGTTGTTAAAGAAGAAATAGAACAAACCACTTTTACATTCGATTTGCCAATAACCAAAACAGAAACAGTTGATGAAAATAAAATACTTTTTGAGTTAACTAATGAAACCAAAAACATTACTGTTAACGATCCTGTTCAAATGGTTCCTATGACAGAGTTGAGTGAAAAAGGGGTTATCAAATATTCTTTGGAGGATTACATGGAAGTCGAAAACGATTTGCTAAATTCAAAACCAATAGATAAAAAAGAAGGAGAGCCAGTAGCAGAGGAGTTGAATATAACCATGAAAAAAGTTGAGCAAGTTTCTAATTTTTCATCTGCTTTTGAAGAAGTTTCACCAGTGGAAATGACTATCGAAGAAACCTTACGATTAAGAGCAGACGAGAGAAGAAGAAAGTTGAAAGATTTTAATTATAAATTTCACAACAATCCATCTCGTTTAGACGAGTTAGAAAAAGAACCAGCATACAAACGTTATGGTATTGATATTACTAATAATCAAGCTACTAATACTACTTCTCGAACTTCATTAGGAACAGATAGCAATAATGATACACAATTGCGTTCTAATAATTCGTTTCTTCATGACAATGTAGACTAACTAACTATAATAAATCCCTATAACCCGAAAATTTCTAAGAAGTTTTCGGGTTATTTTTTTATCTTCGCAACACTTTTTTGAACAGAATTCAGATTCAATTCAAAAAATAAATTTCAAATAAATTTTTTAAAAAATAGAGATATGAGTTTATCTGCCCAAATCACGGACGAAATCAAAATTGCCATGAGAGCTAAAGATACTGTTGCGCTGGAGGCATTAAGAGCTATTAAATCGGAACTATTGTTAGCTCAAACAGCATCAGGTTCAAAAGATGAAATTACCGCCGCAGAAGAGATTAAATTGCTTCAGAAATTGGTAAAAACAAGAAAAGATAGCGCTAAAATTTTTACGGAACAAAACCGTATGGATTTGGCTGAGCCAGAATTAGCACAAGTTGCAGTTATCGAAAAATTCTTACCAGCACAATTAAGTGAAGCAGAGGTAGAAGCGGTAGTTGCTAAGATTATTGCTGAAACAGGTGCTTCTGGAATTGCATCTATGGGTAAAGTGATGGGTTTAGCCTCAGCACAACTAGGCGGTACTGCTGAAGGGAAAACCATTTCTGCAATAGTGAAGAAATTGCTGGTTTAGATTTTAGAGAATAGAGTATAGACTTAATTTTCTAAACAACGAAATGTTAGTCTTTTCTCTTTGTTCTATTTTCTTTTCAAATAATGGCTGCGTAGTTCAACTGGATAGAATATCAGATTTCGGCTCTGAGGGTTGGGGGTTCGAACCCCTCCGCGGTCACAAGAAAATACCTGCTACAATAAGACATTTATTTAGGTCTTTTAGCAGGTATTTTTATAATCAAATTACATCTTTTTAATCATTTAGTATAATGGAAGATATTGCAATTTTATTTGGTGTTTTATTCTTCCTAATTCTAATAGGTTCTTTTCTGCTTTATTTTTTCATGTTTCTAGTAAGTTTACTAGATGATATTTGGATAGCTGTTTTTAATCGTCCTATTTATGTTCATCTTTATTTGTTTCCAAAAAAGATTTCTGAAGGGGAACAATTTATACTTCGTCAAAAGTTTATTTTTTATAACCAATTAAGCGATAAGCAAAAACAATATTTTCATCACAGACTAGCATCTTTCAATACAACCTATCAATTTATTCCAAGAGGCGATTTTCAGATGAATAAAGAAGCACAAACTTTAATTAGTGCGACTTATATAATGCTCACTTTTGGGATGCGAAAATATCTAGTAGATGTTTTTGATAAAATTATTATTTATCCAGAAGAATATTATTCAAATCATAGTGAACAATATCATAAAGGAGAGTTCAATCCTATGATGAAAGCAGTTGCTTTTTCGTGGAAACATTTTGAAGAAGGATATCAGACTGATAATGATAATTTGAATCTTGGCATACATGAATTTGGTCATGTCATTCATCATCACAGCTTGAGGAATAACGATGGTAGTTCTTTATTGTTTAAAAAGTATTATGAAATCATAATGGAAGAAGTAAATCATCCGCCAAATAAACAACGTTTAATAGATTCAAAGTATTTTAGAATTTATGCGTACACCAATCAATTTGAATTTATTTCGGTTATCATTGAACATTATTTCGAAACTCCTAAACAATTTGAAATAGAATTTCCAGAGTTGTTTTATAATGTTGCAAAGATGTTGAATTGTGAAAGAATTGGAATGTATAACTAATCAAGTTTCTTATAACAAACTTCAAGTGCAAAATGTGATAGAAAAAGTATGTTGATTTTAAGGGATAAAGAATGTTAAATCAATTTAAAGTCATGACTATCTGAAAACAAGTTAATTAACATATAAATTGTTGATAAAATAAATTGGATATTAGATAAATAACCGTACATTTGAGTTCATCAAACCAACCTACAATTTAAATGCCATGGAGTATGTATTCCTCTTCTTTTGCTTCTTAATGGTGATTTATGCAATTGGGTATATTTTAAAAGAAATAGCTAACTTTTAGTAAAACACATTCTTTTAATTTTTAGCATTATTTTTTCTTCTTGGTTTTTTTCAATCAGTCTAAAGTAGATACAAAAATACTTCATAATCAGGACTGACATACGTCATGTTTTATGTTTTTTTAACGCAATACATTTGGGATATTCTAAAAAGCGAAGTTATGAAAAATAGAGTTCCCGTGTCAGCAATAATGACCAAAAACGTCATCAAACTAAGAATCACTGATGATTTAACCAAAGCTGAAGAGCTTTTTAAAAAAAATAAAATAAGGCATATTCCAGTTATGAATGGGAATAAAATTATTGGTATGCTAAGTTATACCGATTTGTTGAGAATATCCTTTGTAGATGCAGTAGATGACGACGCAGAAGTGGTGGACACAACGGTGTATAACATGTTTACTGTAGAGCAGGTAATGGCGAAGAAATTAATTACAATTTCACCAGAAACTACTATTAAAGAAGCAGCAGAGATTTTATCTCAAAAAGAATTCCATGCATTACCCGTTTGCACCGGAGATTTATTGGTAGGTATTATAACAACAACGGATTTAATAAAATATTTATTAGAACAGTACCATTAGAGTGTAGCTATTTTCTTTAAATCGGAAATAGTTTTTGTTGGATTTTCAGCCTTAAAAACAAAACTACCAGCTACTAAAACATCAGCTCCAGATGATACTAATTGTTGGGCGTTTTTATTGGTTACACCTCCATCAATTTCTATAAGTGTGGAGGCATTTTTTTTAATTATTAAATCTTTCAATCTTTCAATCTTTGAGTACGTATTTTCTATAAACGATTGCCCACCAAAACCAGGATTAACACTCATAATGCATACCAAGTCAATATCGTTGATTACATCTTCTAATAAATCTATATTGGTATGAGGATTCAAAGCTACACCAGCTTTCATTCCTTCGGTTTTTATCGCTTGAAGTGTTCTGTGAAGGTGTGTACAGGCTTCATAATGAACCGTGAGTATATTTGAACCCAATTGTGCAAACGTTTTAACGTATCGGTCAGGGTCAACAATCATTAAATGAACATCAATTGTTTTTTTTGCGTGTCTTGTTATTGCTTCAAGAACAGGCATTCCAAAAGAAATATTAGGAACAAAAACACCATCCATAATATCAATATGAAACCAGTCGGCTTCACTATGGTTAATCATTTCAATATCACGTTGTAAATTAGCAAAGTCTGCTGCTAAAACTGATGGAGCTATTATAGTATTCTTGCTCATGATGAGTCTTTTTGATTTTGAATCGCAAAAGCGATTGGTTATTAGAGTTGTTTCGACAAATATAAATATAAAAAAACAAAACTCCGGTAATCAGCCGGAGTTTCAATCATCAATCAAAAAACGAACAGTTAATCAGACTGTTGTTGCGGTGTATAGGATTATCCTAAATATGTTTTTAATATTTTACTTCTAGAAGTATGTTTTAATCTACGTATTGCTTTTTCTTTGATTTGGCGCACACGTTCACGTGTTAAATCGAAAGTTTCTCCAATTTCTTCCAATGTCATTGGATGTTGATCGCCTAATCCAAAATATAAGCGTACTACATCAGCTTCTCTTGGTGTTAATGTTTCTAATGAACGCTCAATTTCTGTACGTAATGATTCGTGAATTAATTCTCTATCTGGATTTGGAGATTCACCTGAACGTAAAACGTCATAAAGGTTAGAATCTTCTCCTTCAACAAGTGGTGCATCCATGGATAAATGACGACCAGAATTTTTCATGGATTCTTTTACGTCATTAACCGTCATGTCAAGTTCTTTTGCAATTTCCTCAGCACTTGGTGGACGCTCGTTAGATTGCTCTAATAAGGCGTACATTTTGTTGATTTTATTGATAGAACCAATTTTGTTTAATGGTAAACGGACGATACGAGATTGCTCTGCCAAAGCTTGCAAAATCGATTGACGAATCCACCAAACGGCATAAGAGATAAATTTGAAACCACGAGTTTCATCAAAACGTTGCGCTGCTTTTATCAAGCCTAAATTTCCTTCGTTAATTAAATCGGGAAGGGTTAGACCTTGGTTTTGATATTGTTTAGCAACAGAAACTACGAAACGTAAATTGGCTTTGGTCAATTTTTCCAAAGCGCGTTGGTCTCCAGCTTTTATACGCTGCGCTAATTCTACTTCTTCGTCAGCAGTGATAAGGTCAACTTTTCCAATTTCTTGTAGGTATTTGTCTAAAGAAGCAGTTTCACGATTGGTTACCTGCTTGGTTATTTTGAGTTGTCTCATGTAGTTTTTCTCCTTTTCTTTAAAGTGTTCAGGTGGTTATACGTATGGAGTTGTAAAAAAGTTACAAAGAAATGTATAAAAATTAAAGCCTATTTAAAATTTCTTTAAATAGGCTTTAAATATATGGGTTAATTTTATTTTTTATAAGGTTCTGGTGCCTGTCCAAGTGCCGTTTTCTGATTCAATATTTTGCCATGTGCCACTTATATTATTGCCATTTACAGTACCCGAGAAGGTGCCTCCTTCAAAATGACCATTTACTTGATTATTGATGACCTCACCCTCAAGTCTAATAGAATAAATATCGTCGTTAGGTTTTGCTAATCCATTAATTTCGTTTTCTATAACGCAGAGATTTAGAGTTCCGGTAGCATCTCCTGAATAGGTTCCCTGATAACATTTTACTAGATGTTCGGAATCCTCTTTAACTACAGCGATTGTAGAATTAGGATGACCACTAATTATAATGCTAGATACATAAGGATTACTTCCGTCTGCTGAAACATTAAAATCAAATGACATTGTCCCACTTGTAAAAGTTAGTCCAGTTATGTATTGATTTTCTGACACACTTTCTATAGTTGTAAAATTGTAAGTAACACCGTCAATAACTACAGTTGCAGAAATAGTACCATCGTTATTAATGTTAATTAAAACATTTCCGGTTGATCCAACAAATACTCCTTTGTATATGCCATAATTACTTGAATCATATGCAGCTTTAGCCATGGGCGTATTGGAAAGAATAGGACTTGATGAGGAGTTATCATCTTTTGAACATGAAATAAAAAATAGTCCCATACAAATTAAAGTGATAAATTTTTTCATAACAAATTGGTTTACAGTTAATAATGAGAATAAATTTACAATAAAATCTATAAGAATCAAAGTGTATTTAAATGAATTATTTTTCACTACTATAAAAAAACCCGATTCATTACTTTGAATCGGGTTTTTTTATAGAACAAAAATATATTATTTTCTGTCATCTCTTCTAGGACCTCTATCGTCTCTTCTTTCAGGACGAGGTCCACGATCTTCTCTTGCAGGAGCGTTCTCATCTCTTGGAGGTCTGGGTAAAAGTGCTTTTCGAGACACTTTTTCTTTTCTAGTTTTTGGGTCAACGCCCAAGTATTTCACTTGGAATACATCCCCCATATTCACAACGTCAGAAACATTTTCAGTTCTTTCCCATGCTAATTCAGATACGTGTAATAAAACTTCGTTTCCAGGTGCCTCTGTGTATTCTACAACAGCACCAAAATCTAACATTTTAATTACTTTTACTTCGTAAGCTTCGCCAACAACTGGTTTGAAAATGATAGAATCAATTTTTGCCAATACCGCTGCGATTCCGTCTGGATTGGTTCCAAGAATTTCTACTACACCTTGTTCGTCAACTTCATTAATTACAATTGTTGTTCCTGTAGCTTTTTGCAATTCTTGAATTACTTTTCCACCAGGACCAATCAAGGCTCCAATATAGGCTCCAGGAATTGTTCTAGTAATGATTTTTGGAGCGTGTGCTTTTACTTCTGCTCTAGGAGCTGCAATAGTTTCAGTGATTTTTCCTAAAATGTGCATTCTACCTTCACGAGCTTGACCTAAAGCTTGTTCCATAATGTCGTATCTTAATCCTTCAATTTTGATATCCATTTGACAAGCCGTAATTCCGTCTTTAGTTCCAGTAACTTTAAAATCCATATCTCCTAAATGATCTTCATCACCTAGGATATCTGATAGAACTGCAAATTTTTCACCATCAGTGATTAATCCCATTGCAATTCCTGAAACTGGTTTTGTCATTTGAACTCCAGCATCCATCAAAGCCATTGTTCCAGCACAAACAGTTGCCATAGAAGAAGAACCATTTGATTCTAAAACTTCTGAAACTACACGAATCGTATAAGGACAATCGGCAGGAATCATGTTTTTTAAAGCACGTTGTGCTAAGTTTCCGTGACCAACTTCTCTTCTTGAAGTTCCTCTCAAAGGTTTGGCTTCTCCTGTTGAAAATGGTGGAAAATTATAATGTAAATAGAATTTTTCTTCTCCTTGTTCAGATGGGGAATCAATTTGATTCGCTTCTCTAGAAGTTCCAAGAGTTACTGTTGCTAACGCTTGAGTTTCTCCACGAGTAAATAATGACGAACCGTGAACAGATGGTAAATAATCAGTTTCGCACCAGATTGGTCTGATTTCTGTAGTTTTTCTTCCGTCAAGACGAATTCCTTTTTCAAGGATAACATTACGAACAGCTTCTTTATTTGTTTTATAGAAATATTTACCAACCAAACCCGCTAAGTCAGCATTTTCTGCATATTCCTCTTCGGTAAATAAAGCTTTACACTCTTCTTTTACGGCAGCAAATTTTTCTCCTCTTTCACTTTTTCCTGAAGCTTCTTGTGCAATTGCATAACATTTGTCATAAGCAGCTGCTTTTACTTTTTTATAAACGGCTTCGTCTTCTACTTCACCTTCATACGCTCTATATGCAGGCGAACCTACAGCTTCACGTAAACGTTGTTGTGCTATGATTTGAGTTTTGATAGCTTCATGAGCAAATTTGATAGCTTCTACCATTTCTGCTTCTGAAATTTCTTTCATTTCTCCTTCAACCATGGCTACAGAATCTAATGAAGCACCAATCATCATGTCGATGTCCGATTGTTCTAATTCTGCTCTGCTTGGATTGATAACTAATTTTCCGTTGATACGTGCAACACGCACTTCAGAAATTAGATTGTAAAAAGGAATGTCTGAAACTGCTAATGCTGCAGAAGCTGCTAAACCAGCTAATGCGTCTGGCATTACATTATCATCGTGCGACATCAACTGAATCATTACTTGTGTTTCAGCGTGATAATCGTCTGGGAAAAGTGGACGCAAAACACGGTCAACCAAACGCATGGTTAGTACTTCACTATCGCTTGGACGTGCTTCTCTTTTGAAAAATCCACCAGGAAATCTTCCTGCAGCAGCAAATTTTTCACGGTAATCTACCGTTAAAGGTAAAAAGTCAACACCTGGGTTTGACGTTCTTGCTGATACTGCTGTTGCTAACAACATACAATCTCCTAAACGTACAACAACCGATCCGTCTGCTTGTTTAGCTAATTTACCTGTTTCAATGGTGATGATTCTTCCATCTCCTAAATTAATACTCTCTTGAGTTACTTTTGGAATCATAAAATTCTTAATTGATTAAACAATGGGTTTTAGTTGTGTTGTAGTGTTGTTTGTAGTAGTTGTTGTCTAAAACCCAATGAAAAACCAAACTTTTTTCTGCAATATATGTAAAACAAAAAGAGGCGCGTGAGCACCTCTTTTTAATTGATTATTTTCTGATATTCAATTCTTTGATAATTTCACGGTATCTGTTGATGTCTTTTTTCTTCAAGTAATCAAGCAAAGCTCTTCTTTTACCTACTAATAAAACTAACGAACGCTCTGTATTGTAATCGTGACGATTTTTTTTCAAGTGTTCAGTCAAGTGTGAAATTCTATGAGAGAATAATGCAATCTGACCTTCTGCAGAACCTGTATTTTCTGCTTTTCCTCCGTGTTTAGCGAATATTTCCGCTTTAACTTCTTTAGTTAAGTACATGCCAATATTATTTTAAATGATTTTTATGTATGCTTACATCTATTGTAAGACGGTGCAAAAGTAATACTTATTTTTAGAATTACAAGAGAAAATTGTATTTAAACAATTAATTGATAATTTGTTAAATGGCAGGCTTCTTTTTCTAATATAATTTTGCAATTTCTTGATTTACAAACTCTAAAAATCGTTCGTCATCTTCTGTAAAAGGATTTAGAACACTAGAATCAATATCAATTTGACCAATATTTTTTCCGTTAACGAATAAAGGGATTACAATTTCAGATTGTACAGATAGGCTACACGCTATATAATTATCTTGAGCCTTGACGTCAGGAACTACAAAGTTTTGATTAGAAACGGCTACTTGTCCACAAATTCCTTTACCGAAAGGAATAACAGTATGGTCTGTTGAAGCTCCAGCATAAGGGCCTAAAATTAATTCTTCTTTTTCTCCGTTTCGAAAATAAAAACCTACCCAATCATAATAATCAATACTATTTTTTAAAAAAGTACAAATCTCAAGTAATTTTTCGTCTCTTGTGATGGATTTCTGATTTAGAATTTCTTGAATTTTTGGTTGTAATGTCTCGAATTGCATAGTTTACTCTTTTTATTGAACAAAAGTAGTATTTGCTTACAACTTATAATTGTATAAATTTGTTAAAAAATGAATTGAAAACATACATCAAACTATACCGACCATTTTTAATTTTTCTAATTAAGTTTTTTTTAGTCTATTTTGTACTGACGGTTTTTTATCAGTTGTATTTGAATCAGTTTGATAGTTTGATTATGTATCAAGTGGACGATTTTACTCGATTAGTAGCTAGACAAGTAAATGAAACGCTTTTGTTTTTTAAATATGATTCTAGTTATGAACTACATGACAAAGAAGCATCAGTGAAACTATTTTTAGATAACGTTTATGTAGCTAGAGTAGTTGAAGGATGTAATGCTCTCAGTGTAGTAATTCTTTTTATTGCCTTTGTGGTTGCTTTTTCTGGTAAATGGTTACATACACTACTTTTCATTCTAATTGGTAGTATCATCATACATGTTTTGAATGTTTTTAGAATTGCTTTGTTGAGTATAGCATTATTGCATTATCCAGAGCAAGAGCATTTTTTGCATGGAGTAGTTTTTCCTTTGTTTATTTATGGTTTAGTTTTTGGATTATGGGTTATTTGGGTTAATACATTTGCATTAGATGGTAAGAGAAATTCTAAAAAATAAAGTAAAGATTATTCTTGTACTTATATTACTATTGCTTTTATCGGCTGTACGTGCCTATGAAGAGTATTTATTTTACGACCCTTTCTTGATATACTTCAAAGGGGATTATTTAAGCTTACCCTTTCCTGAAATTGATGATTTTAAATTGTTTTTTGGTTTGACGTCTAGATATTTTTTGAATACGATATTTTCTTTAGGGATTATTCATGTTCTTTTTTTGGATATTAAATTCACAAAATTTACTGCACTTTTGTATTTTGTATTTTACCTAGTGCTGATAAGTATCTTCTTTTTAGCAGTTCATTTTTTCGATAAGGAAAATAATTTCGTGCTATTTTATATCAGAAGATTCCTTATCCAACCTTTATTTTTATTGCTTTTTATTCCTGCTTTTTTCTATCAAAAAAGGATTAACTAACTCACATTTTTCGTACCTTTAATAGCGTTTTAATTCTATAAGGTATAAAAATGTGGCGTCATGAAAATAATTAAGCACTCGGGAGATATTGTAGAGTATAATCCAGACAAACTCAAAAAATCCTTATTAAAATCTGGCGCTAGCAAGGATGTTGTTGATTCTATTTTGAAAGCTATTCGAAAAGAGGTATACGATGGAATTTCTACAAAGCATATCTATAAAATGGCTTTTGGTTTATTGAAAAAAGCCTCAAACTCCCATGCTGCGCGATATAATTTAAGAGAAGCTATTCGCTTGTTGGGACCAGCGGGTTTTTTCTTTGAAAAATATATTGCCAGAATTTTTTTAGCGGAACATTATGAAACCAAAACCAATTTAATTTTGCCAGGCAAATGTGTCTCACATGAAATAGACGTTTTAATCAAAAAAAATAATGTTCTTGCAATGGTAGAGTGCAAGTTTCATGCTGGTAGGGATGCTGCCTCAGATGTAAAAGTGCCTATGTATATTTTGTCACGTTTCAATGACTTGAAAGAGAAAAAGCATACACTTTTTGAGTCTAATCAAAATATAAACAAGTGTTGGATAGTAACAAATAATAGATTTACAGCTGATGCTACCACTTTTGCAAAATGCTCAGGATTGGATTTATTGAGTTGGGATTATCCAAAGGATAACAATCTAAAAACCAAGAACGACAACAATTATCTTTATCCTGTAACTTGCTTAACCACATTATCACTTGCCGAAAAGGACAAGTTATTGATTTTAGATGTGCTATTGGTTAGAGAAATCATCAATAATTCTGAATGCTTGGAGAGAATTGGAATTAGCCCCAATAGAATAAAAAATGTAATGCGAGAAGCCTTAGAATTGTGTAAGTATATTTAAGAACGATTTAGTTTTAAATTAAAATACATTCAACATGAAAATCAAATTTATTGGTGGAGCAGCAACAGTAACGGGTTCAAAGACTTTGATTGAAAGCAATGGAGTTCGAATTTTAATAGATTGCGGGCAATTTCAGGGAATAAAACCGCTACGGGAGCTCAATTGGGAACCATTACCTGTTCTGCCATCGACTGTCGATTGTGTGTTGCTCACTCACGGTCATCTTGATCATTGTGGTTGGTTGCCAAGATTCGTTAATCAAGGATTTAAAGGAAAAATTTATTGCACCAGTCCAACGGCAGCTATCACAAAATTGATCCTTTTAGACAGTGCTAAAATTCAAGAAGAGGAAGCTTACAAAGCCAATAAAGAACATTATTCTAAGCATGTTATAGCTCAACCTTTATATACAGTAGAACAGACAGAACAAGTATTCCCACATTTTAGAATAGTTAAAACAAATGAAGAAATTCCGATAGATGCTGAAATTTCAGCGGTTTACACTAATGCGGCTCACATTTTAGGAGCTTGTTCCATCCAATTGAATGTAGAAAATAAAATTTTGGTTTTTTCGGGAGATATTGGACGTGATAATGATATACTGATGTACCCACCAACAAAACCAAAAAAAGCAGATTACATTTTTCTAGAAAGTACCTACGGAAATCGAATTCATCCTGACACGGATGCTAAAGTCGAATTAGAAGCTTACATCAATAACACCGTTCAAAAAGGAGGAACAGTCATCATTCCAAGTTTTGCTGTAGAACGTGCACAAACAATAATGTATTTGCTTTGGCAATTGAAAGAAGAAAACAAAATTCCTAATGTTCCCTATGTTATTGATACTCCTATGGGAATTAGTGTTTTAGATGTTTTTGCCAATAATAGAAAATGGCATAAATTATCTGAGGAAGAGTATGTTGGAATGAGTAAAATGTTTACCATGGTTTCAGATTATCAAGAAACTATCGAAACCATTTTCGATAACCAACCAAAAGTGATTATCGCTGCAAGCGGTATGATTACTGGCGGAAGAGTTCTTAGTTATTTGGAACGGTATATTGGTCTACCTGAAACAACTGTAATTATTATTGGTTATCAGGCTGAGGGAACACGTGGAAGGAAATTACTTGAGGGAGCTAAGGAAATCAAAATTCATGGTAAGTACTACGAAGTTCTTGCCACTATTTTAGAGATAGAAAGTCTTTCTGCCCATGGAGATCAAAAGGATTTATTGAATTGGCTTTCAGTATTAGAAAGAAAACCTCAAAAAGTGTTTTTAGTTCACGGTGAAGGTGAAGCTTTGAGTGAATTGAAGGTAAAAATTGAAGAGAGATATGGTTTTGATTGCATGATTCCTATGATGAATCAAGAATTTGAAATATAATTATTTAACAAGAATTTGATATTTAGATATGCTTAATGCACTAACTTTGCAGTATGTTGATAAGAAAGCAAATAAGTTTATTTTTAGCCTTTTTCCTATTGGTTTCCAATCTTGGATTGGCTTTTACTATTCATTATTGCAACGACAAAGTAGCCTCAATAACATTAAAAAGTATCCCTGATTCAGCTGTTTCAAATTCTGGATGTTGTGGAGTAGCAGAAAAACAATCAAAGTGTTGTCACGATACAATAATTAAATCTGAAAATAAAGTTGATCAAATTCTGGTTGACTTCCTTTCGTTCAATCCCGTTTTTCTTGTTACTTCTGAAGAATGGAGACCATTGATTTCTAAGGAAACTTTAGGTTTCAAGAAAGCGGATTCAATTTCATACTATTGTGATGCGAATGCACCGCCACTGTATCTCTTGTACAATCAATATACCTTTTATTCCTGATTTTAGTATTCGATTAGTTCATCTATTTACGAATATTAAAATACTATATAATGAAAAACGTGATGTTTTTTATAACGTTACTGTTTTCTGTTTTAGCCTTTTCTCAAGAAAAATTAGAAGAAGTTAAGATAGAAAGCAAAAAAAGAGGAATAGTAAAATCGGCTTCAAAAATATCGAATACCTCTATAGTTACAAGTAAAGAATTGCTTAAAGCAGCTTGTTGTAATTTGGCTGAAAGTTTTGAAACCAATCCCACAATCGATGTTAATTTCTCGGATGCATTAACAGGAACGAAGCAAATAAAGATGTTGGGTTTAACGAGTCCTTACATCTTGATCTCGGAAGAAAATATTCCTTCTGTTCGAGGCGCATCTCAAGCGTATGGATTGTCATTTACACCAGGAACATGGGTCGAAAGCATTCAAATTACCAAAGGAGCAGGAAGTGTTGTCAACGGATATGAAAGTATTTCTGGACAGATAAATACAGAGTTAATTAAGCCTTTGAAAGATATTTCATTTTTTTTGAATGCATACGGAGCAACCGATTCTCGATTTGAGTTGAATACTCATTTTAATAAAAAAATCTCCGATTATTGGTCAACAAGTATGTTTGTTCACGCTAATACGAGGATTGCCAAAAATGACATGAACGACGATGGGTTTTTAGATAATCCATTAGGAAAACAAATCAATCTAACTAACCGTTGGCAGTATGCAAATCCAGAATCGGGTTGGGTTAGTTTCTTAAATCTTCGGTACATGAAAGATGATAAACAGTCTGGTGAAATCAATTTTAATCCCGATAAAGACAAATTGACAACGAAGTATTGGGGTTCAGAAATCGCCACAGAAAGAATTGATTTTACGTCAAAAATAGGGTATGTTTTCAAGGACATGCCTTTTCAGAGTATTGGTTTTCAAAATGCGTTAAGCAATCACAACCAACAATCTTATTTTGGGTTGAATCAATACGATATAAAACAGCAGAGTTTTTATTCTAATTTGATTTTTAATTCAATTATAGGTAATACGATGCATAAGTTTACATCAGGATTGAATTTTACGTATGATAAATACGCTGAGTTTGTTAATGGAAATGATGTGGGTCGAATTGATAATTCTGTTGGGACATACTTTGAGTACACCTACGATGATTTAGATACGTTCAGTTATATTTTAGGAGGAAGATTCGATTATCACAATAGGCTGGGGGCTTTTTTCACGCCAAGATTACATGTAAAATACAAACCTTGGGACAAGGCTGCTTTTAGAATTTCGGCAGGAAGAGGAAAAAGAGTGGCGAATATTTTTGCAGAGAACCAAAATTTATTTGCCAGTTCAAGAGTCTTTTCTGTATTAGATACCAATGGTAAAGTATACGGATTGCATCCTGAAATTGCATGGAATTATGGTTTGAGTTTTACTCAAAATTTCATTTTACTAGGTAAAAGTGCTGATGCCACTGTTGATTTTTACAGAACCGATTTTCAGAATCAAGCTGTGGTCGATATTATGAATTCACCGCAACAGATTTTGTTTTATGATTTAAAAGGGAAATCATTTGCTAATAGTTTACAAATCGATTTTAATATAGAACTTATTAAACATTTGAATTTGAGAACGGCTTATAAGTACTTTGATATTTCTACTGATTATCTTTCTGGAAATTTTCAAAGACCTTTGCAGGCAAAACATCGTTTTTTTGGTAATCTAGAATATGAAACAAACCTAACTAAAAAAGGACAGCAATGGAAGTTTGATTATACTTTTAATTGGTTAGGCAAACAACAATTACCAACCACTAGAACGAATACGTTAGAAGATAAGTTGCCTGAATTTTCGCCATCTTTTGGTGTAATGAATGCTCAAATTACGAGAATTTTTTCAAGTACTTTTGAGATGTATTTAGGTGGAGAAAATATAGGAAACTATAAACAGAACAAGGCGATTTTGGGAAGTAGCAATCCTTTTGGACCCAACTTTGATACTTCTATAGTATATGCGCCTATTTTTGGTCAAATGTACTATGCTGGATTGCGATTTAAAATAAAATAATTACAAGAAAAGTTAAACCATAAAAATCAATTTAATACTATGAAAAATACAATTTTAGGAATAATGTTACTATTTGTAGCATTTTCAACACAAGCTCAAGACAAGAAAAATAAAAATGCAAAATACAGCATTGAAGTAAATGGCAACTGTGAGCAATGCCAAAAGCGAATTCAAAAAGCTGCCTATTCTGTCGCTGGTGTAAAATCAGCAATTTGGAGTATCGAAACGCATCAATTGGATTTGATATTAGATGAAGAAAAAACGTCTGTTGAATTGGTAAAAAAAGCAGTTGCAAAAGTAGGACATGATTCAGAAAATGAAAAAGCATCACAGAATTCTTACGATAAGTTACCTGGATGTTGTCAATATGAAAGGAAATAAAAATCGGTTTTAAACCGTTAATAAAAATTTAAAGTAAGGCAATAAATTGTGGTTAAGCTAAATTATTCTTACTTTCACGAACTTTATACAACCTATACAAATAGTATCTATGAGCAATTTTGATTGGACACAACTTCTTAACCCAGAATTTTATATTACCCTTAAAGTTGGCGGAATCCAATTAGGTTTATATATTGTTTTGTTTATTGTTTTTGCTGAGACCGGTCTTTTTGCGGGTTTTTTCCTTCCAGGAGATAGTTTGCTTTTCTTAGCCGGAATTTACAGTCGTGATTTGATTCAGAATTTTGTATACATAGAGGCCGATTTCATTAATGTAACCTTACTCTCATTGTTAATTGCAATTTCTGGAGTTCTGGGGAATATGGTAGGATATTGGTTTGGCGCAAAGAGTGGTTATTATCTATTTAAAAAAGAAGATAGTTTTTGGTTTAAGAAAAAATATTTGCTTCAATCCAAAGACTTCTTTGAAAAATACGGAGGAAAAGCAATCATCTTTGCTCGATTTTTACCTATTTTCAGAACGTTTGCACCTATTGTTGCGGGTATAGTATCTATGGACAAAAAGAAGTTTATGTTTTTCAATATTTTAAGCTCGTTTTTGTGGTCTTTTATTTTGATTTTTTCAGGGCACTATTTATATGGAATGTTTTTGAATAAGTTCGGAATTGATTTAAAACATCATATAGAATGGATTGTAATTGGGATTATTCTGATATCAACCTTTCCAGTCTTTATGAAATTATTAAAGAAAAGACCAGCAGATACGTAAAATAAAAAATCCGTCAAGAAAATATTCGAGACGGATTTTTTTTATTTGTTAGAAAATGGAATTACATCATTCCTGGCATTCCGCCACCCATTGGCATTCCGCCACCAGCATTTTCTTCTTTAATATCTACTAAAGCACATTCGGTAGTCAAAATCATTCCGGCTACAGAAGCTGCATTTTCTAGTGCTACACGAGTTACTTTTTTCGGATCAATGATACCTGCTTTTAACATGTCAACATATTCATCTGTTTTAGCGTTGTAACCAAAATCACCCTTTCCATCGGCAACTTTTGCAACAACAACAGAACCTTCTAAACCTGCATTTTCAACAATAGTTCTCAAAGGAGATTCTACTGCTCTTGAAATAATTTGAATTCCAGTTGCTTCGTCAGCATTGTCCGCTTTTAAAGCAGCAAGAGCATTTTTAGCTCTCAATAAGGCAACACCTCCACCAGCAACAATTCCTTCTTCAACAGCAGCGCGAGTAGCATGTAAAGCATCATCCACACGGTCTTTTTTCTCTTTCATTTCTACTTCAGAAGCAGCACCTACATAAAGGACAGCAACACCACCAGCTAATTTTGCCAAACGTTCTTGTAGTTTTTCTTTGTCATAATCAGAAGTGGTAGCTTCCATTTGACCTTTTATTTGATTCACACGATTCTTAATCATTTCAGCATCACCAGCGCCATTTACAATCGTGGTATTGTCTTTATCAATACTTACTCTTTTAGCAGTACCCAACATTTCGATAGTTGTGTTTTCAAGAGTGAATCCTCTTTCTTCAGAAATTACAGTACCACCTGTTAAAATAGCAATGTCTTCAAGCATCGCTTTTCTTCTGTCACCAAAACCTGGCGCTTTTACAGCAGCGATTTTTAAAGCTCCACGTAGTTTGTTTACTACTAAAGTTGATAAGGCTTCACCATCAACATCTTCTGCAATAATCAACAAAGGTTTCCCTGATTGTGCTACAGGTTCTAATACAGGTAATAATTCTTTTAAAGAAGATACTTTCTTGTCGTATAATAGAATGTATGGATTCTCTAGTTCAGCTTCCATTTTTTCTGGGTTGGTTACAAAGTATGGAGAAAGATATCCTCTGTCAAATTGCATTCCTTCTACTACATCCACATAAGTGTCAGTACCTTTGGCTTCTTCAACAGTGATTACTCCTTCTTTTCCAACTTTAGCGAAAGCTTTAGCAATCAAATCACCAACCACTTCGTCATTATTAGCTGAGATAGACGCAATTTGTTTGATTTTTTCAGAATCACTTCCTACTACTTTAGCTTGTTTCGCTAAATCGCCAACAATAGCTTCTACTGCTTTGTCAATTCCTCTTTTTAAATCCATAGGATTAGCTCCAGCAGCAACGTTTTTCAAGCCTTCTTTAACAATGGCTTGAGCCAAAACCGTAGCAGTCGTTGTACCATCACCAGCCAAGTCATTGGTTTTTGAAGCTACTTCTTTTACCATTTGAGCTCCCATGTTTTCCAATGGTTCTTTCAATTCGATTTCTTTAGCAACGGTAACTCCGTCTTTGGTAACATTTGGACCACCGAATGATTTTCCTATAATCACATTACGCCCTTTTGGGCCAAGGGTTACTTTTACTGCATTAGCTAATGCATCAACACCTCTTTTTAATCCGTCACGTGCTTCAATATCAAATTTTATATCTTTTGCCATTTTATTTTTAGTTTAAATTGTTGTAAAGTTTCAAGTTTAATTTTTTAAATCTTACTACTTTGGGTTTATTTTAATCGAATTAGATGATTGCTAAAATATCATCCTCACGCATGATTAGATAATCTTTTCCGTCTAATTTTAATTCTGTTCCAGCATATTTTCCGTAAAGAACAGTGTCTCCAATTTTTACAGTCATGGTATGGTCTTTCTTGCCATTTCCAACTGCAACTACGGTTCCTTTTTGAGGTTTTTCTTTTGCGGTATCAGGAATAAAAATTCCAGAAGCAGTTTGAGTTTCAGCAGCAACAGGTTCAATTAGAACGCGATCTGAAAGTGGTTTAATGTTTAAAGCCATAATATTATACTATTTTATATGTTAATTAATGATGCATTCTTGATTTCAGAAATTGTGCCAACAAGCAAAAACTGACAATTTTGCTTAAAAAAAATGCCAGCATTGTCAAGCTGGCATTTTTTGTATTGGTATAAAGAACTTACTTTTTTACTGGAGCAGGAGCTGCAGGAGCAGGAGTTTCACTTGCAGGTTTTGAAGTAGGTGCTTCCGTTTGATCAATAATCTTAGAATTAGTATCGCTCAAGTTTCCTGTGAAACTTAAACTTGATAACAATATTAAAGCAATTAAAATAATTGCCAATGTCCATGTACTTTTATCTAAAAAGTCAGTCGTTTTTTGAACGCCTCCCATCATTTGTGATCCACCTAATGATGAAGATAATCCGCCTCCTTTAGGATTTTGGACCATTACTACTATGATCAATAGGAAACAAACTATTGTTATTAAAACTAAAAAAATTGAAAATGTGCTCATTACTAGTTATTATTTTGTTGTAAATTTTTGATATCTAAAATTCGGTCTGCAAAGAAACTACTTTTTTCTGGATATTTCAAAATTAATATTTCATATGCTTGAATTGCTTTTTGATATTTTTTTTGCTCCAAATAAACTCTGGCTAAAGTTTCTGTCATTAGATAGGAATTGTCAGCATTACTAGGCTCTAAAACAATGCTTACTGGAGTTGCATCTTGTTTAATTGGCGGAATTTTGGGATTGGTTTGAATAAAAGTATCAATTAATCTATTTTTTTTTTGCTTCTCGAAATCTACTTCAGAAGGGTTTTCTTGGTCTGCTTTTTTTTCATCCCTAATAATTGGTTGGAATTTGGATAATTGTAACCACTCGTGAAAGGAATGTTTTTCTGATTTTAGAAACTCTAGAGGTTTTCCTAATTCTAATTTTTCTGAAATAATTTCTTCGCTCTTTTCCTGTTTTATTGGTTCAATAGTTTCAACAACTTCAACTTCGTCATCTTCAATAGCAATTACCTCTTCAATATCTTCGGTTTCTTGAGTAGAAGGCGAAGCATTTTTAATAGTGGTAAGGATTGATTCTTCGATTGTGTTTACCCTTGGTTCCAAACGAGGCTCTCCATCAACAAATATTTCGCTTTCTTTTACTGTAATGTCGAGTAATTCTGCTACTTTTTTGTCATACAACCCTTTTTGAATCGTAGTAAATGTTTCTGAAGTTATAAAATCAAATAGGACACTTCTATCGGTGGTGTGAGCCGCAGTAATTTTTAGCGCATAGTTATATTTAAAACTATTTTGATTGTACAGCCCTTTTAAATATAACGCTCTTGCACTTTGAAAATAAGGAAATTCCTGAACGATCTTTTCCAAAGATATACTCTGAATGTCATTGATAGCATTCGGGTTATTGATTAAGGAAGTATATTCGGTTACGTTCAAAATTTAGTTTTGTGATTATTAGAGAAACAAATTAACTCTAAAATTTACCATTTTGCAAGTGATTCATTAAAAATATCTTGGGTGATTCTTTCGAAGATTTCCTCAAGTGCTTCGGTAAGTTTAGAACCTACTAATTGGTCAGTACCACTGTAGTTGTAAAAGAAAGAGAATTTCTTTTCGAAATTGTCTGTTTCTTTATTCTTATTGGTAAAACGAACATTAATCGTTATGGTCAATCTGTTTTGAGCTGCTGTAATGTCTGCTGTTGCTGTTGTAGGTGTAATTCGATAATCAACAATTTCACCTTCATAGACTAAATCACCATTAGAATTTACCAAATTCAAATTCGTTTGGTTCTGAATTAAATTTTGTAATTTTTGAGTAAATGTTCGTTCAATTCCTGGCTCTATAAGTGGCGCATTGTTTTGAAAGTAATTTACTTGATAGGTTTTGGCATCAATTTTTCCTGTTCCAGTAAAATTGTAAACGGAACAACTGTTCATGCTGAAAGTGATAAAGGCAATAAGAATATATTTTAAGTATTTCATGTTTTAAGTAAAATGCAAAAGTATCTTTTAATTAGGAATAAAATCTCCTTGGTAATAATATTTTAGCATTGGAGAACTTTGATATTCATATTGCACAGATATTGGTAAGTTATTACTATTGTAAATATAAATATAATTTGCAGGAGTATTAATAATCCCTTCATCAGATTCATAAACTGAATGACCTACTGATGTCAAGACATTGTTTTTGGAAAATAAAAAAGGGGAGACTTGGGGATACAAAGGCATTATGCTATCTTCGAAGTCAAAAGGAATAAAATTAATTTTAGAAATTGGGAGTAGAGCATTCTTTAAAGGATTGATAGTGTTGTCATATTCGTAGATATATTCATTCATTAAATCTGAGTCATTTGGAGTAACACTAACAACATTGCCATTTTCAAATTTTTGCCTTGTTGTTCGGATGAAATAGTCATATGAAATGTCTTCGTTATTTGGATAAAAATTAGTTTCAACTGAAAGAAGAAGTCTTTCTTCATTCAAATAATAAGTATAGTCGTAGTAATAGACATTGTCATCTGGACCAATTAAAGAATTATGGTTTATATAACTGTTTGTTGTTAAATTATAAGTAAAAGTTGAGGTGTTGTTAGAAGTTAGATAATTGTTTGTGTCATAAGTAAAATGACTAGATGCAGTTATTGAATTATTTTTCCATGTATTTATTGTAATTAAGTTGTTATTGCTGTCATAAACATAGCTCAATTCTTTTGAGCCATCAGGTTTTGTAATTTCTTTCAACAAGCCATTTTCATTAAAATTCCAATGTTTCTCTCGAGAAGTTTCAGGATATAAAATCACTTTCACTAATTTTGTTGGGTCTATTGCATTCACTGCAGCTTCATCCTCATCAGAATTACTGCAAGAAAAAGAAATAAAAGTCAATACCACCAAACAAAATAATTTCTTCATAAACTTTTGAATTAAAAGAAGTATAAATGTAATGATAAGTTATTACAAATCAAACTGTTTAATTTTTCGATACAAGGTTCTTTCAGAAATGCCAAGTTCATCGGCAGCAGCTTTGCGTTTTCCTTTGTTTTTTTCTAACGATTTTTTAATCATTTCTATTTCTTTTTGCTCTAGACGCAAGACTTCTTCTTCCTCAACGGTTTCGGCAAAGAGATAATTATCATCGTTTTCTTCAAAATTAGTATTCGTATTTTGAGTATTGAAAACAGGAGTTCTTGGTTCTTCTTCAAATACTATTTCGCTTTCATTTTCTTTCGAACCGTATATTTTTTGAATGAGATTGGGGTTGATTTCTTGAACTTTAGAAGTGCCGTTTTTCATTAATTCTAAAGTTAATTTTTTCAAATCGTTCAAATCACTTTTCATGTCAAAAAGCACTTTATATAGTATGTCTCTCTCGGTGCTAAAATCACTTTCGGCTTTTCGGTCTTTAATAACCGAAGGGAGATTGCTTCCTTCAGAAGGCAAATAGGATTGTAAAGTCAAAGCTGAAATATCGCGATTGGTTTCTAAAACTGAAATTTGCTCTGCTACGTTTCGAAGTTGACGGATGTTTCCGCTCCAACGGTATTTTTGTAACACTTGAACGGCATTATCATCTAATCGAAGAGGAGGCATCTTGTATTTATGAGCGAAATCGGCGGCAAATTTCCTAAATAGTAAATGTATATCATCTTTTCTGTCGCGCAATGGAGGTAAGACAATATCAACAGTGCTCAAACGATAATATAAATCTTCTCTGAATTTCCCTTTTTCAATTGCATCAAATAAATTTACATTGGTTGCAGCGACGATACGCACATTGGTTTTTTGCACCTGAGAAGAACCTACTTTTATAAACTCTCCATTTTCAAGAACACGCAATAAGCGCACTTGAGTGGTTAAGGGTAATTCACCTACTTCGTCTAGAAATATGGTTCCGCCGTTAGCTACCTCAAAATATCCTTCTCTTGTACTGGTCGCTCCTGTAAACGAACCTTTTTCGTGACCAAAAAGTTCACTGTCAATTGTCCCCTCTGGAATTGCTCCACAGTTTACGGCAATATACTTCCCGTGTTTTCGATGGGATAGAGAATGTATAATTTTAGGAATACTTTCTTTTCCAACTCCACTTTCACCAGCAACTAATACAGAAATATCAGTAGGTGCAACTTGAATTGCTTTTTCAATAGCTCGATTTAACTTTGGGTCATTACCAATAATCTCAAATCGTTGTTTTATAGCTTGAACTGTTTCCATAACTTTTTTTGTTTGAACTGTAACTTTTTTAATTCATTTCACTTAGTCCAATAGCTTTGCCAATGAGGGTTCCACTTGTACAATTTAAAATTTCAACATTAACAAAATCACCAATTTGATAGTTCTCTTTCGGGAAAACTACCGTAATGTTTTGGGAATTGCGACCTGACCAATCTTTATCAGATTTTTTAGACTCTTTTTCAATCAGCACTTCTAATGTTTGCCCCAAATATTCTTGAGTTCGATAAGCGCTATGTTTTCTTTGTAAATCGACAATTTCTTGTAGTCGTCTTAATTTTGTTTCTTCGGGAACATCATCTTCCATTTTTCTTCCAGCTAAGGTTCCGGGTCTTTCTGAATAGGCGTACATGTAACCAAAACTGTATTTTACAGATTCCATTAAGTCCAAAGTGTCTTTATGGTCTTCTTCAGTTTCAGTTGGAAATCCTGCAATCATATCTTGAGTGATGGAGCAACCCGGAATTATGGTATTGATTTTATCTATTAAATTCAAATACTCTTCGCGGGTATGCAAACGATTCATTGCTGCTAGAATTCTATTGCTTCCAGATTGAACAGGCAGATGTATGTGTTTGCATATATTTGGATATTTTGCAATTACATGAAGTACGCTCTCGTGCATATCTTGGGGATTGGAAGTTGAAAACCGAATACGCATTTTAGGAAATGCAATAGCAACCATTTCTAATAATTGATCAAAGTTTACAGCAGTTGCTTTTTGTATTTCGGAGGCATTTACAAAATCTTTTTTCAAGCCGCCACCATACCACAGATAACTATCAACATTTTGTCCCAACAGCGTTATTTCTTTGAATCCTTTATTCGATAAATCTTGAATTTCATTAATAATACTTTGCGGCTCACGGCTGCGTTCGCGACCTCTAGTAAATGGAACTACACAAAAGGTACACATGTTGTCACAACCTCGAGTGATGGAAACTAGAGCGGTGATTCCGTTACTCATTAATCGAACAGGAGCAATATCGCCATAGGTTTCTTCTTTTGACAAAATAACATTTATAGCCTCTCGACCTTCTTCAACTTCGTGTAGTAGGTTGGGTAAATCTTTGTAAGCATCAGGACCGACAACTAGGTCGACAATTTTTTCTTCTTCAAGAAATTGACTTTTTAATCGTTCTGCCATACAACCTAATACACCTACTTTCATTTTAGAATTAGTGCGTCGTTTTACTGCATTGTACTTTTCAAGTCGTTTTCTTATCGTTTGCTCTGCTTTGTCACGTATGGAACAAGTGTTGACTAAAACCAAATCGGCTTCCTCTAGAATTTGGGTTGTATTGTATCCATTCTCTGATAGAATTGAAGCTACAATTTCACTATCGGAGAAATTCATTGCACAGCCGTAGCTTTCTATGAATAATTTTTTGGTGTTTTCTGGTTTGTTTTCTAATACAAGTCTTTCGCCTTGTTTACTTTCTTCAATTATCTTTTCCATTCATTAATTTTTCAAAGTACAAAGGTAATTCAAATTTAACAAATATGACAAGATGTCATACTAAGTTTTAACAATGTTTTAGGTTGTTTCAATCGTTGTCGAATTTTAAAAACCTACAGATAGTATCTCTTTTTTGAATAGATTGTTGGAGAGTATAAATTTTCAAATTTTTTATCAAAAGCACTATATTTAAAAAAAATAGATACTTTTGCGACAGAAAGCAAACAATGATGGCAAAGAATTTAGTTATAGTCGAATCTCCTGCAAAGGCAAAAACAATCGAAAAATTTCTAGGAAATGAGTTTCAAGTCGAGTCGAGTTATGGACACATTGCCGATTTACCATCAAAAGAAATAGGAGTAGATGTAGAAAATGGTTTTAAACCTAAGTATGAAGTTTCAGCCGATAAAAAAGCATTGGTTACAAAGCTCAAAGGTTTAGCCAAAAATGCCGATATGGTTTGGTTAGCCAGTGATGAGGACCGAGAAGGAGAAGCTATTTCTTGGCATTTATCAGAAGAATTAAAATTAGATAAAAACAAGACTAAAAGAATTGTATTTCATGAGATTACAAAAAATGCTATTCTAAAAGCCATTGAAAATCCTAGAGAAATTGATTATAATTTAGTAAACGCACAACAAGCTCGTAGGGTTTTAGACAGATTAGTAGGATATGAATTATCTCCTGTTTTATGGCGTAAAATAAAAGGAGGTTTATCTGCAGGTCGAGTGCAATCGGTTTCTGTAAGATTAATTGTAGAACGCGAACGTGAGATTCAAAATTTCAAACCCGTTGCGAGTTATTCTGTAGTGGCAGAATTTTTAAACGAAGCAGGAAGAGCTTTTAAAGCCAAACTTCCAAAGAATTTTAATACTAAAAAAGAAGCAGAAGATTTTTTAAATAAAAACATTGGTTCTAATTATAAAGTAGGTGATTTAGAAACCAAACCTACAAAAAAATCTCCAACAGCACCTTTTACAACTTCAACGTTGCAACAAGAAGCAGCTCGTAAATTATATCTTCCAGTTGGAATCACCATGCAATTAGCACAACGTTTGTACGAAGCCGGATTGATTACTTATATGAGAACTGATAGTGTGAATCTTTCCAAAGAAGCAATGGATGCTGCTCAAGCAGAAATCATTAAATCTTACGGTGCAGCATTTTCAAAACCAAGAACGTTTGCCAATAAAAGCAAAGGCGCACAAGAAGCTCACGAAGCCATTCGTCCAACGGATATGTCGCGTCATACAGTAAATATCGATAGAGATCAAGCGCGTTTGTATGATTTAATTTGGAAAAGAACATTGGCATCTCAAATGAGTGATGCCGAATTAGAACGAACTAATGTGAAAATTGAGGCAAACAATCATTCTGAAGTTTTTACAGCTTCTGGAGAAGTGATTAAGTTTGAAGGTTTCTTGAAAGTGTATCTTGAAGGAAATGATGAGGATGAAGAAGAACAAGAAGGAATGTTGCCAGCAATGAAAGTCAATGAAAAATTGATTAACAATTACATTACTGCTACAGAAAGATATTCTCGTCCGCCAAGTCGTTATACAGAAGCGTCTTTGGTTAAAAAATTGGAAGAACTTGGTATTGGTCGTCCGTCAACCTATGCGCCAACAATTTCTACCATCATCAACAGAAGTTATGTAGAAAAAGGAACGCTTGAAGGTCAAGAACGAAAATATACACAGTTGACATTGCAATCAGGAAAAGTATCGGATGTAATTCTAAAAGAAAATACAGGTTCCGATAAAGGAAAATTAGTTCCAACGGATATTGGGAATATTGTAACCGATTTTTTGGTCAAGAATTTTGACGCCATTTTAGATTACAATTTCACTGCCAAAGTGGAACAAGATTTTGACGAAATCGCAGAAGGAAACATCAATTGGACTAAAATGATGCAGGAGTTTTATGATAAATTCCATCCCAATGTAAAAGATGTTGAAGCTAATGCTGACAGAGAAAGTGGTGAAAGAATTTTAGGAAAGCATCCAGAATCAGGCAAAACGGTTTTGGTTCGTTTGGGCAAATTTGGTGCTATGGCTCAAATTGGAGATAGCGATGATGAAGATAAGAAATTTGCAAGCTTACGTCCAGAACAAAATATCGGAACTATCACTTTGGAAGAAGCATTGAATTTATTTTTACTTCCAAAAGCATTAGGAACTTATAAAGGAGAAGAAGTTGAAGTAAGTTTAGGACGTTTCGGACCATTCATTCGTTTTGGAAAAGTGTTTGTTTCACTTCCAAAAGGAGAAGAACCATTGGATGTAGATTTAGAAAGAGCTAAGGTTTTGATTGATGAAAAAACACAAGCTGATGCTCCAATTGCAGTTTACAAAGGCGAAGGCGTTCAAAAAGGAACTGGACGATTCGGACCATTTATTAAATGGAACGGAATGTTCATAAATGTATCAAAAAAGTACAATTTCGATAATTTATCTCAAAATGATATTGAAGAATTAATAGAAGATAAACTTCAAAAAAATATAGATAAAGTAATCCACAATTGGGAGTCTGAAGGTATAGTAATAGAAAAAGCTCGTTGGGGAAGGTCGATAATAACAAAAGGGAAAATTAAAATCGAATTAGGTAAAGATATAGATGCTGAAAAGTTAACCTTAGCTCAAGTTCAAGAAATGATTGCAAAGAAAACTCCAGCAAAAAAACCGGCTACTAAAAAGACTACAACCACTAAGAAAACTGCAACAAAAAAGAAGTAAAGTATGGGAGTTGATTTTCTTTCACCATTAAATGATGAAGTAACAGCATTTGTAAAAGGACTTTCTTCTCAACATTTGGGTAGTAAAATAGTTTTTCATACTGAAAAAGAATTTCCTGATTTAAAAAAAATCAGGCTTGCAATTATTGGAGTTTTAGAGAATAGAGGTGACAAAACAGCAATTAATGATGTTGAGTTAACCCATATAAGAAAGGAATTATATGGATTATTTCCAGGTAATTGGGATGTCTCTATTGCTGATTTGGGAGATTTATATCCAGGCAATTCAAAAGAAGACACTTATTTTGCATTACAAAAAGTTTGCGAAGAATTAATAAAGAATACGATTATACCTATTATAATAGGTGGTTCACAAGATTTAACTTATCCTCTTTATAGAGCTTACGATGGATTGGAGCAAATGGTAAATCTGGTAGCAATTGATAGTAAGTTCGATTTTGGTAAAGAAAGTGAAGAAATTTTCGCTACATCTTATTTAACCAATATAATTTTGGATGAGCCTAATAATCTTTTCAATTATAGCAATGTTGGATTTCAAACGTATTTGAATTCTCAAGAAGAAATTGATTTAATAGAAAAATTGTTTTTTGATGCCTGTAGATTAGGAGATGTTTCTAGTAATATAGCCGTTTCAGAGCCCGTTTTTAGAGACGCAGATATTGTTGTTGTAGATTTAACATCTGTAAAGTCCTCTGATTCAGGTAATTTTATTACATTTACTCCTAATGGATTTAATGGAAAAGAAATATGTTCTTTGTCTCGCTATTCAGGTATTAGTGACAAAGTTTCCTCGTTTGGAATTTTCAATCACAACAATTCCAAACAAGAATCAATTCTGATAGCTCAAATTATTTGGTATTTTATTGAAGGCGTTCATTACCGTTCAAATGAGTATCCTTTTGGTAGTAAAGAAAATTATTTAAAATACATTATTCCTTTTGAATCTGAAGAACTTGTTTTCTATAAGAGTAACAAAACTGACAGATGGTGGATAGAGATACCTTTTATTTCAAGTCAAAATAATAAATTGAAAAGAAATACGTTATTACCATGTTCTTATGAAGAATATTTGTTAGCCTGTAATCAAGAGTTGCCTGAAAGGTGGTGGAAAGTTCAGCGAAAAAACATTATTTAACGCACAATTACGGTACATTTTAGATATTTATTTATTTGGAAAATTAAAAATTACAATTACGGTACAAATCTTACAATAAAAATAAGAATAACGCATTTAATCGAAAAAAAATGCATTTAATCGATAAAATATTTTTTTATCTTAATTAATAAATTTACTTTTGGGCTTTAAATATTTTTTTTGCAAATAGTTGCTTTTTTAAAAAATAATAAATAAGTTTACGCCCTTTAAATATGAATACACACATAACCCAAGTTTATATGAAGAAATTAATTGCTTTTACCGTCATTTCAGCTTTGTTAGCAAGTTGTGGTAGCTCAGGAGACAAAGGAGAGTTGGTTGGAGTAAAAGGGAAGAAATGGAACCCTGAGAAGCCCTATGGGATGACTTTAGTCCCTGGTGGTGCATTTATAATGGGAAAATCTGATGATGATTTAGCCAATGTTCAAGATGCGCCTACTAAAACTGTTACTGTGAGATCCTTTTACATGGATGAAACTGAAATTACAAATAGCGAATATCTTCAATTTGTAGAATGGGTAAAAGATTCTACCATGCGTGTTCGTTTGGCTATTTTAGCTGATGAAGTTGGTGGTGGAGGAACTGCTGGTGCATCAGGAGGTAAAGGTAAAGGCGGCAAAGGAAAAAATGCTGGTAGTATAGCTGATTTTGCTTTTAACGATGCTGATCCGGCTAAAATGACTGCTTATGACAAGTACATGTATGAGAATTATTATAGTGTAGGAACTGATGATGATCCTTATGCTGGAAGAAAATTGAATCACAATGTAAAATTGATTACAGATACTTCTAAATATCCAGATGAATATTATACTGAAGTAATGGATACGATGTATATCCCTGTTGCTGAATCCTTCAATGGTTTGAGAACAGTAGATGTAAATAAATTAAAGTTCCGTTATTCTTGGATGGATATTCAGGCTGCGGCGAAAGCAAAAGCTGGGAAAAGAAAAGATTTCATTAAGACCGAGCAAATCAAAGTGTATCCTGATACAACAGTTTGGATTAAAGACTTTTCGTATTCATACAACGAGCCTATGCACAATGACTATTTGTGGCATCAAGCGTATTCGCAATATCCAGTTGTTGGTGTGAATTGGCATCAAGCCAAAGCGTTTTGTGCTTGGAGAACATTATACAAGAATTCATATATTAAGAAGAAAAAGAAAGGGAATCTTATCAATTCTTTCAGGTTGCCTACCGAAGCTGAATGGGAGTATTCTGCAAGAGGAGGTTTAGAGTCTGCTTCTTATCCATGGGGTGGTCCTTATGCTAAAAATGATAGAGGCTGTTTCTTGGCTAATTTTAAACCTAACAGAGGTGATTACGCGGCTGACCAAGCTCTTTATACTGTTGAAGCAAAATCATACGAGCCGAATGGATACAATCTTTACAATATGTCTGGAAACGTAGCTGAGTGGACAGATTCTTCTTACGATCCAACTGCTTACGAATTTGTTTCTAGTATGAATCCAAGTGTTGGAGATTCTAAAAACATGCGTAAAGTTGTAAGAGGAGGTTCATGGAAAGATGTTGCATATTTCTTGCAAGTGGGTACTAGAGATTTTGAATATGCTGACACTGCTAGAAGTTATATTGGTTTCAGAACCGTTCAAGATTATATGGGTACCGTTGTTACCGGAAAACCTGCAAGAAGATAAATTAAACTCAAAAAAATAAATAAACTTAACTAACTAAAATTTTCTATTATTATGGCATTATTAAGCAAAAAAACGATGAATTTCGCTTACGGTATGGGAGCGGCAGTAGTAATTATTGGAGCATTATTTAAATTAATGCACTGGCCAGGAGCTAGTGCGATGCTAATCATCGGTCTTGGAACAGAAGCATTAATTTTTGGTTTATCAGCTTTTGATCCTGTTGATAAAGAATTGGATTGGTCTTTAGTATATCCAGAACTAGCTGGTGGTGAAGCTAAACCAAAATCAGCAAAAAAGGAGGATGCTACTGAAGCTCAGGGTCTTCTTTCTCAAAAATTAGATGCTATGTTGAAAGAAGCTAAAATTGATGGAGAGTTGATGGCTAGCTTAGGAAATAGTATCAAAAACTTTGAATCTGCTGCTAAAGGAATAGCTCCAACTGTTGACTCAATTGCTTCTACAAAAAAATATAGTGAAGAATTGACATTGGCTGCTGCTCAAATGGAATCTCTAAATAGTTTGTATAAAATACAATTAGAAAGCGCTTCTCGAAATGCTCAAATCAATAACGAGGTCGCAGAAAATAATTTAAAACTAAAAGATCAAATGCAGTCTTTAACATCAAACTTGTCTTCTTTGAACAATGTTTATGGTGGAATGCTTTCTGCAATGAGTAACAAAGGGAATTAGTATCTCACTACATTTTTAATATAAACAAAAAATTAACTAGAAAAAATGGCAGGAGGAAAATTAACCCCTAGGCAGAAGATGATTAACCTGATGTACTTGGTTTTCATCGCGATGTTAGCATTAAATATGTCCAAAGAAGTATTATCAGCATTTGGAATTTTGAATAATAAAATTATTGAATCAAACAGTATTAGTGATTTAAGAAACGATGCTTCTTTCCAACAATTGGCTCAAAAAGCACAAGATCAACCTTTACAGTTTGGTGATAAAAAAGCAAAAGTTGAAAAAATTAGAGCAGTTTCAAAAGAATTTTCTACATACATTGAAAATTTAAAAACAGAGTTTACTAAAGAATTAGTAAGAGATGCTGATGGTAATCTTCCTTTTGAAGCAATGGATAAAGGAGATAAGGTTGACGAAAAATTATTTGTTGGAGATAAACCATCACCAAAAGGACAAGAGTTTTTAGATAAAATTGCAAACTACGTTGTTCAAATAAGAAAAATAGGTGGTAGTTCGATTGCTGATGTTGAAATGAAAAAAATTGAAAAAAGATTTTCAACAGAACCAGTAAAATCTAAAAATGCAGGAACAACTTTAGGTTGGTTAGAATATAACTATAAAGGATTTCCTCTAATTGCTACAGTAACTAAATTTTCACAACTTCAAGCTGATATAAAAACCACTGAGAGTGATATTATAGCTGGAATGTTTCAGTCTGATCTTGTTGCAGCTGCATCGCTAACTGCATATCAACCAATAGTTGTACCTGAAAAAACTGCCTTTTTTCAAGGAGAGGCTGTTAAAGGTAAAATTATATTAGGTAAGTTCGATCCTAATTTGGTTGCTAAATCAGTTGTTGTTAATGGAACATCTGTTAAAGCAGAAGCAGGTCAAGCAAACTTCTCATTTGGTGCTGGTGCTGTGGGAGAACACGAAATAAACGGTTCATTTAATTTTGACGAAAATGGAAAAGTAGTTAGTTTACCTATTAAAGGGAACTATGTTGTTGTACCTCGTCCAAATTCTGCAACTATCTCTGCTGATAAAATGAATGTGGTTTATAGAGGTGTAACAAATCCTATGACAATTTCCTTTGCTGGGGTGTCTTCGGATAAAGTTTCAGCTTCTGCTCCAGGTCTTAGTTCTGCTGGTAAGCCAGGTGCTTATAAAATGAATCCAGGATCAGGTACTGAAGTAGTTATTAATGTTACAGGTACTTTGCCTGATAATTCTAAAGTTTCTGATAAGAAGGTTTTTAGAATAAAGAGTATACCTGCACCAACTGGAGCTATTGGTGGTGAAATAGGTGTGGTTAAAGGTGCTAAGTCCCGTTTAGAGGTTTCTCAAGTTTCAGCAAAGATGCTTGATTTTGACTTTGAAGTAAAATTAAGAGTTACAGGTTTTAGTTTAAAAGTTGCTGGACAACCAACAGTGGTAGTTCAAGGTGATAGAGTAAATGCTCAATGTAAAGCAGCACTTCAAAAAGCAACCAGAGGTGATCAAGTAACCATTTCTGATATCAAGACTAAGTTAGAGGGTTCTGACATATTATTATCAAGAACAGCTCCTGTAATCTACGAAATACAATAATAATTTAAGTTAGATTACGTTTCTACTTAAGTAACTTATAATTACATAAAATGAAGTATAAAAATTTTTTAATCTTGGTTGTTTTCGCCTTCGGGAATTTATCATCTTTCGCACAGTCGAATTTGCTTAACGCAAAAGTTCCTTCTGAAATTGGGAAAAAGACTGCTGCTCAGTTAATTTCGGATAATGATAAACCATTAGCTTATGGTTATGTTCACGACCGAGATGTTTTAATGGGCAAAACGACTTGGGAAATCATTGATTTGGATGAAAGAATCAACTTTCCTTTGTACTATCCTATAGATACAGCCAATATTGGTAAAGATAGAAGATCTTTGTTTGATGTAATATTGAAAGGGATAAAAGAAGGTAAAATTACTGAGGTTTATACCGACAGTTATTTTAATACCAAAAAAACATTTAAAGATATGACAACTTCTTTTACCTATATCGATACAACTGATGCAGGAAAAGAAGAAATTAATACCTATCCAGAGGATTATAAATCCGGCAGAAAAGTATTAGATCCTCAGTATATTAATAAAAAAGAATTATCTTCAATTGATATATCTGACTATAAGATTAAAGGTTTTTGGTATTTTGACAAACGTCAAAGTGAACTTAAATACCGTCTTTTAGGAATATGTCCTGTTTCGCCTGAGGCTAAAGAAATTGGAGCTGATAATCCTGATTACATTGAGTTATTTTGGGTTTATTTCCCAGCAGTCAGAGACATACTACATGATGCAAAAGCATTTAATGATAGAAACTCTGCCATGCCAATTTCGTTTGATCATTTATTGAATTCACGTAGATTCAATGGTGTTATATACAAAGAAGAAAACGTGTATGGAGACAGGGAAATTGCTGAGTACATGAGAGATAATTCACAAATGCAATTGCTCGAATCAGAAAGAGTTAAAGATAAGATTCGTGATTTTGAACAAGATATGTGGAATTATTAATTAAATTCCATTTACAATTTAAACTCTTATCATTTTGATAAGAGTTTTTTATTTTGATGTATATGATAGATTATTTAATTGTTGGTTCGGGATTGGCTGGAATTTCTTTTGCAGAGCAGGCTTTGCGAAATCAAAAATCTATTCTCGTAATTGACTCAAATTTACAAAATTCTTCAAAAATTGCTGGAGGACTTTACAATCCTGTAATTTTAAAAAGATTTAGTAAATTAAACGATGCACAAAATCAACTGAATCTACTCAATCAATTTTATGAACATATTGAATCTAAATTGCAGACAAAGTTTGATTTTAAAATCCCTATTTTACGTAAATTTTTTTCTATTGAAGAGCAGAATAATTGGTTTATTGCATCAGATAAAGATGGTTTATCACCATTTCTCTCTACCAAGTTAATCTCAAAAAAATATCAATGTATTGATTCACCCTATGATTATGGTGAAGTATTACAGACGGGATATGTAGATGTTCCTCTTTTACTAGATAAATATAGAACGTATCTAATTGAAAATGATTTATTTTTTGATGAGTCATTTGATTATGATATTTTAAAACTTCATACTGACTTTGTTCAGTACAGGAATATAGGGGCAAAGCAAATTACTTTTGCTGAAGGTTTTGGTTTACATGCCAATCCTTATTTTAATTATTTACCTCTTGACGGAACGAAAGGGGAGCTGTTAATCATTAAAGCCTCTGAATTAGAATTAGATGTAATTATCAATACAAGCGTGTTTATTTTGCCACTTGGGAACGATTTGTTTAAAGTAGGCGCTACCTACAACTGGAAAGATAAAACGAGTATTCCTACTGAGGAGGGAAAAAAGGAGTTAGTTGATAGATTAAAAGAAATTATCAGCTGTGATTTTGAAATAATTTCACATTTAGCGGGTGTTCGACCAACTGTTAAGGATAGAAAACCATTAATTGGTACACATCCTATTCACCCAAGAATTCATATTTTAAATGGATTAGGGACACGAGGTGTTCTTCTTGGGCCTGCAATGGCTAAAGCATTATTTGAATTTATAGAATATGATATTCCTTTAGATTCTTCAATTGATATCAAGAGATTTGATAAAAAATAGAGCCTATTTTTTATAGTCAGAGTCATATGAAACAAACATATTAATGTAAATGTTTCTAGACCACCTCAAAATAAAAGGTTGTAAGATAATAATAGATGCTATTATCGCTATAAAAGATGTCATTACGCTTTGATTTATGAACAGAAAAGTAATGATAAATATGGCAATACCCATTGCTACATTAAGCGCATAGCTCACATACATGGCTCCATAAAAAAAGGATGGTTCAATCTGATATTTTAAATTACAGTGGCTACAATTTTCGTGCATCTTGAGCACAGAACCTAAATGCAAGGGGTTTTTGTTAACATACATGCTTTCATTTTGACATTTAGGACAAGTTCCTGTTAAAATACTATATAATTTGGATCCTTTTTTTAACATTTGCAAAAATTTTTCACAAAGGTACACTATTCTACTTTTTAGAATGTAACAACAGTCACATAATCATGTTAAATATACATAATCTTTCGGTTTCCTTTGGTGGGACTTATTTATTTGAAGAGGTAACTTTTAGAATGGGCGCTGGAGATCGAGTAGGTCTAGTTGGAAAGAATGGGGCTGGCAAATCAACTATGCTGAAAATTTTAGCGGGTGATATTAAGCCAGATTCTGGAAGTATTGCTACAGAAAAAGAGGTGAAAATTGGCTTTCTTCGACAAGACATCGATTTTGAGCAAGGAAGAACAGTACTTGAAGAAGCATATCAAGCATTTACTGAAATCAAAATAATCGAGGAAAAGTTAGAAGAAATTAATCATCAGTTAGTGACTCGTACCGATTATGAAAGTGAAGAATATTCCCAAATCATAGAAGATTTATCTGATTATACTCATCGATTTGAATTGCATGGCGGTTACAATTATCTGGGAGATACTGAAAAAATTCTTTTGGGTCTTGGTTTTAAAAGAGAGGTTTTTAATAATCAAACCGAAACTTTTTCTGGAGGTTGGAGAATGCGAATTGAATTAGCAAAATTGTTGTTGCAAGCGAATGATATTTTGCTTTTGGATGAGCCTACCAATCACTTGGATATTGAGAGTATTATTTGGTTGGAGAGTTTCTTGCGGAATTATCCTGGGGTAGTAGTGATTGTTTCTCATGATAAAATGTTTTTAGATAATGTGACCAATAGAACTATCGAGATTTCTTTAGGCAAGGCTTATGATTTTAACAAGCCTTATTCTCAATATTTGGAGTTGAGACATGAAATTCGAGAGAAGCAATTAGCGACTCAGAAAAATCAAGCGAAGAAAATTGAGGAAACAGAAAAGTTAATCGAAAAATTCCGTGCTAAAGCCTCTAAGGCATCCATGGCACAGTCACTTATTAAAAAATTAGACAAAGTAGAGCGTATTGAGGTAGATGAAGACGATAATTCAGTGATGAACATTTCGTTTCCAGTATCTAAAGTTCCCGGAAAAGTAGTCATTGAAGCTGAAAGTGTTACCAAGAAATATGACGAAAAAACCATATTAAAAGATATTAATTTATTGGTCGAACGCGGAAGTAAGATTGCCTTTGTGGGTCAAAATGGGCAAGGTAAATCTACTCTTATCAAGGCTATTATGAATGAATTTGAGTTTCAAGGAAATATCAAACTCGGACATAATGTTCAAGTAGGTTATTTTGCACAAAATCAGGCGGAATATCTTGATGGAGAAATTACTTTACTCAGAACGATGGAAGATGCAGCAACTGATACCAATCGTTCTAAAGTGAGAGATATGCTTGGTTCGTTTCTTTTTCGAGGGGATGATGTTGAGAAAAAGGTGAAAGTGCTTTCTGGTGGCGAGAGAAATCGATTGGCACTTTGCAAATTGCTTTTGCAGCCTATTAATGTTTTATTAATGGACGAACCCACAAATCACTTGGATATAAAATCGAAAAATGTACTAAAGGCAGCACTACAAAAATTTGAAGGAACCTTGCTTCTGGTGTCTCACGATAGAGATTTCCTTCAAGGAATGTCAAATATTGTTTATGAATTTAAAGACCAAAAAATAAAAGAATATCTAGGTGACATTAACTATTTCTTAGAACAGCGCAATCTCGAAAACATGCGAGAAGTTGAGAAAAAAGACGTCATTAAGAAAGATATACCAACCATAACACCAAAAGTTTCCTATGAAGATCAGAAAAAAGGGAAGGCACTTCAAAATCGTTTAAGTAAAATAGAAAGTCAGATTAAACAACTCGAAATTGACATTCAAAATGATGATAAAATGCTTGCCTCTAATTATGATAAGCACATAGAGGATGCCTCTTTTTTTATGGCTTATAATAAGAAAAAAGCTGAACTCGATAAACTTTTAGAAGATTGGGAAATTGTTCAGGGAGAAATAGATAACCTTTAGAATAAATAAAATGCAACTGGGAAATCAAATGAAGAATTTACATTTACTCCTTTCAGTTCTAATTGTTGTTCCAATTGCTTTTGTTTATGGATTTTCACCAAATTTTATTTCACAGCAATTATTTACTGTCGAAGTTAGTTCGCTAGATATGGCTACTATTTTCAAAGCTATTATGGGTTTGTATTTAGCTTCGGGCGGACTTTGGGTTTTAGGAATTTTAAACCCAAAATATTGGGGAGCAGCTACTATTTCTAATATTGTTTTTATGTTTGGTCTGTCATTTGGAAGAATGATTGGTTTCCTATTTGATGGAATTCCATCGCCAATTTTTTGTGTTGGAACTCTTGGAGAATTGGTTTTGGCGATTTATGGATGCTATCAATTGACTAAACTAAAAAAGAGTTCTTAAAAAGAAGTCTTCAAGGTTATTTCATTTCATCAAATTTTGCTTTTCCTAAATTGATAACAGTATCGTTTCTAGCTATTTTTATAGAGATTAAGGACTGAGTTCACATAAACATTATTGTTTTCTGAAGCTTTAGTTTTTGCATTTTAAGCAAGTAATTGTCTTGCGTTTAGTACACCATTTCCATTGTTTAGTATTTCTAAATTTTCAATTTTTCTTGTTACGGTGAAACTGCCATTATCTAAGGTTTCTATTTTTAAATAACACCTATAGATTTAGAGTGTTCAATTGCCTCACTACTATTTTTAAAATAACACACGGCAACATCCAAACTCTCAATGTTTTTGAGAGCCTTCAGTGTTTTTTCTTTTTTGTGTTTTCCTGTTTGTCGAATATAAATAGCCTTTACAGTAATTGGAAAAATTTTACAAATCGCTTCATATAAAATTGGGTCTTGCTGAGAATCATCGCCCAAAAGAACATATTGTAAATCAGGATAGAATTCTAAAATGTGTTTTATTTTTTCAAATTTGTGATTATGATTGCTTCTTCCTGTAACTAAAAAGTCCACCAGACTTGTTTTAATGTCTTTTAGTAATAAAACTGCGTTTGGCAATTGATGTATTTCAGTAAATTTAATGATAAAGCGATACAAGTTCCATTCGCTACTAGACACATAGAAAAAAGCATTCTGTTCTTTTGGACTAGTCCTTCCCGCTTTATTCAAGGCTTGATAGTGCGATACAACATCTTCAAATACTTTTCTTTTGGTAACATTTCTGAACAATAAAATGTACAGTTTTTTTAAAATATTTCTCGAATGCGTTACCAAAAAAGTGTCGTCAATATCAGATATGATTCCTAGTTCTCCTTTGTGAGGTCTTATATAACGTTCTTTCGCAACAATTTCATTATCATTATAGTTAATGCTTACTTGGTATTCAATCCACCCATAATTTTCGATTTGATGCAGTGGCACACAAAATTTGAAATAACCGTCATTGAGTGTTTTAGTATGTATTGTACGATTGTTGTATTTTAAATACACATCAGCATTAGCTTGTGTTTTTATCCGAAACATATTGATTATCGAAGTTGCATTCCTTACATTTTTTTTCTGAAAATCATACTCCTTAGCTGTAGTAGGTTTAAAAACGTGCCCCATTACAATTAATTCTTGTTCATTCGCGTAGCCACGATATAATTTCAGAATAGGTTTCATTTCAAATTATAATTTTGATAGAATTTGAAAATTAACTATTTTTAGTCAATAAACGAAATTAAAGTTTGAAAAAGAATTGCATCATGGTAGTTAACCCCGTTTCTGGAGCTCTTGATAAATCCGAATTTATCAGTGAAGCCAGAAATTTTGCCTCAACTAAAAATTTAAAATTACATATTTACAATACTACTGGAGTAAATGATATTAGCAATTTAAGAGAACTTTATTCTGTTTATAAACCTGAAAGAATTATCGTTGCTGGCGGTGATGGAACCATTAAAATGGTCACTGAGGCTGTAGAAAATGAAGATGTGATTTTAGGCATTTTACCAGCGGGTTCCGCAAACGGATTGGCTACAGATCTTAATTTGCCGTCTGTATTCGAGGAGAACCTTGAGATTGCCTTTGGGGAAACTTATTTAGATATTGATATTGTATCAATTAATAATGAAAAAAGTATCCATTTGAGTGATTTAGGATTAAACGCCGAACTTATTAAAAACTACGAGAGTAGTTACATTCGAGGTAAATTAGGATATGCATTACAAGCTTTGACCACCTTAATCGATTTGCAAGAACCGTTTACTGCTACAATAACAACTAGTAAAAAGACTTTGATTTGTGATGCCAGAATGATTGTAATTGCAAATTCAAAGAAATATGGTTCGGGCGTCACTATCAATCCCAATGGGACAATGGATGATGGTAAGTTTGAGTTGATTATTTTAAAAAACTTAGATTTAATAGTTTTATTAAAAATCATTACTGGCAATATACCTATTCATTCGGACGATGTTGAAATTATATCTACTGATAAAGCAACGGTTGTGACCAATGTTCCAGTTAACTTTCAAATGGACGGGGAGTATTACGGCTTAAAATCGCAACTTGATATAGAGATTTTACCCAAGATGATAAAAGTCGCAGTTCCTAAAAATTAGAATAGTTATTTGAACGGATTTCTTTCTTTCCAGTCTGTTTTGGGTTCTAAATAGCAGAAAATAGTTTCCATTTTACTATTGATGATAGCCTTTGAATGTTCAATATATCCGAATGTTTCGATAGGTTTAGCGCCAACAGAACTTTTTATTTCTAAGGCTGTTCTTCCAAAAATAATTTTTTTAAAATTTTTATTTATAGAATAAGCCACCATGTCATAGAGCATGTTGAGATAGAGCATTTTTTCTCTTTGAATAGTATCATCATAGCCTAGAAAATAGGTTTCCATTATTTTCCCATTTTTGATAAGGGTATTAAAACCAATCAATTGCTCATTAAGAAAATAGCCGTAAAACAAAAACTGTTCTTTGAGACATTCTTTAAAAACGCGAAAATGATTTTTAGGAAGAAAAAAGGTGTTGAAAGGAGCATTTTTAGCGACATGAAAATACAAATCATAGATTACATTCTCATATTTGATGATGTCTTCAAGATGCATTTTTCTTTTTTCAATACCATCAGATTTTTTTCTAGCACGTTTAAATTGATCTCGGTATTTTTTCGTTAAGCTATCAACATAATCGTTTTCCGTTTCCCAATTGGAATTGATTTCGAAAATCATATTGGGTTGAGTAGAAAACTGATACAGTTTCTTGAATTCAGGAGTTGCAAATTCTCTAACATCATTACTATAAAAATCTTTAAAAGTTGTGATGTGAATATTTTTGCCGATTAATTTAAGTTCTTTTCTAATTGATGCCGCCGCCATGTGTAATGTTCGTAGTATTTGAGCCTCATCAATTATGTTGGAAAACGCATATCCATTTTTACCAGTTAACATGTTGTTTCCAATAAATAAGACATGCGAACAAAAGTTTTTGAAAACAAAATTCCTGACAGCAGTTTTGACACACTTATCACGCTCTCCAAAAGATTCTAGTTTGTTTAAATCTAAAAATTGTGATAGAGCAATTCCCACAAGTTTTTCATTTAAAAATAGTCCTATGAAATAGCAAGACATATTTTTGGGTGCAGCTTTTTCAAGAACCATTAAATACTCTTTGGTTAAGAAAATATTCTCAACAGCAATCTCATTCCAATTGTTTGGGAGTTCGGCAGTCGAGGTAAAAATTTTGAATGAAGGAAGTGTATTCACACTATAGTTTTGATAGTTGGTCAAATTTAACCAATAAAGTTAAAGATGTAACAATAGATTTAATAAAAAAATCTCGCTTGAATTTTATTCCAAACAAGATTTGTGTTTTTATTCTACTATTTTATTTACCAAGCACATATAATGCCACCCATGACCATTCCGCAAACCACCCAATAACCTCCGGTTACAAGAGTATATTTAAAACTTCTTCTTTCATATAAAGCAGTAATACCAAGAACGGGAAGAATTAAAAAGAGCCCCGTCATAAATCCGTGTAAAGCACCATGCTTGAATGTTCGAAAAGCATTGCCATAATCAGCTATGAATGCATCATATGATGGTTTTGCAATACTCGCATCGCCACCAACCATTCCTAATGCTCCAGTTTGATGAATAACAAGAAAACGTAATACAAAGGCAATAAAAAAGGCATAGATAAAGGATGCTAGTAAAGTGATAACCATGTTACCTCCTCTCATTTTTTCTTCTGTTATTCCAGATTCATTCATCCAGATTGTTCCGAAAACTTTAGGATTGTACCAAACAAATCCTATGACAAGAGTTGAAAATGCTGCCGCTAAAAGCGCTAATAAATTAATTTCCATATTTTTAAAGTGTTGGTTAGTGTATCAAATTTACCTTTTTTTGATATAAATGAATTGTTTTTTTGCATTTTAATAGAGAACAGAGAATTTTTTATTTAATATTTTCTGTAGTTTAAAATTTAAAATTGTAAGAAATAAGTGTAAAAAAATAAATTATTTATGTATTTCATCGATTTTATTTGCATATTGTCGTTTGTAAATCTACTTTTACAACATCAATTAACACAAAAAACCATTTATCATGAAAAAAGTATCCACTTTATTTTTGTTTCTAGTTGCTTCAGTTTCTATGTTAGCTAATGTTACCATTACAGAAAAGGAAGCATTGCTAAAATTGTATGCTAGCACAAATGGAAGTCAATGGACTCACAAATGGGATTTGAAAGCTCCAATCTCTTCATGGTATGGAGTTAAAATAGTTGGCGACAAAGTAATTGGTATAGATTTGTCAAACAATAACTTAGTAGGTGAATTACCTGCAGAAATTGTTAATTTGTCGAATCTACAGCAAATAAATTTTTTCAAAAATTCTCTTACTGGATCTATTCCAGCTTCGATAGGGAATTTAAAACAATTGAAAGTTTTAAACATAGCATTCAATAAATTAACAGGAAGCATTCCAGCTTCAATTGGTAACGCTAGTTCATTACAATCTATTGAATTGTATATGAATAGAATCTCAGGTCAATTACCGTCTGAAATTGGTAATTTAAAACAATTGAGAATTTTATCCTTATTTAACAATGAAATTGAAGGACAAATACCAGCTTCATACTACGGTTTGAAATCATTAAATGTAATGCTATTGAATAGTAATCAATTGTCTGGAAAATTAAGTCCTGAAGTTGCTAATTTGACTTCTCTTGAAACTTTAAGTTTGTTTGAGAATAATATGGAAGGTCAAGTACCTTTTGATTTAGAAAAATTAAATAACCTTAAAGAAATGAATATTTCTTACAACATGTTTAGTGGATTAGTTTCAAGAAATCTAGCTCAATTAGATACTTTGAATATGACTATGATAAACGATAAAGGTTTAGCTGTTGCATTGCCAGTTCAAATGGTCAAGAACTCTGCTTTAGCAAATGAAGATTAATATTTTGGTGAATATTTATAAATAAATTGGTTAAAAAACCATCAACGAAAGTTGGTGGTTTTTTTTGCTTTATTCTGTCCTAAAAATTGTAGCTGTAGACAAAATCTAGAAATACATTATTATTAGCAACAATTAAAAATAAATCTGAATTAGTACATCAAAGATGGAGTAGGGAAAATACGTTTATCTAATCTAACTTTTTATCTACAATCATTTTTAAATTTCAATCAACTCTTTTTTATCAATTTTCGCGTTTAAAAGATGTATTATCTTAATTTATTTTCTTTTAATTAGATAATTACTGTTAGTTGTTCAATTTAATATTTGTAAGAAAAAAGAATCATAATATTTAAAAAAGTGTATTTCATCGATTTTATTTGCATATAATCGGTTTTTATTTGTAAGTTTACACCATAATAAATAAACAAATGTTATGAAAAATACAGCTACCTTAGTTTTAATGTTATTTGTTTCGATGTCAATGTGGGCAACTATTTCTTTCTCAGAAAAAGATGCTTTAGTTAAATTATATATTGCCACTAACGGAAATCAATGGAAAAAGCAATGGGACTTTAATAAGCCAGTTTCGTCTTGGTATGGAGTTAAATTGCAAAATGACAAAGTTGTTGGTTTGGATTTATCCAATAATAATTTATCTGGGCAATTGCCTTCAGAAATTGTAAACCTTGTTTATTTGAAAGAATTAAAATTATTCAAAAATACTATTTCAGGGAGCATTCCATCTAAGATAGGGAACATGAAACAGTTGGTGGTTTTTAATTTATCATTTAATAAATTAACAGGAAACATACCTTCTTCCATAGGGAACATAAGTTCACTAGAAGAAATAGAGTTGTTTATGAATCAGCTATCAGGAAGCTTACCATTAGAATTGGGTAAGTTAACAAATCTGAGAACGTTATCATTGTATAATAATGAATTAACAGGTCAAATCCCAGCGTCAGTTTATGGATTGAAATCCCTAAAAACCTTACTTTTAAATAGTAATAAACTAAAAGGGAAGTTGGAAAAAGAAATTGCAAACCTTACACAACTTGAAACATTAAGTTTGTTTGATAATAATATGGATGGACAAGTACCTTTTGACCTTGAGAAACTAAATCACCTAAAAGAAATGAACATTTCATATAACATGTTCAGCGGGTTGGTTTCTAAAAATTTAGCTCAATTGGATACTCTAAATATGACGATGATAAATAATGAAGGACTTGCAGTAGCATTACCAGTTAAAGCGGATAAAAATTCTGCATTAGCTAATGAAGATCAGGATTAAATTTTTTGGTGAATATTTAATAAATTGGTTTAAAACCATCAACATGTGAGCGTTGATGGTTTTTTTGTTTTAGGCATAATTATCTGGAGTGGTATGTAAAAAATAAATTTATTATAAATTTAACTTGCGAATATCAATATTCGTTGTATATTTGCACTCGAAACAGCGCGGGATAGAGCAGTAGGCAGCTCGTCGGGCTCATAACCCGAAGGTCACAGGTTCGAGTCCTGTTCCCGCTACTAAGAAAAGCCATTCAGCAATGAGTGGCTTTTTTAATTGATTATAAAAAGAGATTTGTATGACACACAAAGCAGGTTTTGTAAATATTATTGGAAATCCAAACGTTGGGAAATCAACTTTGATGAATGCATTTGTAGGCGAACGACTATCAATCATTACCTCAAAAGCACAAACCACTCGTCATAGAATACTTGGTATTGTAAACGGTGATGATTTTCAATTAATTCTGTCTGATACACCAGGGATAATAAAACCTGCTTATGAGATGCAGGAATCGATGATGAATTTTGTAAAATCGGCTTTTGAAGACGCTGATATTCTGATTTACATGGTTGAAATTGGGGAACAAGAGTTGAAAGACGAAACTTTTTTTAAAAGTATTATTCACGCTAAAATTCCTGTTTTATTGTTATTGAACAAAATTGATAATTCTAATCAAGAACAGTTGGAGGAACAAGTAGCATTTTGGACTGCAAAAGTTCCTAATGCAGAAATATTTCCCATTTCGGCCTTAAAGAATTTTAATGTGCCTGAAGTTTTTGTTAGAATTCTTTCGTTATTACCAGAATCGCCAGCCTATTATCCAAAAGACCAATTGACGGACAAACCCGAACGTTTTTTTGTAAATGAAACGATTCGTGAAAAAATACTTTTAAATTATAGTAAAGAAATTCCTTATGCTGTAGAAATTGTAACTGAAGAATTTCTTGAAGACGACGATATCATTCGGATTCGTTCTCTGATTATGGTAGAACGTGATACGCAAAAAGGAATCATCATAGGGCATAAAGGAGCCGCTTTGAAAAAAGTGGGGATTGAATCTCGTGCTGATTTAGAAAAGTTTTTTGGAAAACAAATTCATATTGAGCTGTATGTTAAAGTCAATAAAAACTGGAGAAGTAATGCCAATATGCTGAAGCGTTTTGGCTACAATCAGTAATTGAAAACAAATTATTCTATAATTTTCAAAAATAACTGCTCCATTTCGTTCATTTGTCCGTTGCCTTTTTTTCGAATTTGTCTTGCAATAAAATAGAGTAAAAACCAGACGATTACCATTAAAAGCAGTACTACTACATCCATTGTGTAGGATTGTTTGAGACTGTAATTAGAGTAAGCAAACATGGCAAAAATGGTAAAAACTCCTGCTATGATAAAATGCAGAAACATGAAGAATGTCCATAGCGTTTGGTCGGGTCCAAATAAACCCCGAATGTGGGTTGTTTTTTCGGTTTTTGGCTCTAGTTGAAGATGTAAATGAGGAGACCAAAATCGTTTTTTTGTTCCTATAACATAGAACCAAATGTGATTTTCATGAACATTAATTGCAAAATCAGCAATATCCTTTTTAGAATAGGTTTCAAATTTTTGCTGAACATTTTCAATGCTATCATCTACGTCTTTATAAAAACGTAATCGAAGTCGAATTTCGTTATTTACATCCATATATACTATCTTTTTTTGAAATTAATCTTTAGCTAATGTAGTAAAAATAGGATTAGTAACCTATTAAATAGTACCTTTGCAGCCCGAAGCTATAAAGTTAGTCGTTCGGAAATAAATAGTTCAAAATTGCATTATGAATAATATTGTTGCCATAGTAGGGAGACCCAACGTAGGGAAATCTACACTTTTTAATCGTTTAATTCAAAGAAGAGAAGCTATTGTAGATTCTGTTTCTGGTGTTACTCGCGATAGGAATTATGGAAAAAGTGAGTGGAATGGGAAAGAGTTTTCAGTTATAGATACTGGAGGTTATGTACGTGGTTCTGATGACGTTTTTGAGGGTGAAATTCGTAAACAAGTAGAATTAGCAATAGATGAAGCAGATGTTATCATTTTTGTGGTAGATGTTGAAGAAGGGATTACACCCATGGATGAAACAGTGGCAAAACTTTTAAGAAAAGTAACTAAGCCCGTTCTTTTGGCTGTAAATAAAGTAGACAATGCGATGCGAGAAAAGGATGCTGTCGAGTTTTATAATTTAGGGTTAGGAGATTATTATACTTTTGCTAGTATTTCTGGGAGTGGGACAGGGGATTTGTTAGATGCTTTAATTGAAGCTTTTCCAGTAAAACCTGAACCTACTAAAGAAGAAATAGAATTGCCACGTTTTGCAGTTGTGGGTCGTCCTAATGCTGGGAAATCAAGTTTTATAAACGCCTTGATTGGTAAAGAACGTTTTATGGTTACCGATATTGCAGGAACTACCCGCGACGCTATTGATACCAAATTTGATCGTTTTGGATTTGAATTTAACTTGGTGGACACCGCAGGAATTCGTCGTAAAGCAAAGGTGAAAGAAGATTTAGAGTTTTATTCAGTAATGCGTTCGGTGCGTGCTATTGAACATGCGGATGTTTGTATTTTAATTATTGATGCTACTCGAGGATTTGAAGGTCAAGACCAAAGTATATTTTGGTTGGCAGAAAAAAACAGAAAAGGGGTGGTTATCTTGGTCAACAAATGGGATTTGGTCGAAAAAGATACCATGTCTACTCGTGACTATGAAGAAAAAATTAGAAAAGAATTAATGCCGTTTACGGATGTGCCCATTCTTTTTGTCTCGGCATTGACCAAACAACGTTTACTAAAGGCATTGGAAGCAACGGTTCAAGTTTATGAAAGCAGAAAACAAAGAATTCCAACGTCTAAGTTCAATGATTATATGTTAAAAGTCATTGAGGGTTATCCTCCACCTGCCTTGAAAGGTAAATATGTTAAGATAAAGTATTGTATGCAATTGCCTACATTGACACCACAGTTTGTGTTTTTTGCTAATTTGCCTCAATATGTAAAAGAGCCTTACAAACGCTTTTTAGAAAATAAAATTCGTGAAAACTGGGATTTTTCGGGAGTACCTATAGATATTTATATCCGTGAGAAATAAAAATTGTTAAATTTTTAGTAAGATTTTTTTTATTTTAATACTAAATCACTTATTTCGTTGTTATTATTTAAAATAGTAACAACGAAATTTTTTTTATGCAAAAATTCTATTATCTGTCCGTCTTCTTCATTTTCAGTTTATTTTCGTTTGCACAAAATAACGTTGTTATAAAAGGAAAAATTCTCGATAAAAATACTCAAGTACCACTAGAAGCGGCAACCGTATATCTTACCTCAGTAAAAGATTCTACGGTAATTGATTACTCCATTACAGACAAAAATGGTTTCTTTACAATTAACACCAAGAAAATTACAAAGCCTGTTTTTTTTAAAATATCTTATGTAGGGTATCAAACTTTTAAGCAGGAAGAACAATCCATAACAGCGAATAAAGACTTTGGAATTATACGATTAATTGAAAATACAAATACTCTTGGCGAAGTAGTTATTAAAAGTGAGGCACCGCCTATTCGTATTAAAAAAGATACCTTAGAGTTTAATGCGTCTTCGTTTAAAGTTCGGCCTGATTCCAATGTAGAAACCTTGCTCAAACAATTGCCGGGGGTTGAGGTATCGACAGATGGAAAAATTACAGTTAATGGAAAAGAGGTCAATCAGGTTTTAGTCAATGGGAAACCTTTTTTTGATAAGGACGGCAAAATTGCTTTACAAAGTTTACCCTCAGATATTATTAACAAAGTTCAAGTTTCGGATACTAAAACCAAAAAAGAAGAATTAACCAAACAAAATGCAAGTTCTAATAATGCTAGCATTAATCTCACTATCGATGAGGATAAAAACAAAGGTTTTTTTGGGAAGTTTATGGGAGGTTATGGTACAGATGACCGATATGAAAGTAGTACTCTAATTAATTATTTTAAAAATAAAAGGAAAATAAGTGTCCTCGCTTCCTCTAACAATATCAATTCCACAGGATTTTCAATGGATGAAGTATTTGATAACATGGGAGGCGGACGAAATGCAGGCTATTATTTTGATGGAGGCGATGGATCGTATGGTTTTGGGAATATGCGTTTTGGTGGAGGAAAGGGAATTACACGCTCTAATATGTTGGGATTAAATTATGGTGATGAATGGTTTAAGGATTTTGAATCCAATGCGAGTTATCTTTTTTCCAATTCCAATTCCAAAAACACTAACAGTACAAGACAAACTAATTTTTTACCCAAAGGTGGTTTTATAACTAGCTCAGATTCTAAAACAAATGAAGACCGATTTGGACATAATTTGAATTTCACGTTTGAATACAAGATAGATTCGACAGCTACCATTTTTGTAGCTCCAAGATTTATGAAAGCCAAAAATAAATATGCAGTCAATTCTACCGAAACTTCAAAAGATTTTGAGGGTCAGAAGTTGAATGAAAGTGAGCAAGAGAATTTTAATGACAATGATAAATTTAATTTCACGAATTCCATTAATTTCAATAAAAATTTCAAGAAAAAAGGACGTTCTATTAATGTTTCATTTGATAACGAAAATTCTAATGAAATAGCCACTTCATTGAACAAATCCACTTCTATTTTTTATCAGGATTCTAGACCTATTGATGTAAGAAATCAAAGCCTAAATAACAGAAATTTAAAAGATTTCTACTCTTCAGAACTTACTTTTTTAGAACCTATAACAGACTCTTTGCGGATTTCTTTGAACGTATATGCCCGTTCGGATAAAAATTCAGAGGTTCGTCAGGCCTATGATTTTGATAATACAAACCAAACATATTCTGTGACTAATGAAAATTTATCTAATTCTATTTATTCGCACGAAAAACTGATTGCCCCAAAAGTGGGTTTTTCCATAGAAAAGAAGAGTTTTAATATGAGTTTTACGGGAGGAACTAATATTGCACAATATGACAATCGATCTCTTTATTTAGGTAACACAACTGTTTTAGATAAAAATTATATTTTTCCGTACATAGAGACGTATGCTAATATCAAATTAGGAAAGTCAAAATCAATTTGGACGAGCTATGAATATTCTGTGACTTTTCCTAAGGCCAGTCAGTTGTTACCAGTAGAAAATTTGGCAAATCCATTGAATACTTTTATAGGAAATCCCGATCTAGATTTGAATAAAAGTCACAGAATGTTTATCAATTTTAGGGATTATGATTATGCGACACGTTCTGGCTATGTTTTGTATTCAGGAGGAAATGTATATGACAATCAGGTGGTAGCTTCGACAGTTTTTGATTCTAATGGAAAGCGAACTACAACTTATGAAAATGTTTCAGGAACACTTGAATCTTGGTTTGGAGCACGCTGGGATAAATCGTATAAAAAAGAGGCACAAACTTTTAAATTAGGAGTTGGATTAAATGGAGGATATACTACCTCAAAAGGATTTACGAATGGCGATTTATACCGTGCAAATGCATTACGACTCAGCCCAAGAATAAATTTTGTATATGAATATGGTGAAGTTTTGACGATTAATCCCACATATACTCTAACATACAATGACTTAAAGTATTCCAATTATAGTGTTGATTCTGCTTCCAACGTTTTGCATAATTTTAATATTCAAACAACCAGTTATTGGCCTAAGAATTGGGTTTTTGGAAATGATTTTGGGTATACCTATAATTCTAATATTTCTGACGGATTTAAAAAAGATTTTTATTTGTGGAACACCAGTTTAGCCTACAATTTCTTCCATAAAAAAATGTCGGCTAAGATAAAAGTGTACGATGTTTTAAATCAGAACCAAAGTGCCACTCGAACTATAACTCCAACCACTATTCGCGATGAAGAAAACACAGTTTTAAAGCGATATATGATGTTTTCGTTAACCTACAAAATTGAAAAATTTGCAGGTAAAGAGAAGCCATCAGGGGATAGATTTGGATATTAAAAAAATTAGCGAATCAACTTTTTAGCTTTCTCTTGAATAATTTCAGCAACGGGTTTGTTTTCTATTTTACTTTCAAGCCATGAAATGATGTCCAGATACAAAAAAGCTCTTTTTTCATAAGGATGATTTTCAAAAACAATCAGCCTATCGTGTAGTTTTTTAAATTCTGATTTTAGTTCATGCGGGAAAATAGTACCTAGATTTCTCAAAAATTTAATCATTTCGCGTTGTACTTCATGCAGGTCATTCATTTTGATTAAAAATTTATAAGTACTTCTCAATTGTACTTCCAGACGATAATCCATGCCTGCTTCATAGTGCGCCACGAGGCTTAATACACGGGCAAAACACATTAAATCCTCCCGCATGGAGAGATTTTTATTATCGATAATTTTCTTTAAGTATTCGATGCACTTTTTATTATTTCCAGCTCCAAAGTACAGACTAGCGATTTTATAATAAAAAACCATGACATGATGTTCGTCAATTCGGTCTTCATTTTTCTTTAGATTTTTCAACACTTCATCAACCAAATACAATCCGCCTTCAAAATCACCTTCCAGAAAATGCAAACTGAATTTACTGTTGTAATAACATAAAAAATATAAGGTTGTTAGGTTGTCATTCTTAGGGAAGGCATCCAAAGCTATCGTCTTTTCTAATTGTTCCAAGACTTCCTTCATGTAGGATTTGTGCTTGATGAGATACAAACATTCTAACAAGTACGAATTGCCCTTGATGTACCAAACTGGATTTATGAAAATCATTTGTTGGTTGTCATTGAACAAGTTTACCCATTTGCTGGAGTATTTGTAGCAAGCCAAGAAATCCTGCACCAAAAAGCTATACCATAAATGGGCTTTATACAACCATAATTTTTCTCTAAATCCAAGCTCTTCAAAATGATATTCGGGAAGTTGGTTGTTAAAATAGGTCATTATTTCTTGCATTTCCTCTTTGCTCTTGGCATAACCACTTTTTAGCATAATGCTGTAAAGTTGAAGTGATAAGTTCGAAAGTTTACTTGCAATTACGTTTTGTTGGCTCAATTCTTTGGCTTGAACGGTCAACTCATCGGCGCGCCCAACAATACTTCTAGTGATGTATTGCGATTCAATGACTTTTTCGAGTTCAACAATTTCAAAGGCAATGTTTTTTTCATCGTGTTCTAGCGCGGTCATTTTGGTTTTATCCAAAATTTTTAAACTCTGCTTGTACAAACCTTTGTGGTATAAAATAGTTGCAAAATCCAACTGTTCCCTAATTTGAATACGAATGTTCTGATTTACAGGATTCATTCGTAAACTAATCAAAATTTGTTTGTATAAATGCGCTTTTAGATTGGATAATTGCAATTTAGTAACTATGTTGCTTTTTAAGATTTCTTCCTCATCATATTCATTCATTTTATCCAAAAGGTTAAAAAGTTGCAAGAATTTAGCATCTGTGTTGTCACCTAATCGATTTACGTAAAGTTTGAACTGTCTTTTTTCTGATTTTGAAAGCGAACTAATGAGAACAAATAGATTATCTTTTGAAGGGTTTGCCATCGTAAAAAATGTATATTTAAGGTGTTGTATATCAGCTTTTTAATATGTTGTTTTTTTTGTTTAATACTGTAAATTTAAGCATTTAAAAGTATTCTTTCGAAGCCTTAAAATATAAATTTGTAATCAGAATTTAAAATTAAGTTTAATTATTGATATGGATAATCAAAAAGTACAAATATTTGACACTACTTTACGTGACGGAGAACAAGTTCCTGGATGTAAATTAAATACGGAGCAAAAATTAGTTATTGCTCGTCGTCTGGATGAATTAGGTGTTGATATTATAGAAGCAGGATTTCCAATATCAAGTCCAGGAGACTTTATTTCTGTTGAAGCTATTTCAAAAACGGTTCAAAACGCTACAGTTTGTGCCTTGACACGTGCCGTAAAAGAGGATATTGAAGTTGCTGCAAAAGCCTTACAATATGCAAAAAAGCCCAGGATTCATACCGGCATAGGAACTTCGGATTCTCATATTAAATATAAATTTAATGCTACACAAGATGAGATTATTCAGCGTGCAGCAGAAGCCATTTCTTATGCAAAAACTTTTGTAGATGATGTAGAGTTTTATGCTGAAGATGCGGGTAGAACAGATAATGAATTTTTAGCAAAAGTATGTTCTGAAGCCATTAAAGCAGGAGCGACAGTTTTGAATATCCCAGACACCACAGGCTACTGTTTACCAGAAGAATATGGTGCGAAAATTAAATATTTAAAAGAAAATGTTATTGGAATAGAGAAAGCGATTCTTTCTTGTCATTGTCATAACGATTTAGGATTGGCTACAGCCAACTCTATCGCAGGTGTTATTAACGGTGCAAGACAGATAGAATGTACCATAAATGGAATAGGGGAGCGAGCAGGAAATACTGCTTTAGAAGAAGTTGTTATGATTTTAAAACAACATCCTACTTTAGGATTATATACCAATATTGACTCCAAATTATTATACGATACTAGTCGATTGGTATCAGATAGTATGGGTATGATAGTTCAGCCCAATAAGGCTGTTGTAGGATCAAATGCTTTTGCTCACAGCTCGGGGATTCATCAGGATGGAGTGATTAAAAATCGTGAAACCTATGAGATTATGGATCCACACGATGTTGGTGTTACCGAGTCTGCCATTATTCTTACAGCAAGAAGTGGTAGAGCAGCTTTAGCGTATAGAGCAAAGAAAATAGGGTATGATCTAACAAAACTTCAATTGGATATAGTATATCTTGAATTCTTAAAGTATGCAGATAGAAAGAAAGAAGTTTTAGATAATGACGTTCATGAAATCATAAAAACAAGCAACATAGGAATGTTAATTTAGAATCAAAAACCTGATACATTCAGTTTTGATAATTATTTTATTAGTAAGGAAGAGATTGTGTAAACAATCTCTTTTTTTTGATAAATTCCTTTATTGTAAAAAGTAGTTTCGTAGTACTCCAAAAATTGCGCTAATACCAATCCAGAGGATAATATCAATTTTGAACCTATGCAGAACAACAAACGAAATTATTGTCCACACCAATGAGCTAAGGTCAAGACTATTTAATGCAAAATCTTTTGGGAATAGAACTACTTTTCCGAGATAAACCGTTAGATTTAGAATTACACCTACTACAGCTGCAGTGACAATTGAAAGTATTTGTTTCAGATTGTTGTTTTTGTGAGTTCTTTCGATAATAGGAGCACCGATGAATATGAAAAGAAAGCATGGTAAGAAAGTGTAAAAAGTAGTTAGAAGTAAACCGAGTGTGCCCATAAAAACGGAGTTTTCAAAATGATTGTAGCCAGCCATAAACCCCACAAATGCTAAAACCATAATCAATGGGCCGGGTGTTGTTTCTCCAAGAGCGAGACCGTCAATCATTTGCAAATTTGTTAACCAATGAAATTGTTCAACACTTACTTGGGCAACATAAGGCAAGACAGCATAAGCACCACCAAAAGTTACAAACGCACTTTTCGTAAAAAACACCGACAATTTTGACCAAAATTCAAAATCGCTTACAATTAAGTATAAAATTGTCATAGGGGTGAACCATAATATAATACCTAGGCTAATTTGTTTACAAAGCCCTAAAGGGTTGAATGTACTATTTGTGGTAATTGAATGACTATTGATGTAATATTCACTTTCATCTATCATGTCATGAGTAGACGTGTTGTTTTTTTCTATAAAAAGAGAAGGAAAGGTGCGTCTGGATAGTATTGCAAGTACAATTGCTCCAATTATAATAATAGGAAAAGGGATATTCAAAAAGAATATAAAAACGAAAGCAGCAATAGCAACAAAATAATGAAAGGAGCTTAAGAGAGATTTTTTACTAATTTTAATAAGGGCAACAAGTACTATAGCGATTACTGCAGGTTTTAAACCAGCAAACAGAGCATAAATCCACGGAAGGCTCCCAAATGTAACGTAAATTGTACTCAATCCCAACAAAATAAACATTGAGGGTAATACAAATAAAATTCCAGCAGCAAGTCCTCCCCAAGTGCCATGTAACATCCAACCAATGTATGTTGCTAGTTGTTGTGCTTCAGGACCAGGTAATATCATACAATAATTTAGAGCATGTAAAAATTTACTGTCACTAATCCATTTTTTTTGATCAACAAGAAATTCATGCATTATAGCAACCTGTCCGGCAGGTCCACCAAAGCTTATAAAGCCCAATTTTGTCCAAAACAAAATGGTCTCTTTGATTGTTGGCTTTTGTATTGTCTTGCTATTAGTCACTGTTTTTTTTGATGCAATTTATTTTATGAAAAATACTTAATCTAATAATATCTCTGTTAAAATAATCAGTTCCATTAGGGCGTTGCTGAAAACTTTTTAAATAACCTAGTTCAACAGCTAGATTTTCATTACCATATTGTACTCCAAAGTAAATTCTGTTTTGGTCAAAGGTATTATACACTATATTTTTTCCGGCATTGAACATAATTTCGTCATAAACAATTAACTTTAATTTTCTGTCCTCTTTTTCCCAAAAGTTATAATCTCCCATTAAGCGGTATCTAAATCTCCAAAAAAAAGTAGTTCCATCAAGTAAACTTCGATTATTCGAATTATGAATAAATCGTTCCTCCACTTGAAATCGTTGATTTATGGTGATGCCTTTTATTTTTTCTTTCCAAGTTACATCTTGTTGCCCTCTGTTTTCGGGTATTTGAAAATCAAAAGTAAGCTCTGGAACTTGTGTTGAGACTGAAAAATAAGCATAGCCAATTCCTGTTTCTAATTTTTCGTTAATTTTATATCGCCCTTGAATTCTAAAAACATATAGGTTTTGCTGAAAAGGTTTTAGAAATACTCGGTTATCAAATTCGGTGTGAATAGACCACGCATTATTTAAAATAAGTTGATTGTAATATCTTGTCCAAAGAATGTTTTGGTTATCAATATTTTTTTTTGTTTGAGCATTGGAACTACATACTGAAATAAAAACAACAACTATTTTGAAAATTTTCATTAATTTTTTTGTGCAAATTTATACAAATGCTACAAAAAACGAGTTTATTATTTAATTGATACTTCAAAACTACGATTACTATTTTTAATACTTTTAAATTCAGTAATGCTTCAAGAAAATTTCAATTAAGGGTATTGGTTTTATTAGAAAAACAGAACCATTTCTTTCTAAGGTTCTGTTTTTCTTATTATTTTTTAGTTAATACTATAGAACATATTTAAACGTTATTCCATAGGTTCTTTGGTCACCCAAAACACCAGCATATTGTCCAGCATTACCGCCAGCTGGTAGTAATTGTTCAAAATAGTTTTTGTCAAGTAAATTTCGACCCCAAACAAAAACGGTCAATCCTTCTGAGGCTCTAAAGCCAATTCGGCTATTAAAGATGCTATATCCTTTTACCACTAAATATTTAGAAGGTGTTGCATTTGATGAAAATGAAGAACGAGAATAAGAATCTATGGCAAAGAATAATTTTCCTTTATTTCCAAAGAATCTAGCGTCTTTAGATAAATCTCCTCCTAATGTTCCAGCCCATTTTGAGATTCCTGGTAATTGAGCACCAGAGATATCTTTAGAATAGACTTGTTTTCCATCTACTTTTAATCCAGTTTCTTCAAGGGGTAGTGGTGCGTTTTTGAAACTTACATATTGACCATCAGTATAGGAAAGTGCTGTGTTGAACGATAAATTTTTAGAAACTGTAATTCTACCATCGAGTTCAACACCACGAACACGAACTTTTTCTGCATTGGCTAGGTAACCACGATTTAAAGTTACATCTTCACTTTGAACTAAGGTTTGATAATTTTTTATATCAGTATTAAAAACGGAAAAATTAAGAATCGTATTGTTGAAAGGGTTGGTTTTTACTCCCACTTCATAATGACTCACTTCTTCTGCTTTTATTTTGGCAAGATCTGTAATTGGACCGTTAGCGTCTGTAGGTATTCCTCCAACATTAACTCCAACAGGCTTGTAACTGCTGGCATAGGTTGCATAGGCATTCAATCGATCAGATGGTTTGTAGGCAACAGTTACATTTCCTGAAAAGTTAGTATCTTCATTATCCACTTTAAATGCTTGATTGGAGTAGACTTTGTTTCGCAATGCAATTAATTTTGTTCTAGTCGCTTCGTCATATCCTGATAAATCGCCTCCACCAAAGGTTTGTCTACTGTAATCCAAATCCTTTTTATCATAATTATATCTTAAACCAGGAAGAACGTGAAGATAATCGGTAACTTTCCAATCCAATTGCCCAAATACAGCTCCACTAAATGAGTCTAATGTATTCTTGGTTTTTATACCATATCCATCCAAGAGTCCTGGAGTAGCCCATAACGCAGCATTTGCAGTTCCTGGTGCAGCATCCTGAGAAAAACGCCATTGATCTTTACCCGCTTCTTCAACTTGTATAGGGTCTGCTTGCAGTTTTTGTCCAATAGCGAATACACCAAATACTCCGCTCAATTTAGAAGAAAATTCTCCAGCATATCTAATTTCTTGTGACCACTGACTGTGTTTTGAGGTGGCTTGAGATAATTTAAGTACTTCAAGTCCAGTAAAATCTCTGTCGTTAGAAGGTTCCCAGTCCCAAAAACGATATGCCGAGGTTGAAGTAAGAGTTCCTTTTCCAATTTTGGCTTCAACGTTAAGAGATACACCTCCTAAATCTTGGTTGGATCTCCATGGAGTGTCAGTGTCAATTTTACGGTCGAATGGATTGGTACTTGGTAGTTTATATCCTAAGTCTGAGATGATATTGTTGAATTGACGATATCCATCACGAAGGGTAGGGGCTACACCGGCTACAACTTGTGCATAACCATCTGGTCTCTGTTTTGTAAAGTCAGCTGCTAAAGTAATTCCAATGGCGTCGGTGGGTTTATACAATAATTGGCCTCTTACTCCTTGGTTGTTTAAATCGTTTACAGAATTTCCAGTAGTAACATTTTCAAGAAGTCCGTCTCGTTGTGTTCCAGAGAATGATAATCTACCAGCAATTTTTTTAGTTAAGGCTCCAGTTACAGAACTTTTTGCCTGAATGAAACCGTAATTTCCGTAACTCAACTCAAGCGTGGCTCCTGGCGTAAAACTTGGCTTGCGAGTTGTAATATTGAATGCTCCTGCAGTTGTGTTTTTTCCAAATAAGGTTCCCTGTGGACCACGCAATACTTCTATTTGATCAACATCAACAAAATCAAGTGTAGTTGCAGCTGGTCTAGCATAATAAACACCATCAACATAGAAACCAACTCCTGGGTCAATACCATCGTTTGTAAGTCCAAAAGTAGAACCTAGACCACGAATGTTCAGTGTTGTATTTCTCGGATTTGAAGAATACAATTGTACCGAAGGGGTTAATTCTTTCAAACGATTCACATTAAATGCTCCAGCTATTTCGGCTTGTCTTCCGCCAATTACTGATACAGCAATTGGAACGTTTTGAGCTTTTTCAATTCTTCTTCTTGAGGTAATAACCACATCATTGAGTTGATTTGCAATTACTAATACGATTTGTAGCTCACTTTTGGGTAATTCCGTGTAATCCAATTGAGCTGTCTTGTATCCATCTTGAGCGATGATAATGGAAAAAGGCAATTTATCATGCGTGTCTATAGTAAATTTACCATTAACATCAGTTGTTGTACTGTATTTTGTTCCTTTAAGGATAACATTTGCTCCTTCTATAGGTGCATCATTTGAGGTTTTTACTATTCCCTCAATGTTTGTTTGAGCAAATGAGTAATTGAATACTAGTAAAAAAGATAGTGTTTTAAATATTGATTTCATTATTTATATATATTATATGTGAATAGTAGAGTTTAAAATAAATTTTTTTAACTGCACATGCACATCATACAAAATAGTTTGTTTTGCTTCATTGTGTTCGAATTTGATTTAGTGTTTTGCTTCTCATTTAATTTCAACATAGTTTCATTTGTTGTCATACGTTTTCAATTTTAAATTGTTAATTGTGACTTAAATTCGAGGGCAAATATAAATTCTTTAATTCTATAAAACAAGTAGAATTTAAATAAAAAAATTATTTTTTTTCTAATGAGGCAATAGTAATGCCCTCCATTGCTTTCAAAGTTTCATTTCGAATAGCAATTAAACCGTGACGTAGTAAGCATTCCGACTCTTCTTTACAATCTGTACAAGGTTCATAAAAATTGATAGATGCACATGGAAGTAAAGCTATGGCTCCATCAAAAAAGCGATGAATTTCTGCTAAAGTTATACTCTCCTTTGATTTTAAAAGATAATAACCACCAAATTTTCCTTGTTTACTGCCCACAAAATGACCTCGCTTTAAATCCAATAAAATTTGTTCTAAAAATTTTTTAGGAATGCTAGCTCCTTCTGCAATTTCTATAGTTCTAGAGATAGTATTTTCCTCTTGTTGAGCTAAATAAAGTAGCGCCTTTAGGGCATATTTGGTTTTATGTGAAAGCATTTGAAATGATTACTTTAAATAATGTAGTAAATCTAGTGAAATTTTTATTTGTTCGATATAAATTTAAGATAATACTATTTTTTGAAAGATGAAAGTTACCAACTGCCGCTACTTCCACCACCGCTAAATCCACCACCACCGAAGCCACCTCCAAAACCGCCACCACCTGATGAGCCACCGAATCCTCCACCAAAACCACCACCACCGCTGTTTCTTCCTAAACTGCTTAAAATAATGACATCCATTAAGCTTGGTCCTCCGCCAAAACTTCCTGAATTGCCCCCGCCTCCTTTTTTATTTCTTGAAATTAAAACTAAAAGTATGATCACAATAATAATGAAGGGTAATACCGGAAAGTCTTTACTTTTATTTTGTTTTCGTTCCCCCTTGTATTTGCCTTTAAAAACATCTATGATAGCATCGGTTCCTTTGTCTAAGCCATTATAGTAACTCCCGGCTTTAAATTCTGGTATAATGATATTTCTAATGATTTCGCCTCCAGTTCCAGCTGTCAATCTGTCCTCAAGCCCATAGCCTGGATTTATTGCGATTTTCCTTTCATCTTTTGCTAAGAGGATAATAACACCATTGTCATCTTTTGCAGTTCCACCAACTCCCCAAGTTTGTCCCCATTTTGTTGCCAATTGACTTACATCTTCACCTTTTAAGGAAGGTATGGTAATTACCACAATTTGAGTGGTTGTGGAATCAGAATATTTAATCAGTTTTTCTTCTAATTGACTTTTTTCAGTTGTACTTAAAATACTAGCATAGTCGTATACTGAGGTTTGAAAATCGGGTTTTTCTGGAATAGTATACTGAGCAAACCCAACATGTGCGAATAAAAAACAAACCAATACCTTCAAAAATAGCGCAGAATTAAATTTTTTCACAGTCATTATCCTTTAGATATTTCGTTAGATAATTCGTTTGTATCGCCTTCTTGATAAGGAAAATATTTTTTTAGTTGGTTTCCAGCTTTTGTAATGCCTTCGATGAGTCCTTCTTTAAAATTTCCATTTTTAAAACGGCTTGCCATAACTTCTTTGGTAGCGTCCCAAAAATTATTTGGAACTAGTTCATTAATACCTTGGTCGCCACAGATTACAAAGGTTCTGTCTTTTACAGCAACATAAATTAAAACACCATTTTTGAGTGCTGTTTTGTCCATTTCTAATAAATGAAAAACTTCCAAAGCGCGGACAAATGCGTCAATGGAAGTTGTTTTTTCTATGTGTACTCTAATCTCGCCAGAAGTTTCTTTTTCAGCCATACGAATAGCTTCAACAATTTCTTGTTCTTCTTCTTTGGTTAAAAAATCTTCAACTTTTGACATTGTTATGTTTTTTTCGCCACTAATTACACAAATTATCACAAATTTTAACCTGTGATAATCTGTGGAATCCGTGTAATTTTGTCTTTTAGAATTTTACTTCAACAGGTTTCTCAGCACCTTCAACAGCATTGAAGTAGGCTTTTTCTTTGAATCCAAAAACACCTGCAAATAAAGAATTTGGGAATGTTTTGATATGTGTGTTATACGGTTTTACGGCTTCGTTAAAACGGGTTCTAGCGGTAAGAATTTGATTTTCAGTGCTTGCTAATTCGTCTTGTAATTTCAAGAAATTTTGATTGGCTTTCAAATCAGGATATTGTTCAACAGTAACTAATAACCTTGATAGAGAACTACTTACTCCACTTTGTGCTTTGTTGAATGCGGCTAATTGTTCTGGAGTAATATTTGTTGGGTCAACCGTAGTTTGTGTCGCTTTTGCTCTAGCTTCAATTACAGCGGTTAGAGTGCTTTTTTCAAAATCGGCAGCACCTTTTACAGTATTGACCAAATTTCCGATTAGGTCATTTCTCCTTTGATAAGAGGTTTGAACATCTCCCCAAGATTGCTCTACGGTTTGTCCTAGTGTTACTGCAGTATTATTGATTCCTTTCACCCAGCTATAAATTCCAATGAGTACAACTGCTGCGATAATCCAAGGTAAAAATTTTTTAAAATCCATTTGTATTTAATTTAAAGTTTAGTATTGAGTTTTGTTTATTACTTTTATAGATGATTTTTAATATTTGTTAGCTGCGTTTTAATAGCTTCTAGTTTGCTAATGATTTCAAATTTGTCCAAAGTTTTCTTTTGACCTTCTTTTAAATGCGTTTTTGCACCTTCAAGAGTAAAACCACGTTCTTTGACCAAATGATAAATTAACTTCAAGTTCTTTACATCTTCAGGAGTGAACATTCGGTTGCCTTTGGCATTTTTTTTCGGTTTTAGAATATCAAATTCTTTGTCCCAAAATCGAATTAATGAGGCATTAACATCAAATGCTTTAGCTACTTCGCCGATACTGTAGTATCTTTTGTCTGGTGATAATTCTATGTGCATTAGTCTAAGGATTGGTTTTCTTGGTTTGCTAATTTTGATATGGCAACATATTCTGTTGCTGAAATATTTCCGTAGTAAAAATTCAGCGGATTGACCACTTCATTATTTTTGTGTACTTCATAGTGCAAATGAGGGGCTTCACTTCGACCTGTACTACCCACATATCCAATAATATCTCCTCTTTTTACTCTTTGTCCCACTCTACATTTGTATTTGCTTAAGTGACCGTACAAGGTTTCATAGCCAAAACCATGCCGAATCACAATGTGATTGCCATAACCAGATGCTGAGTTATCCGCTCGTTGTACTACGCCATCACCTGTAGCGAATATAGGAGTTCCTGTTTTGGCAGAAAAATCCATTCCTTCGTGAAATTTTCTCACCTTAGTAAAAGGGTCGCTCCTGTAACCAAATCCAGAGGCAACTTGTTTTAAATTTTCATTTCTAACGGGCTGTATTGCAGGAATAGCGGCCAGTAAATTATTTTTCTCTTTCGCCAATTTTAAAATTTCATCCAAGGATTTGGATTGAATTGCCAGAGCTTTAGAAATCACATCCACTCGTTTAGAAGTATTGATAACTAATTCTGAGTTGTTGTATCCCTCTAATTCTTTGTAACGATTAATACCGCCAAAACCAGCTTTTCTTTGTTCTTCAGGAATGGGTGAGGTATTGAAATATACACGATATATATTGTTGTCACGTTCTTCAATACTTCCCAATACCTCGTCTATTTGATCCATTTTTTTGTTCAAAATAGCATAGCGAAGTTTGAAATTTTCAATTTCTCGAGCTTGCAAACGGTCTTTTGGAGTTTCAAAGTAGGGAGTGTTTAATAACACTACAAAACTCAAAAATCCAAACAAAGCAGAAGCAAGTAAAAACAAGGCAACAACTCCAAATTTCGTTGATATTTTTGTCTTAATCTTCCGGTAAGCCAAATTTTCGGAATCGAAATAATATTTTACTTTCCCCATATTTTAAAATACCCTATTTTTGCTCACTGTAAATAGTTTGTCGAACAAATTTAATAAATGTTTCATTTGTTCTACTCTTTTTTTAACAATATATTAAAGTTGATAGGGTTAATTGTTGAATCATCAATTGTTTAGCTGTTCAAATAATAAATAAAATTCGCTATACTTCTAGAAATGAAATCACAAGACATTCGTAAAGCATACCTCAATTTCTTTGAATCCAAAGGACATTTAATTGTTCCATCTGCACCCATAGTTCTAAAAGACGATCCAACCTTGATGTTTAATAACTCAGGAATGGCCCAATTCAAAGAATACTTTTTAGGAAATGGAACACCAAAAAGTCCGCGAATAGCCGATACGCAAAAATGTCTTCGTGTCTCAGGAAAACACAATGATTTAGAAGATGTAGGTTTTGACACTTATCATCATACTATGTTTGAAATGCTAGGAAACTGGTCGTTTGGTGATTATTTTAAGAAAGAAGCCTTAGCTTGGGCATGGGAATTTTTAACTGAAGTGTTGAAGTTAGATAAAGACCGTTTGTACGTTTCTGTTTTTGAAGGGAATCCTGCCGAGAATGTACCTTTTGACCAAGAAGCTTTCGATATTTGGAAACAATATGTATCCGAAGACCGAATTATTTTAGGAAATAAAAAAGACAACTTTTGGGAAATGGGCGACCAAGGGCCGTGTGGTCCATGTTCTGAAATTCATATCGATTTAAGAACCGATGCTGAGAGAAATGCCGTTTCAGGTCGCGATTTAGTAAACGCTGATCATCCGCAAGTAGTGGAAATTTGGAACAACGTATTTATGGAATTCAACCGTAAAGCCGATGGGAGTTTAGAAAAATTACCTGCACAACACGTAGATACTGGAATGGGATTTGAGCGTTTGTGTATGGCAATGCAAAACGTGACATCTAATTATGATACCGATGTTTTTACACCACTAATTGAAAAAGTAGAGCAAATTACAGGATTAAAATATACTCCGAATAATGTCATTCTGAACGATAGTGAAGACCCGAGCGAAAGCGAATTGGCGAAGCAATCTCAAGAACAAAACAAAACCAACATTGCAATTCGTGTAATTGTAGATCACGTTCGTGCGGTAGCTTTTGCTATTGCTGACGGACAATTGCCTTCGAATACAGGTGCTGGTTATGTAATTCGTAGAATTTTACGTCGTGCGATTCGTTACGGATTTACGTTTTTAGGAACGAAAGAACCTTTCATCAACAAATTAGTGGAAGTTTTAGCGAATCAAATGGGAGAATTTTTCCCTGAGATTAAATCGCAACAACAATTGGTTACCAATGTAATTCGCGAAGAAGAAGCGTCTTTCTTAAGAACTTTGGAACAAGGATTACAATTATTAGATAAAGTAGTTGCTGAAACATCTGGAAAAGAAGTTTCGGGAGAAAAAGTTTTTGAATTGTACGATACGTTTGGTTTCCCGAAAGACTTAACGGCTTTGATTTTAAAAGAAAAAGGTTATTCATTTAATGAAACTGAATTCGAAACCGAATTACAAAAACAAAAAGCGCGTTCTCGTGCAGCTTCAGAAGTAACTACTGACGACTGGAAAGTTTTAATTGATGGAAACGTAGAAACTTTCGTTGGTTATGACCAAACCGAAAACAACGTTAAAATCACTAGAATTCGTAAAGTAGATTCTAAAAAAGATGGTATTTTGTACCAAATTGTTTTAGATAACACGCCGTTCTATCCTGAAGGTGGTGGACAAGTGGGTGATAAAGGAACATTAGTTTCGGCAAATGAAACCATAGAAATTATCGACACTAAAAAAGAAAACAACTTAATCTTACATTTCGCCAAACAACTTCCAGAAAACGTAGAAGCTGGATTTGTAGCAAAAGTAAATACCGATTTAAGAACGTCAACTTCCAAAAATCACTCGGCTACGCATTTGATGCATTTGGCTTTGAGAACTATTTTAGGAACACATGTAGAACAAAAAGGGTCGCTGGTAAGCCCAAATTATTTACGTTTTGACTTCTCGCATTTTTCTAAAGTTTCCGATCAAGAATTGCGCCAGGTAGAAGCAAGTGTAAATGAGCAAATTGAAGCCCAATTGCAATTACAAGAATACAGAAATATTCCAATTCAAGAGGCTTTGAATAAAGGTGCAATGGCGTTATTTGGAGAAAAATACGGAGATACCGTTCGTATGATTGAATTTGGAGAAAGCAAAGAACTTTGTGGAGGAATTCACGTGAAAAACACAGCAGAAATCTGGCATTTCAAAATCATTTCGGAAGGTGCTGTTGCTGCTGGAATTCGTCGTATTGAAGCTATTACAGGTGATGCCGTGAAAGAGTTTTATAAAAATCAAGAAAGTACTTTAACTGAAATTAAGGAGACTCTCAAAAATCCACAAGATATTTTGAAATCGGTTACTACTTTGCAAGACGATAATGCCAAATTGAAAAAACAAATTGAGCAGTTAGTAAAAGAAAAAGTAGACGGATTGAAAAACAATTTAGTGGCTGAATTTCAAGATATAAATGGGGTGAATTTCCTAGTAAAACAAGTTGATTTGTCCATGAGTGCCACCAAAGATTTAGCGCAAGCTTTGGGAACGGCAAAATCTAATTCCTTCGTGTTTTTAGCGTCAGTTGAAGACAATATGCCAAACATTCACTGCTATATTTCAAAAGAATTGGTAGCAGAAAAATCTTTAAATGCAGGAAATGTAATTCGTGAATTAGGGAAATACATTGAAGGGAATGGTGGAGGACAAGCGTTTTTTGCCTCAGGAAAAGGGAAGAATGTGAATGGTATCAAAGAAGCTTTAGCGAAAGCGGTTGAATTTGTGAAGTAAAAGTAATTATTTCCTTTCACCAATCTGCTGTCTCCACATCGCATAATACAAACCTTTTTCTAACAATAAATCATCGTGTTTGCCTTGCTCGACTATTTTTCCTTGTTCTAAAACAAAAATTTTATCGGCATGCATCACGGTAGACAATCGATGCGCAATTAGAACTGTAATTCTGTTTTGGTCAGATATGTTTCTAATTGTGGTATTAATTTCATCTTCGGTAATCGAATCTAAGGCAGATGTTGCTTCATCAAAAATCAACAAATTTGGATTTCTCAATATAGCACGAGCAATAGATAGGCGCTGCTTTTCGCCTCCAGAAACTTTAATTCCACCTTCGCCTATAGTAGTATTCAATCCATTTTCGGCGCGAGCTAAAAGTTTTTCACAACTCGCTTTGTGCAATACTTCAAGCAGCTCTTCATCGGTAGCTGATGGTTTCACAAATAATAAATTTTCTTTGATAGTACCGGAGAACAATTGAGCATCTTGTGTTACAAATCCGAGTTGTTTTCTCAAATCCAATAAATTAATTTTCGTTGAATCAATCTCGTTGTATTTTATATTTCCTTTTTCTGGTGGATACAATCCCACTAATAATTTTACTAAGGTTGTTTTTCCTGCTCCTGAAGGCCCAACAAAAGCAACCGTTTCGCCTTGTTTGATATCAAAATTGATATTTTCGACAGCATAGAACTTGGCAGTTTTGTGTTTAAAACTTACATTAGAAAAATGCAATGCTTTGATAGCGCCTAAGGCAATGGCATCTTTTGGTCGAAATTCTTTAGGTGAGTTGAGTAAATTTTTAAAATTTTCCATTGAAACTTTGGTCTCATTCAAAGCAATAATGAACGAACCTAATTCTTGTAACGGGTTGAATATAAAGAAGGTGAAAAATACCATTGTCAATAAATCACCCACTAGAATTTTTCCTCCAAATAAGAAGTAATACAAAGTAAATACAACACAAGTTCTCATAAAATGGACGGTTGTTCCTTGTATAAAACTCAAACTTCTAATAAACCGAATTTTTTCTAATTCGAGTTGTAAAATTTTTAAAGTGTTTAAATTCAGTCGTTTTTCCTCTTGATAGGTTAGTCCTAAACTTTTTACCAATTCAATATTTCTCAAACTTTCAGTAGTAGCACCCGCCAGCGAATTGGTTTGTTGAACAATTTTTCTAGAAACGGCTTTGATTTTTTTCCCCAGATAGGAACTTATGAAAGCAATTATAGGAGCAGTGACAAGAAAAATAAAGGAAATTTTATAATCAATTCTTGAGATGTAAACAATTACAAAAATGAAGCCTACAATGGTTTGGAAAATTAATGAAATAGAAAGTGTAATTAGTTTTTCGGAGTCGATTCTCACTTTTGTGAGTTTGCTTAAAGTTTCGCCACTGCGTTGGTCTTCAAATTCTTCATAGGGTAAATCGAGCGATTTTTTTATTCCGTCTGTATACATTTCAGCTCCAGTTCGCTGAATCACTATATTGGTAAAATAATCTTGAAAATTTTTGGTAATTCTAGAAATCATTGATGCACCAAGAGACAAGCTAAGCCAGAACGCCACCGATTTTATAAAACCAATTTCATTTCCTTTATATTTTGCAATGCCAACACCACAGTCTTGCATTAGCTTACCTGTAATAACAGAGTCGGATAGACTAAAACAAATATTTATGGCAGCTAATACAAGGGCTATAAAAAGTAGGATTTTGTGTTTCTTTAGATACGAAAAGAGTAGTTTCACGAGGTTTTATTAATTTAATGATACAAAAATACTAATAATTATGTATAGGTATTGGTATCAAAAAGTAGTAGTTTAGGATTATGAAGATGTGTATTGAACAAAATAGTTTATTTTTGAATCATTAACTGTGCAACAATGAATTTTACTACCAAAATATCCATTTCAAAATCGGATTTCCCTATAGATTATGCTTCCAAAATAATTGCGTTTGGTTCCTGTTTTGCTGAGAATATGGGTAAAAAATTCGATTATTTTAAATTTAATACTTGTACGAATCCTTTTGGGATTATTTTTAATCCAATTTCTATTGAAAAGCTGGTTTCGAGAGCCATTAATCAAAATCAATATACTGAAGAAGATGTTTTTTTTCACAACGAACGCTGGAATTGTTTTGAAGTTCACTCGGATTGCAGTAATTCAAGCAAGGAGGAGGTTTTGGATAATTTGAACAAGATACTTCAATTGACAGCTAAGCAAATAAAAGAGGCTACACATATTAGTATTACTTATGGAACATCATGGGTGTATCGTGATAAATATTCTCAAGCGCTAGTTGCTAATTGCCACAAAGTTAAGCAATCACAGTTTGATAAAGAAATTCTTTCGGTAACCACAATCAAGCAATCTATTCAAAATACGATTGATGTTATCCGACAAGTAAATCCAAATGCAACATTACTCTTAACAGTTTCGCCAGTGCGTCATATTAAAGACGGTTTTGTGGAAAATCAGCGCAGTAAAGCACATTTGATTGCAGCAATTCATGATTTATCTCCTGAAACTTACCATTATTTTCCATCTTATGAAATCATCATGGATGAACTTCGTGACTATCGCTTTTATGCAGAAGACCTGTTACACCCAAGTCAAATAGCTATTGATTACGTTTGGGAACGATTTTTAGAAACTTGGATTTCTGAATCGGCGAGTATAACAATGAAAAAAGTAGATAGTATTCAAAAAGGATTATCGCATAAACCTTTTCATGTTGAATCGGTTAGTCATCAAAAGTTTTTAAAAGAACTTCAGGAAAAGATGACTCAGCTTCATGATGAGATTCCGCATATACAATTCTAAAAATACGTATTTTGTCGTATATGAACATTTGTTAAATTTGTTAAATTTGCATAGATAACTAACACTTAACAAATTAAATTATGAAGTCAAATTGTTACCTATTATTTTTTGGTCTTTTTTTCTTTCTAGTCTCAAATCCAGCTTTTTCACAAAAACCAGTGCTCACTGATGAAGATGCTGTAACTGAGACTGTCACCAAAGAAATAGATGAAGTATTCAAATCGGAAGATTTTTTAAAGAAGAAAAATAAAAAATTCAAGGAAGTCGCTGGAACTATGGTTGTTGATATTGGAGTGGTTCAAAATGGAAAGGTGTCCTCATTTTTCAAAGTAGAAAGCGATATCAAAAATATAGATTTCATTAATTTCATGTCGGACTATATTCTAGATCATAAGTTTCAATTCAAACTTCAAAAGCAACAGCGCTATAAAATTCGCTATACAATTACATTTTAATGCATAACAAACAACCTCTAAAAATTATTTAACAATGAAAAAATTATCCATTTTAGTATTGTCTATCTGTATGATGGGCACATTCTCTGCCAACGCTCAGTTTGGCAAATTATTAGATAAAGCAAAAGCAAAAATAGGCGGTTCTAGCGCTGGTAAAAAATCAGGAAGCTTCTCTACGGTTTGGGAATCGGAGTTTGATAATAAAGCTTCTTTTTTGGCAGTAAGCAATAGTGATGGTTCCTATATTTTGGGTACAGATGACAATTCGGCTTCGGTTTTAGATCAAAGCGGTAAAATAATATGGTCTGGTGATTACAAAAAAATAACGACTAATAATACCAACAAATGCGAATACCAATATGTAATTTGGAAAGAAAATGGTGGGTATTTATTTCTTTTCGACGAGAGAAAATTAGGAACCGATAGAGTAGCGGTTATTGATATCAAATCGGGTAAAGAATTGTGGAATTCAGAGCAATATCAAAATTTAATTCCAAAAGGAACTAAAAAGGAAGATGGAGCAGACCAGGGTGAATTAGAAACGGTAAAATACATCTCAGAATTGGATGCGTTTTTAATTTCTCAAAAAGCATCGGTTATTCTAGTGAAAGCCGATACAGGTGAGAAAATTTGGGAAACCAATCGTTTTAAAGGTGGTGTTGGTAAATACATCTATGATTCAAAAAGAAACGAAATTGTAATGATTAACTTCAAGCCAACAGCCTTGGGGGCATTATTTGCTGGATTTAAAAATCAATTGGTAAAAATCAATGCCGTTAATGGTGATGTGTTGTGGGATGCTACTTTTACCGGTGTAATCGAAAAAGAATTAGTAACCAGAAGGGCTATCGTAGATTTGTGGATTAAAGATGACAAGATTTACATGTACTTGAATGGATTACAAGTTTACAACATCAACAATGGACAAAAACTTTGGGAAGCCATTTATGAAAACGACATGGACGGTAAAACAGGATTATTTAGTAATTCTGCAAACAAAAAATATTATAGAACAATTGCCGATCCTGTTTTTGTAGACAATGCAGTATATTTAGTGATGTTTGGAACTAGAGATAGAACTAAATATGTAGAAAAACATGATTTAGAATCCGGAAAATTACTATGGGCTTCAGAGAAAATTACAGGTGCATTCAGTATGCCAAATCTATACAAAACTGGAGATAGAGTACTCTTGCAGATTGGGGGTAAAGTTCAGGTTCAAGAATACAGATGGGAAACCAGATCTAATCCGATGGGAGGATCATACAAAGAAATGGTGCCTTACATCTATTGGGATTACAAAGCACAGAAAAATGGAGTGTTAGCTATTGATGATAAAACAGGAAAAACGGCTTGGCGTTCTGAAAAATTTGACAAAAGAATTACTGATATTATCATAGACCAGGACAAAACGGCTTTTGTAGGAGATGGAGACGAATTTTATGGTTACGATATCGCTTCAGGAAATCAATTATTCGATGTGAAGCATAATGATGCCAAAGTAGGAAAGGCTACTGATGTAATCGATTTTGGAGATAAAGTAGTAGTGCTTTCTGAAAAAGGACTAGCTTCATACAACAAAAAAGATGGTTCAAGAGCCTATGCTTCAGATAAAATTAAAGGAGTAGATTTCTTCTATGAAATAGGTGGAAATTATTTCTTGAGAGATCAAAGAAACAGCAAAAATGTTATCTACGGAATCAACATGACAAATGGAGATACTAAAGGTTCTGTTCAGTCTAAAGGGAAAGGTGGTAGTCCGCAATATGGTTCAGGAATAGATATTACAGATGATGGTGAGTTTATTTTTGCTTTTAAAGGTAGAAAAGTAGAGAAAATCAAAGTGAATAATTAGAGGTATTTCTGCTTTGTTTTTGGGCTGTAACTTTAAGTTGCAGCCCATTTTTTTAAAAATATCAAGTATGAGAAAAATTTTATTTATCGCACTAGTTTCGTTTCAAATGGTGCAGGCACAACAAGTGCAATGGGCATCTAAACTCATAAAATTTTCATCAGATTTAGGAGGTAAACAAAACGGAATTAAACGAATTTTGGGTAGACCCGATGTATTTCCCCAAGGCGGGAGTAGTCCTAATGCATGGTGTCCTAAAGACGCCCTAAAAGGCAGAGATTATGTTGAGGTAGGTTTTGAAAACCCTCAAACAGTTAAACAAGTTGCTATTTTTGAGAACCTAAATGCGGGATGTGTATCACAAATTATGGTTGATAATGGATCAGGAAAGTATGAAACGGTTTGGACTCGAAAACGAGACTCGAAAACACCAACCTATAAAGCTACAATTCCAGCCGATCATAACTATTATTTTAAAAGAAAAAGAAGAAAAATACAAGAAGCACCTGATGTTCTTAACCCTGGAATTGAAAATGCTATATTGGAAAATTCGGTTTCCAATGTTGTGGCGGTTAGAGTCGAATTTAACTTTGCCCTATTGCCAGGTCAAAAGCAAGTAGATGCCATTGGGATTTCTGATTCGGAAATTCCAATTCAAGCCAAAATAAACACTACATCAGCTTATGAAAATTTGAATACTAGTGAGTTAATTTCCTTTGGAGATATTGAAATTTCGACACCAATAATTTCTAAAAATGGGAATGAACTCTATTTTACGAACATGAGTCAGGGTAAGGAACAAATTTATTTGTCTACTAAAGGAGCAAATAGTAAATGGGGAGAACCTACTATTCAAAATGTTTTGAACGAAAATGAAACATACAATTATATAGAATATTTTGGTAATGATTTTATTCTTCGTGGAGGCTCAGAATATCAGAGAGGAACTGGAAATACGGGATTTACATTTTTAGAAAAAACAGAAGCGGGATATACTAATCCAAGGCAAATAAAAATAGCGGCTTATAATAATTATGATGATACCGCAGACGCTACAATTACTGATGATAAAAAGATAGTGATATTAGGAATTGAAACCGATTTTACTCAAGGAGGAAGTGATTTGTATTATACTAATGTTAAAGAAGACGGAACCTATGGTTTGCTTCAAAATATGGGTAAAATAATCAATTCAGCGGCAGATGAGGCAACTCCACAATTATTATCAGATACGAAAACCTTGTTGTTTAGCTCAAATGGATTTAGTGGTTATGGTGATTTTGATATTTATGTCACCCATAGACTAGATGATACTTGGAAAAAATGGTCAGAACCTGTAAATCTTGGGCCTAAAATAAACGGAATCAATTTTGAGGCCTCTCCTTGTTATGATGAAAAAAATGAATTACTGTATTATACCAAATCTATTGAAGGTCGTTTAAGCCTTTATTCTATAAAGCTTTCCAAGTCAGAATTGATGCAGCAATAAGTTAAGTTACCATTTTCATTATTATTAAAATACGACATTTGTCGTATTTTTTTGTGTTTATAAAAACCATTTCTTTGATTTATGTCTGTGATAGTAAATCACTATGGAAATGATATTGTAAATCTTGCTATTAATTTTTTAATAATAGTTGTTCTCAAACTAAGAGGGGATAAGATATTTTTTCTAGGATAAAGGATTCGAGTCTAGCAATTATTAGAAAAACCAAAAAATAGATTGTAAATTAATTAGGCATCATTATGAATTATATTTTAACACTAATAGTAATAGCACTTTGTTTTGTAATTTTCGGTTTGATTGTCAATTTTAAGATTAGCAATTCAGACTTCCAGAAGAGGATAATGCTTTTGGAAGAGATTATTTTGGAAATGAAATCCAATCTTGAAAATCAAAATCAAAAAATAAAACTCTCAGAGGATTTAAGATTAAAACTCAAAGCATCAAACGAAACCTTGAATAATTCTATTTTTAATTTGAATTACGAAATTTTTGAAGAATTGTACTCCAAAAAATAAGTTGAAATTATTTTGTTATATTTATGCTGTAAAAGTTTTTTATGAAAAAATATTTCTTCTTTTTAATTTTTCTAGCAGTCACATTCTATGCTAATGCTCAAAACGCAAACGAAATTATTGACAATCTCAAAAAAGAATTGAGCACAAATCCAGATGCAAAAAGAACAGCAAGTATATACTCTGATTTAACCTGGTATTATTCAAATATTGCTACGGATTCAGCTATAAACTACGGAAATAAGGCAATTGCTGAATCCATGAAGCTAAAAGATTCGGTTTTGTTAGCCCAAGTGTATAGTGATTTGGGAGCTGTATACTTTAGAAAAACGGATTATGCATCTTCAAAAACTAACTATTTAACCGCCTACAAAATCAGGAAAATCAGAAATGATAAAATTGGCATGGCAAAAATAGCCGCCAATCTAGCCAATATTTATAATAAAGAAAATAAAAAAACATTGGCGCTGAAATCCTATTTAGAATCTGTGGATTATTTTGAAAAAACAAACAATCTTGGAGCAGCAGCGATAACCAATGCCAATATTGGCTCATTGTTTATGGATTTGAAAAATTATTCAAAATCGATGAGCTACACCAGAAAAGCCATTACCTACCAAGAAGAAAATCATCAAGATATAGGCTTGTCAACGTCCTATTTAACATTGGGAAATATCTATTTAAAATTAAAAGACACTCTCAATGCGCTTAAATACTACAATAAAAGTATCGGTTTTTCAAAAAAAACAGGAAATGAAATAGCTCTTTCAGCTGCTTTTAATAACATTTCAAACATCAAAATTCAGCAGAAAAAGGGATTAGAAGCCAGTAAACTCATAGAAAAATCAGGAAAAATAATTGAAAAGCTGAACGTCAACACTGATGAATCTTCTTTAGCTTTAAATCAGGTTTCAAAAAACATTTCAGAAAAAAAGTTTCTTGAAGCTCAGACTATTTTATACAAATTGAAAAATCGGTACAAAACAAATAATGTGTTTACATCTGAGTTATGGCAAACGTATATTTATTTGGCTCAAACCCATTCCTATTTGAATAAGCCTGATAGCGCAAGTTATTACATAGAGGCTTCCATGAAACTGCAAGATGCGATTGTAGAAAAAACAATCAGAAAGCAAACCAATGAATTGGAAACCAAATACCAAACTGAAAAAAAGGAACAACTTTTACGTCAAAAAGAAGCCGAAGCCAAGCAAAAGAATGTTTTGTTGATTGGAATATCGTCTTTACTGGCGCTAATTGTTATAATTGCATTTTTGATTTACCGTCAACAGCGACTTAAAAACAGGCAACAAGAGCAAGAGTTTCAACTGAAATCTGCCATTGCACAAATAGAAAAACAGAACGAATTGCAAGAACAACGCTTGAGCATTTCAAGAGATTTGCATGATAATATTGGAGCGCAACTTACCTTTATTATCTCCTCAGTAGAAAATATCAAATATGCTTTTGATATTACCAATGCAAAATTGGATGCTAAACTTCAAGGAATTAGCACTTTTGCACGGTCAACAATACTGGAATTGCGCGATACAATTTGGGCAATGAACAACAACGAAATTCATTTTGAAGACTTGCGTGTTAGAATCTTAGATTTCATTGAAAAAGCCAAAATAGCCAAAGAGAATATCGATTTTAAATTTACCATTGAAGATAGCGTTCATCAGGAAAAACTATCCTCCATTTCTGGGATGAATATCTATAGGACTATTCAAGAAGCGGTGAATAATGCTATAAAATATGCCGATGCATCCCAAATTACTATCGAGGTAAAAACTATAGATGATAAAATTGTTATTTATGTTCAAGACGACGGAAAAGGTTTTGATGAAAGTACGGTCGAAAAAGGAAATGGTTTGCTCAACATGCAAAAGCGAATTGAAGATATTGGAGGCATTTTTAGTTTAGTTTCTACTCCAGAAAAAGGAACAAGTATTGAATTACTATTAAACAAAGAGCTTGACTGATGATTAAAATTGCCATTGTAGACGACAATTCATTTTTGCTAAAAGCTGCTCAAGAAAAACTTTCTTTTTTTGATGATTTTTCAATAAAAATAACAGCAATAAATGGTTTGGATGTTTTAGAAAAATTAGAAAAAAATCACAATATCGATTTGATTTTAATGGATATAGAAATGCCTAAAATGAACGGAATTGAGGCAACAGAAATCATCAAAAACAAGTATCCACAAATTAAGATTATCATGCTCACCGTTTTTGATAATGATGAAAATATCTTCAAATCGATAAAGGCGGGAGCTGATGGTTATTTACTTAAAGAAGTCAATCCGAAAGAACTGCATCAAGGGATTTTAGATACTATGAATGGTGGCGCGACCATGACGCCATCCATAGCTTTGAAAACACTCAAACTGTTCAGAGAACCTATCATTTTTGATAACCTTCCTGATGAGGAAGAATACAGTTTAACTCCACGTGAAATAGAAGTCTTAGAGCAATTGAGTAAAGGATTAAAGTACAATCAAATTGCAGATAATCTGTTTCTTTCTGCAGGAACAGTTCGGAAACACGTTGAGAATATTTACACCAAACTACAAGTACACAACAAATTGGAAGCCATTCAAAAAGCAAAAAACAACAAATTGATTTAAGTTGCAGCAAACTTAATGTATCTTAATTTCTTAATGGTTTAAAAAAAGTTTCTACATTTATAAAAAAAAAGAAATGCAGAAAAGAATTTTACTGATAACTGGAATCCTACTCGCCATTTTTTTATTATTCAAGTTTTGTGAATTTAAAAAAGACGATACTTCAACTATTGATTATAATACCAATTTGATTCAACAGCAAATTGTAAACGTCGGAAAGTTAATCGTTACCGAGGGTCATTTTTCTCAGGTCTTGACCTACAAAGACCAAGATAAATATTTCATGGACATGATTTCTTTCGAGAAAAAGGCCCTAATTATTGTCAATGCCGATGTTACTGTAGCCTATGATTTACGCCAAATGAAATACGATATTGATGAGAAAAACAAGACCATAACGATTTTGACTATACCAAAAGAAGAAATTAAAATCAGTCCTGACATTCAGTTTTATGATGTCAATCAAAGTAAACTAAATCCATTTACAGGAGACGATTACAATAAAATAAACAAATCAGTCAGAGCTAATCTAGCTAAGAAAATAGAAAAATCATCTCTGAAAACCAATGCCAAAAATCGGCTTGTAAGTGAGTTGTCAAAAATTTTGATTCTAACTAGCACTATGGGATGGACTCTGCAATATGATGGAATACAGGTAAAATCCGATAAAGATTTGGAATTAAAAATTAGAGGTTGATTGATATATAAATAAAAATAAATTTACTTAAAATAGGCTTTTCCACTTATTGTTTCAAGCGACAATGTTTTTCATTTTTGTCTAAAAATTAGTTAAAAATGGAAAACAGTTTAGGATTTTTTATTTTAATTGTTCTATATGTCTTTTTGCAATGTAGATACATCGGAATTCAGGACGAGTACAAAAAGAAGTCAAAAATAATACAGCAGAAAATAGATGATTTTAGGTTAAAAAATACAGTCTTGAAGCGCAAAGAAACCGATACAAAATCGCATCTAAAAAAAGTGAATCAGATAGAAAAGCAATTTATGTATTTGCATAATTTAATCATAAAAAAACATCTTAAATAGATGAATAATTGAAGTGTATAGAATTAAATAGCATTTGCTAATTGTACTTGTATGGTAAAAAAAATGATTTTGTTAGTAATAGTTTTTCCGCTAAGTTTTATTTGGGCTCAAAGCAATAAAGATATTTTGGAGAAAGCACTAACATCAAAAGATTCCTCTGATTATTATTTTAAGCAAGCCAAATCAGGAATTAAAAATTCAACTGATGAAGCTGAATATTGTTTTTATAAAAACATGCGATACACCGATTTGGGTATTCAAGATAGCGCTATTTATTACGGGAAAGAAGCCTTAAACAAGTTTAAAGATTCTAAAGATTATGAATCAATAGTTTCCTTATACAACAATCTAGGAAGGGTTTACAATGACAAAGGACAATATGATAAGGCTATAAGTAACAGAATCGCTGGACTCAAAATTGCCGAAATGCATCATTTGGATCATTGGATAGGAACAGTTTGTATCGGTTTATCCTACGATTATCATGATTTTGAAGAGTACCAAAAGGGCATTTATTATGGTAAAAAAGCCATACAGTATTTTTTAAATAAAAAAGACGCAAGAGCCAAGGATATCCGATCTTCATTTAATGCAACAGCAATCAATTATGACGACTGGAATAAACCCGAATGGGCTTTGTTTTATCACAAACAAAACTTAAAATATATAAAAGGGAAAGACACAATATTATTACATAGTACCTTTAACAACATAGGTAATACACTGCTAAAGCAGAAAAAATTTGAAGAGGCTAAAAAGTGGATTTTACGTTCTGTAAAAATTCTTGACTACAAAGTAAGACAAAACAACTTGCTTTATACCGATTATGATTATGCAACTTGTTTTACAAATTTAGGGACAATTGCGACCGAATTGAATCAGTATGAGGAAGCAAAAAAGTTTTTTGAATTAGCATTAAAATACGCTAAAAAATCTGAAACTGCAGAAAAACTTAGAGATTATTATTTCCAAAAGGCATTGTTTAACAAAAAGTATAACAATCTAGAAGCTACTATAAAAGAGCAGGAAAATTACATACAATTCAGAGATTCAATATATACGGTCGAGAAAAATAAAACAGTAACCGAATTAGAAACCAAGTATCAAACTGAAAAGAAAGAAAAACAAATCTTACAACAGCAAGCCGAGGTAAAGCAAAAAAATATTTGGTTACTACTTATTTCAAGTGTCGTAATAATAGGGCTCATTTTATTTAGAAATTTTAGAGTCAAAACAAAACTCCAAAAAGAACAACTAAAATTGGAAAATAAATTATTAGAAGAACAATCAAATTATAAAATTCAGGAGCAGAGATTGGATATTTCGAGAGAATTACATGATAATGTGGGTTCTCAGCTTACATTTATTATTTCCATTTTAGATAATTTGAAAGGCTCTTCCGTTCAGTTTGATGAGGTAATTGATAGAAAGATTGACACCTTATCCAATTTTGCCTATAAGTCCATTTCTGAGTTGCGCGATACCATTTGGGTTTTAAATTCCAAGCAATTGAGTTTGTCTGAATTGCAATCAAGAATGCTCAATTTCATAAAAGATGCTAGAGAATCTGTTGATGCCATTCGCTTTCATTTTGATTTTGAAATAGCATCTGACGTTGAGTTATCATCAAAACAAGCTATTAACCTGTATCGAATTCTTCAAGAAATCGTAAATAACGCTATCAAACATGCAGATGCAAAAGACGTATTTGTTGCCATTTCTCAGGTTGACAATACATTGCAAATTAAAATTCTGGATAATGGAGTAGGTTTCGATTACGAATCTAAAAAGAAAAAATCATTTGGTTTAAACAATATTCACAACAGAATTCAAGAGATGAATGGAATTTTGAATGTCGAATCAAGTAAAGAAAACGGAACGAGTTATGTCATTCAAATTCAGTTATAACCATGATAAAAATAATTTTAGTTGAAGATAATTTCTTTCTAAAAAAAGCCTTAGAAGAAAAACTTTCCAAATTTTCAGATGTTACCATCAAAGATACGGCTCAAAATGGAGAAGAAGTAATTGCGATTTTAGAGAAAAACCATGTAGTAGATGTCATTCTAATGGATATTGAAATGCCAATTATGAATGGAATTAAAGCAACAGAAATAATTAAATCCAAATATCCTCAGATAAAAATTGTAATGATTACCGTTTTTGATAACGACGACAATGTTTTTAATGCTATAAAAGCTGGAGCAGATGGCTATTTATTAAAAGAAACAAAAGCAGAAAAAATATACGAAGCCATCAATGAAACGATAGCAGGAGGCGCAGCCATGTCACCTTCTATTGCAATGAAAACTCTAAAATTATTAAAAAATCCTATTTCATTTAAATCTTCATCTGATTCAGAATTGGTTGAACTTTCAACAAGAGAAATTGAGGTTTTAGAACATTTGAGTAAAGGATTAAAGAATGCAGCTATTGCTGATAATTTATTTTTGTCGACTTCTACTGTAAAAAAGCATATCGAAAATATTTACCGAAAATTGCAAGCTCACAACCGAATTGAGATGTTGCAAAAAGCTAAACAGAATAAACTACTCTAACCAAATACGTAGAACGGCGTATTTCGTAGTGATAGATTTTAAACCAACTTTGTTGAAATAAAATCTATCAATTATGAGAAAAATTACACCAATATTTTTAGTACTTTTTTTAAATTTCATCGATTTAAATGCACAATCTTTTCAACTGGTTAAGGATGTTAATCCTTCAAATGGAGGTTTATCCATAAATTGTTCTTTTCGAGAAGTAAACGGTAAATTATATTATTTGTTTATGGAGGAATTGGTTGGAAAAGTTGGATTGTTTGTGTCAGACGGAACTGCTTCGGGCACTACTAAACTAACTCCAAACGATATTGACATTAGAGGGAATACTATTGTAGGAGGAACCAAAATTTATTTTTTTGCCAATGATGGTGTAAACGGAATAGAACCCTATGTGTTTGATATAGAAACAACTACTTCAACCTTACTTAAAAATATCCATCCCTCAACAGACCCTTATAATTTTGATACATTTTCAGTCGAATTTTTAAGTGCTGACGCTAACAAGGCTTTTTTTTTAGCTAACGACGGAACCACTGGGAAAGAATTGTGGGTTACTGATGGAACTACTTCGGGGACAAATTTAGTTATGGATATTTTTCAAGGAGTAAATAGTTCAGCTATTGAAATCGCACCAAACCATTTAGGTTCAAATATGAAAGATGGTAAAATGTATTTCTTTGCCAATTATGGAACAGGTGGTTTCACTGTCAATGGAAAGGAACCTTGGGTGAGCGATGGTACACCAGCTGGAACTTTTATGTTGAAAGATATTAACCCAGGATATAATGGGTCAACCGATACGGCATACAACAAACAATTTATTGATTACAATAATAAAATGTATTTCTATGCAATAGGAAAAACAGCCAACTCCTATGGTATTTATGAAACTGATGGAACTACTGCGGGTACCGTTTTGTTTAAATCAATTGCTAGAGTAGATGAATTTAGTATTAAGGATAATTTATTGTATTTTACGTGTATTACAGGACCTTCAATATGGAGTTCAAACGGAACTAGTGACGGTACAGTACAAATAGCTTCTAATTCTGATTTGCAATTGAATAACGTGAATACTTGTCAGATAGTCAATGTAAATAATACTTTGTTTTTCAGAGGAATTAGTGAAACTATTGGTTCTGAGTTATTCAAATTAGATGCTGCGAATCAAATTATAAATAGTAAAGATATTTGGACGGGAACATCTAATGGTGTCAACAGTAATATTTATACCGACAGAAAAGTTTTGCAGGTATATAACAATGAAGTCTATTTTCTAGGTTCCAATGGATCATCAAGTGGCGCATTGCAAGTTTGGAAATCAGATGGGACAAGTTCTGGAACCATGGCTTTGACACCCCTTTCAGGTGGTGGATGGGCAGGAGGAAACGGAAATAATTACAACCTTTTTGCTACCTCTTTTGGTGTGTTTATGATTTATGTTCATCCAGTTACTGGAGGCGAGTTGTATTTTTATTCTAACACGCCTTTAAGCAATTCAACCTTTACAGATAGTTCTCAAGTAAAAGTTTATCCAAATCCCTCAAAAGGTAATTTTACTATTCAAGTGCCGAGTAGTTATATCGGATGTAAAGCTATAATTTATAATCTTCTAGGTCAATCCATCAAAGCGTTTTCGATTGATGAGGTGAATCAAAACACCAATCTTGAAAAAGGAGTTTATATGCTACAAATTCAAAAAGGAAATCAAGTTAGTACTAAAAAAATAATAATTCAATAAATATGAAGAAAGCGTTTTATTTGATGATATTGACCACATCGGCAGTATTTTCTCAATGTCCAGAAGGATTGATAACCAGCGAACAAAATTTAGTTAAAAATGGTGATTTTGAGGAAAGTAATACGCCATTTGAATCTGATTATTCTGAAGAAGAATTAGCTGGAGCTAGTCATTACAGAATTACAGATGATGCCTATAATTTTTCACCCATCTATTTTAAAGGAAAAGGAGATGGAAATTTTATGGCAGTTGATGGAGCAAATGGAAGAAACCTAACGGTTTGGATGCAAAATATTTCAGTCAAAAAGAATACCACCTATTTTTTCTCTTGTTGGGTCAATACATTAAACGTAAAAACTGGACCACCAGCGGTTTTGCAATTTTCGATAAATGGGAAACTACTTGACAGACCCTTCGTTTGTCCTAATAAATTAAACAAGTGGGAACAGTTTTTTGTGCTTTGGGATTCAAAAGATGAAGAAAAAATAGCTATTAGAATTGTTAGTCAAAATCCTGATTGGGATGGAAACGATTTTGGTTTAGACAGAATTAAGTTTTATGAATGTCAGGAAATCAAATTAAAAATTGTCGAGGATAAACCAGTGGTATTAAGAAATGTATTGTTTGATACAAATAGCGCTACAATTTTGGAATCGTCTTTTGCCGAGTTAGACGAATTGGTGAAATATTTGAACCTAAAAAAAGATAAAAAAATTGATATTTCTGGACACACTGATAACATTGGTAGTGATAATGCTAATCAAAAACTTTCAGAAGCTAGAGCAAAGTCAGTTATGAATTATTTAATCCAGAAGGGAATCGATGAAAACAGACTGACCTCCGTTGGGCAAGGAGAAAAAATACCAGTAGATTCAAATGATACTTTCGAAGGACGACAAAAAAATAGACGTGTCGAATTTGTATTTGTTAAATAAAGAAAAAGGGCTTCAATTTGAAGCCCTTTTTCTTTAAAGTTTACTTTCCAAACTTTTCCAACCACCACCGTTAATAACGTTGATGTCATTTTGTTTTAAGATGGACGCAGCCTGAGCACTACGCATTCCTGAGAGGCAACAAACAATTACTGGTTTGTTCGCTTTTTTAATTTCTCCTATTTTGTCTTCAAGATCAATTAAAGGAATGTTTTTGGAGTTTTTTATATGTCCTCCAGCAAATTCAGATGGCGTTCTTACATCTATAATTAGAGCTCCTTTTGCAACAAATTCTTGAATACTGTCTGCTTTACTACCTATTTTTAAAAAATCTAATAATCCCATAATTTTATGTATTTATGGGGCAAATGTAGCCTGCTCACAGTAATAAATTTGTAACAAAAGTTACCTTAGCCAAAAATAAATTCTATATTTGATACAGCATCACAAAAGAGTAAAGATGAAAGAAGCCTACGTAAAACAGGAAATACATAACGAAATTGCTACTATCGAATTTTTTCATCCTGAACATAATTCGTTGCCATCAGATGTGTTACATCAATTGACTCAAACCATTATTCAAGCTGGAAACAATGATACCATAAAAGTAATCGTTTTGAAAAGTGGTGGAGATAGAACCTTTTGTGCCGGAGCCAGTTTTAAAGAGTTGGTTCAGATTAATAATGTCAATGATGGTAAAGTATTTTTCTCTGGTTTTGCTAATGTGATTAACGCCATGCGCAAATGTCCAAAATTTATTATTGGCAGAGTGCAAGGCAAAACAGTAGGAGGAGGAGTAGGCATTGCTGCTGCAACCGATTATTGTTTGGCAACACAACAGGCAGCGATAAAATTAAGTGAGTTTACCATTGGCATAGGCCCTTTTGTAGTGAGCCCAGTTGTAGAACGCAAGATGGGCATTTCGGCAGTATCACAACTTACTCTTGATGCCAATCGTTTTTTTGAGGCTTCTTGGGCAAGAGAGAAAGGATTGTATGGAGATGTGTATGAAAATAGTGAGGCATTAGATGTTGCTGTACACACCTTAGCAACAAGTTTATGCAGTTACAATCCAGAAGCCATGCGAGAGGCCAAGAAAGTATTTTGGTCAGGAACTGAAAACTGGGATGTACTTCTGGCAGAGCGAGCAGACATAAGCGGAAGACTAGTCCTATCTGATTTTACAAAAGAAACCTTGAAAAAGTTTAGTAAAGAATAAGGATATATAACGGTTTGCGGCTTTGCGAAGAAGCGGATTTCGGAGCACAAAACTGTCAACATACCACAAAAGTTGATGCGAGGTAGAATGCTCAATTAACCACTGAACCCGCTTTTTTGCAAAACCGCTGTTATCGGTTCGGTGTTCTTCTTTGTCCGCTTGGTTGTCTGTCGGTTTTACGGTGCGGTTGGACAGACACACTCTTTGCCAAGCTTGGGTTGTAGCGTTGGCTTGTGCGGCTTGGCAATGTGTGTGTCTGTGAAGCGATGGCATTTTCTTAGATTAATTTTGTTCCGTCCATTTTATACAAGTCGTCCAACCAGTTTGCTGAACCTGTCAAAGTGTTTAGAGTCATAAAATCAGTATGGTTCTCTTGCATTGTCTTTTTAGGTTTATTATTGAAAGTCCCATTTGTAACAACTGCTAATGCATCAACTTTTTCCCAACCTATAATTCTGCCAGTAAATGTTGAATATTGGATTGCTCCAGTTTGGTCTGTCAGTTTGTACAAAGAATCAGATAGTTCGTAAATTCCTTTGAATAAATCCCCTGCTGCATTTGTCTGTCTGATTTGAATTTCTTCACCACCTGCAACAATTACTTCAATTGAATTTTCTTTATGTAGCTTCTCAATGGCTTCAACAACTTGAATTACCCTCTTTATTTCTCCTTTGTATCTTTCAACTCCAACATCAGCGTGACTTAATGGATTAAGAAGAATTCGCAAATATTTCTTTAATTCTAAATACAAAGGCGGAACTGCACCAAATCTTGGCCAAAAAACATTTATGGAATTCTCCAAAATGTTTTGAAAAGGCATTTTATTGTTGCTTTTCTCACTGCTTTCTTTGTCTTTCCAACAATATTCTGGTAGCCATTTGCAAAATATTTCTTCCGAATATTTTCTGATATAGTTCGCTGCTGCTGGATAATCGTGTTGTTTGTAATGCTTTACTGCTATTGCTAAATCATTTTGCTCATAAAACACTTTGGGCTTTTCAAAACTATTTGGGTCAGTATCATCAATATCATCTGCATACATTTCAATGAGTTTCCAAGTATCTTTTTTGTTTGCTGGAAGATTTGAAATATCGTTTTTTATGAATGTAAATAATGAACGGTCGTGAGTAAGAATAAAAGTTTGATGCCCTTTGTCTCTGTTAGCTTCAACTGGTTCTGTTATATCATAGAACCACGCATATTCATCTAAAATTAATTTTACAATTTTGTCTCTATTGGACATATCCAAACTTATCATCAAATCATCAAGCACAAGGATTTTTACTGGTGCATCTTGAATACGCCTTTCCATTATGGCTAATCTAATTGCTAAAGCAACTCCTGAAAGTCTGGCTTCATTTAAAAATGATTGAGGTTTTAAAACTGGACCTGTACCATTAAAATCGTCTATTCTTAAACGAATTGCAAAATTTGGTTTGGAATAGTTGGCTTCAGATAATTTGTGTGCTGAAACCTTTACTAATTCAAGATGAAAAGTTATTTTGAATTTCAGTTTATCTTGAATAATTGGATTAACTCTTTGATTGATGTTTTGAATTAAAGTCCCTAAATCTCGTTCAAAGCGTTCAACTAAATTATTGAATTCGGTATATGCCGCATTATGTGCAGCCTTTTGCGGAAATCCTAATTCGCCATTTTTCTTTGGATATGTTTTATCTGGGCCACGTTCTACAATTTTATAAATAGAACCTGCATTGCGTAATTGAATGCCAACACCCAGTTCATTATGCCAATTGGTATCAGTAAATTGTACATAGCCTAAAACAGCATCTTCGAACATTGAAAATAAATCAACTTCTTCACTGTGTTTTACGGAATGTGAACGCTGTAAAAGTCTGTAATTCAAAAAATCACTAGCAAGTAAACTTTCTTTTGCTTGGTCGCTTGTGTTTATTGCTGTATTTTGATGACTTACTTCAAAATCTGAATCGTCATTCATCACGATTTTTATGAAGCTATTGTCTACACCAGCCGCATCTGTTGTGGCGTGAATGTTGACTAAACTTTGTGGGTTTAGTTTGTTGAAATATTTTTGAATTTGGGTTGCATCAGACTTTTGCGAACTTTCCAATAAGGTGTATAATGCCCAATAAAAAGAGGACTTTCCAGAACCGTTTTCACCATAAAGCAAAATATTCTTTCCATCTATTTTAATAGGTTCTGTTGCTGGAAAGAACTTGAAATTATTGATATGTAATTCTTTTATTCTTTTCATTGCTAACTTGTTGCTGCGTTAATTCTTGCAATGGTTTCACTACGGCTGCTGGCTACCAAAATACGGTTGCGAATGGGATTGTCCTTTTGTTGCAACTCATAATACACTTTTTGTATGGTGGCTTTTGGGTCTTCTGCTTTGTTAAGGTCTGGAAATGCCCTTTCGGTTACAAATTGCAACACATCTATTTCCTTGGCTTTCATTTCTTCTTCAAAGTACAGTTCGTACACCATCATATTTACCAAGTCTTCAAAAACTTGGCTAACAGCTTCGTTACTCACTTTTTCTAAAACTGATTCTTGTTTCGGATCGTTCAGGTAAATGAGATATTCAGCGATGTTTTCATAAGGTTTTCTAGCTGTTTCTTCCAATTCAGGAATTGGCAATTGTTCCACAAATATTTTTGACCACTGATTGGTTCCAACTCCTGTTGAAGATGAAACTTTATCTAAATACCATTCCATTGTTTTGGAATTTAAAACCGTCATCAAATATTTATTGCAATGGCTTATCATTATATAAGCAGGTGCGGTTACGTGCATACCTTTGTTGTCAAATGCAAAAGCAGGTTTGTCTGAAATAGAAAGCCAAACAAGTTTTTCACTCTCAAAAGCGTCAATGTAAGCACAATTCCTCAAATTTGTCCAATGGTCGCCTTGGTCAGACCGTTCAATTAAAGTTTGTATTTCACCTTTATTGTTTGGCTTGACTAATTCAGAGTCTTTATCTCTAAATTTTAGTAGATGTTCATATATTACTGGATAATCTTTTTCTACTTGAATTCGTGCTTTATCTTTAGTACCGTTGTGCGGAAATAATACATAATTTTCATTAAAAGAATATCCGTATTTTTTTATCTCACGACCTCTTAAAAGAGGCTTAATTATATCAGCATTTTTTGAATCTCTTTTAATAAATGTGTCTTTCTGCTCTTCTGAAATAAAAAATGCGTCATTAAGTCCTGTAAGGAAACCTCTATTAAATTCAATCTTCCAGTCCTTTAGTTGTGTTCCTGTTTCCGCAATTTTGTTCTTTATTTCATAATCAGATTTTGAAAGAATTACCCAACTTTCTTTCGACAAATCATTGAGAAAAATTCCATTTTTAGTTAAGTAGTCGTTGATAGAAGTACCAACCTTGTAGTCACCTTTTACAGCAACGGCTTCCAATTTTTTGTTCCAGCTTTCACGCTTTGCAATCAGGATATTTACTTCTACAGTCGCAGAAGGGAAAATTTGCGTGTCTTCAAAATTTAATAAAATTTCAGGGTTGCATTTTGTTGTAAAATAGTCTCTCAGACTTTCGCCAAATTTGGTTCGCATCCAAGTGTTTGAAGTAATATAAGAAAGGATACCTTCATTCTTTTTGAGCAAATCAATTCCCTTTTCATAAAACAAACAATAAATATCGCCTGTTCGTGCAAAGGTTTCAAAACCTGCATCTTGTAAAATGTCGGTTTCTTTGCCCATTTTTTGCAATTGTATATAAGGTGGATTACCAATCATTACATCAAAACCGCCTTTGTCAAATACATCCATAAAATACAAATGCCAAAGGAAATAAGGTCGTTCGTCTGTGTTTTCAAATTCTAATAAACGTTTGCGTGCAGCTGTTTTGCTTTGTAGTTGAGCTTGACGTTTTTCTATTTCTTTTACTTCTTTGCTTTTCTGAAAGTACTGGTCTTTTTGGGCATGACTTAAGTTTGATGTTTTGCTTTCTAATTGCTTTTCATAAGTAGCAATTTCGATCAACAGTTTATTCTCAAAAAACTCTAAGGACTTATCAATATGATCCATCACTATTGAATCTATTTGCTTGTGAATAGAAGTTTTTTGTTCTTTTTCTTCTACTTTAAAATAATCAGCAATCAATTCTTTTATGTTATTTCTGTTCTCTTTTGAAAAACCATAATCTGCTTTGGGTTCTTCAAAAAGTGTAGGTTCAATTATCCGAACCTTTGGTTCTTCAAACAACGCAACTTTGCCTAATTCAATGCCTTCAAAATGCTCCAACAAACTATTGCCCTGCATAATCTTATAATCCAAGTTGGGCAAAGGGTGTGGGTTCAATTCATCAACCACTAACGAAAGCCAAAAACGAAGTTGGGCAATGTCAACAGCACCTTTTTCTAAGTCCACGCCATAAATGGAATTTTGTATGATGTTCTTTTTTACTTCGGCTGGCTTAAAGTCTTTATTGGTTTTTAGGTATGGATAAATAAAGCGTTTAGCTTCAAAAATCTCTTGCAACATTCCAATCGGGAAAGCACCTGAACCAATGGCAGGGTCACAGACTTTAATATCGTCCAGTTTTTTATTGAGTAAAATGGCATTTTCTTTTTCAGCCAATAAAGGTGAAACGGTATGAAAGCGAATAAACTGTTCAATGTCTTTTTGCTCTTGAAATGTATTGAGCAAATACTGAATCAAACTTTCCTTGCACATATACTGCACAATTTCTTTGGGAGTATAAAATGCTCCCTTGTCTCGGTTGTCTTCTAGTAAGTTTTCAAAAATATGCCCAAGCATTTCTGGGTCAATTCCTACTTCGTGGTCGTCTGGGCTGTTTTCGTCAATCGTGAAATTGAATTGGTCAAAGAATTCTAACAGTTCCTTGAAAAAATCGGCTGGGAAGTCAATGTCTAAAGTGGCTTTGTTTTTTTCGGGTTCAAAAAGACCTCCGTTTAGGTAAGGTACACGAGAACCGTTCAGTTTGCCATTGAGTCCTTTTACCTCAAAAATGTCATTGGGTCTTTTGGTATTCAGGGATTCAAAAAACAACTTAGTCAGGCATTGGCTGTGGAATTTTTCAGGCTTACTGAAATCTTCAAACAACTGATACATAAAACGTGGGTGTCCTCCAGTCCATTCAAGGGTGTTGGCATCACAACCCATCCAACCTTTCTTTTCCAAAAATTGGAGGAAAACGATTCTACCTAAAAGTTTTTTGACAAAATCACGAATGGGTTTTTCTTCTTTGTCCTTGGTTTCTTTTTCGGTATCAATCAGTTTGGCTCTAAACGGATTGTTTTCATCCGCCAAATGTTTGGCAAATTTCTCGTAGTGTGCTTTGTAGGTTTTAAAGAAGTCTTTGTTCAGAGTTTCCACCGAAAACACTTCTTTCAGTTCCTTGATGTTTACTTCGCCCTTTTCTTTTTTGTCTGCCAATACCAACATTCGCTTTGCAGGTGTAGTGCAGGCTTCATTGCCACCCAATAAGTAAGTGTAACGTTTAGGTTTGGTTTCGCCTTTGATGAGTTCACCTGTTTCTAAATCAATACTAGCTTCTTTGGCTATGAATGAAAAACGGTAATCTGCTTGGTTTTTATTGTAGAAAAATGCCAAAGCCCCGTGAATGATGTTTTGGTCGATGTGTTTGGCTGCAATTTCCCGCAAACCTTGACGGTTGCGAACAATGCTAATGCTGTCGGCAACTTCTACCGTGAAAATAGCCAATTGCTTTCCGTCATCCAGTTTTACCGTACCGATTTGTTTACCGTCAATGACTTTTTCATCATTTAGAAACACATTTTCAGGATGACTGAAATAGTCAATCTTTTTGAAAAACAAAGGCAAAATCTCCTTCCAAATGGAGAAGTCGAAAGTTTGCTGTAATCTATGTTTTAAGTCTTTTTCTTTCATTGTCTAATCACATTTCTTCTATTTAAAAGCTAATTACCGGCCAATTCGGCCAATTACTGGCCAATTATTGTAATTCATATTTTGCTCCTCTACCTTTCATAGTTGGTGCTTTAAAAATTTCAAATTCAACTAACTGCGATAATTCCTCTGTGGCAGTTGTTTTACCAATATCATTCAATTCCTGATAATCACTATTTGTAATTTTCCCTTTTTCTTTTACAAAAAGTACCGCTTTGATTTGCCTTTCATTTAAACCCAATTCGGTTAGATACTCTTTGTGATAAATATCCTTTCTAAACTCAACTAAAAAATCAGAGCCTTCAAAAGAATAGTTTGGTTCTGGAATACCTGCTTCTTTGCAATAGTTCATCATTTTTTCAATACCTCTTCCCCAAGATTCAATATAGCCACTTCTGAAAAGCGTGTTGGCTATATCAGGGTTATAAGGTTTTGAAGCGTGTTTCTTTAAGAGATTATGCACTGTCCAATTATCAGGCAATTGCCCATCATTCCAAATCATTATTCGGTCTTTAAATACTTTAATTTGAATAGGTGCACCACCTGAGTAATCTTTGTGAGCCACTGAATTCAATAAAGCCTCTCGGATGGCTTCTTTAGGATATTCGTAGGTTTCAACTCTAGAAATTCCCTCATAGCTTATCAAAGCTTTGATGTATTTGGTAAAGAGCAAATCCATTGTTTTCTCAATTTGCTCAAACAAATTTCCGTGAGTTTCATCTTGATACATCAAATCTGCTTCGTTTTCAAAAAAGCCAATTTTGATATAAGCACCTGTTACATATTTTTCGGGTTTGGGATGAAAAAGTAGAATAGCGGCTCTTTTGAGCATTTTTTCTTCTTCCAGATACAATTGTAAACTTTCCAAAAGTTCTTGATTGGTTCCGTCTATATCCTCAGGTTCTAGTCGTTTACTTTTGGTAGCTTTCTTTCGAAAGAAATCAAAAGTGTCATTTTTTAAGTCGTCTGTGGTAATATTAGGAACAGGTACTCCATCCCATTTTTTGCCTTGTCGTTGCAATAGAAATTTTGCTAAGGCAGCACCTTTTAATTCCTGTAAAGTACTTCCAGACCGATAATAATACTTGCCACGTAAGCTGATTGGAAAAGGGTAGGGTTCTACTACAATCTCCAAATAATCAGCACCATTTGCTGTATGCAAGTTTACATCTACCATCAAGCCTAAAAGATCCCTTACTTGATTGGGCAAGTCTTCCAAGAGTTTTTGGGCATTATCCAAATGTTTGGTGTTACCCTTGTCATCAATTCCGATAAACAGGGTTCCACCTTGAGCATTGGCAAAACCACAAATCCATTTGAAGTAGTCATTGTGCCAAGACTCTTTCCATTCTATATTTTGATGTTCTTTGGTATGTTGACTCATTGACTAAAACTTTCAGTGATAATAATTTCAGGATTCAAGGTTTTAACCCTTACAATTTTCTTCTCGAATTCCTGTTCCGCTTCCTCATTCATTAAAGGGTAGTCTTTTAGGATTTCGATTACCTTTTCTAAAATGATTGCAGGCTTCAAAGGGAATTTTTTCAAAGTGCGTTGAAACTTGTTGATGTCTCTTTGCAGATTTTGAAAACGACCTTGACGTAAAGCTTCTTTAGCCTTTATTATTAAGGCTCTTTCCTCTTCATTCACCAAAGGAAGATTAAGCATTGCATCCAAATAAGCATTTGCTTTTTTCTCATTCGGACCTTGGGTCGTATCAATTTTTTTATCCTTAGCTTTTTCTTTTTCGAGCAAATCAGAGAACAACAATATCCCTGCTTGAACTTGTTCGTGATGTTTTGAGTGCAACGCAATAGCCTTTTCTAAAACTTCTGCTTCAAAAATCTTTACAGTTTCCAAAAAGGTAAGCTCTTCCGTTTCTTCATTATCTTTTACTAAAATGAAAGCATCACGTTTACTGTCTTTGATGTAACAGATGGTACTTTGATTCAGGTCTTTGTTTTTTCGTCCTACTCTGGCACGGAAAGGCATATTTTTTATTTGCTTGAAAACACCTGGTGTTTTTTCCTTGATATCTCTAATCATCATCAAGTAAGCCAATTTTTCGTCCTTTTCTTCCTCCATTTCTTTGTCGAAAAGTCCGAAAGTTTCTGTTTCCTCATCAGGCGAATATATTTGACTGTCCTCACCCAATGCGGCGTGAAAAGATTGCAGTTTCATAATGGCTTTCTTCTCCAACTCAATATCATTATTCACTTTAGCTGTAGGATAGAAGTTGAAAACGTGAACTTCATCAGCCGTTGAACCAATTCTGTTAACACGACCAATTCGTTGCATCAATCGGGTAGAGTTCCAAGGCGTGTCATAATTCACAATCACGTTGGAACGGTGCAAGTTGATACCCTCAGCTAATACTTCTGTTGTTAGAATAATGCTGTAATTATTTTCTTGCTCGACTTTAGGCAAATTGGCATCAAAGTTTTTGCGAACCGCTGGCATTCGGTCTTTTCTGGATTTACTGTCGACAGATATAATACTTGCTGAAATATGTTTTGGAAGTTCTCTTTCTAAATAGACTGTAGTTTCTTTGCTTTCAGAAAACACAACCAACTTAGATTGTGGATTTATTGACTTGCTCAATAGAGTGTTTTTCAAATATTCAATAAACACTTCAAGTTTTGGATCTTCATTAATTTTTTCCCATTCTGCCGATAATTCTTTAAGCAGTCTTAAGTCGTGCTGTAGACCGGGTAAGAAATCATATTCAAAATCATCAGGTTCACAAATATCAATGGTTGGGTCTTCAATAGATTTTTCTAAAACCAAGTCCATTAATTCTTCTTCTTTGCCTTCGTTTATCATATCCGAAACAGGCAAATTTGGAGCAATGAAGATGCGACCATTTTCAAACATAGTAACCATTGCTTCGGTGGCTTTTGTAAAACGGAAAAGCGACTGTTTAAAAGCGAAAAAACTACTATCAATTCTTTTTACTAAAAGCGTTTTCATAATCTTGGCTAATTGAGCCGAAATCATATCCGCTTGTTTATACTTGTTCTTTTTATGCGGCTTTAAAAAGCCAATAGCTCGATAACGATTGTATTTCAACCCTTGCGTTTCGTGGCTAAGAACGTGAATGGTTTTATCATACAAATCTTCCAAGTGTGGTTCAAGCACATAAAGTATTTTCTTAGGCTGTTTTACTTTTGGAAATTTGATGTCTTGTTTTTCAAGGTCATTGGAATAAAGTTCGTGAGCCATTAAATCCGTTCTTGTTCTTCGAACAATAAGCGGTTCAATAACTTTGGTTCTCACTTTTTCATAAATCTTTTTTACACCCGCTTGAACTTTGGCAATATCTGGTTCGTCCTTTAATTTCTTATAGGGGTCAATTATCTCTTTTCTAAAAAAGTGCTGTAAGTTTCCTGTTTCAAGCGTTGATTCTTTGCTGTCCTGAAAAAGATAAACTTGGTTAGCAATATCCTCGGGTCTGTTGTTCAATGGAGTGGCAGAAACGAGTATAACACGCTTAGGAACGGTTTTGCCGTCAGGCATAACTCTTCTTGTTGGTGTTTTACAAATCTTTTGCAAGTCATTATACATTCCTGCTGTATCAGAACGGAATTTGTGTGCTTCATCCACAATTATTAAATCATAAATCGTTGCATCATTGATTTTATGCAAACTTCCGTTTGTGATGATTTTTACATTGTCTAAGTTGAATTTTTCAATTGTTTCAGCCCAGTTTTCTTTTAATGCTGGTGGTACAATAATTAGTGTTCTTGAACGGTGTTCTGGAAAACCATTGGTGTAAAAATATTTTTTAGCGATTAGGGTTGACACAATTGTTTTTCCAAGTCCGACAACATCAGCCAAGAAAAAACCATTGTGTTTCATTAATTTTGTGAAACCATCATTTACGGCATCCACTTGATATGAAAGTCTTTTGAAACCTTTTGGCAAATCAGAAATAGAGTTTGGATCAAACTCAATACTTTTTCCAAAATACTCAATCAGAAATTTCAGATAAACTTCATAAGGTGTGTAATTGTCGTTTAAGTAAGTTTCTTTTTGGAGTTTTTCAATACTGTCAATATCAACAGGAACGGCTTCATCCCATAGTTTTTCGAATGTTTTGGTTGCAAAATCAATGTCTGAATTATCTCTTAATTCAACATTGAATTCAAAGTTTTTAGAAAGTCCTGCATCAGTTAAGTTACTTGAACCAGTAATTACAGAACCGTAGCCGTGGTCGTGTTTTTCTTGCTCTCTGAAAATATAAATTTTTGCGTGAATGTTTTGTTTCGGATGAATCTTGATTTTTACTTTTCCAGTGGTAATGTCCTTAATCAATTGTATCATACCATTTTCAACGGTCTTGTCGTATTCAGCTTCTTGGATATTCTTTTTTACTTCCTGAAAAAATTCTTCTTGTGCCTTTTCTGCATCACCGTCAAATAAAACTCCTTGCTGATTGGCTTGATAAACCAAAGAGTCAATGTTGATACCTACAAGAATTCTTATTTCTTGAGCAATCTCAACAAATTCACGAATTTGAAAATATCCTGATGCACGGAAGTAACCAACCAAAGCATCTAAGAAATGGATGTTTTTATGTTTGAAAATACCTTCTATTTTTTTTAGAAGAGTATTCTGTTCTTCGTTGGTGAAAAATTTCGTGCTCATATTTTCTTCAATACATTTTTAAGCCCATCAGTCAAAAACTCCAAATCTCCAAGTTCAGATAAAATAGTCGACTGGATAAACTCAATTTGTATTTCTTTTTCTTGAACTTCTAAAGTCTTAGCAAGTGTCGGCAACATTTCCTTTGTCGCCACTCTTTCATTGCGTTCAATTTTGCTTAGAATAGAAGTGTCAATGTCGAGTTCAGCTGCAACTTTTCTCAATGGAAGTCCTAGCTGTTCACGTCTATTTCTTAAATACTCTCCAAATAAATTCATTTTGTCTATATTGTTTTGACAGATTCGTCAAAATTACGATTTATTTTTTATTTCTGTCGTCCGTGCGTTGGGGAAAATTCAAGCTCTTTTGGTTTTGCGATGGGGCGGCTTTGTGTGTCGGGCAAAACCAAATGTGCTTGAATGTGCGTTGGCTGTCTTTTTACACTGACCGATAACGGTTGGGGCTTGGCGCAGTAGCGGATTTATGAAAACCGGAACTGTCTGCCCGTTACAATTTTTGTTAAAAGTAGTAAATATAATTTTACCAATTCTACCGCTATTGAGCCAAACCCGTGTTGGTGGCAGTGCTTTTTTTTAGTTTAAATATTTCTCTTCAAATTCTTGATAAGCGTCCTCTAAAATTTTGTTTGCTTTTTGTACATACTCTTCATATTTCGAGTAGTTTTTTTTGTATCGTTCCGCACTTTCGTTCAGTTCTTTTATGTCTGTTGGAACTGGAACTAAAATATTTTTCATATCCTTTGGATATAAATGAGATGTTTGTCCTCGTTTTTCACGGTTGATGAGTAAATAGTAATTTTTAGTATTAAATAACTGAAGTAAAAAGTATGGATTAATTTTACTCTTATCAACTCTCACATTTACAAGTTCCCCAACAAAGCCAATTTCTTCATTTTTCAATTCTTCGGGTATTTCAACAATGCAAGGATTCTTTCCTAAATATTGTGCTTGGTGTGCAGCGCCTAAAATTAGAATGTCTCCATTTTCTATAAGTCGAGTTGGTGCGTATTCGGGTTTTACAAAATCTACGAGCTCCAAATTTACTTTGCCTGTTTTCAATGAGGCTGCTTTTACGATTTTCGGGTCGTTTGAACTTTCGGAATAGTTATCTTTTGAGGGTGTTTTGCCAATAAATATTCCGTCTTCAACACAAACTTCTTCTAATCGTTTCAATTTGTATTTTGATTTTCCGATTTCTGCAATGATTGTTTCAAACATTGGAGAATAATAATAACTGTCAAGTCTGTTATTGTTTAGTTGACTTAATTTTTTTACATAAACTTCTTTTTCGTAAAAATGTTTTCCTTTTAAGAATTCATTGTATTTCGCTAAAATGTTGTTTAAATCGGTATTACTTTTTCTTCCATTTGCATCATAGCCAACTTCGTTAGCAATTGCACAAAAAATATCGTAGTCTTTCGATTTTTCGGTTTTATCGAGTTTACGCATTATGAGTATGGATGATTTTAAACCTGCTCCATAATGTGCAAACGTAACTTGTGGTAGTGAAATAATTGCTTCAATTTGAAATTTTGAAGTCATAAAATCACGAACATATTTTAATGTTGTATTTGTTAGCATTCCATCAGGAATGATAATAGCTATTTTTCCAGTTCCGTATTTTAAATATTGCCAACATCTTTCCAAAAATAGGATTTCTGTTTTTTGAGTTTTTCGGATTTTGTCGGTATTGTCTTTTCCTAATTCAAAAGTTCCCAGATAGTTCTTTTCTTCTTTTTTTACAGTTGCTCCAAATGGTGGATTTGTAATAATTAAATCAAAATCATTTTCTTTAAACCTTTGGTTTATGGATTGGATTTTTGAATGAAGTTCCAAAGCGTCCGAACAAATCACGTTAGTATGTCCGTCATCGTGAATTATCATATTCATTTTCGCAACTCTGGCAATTCGTTCATTTACTTCAATTCCAAAAAGATTATTTGCCGCGAAGTCGTGCCAATATCTGTAATGTTCAGGCGAATTTTCATCGTAATATTCACTTGCTTGTTGTCTGATATGGCCTAAAGCTACAAAAGAAAACCACCGCTACCGCAAGAAGGGTCTAAAACTTTTGTTTTGTTGTTGAAATCGCAACTATTGACAATGAAGTTTACTATTTCTCTTGGAGTAAAATATTGACCTTGTTTGCCTTTAAAAAAATCTTCCATAAAACGTTCAAAAGCAACTCCTTTTGTATCAAGGTCGGTTTTTGAAAGGTTTACACCTTGTAAGTGATTGACAACAGTAAAAAGTTTGGTAGGAACGCTTAAAATGTTTTCGCTAAAAACATCAGGGTCATACTTTTTTGCTTCGTCATAAATTGAAATTATACGTTTGTGGACGCTTTCGGCTGTTTCGTGAGTTTTGATTTGAAAATCATAGGCATCTCCATTTTTTCTTGCGGTTTGTTCGTCCCGAACTTTTACGAAAATGATTTTACTCAATTCGTCAAACGCTTCTGTCGGTTGCATTTTTCCACCGTCCCAAAGTGTATTATGACATTTTTCAAGAAGTCTGATAAGTTCCTCTTTTTGGACGGGTTTTAAATCCCAATTTACGTCCCCTTTTTTGAAACGAAACTCTTGTACTTTTCCATAATTTACAGGAATGTCGGCAATGATATTTTTTTCTCTCTCGTTTGGAGCGAAGCCTTTAACGTCAAAGAAACGTCTTGTATTTCCTGCAACAGTTCCGTTGAATGGTGCACGAATTGAATTGGAGTTGCCAAACGCTTGTTCAATTGCTTGTTCAAATTCAGCATCAGAAATTCCGTCACGTTTACATTCGATTACAATGTATGGGTTGAGTTTTTCGTCATCTTCATAAATTACGATGTCCGCAAGGTCGCTCGGAGTTCTTCTTGGAACTACTATTTCAAAATCAATTCGTTTGGGCTGATATTGGTATTTTTCGATAAGCTCAACGTAATATTCAGCTCTTACAATTTCTTCTGGGTCAGTAAATCTGTAATTTTTATCTTGTTGAATATACGTTATTTTCTTGTTGTCTGCCGTGAAAGAAATGTAACCTTTCTTAACTCCTAATTCAATTAACTCTGTTTGTTTTTGCATTTGCTTCTCCGATTTACGGTAGCTAATGCCTTTCATTCGTTTAAGTCTAAATGTTGTATTTTACCCAAAACGTCCGATAGCATTGCCACCAACTTGTTAATATACGAAATAAACCTTCGCATATACACCCATTTTTGGGTAGCTTGGCGAAGGTTTGTTTCGCATTATGTTAAAACCAAATGTATTAATTTTTTACTACAAATCATCGAAAGGGCTTTTATTTCGCCAAAGCTACGTTTACTATTTTTCATAAAAATTACTTCATAAAAAAAAGCAGCCTTTCAGCTGCTTTTCTATTCTACAAAGAGATTGTTATTCTACAATTTTTTTCATGGCGGTCATAGCTGCACGAAGTTCAGCACCACAAATTTCGATAGAGTGGTTGCGAATGGCTGCATTTACTTTTACCAATTCAAAATTGTCCACTTGTCCGTTTGCGGTAGCGTTGAAGTTTTTACCAATGATGTTGGTATCTACTTTTTTCATGAAATCAGTCAAAAGGGGTTTACAAGCATGGTCAAACAAATAACAACCGTATTCTGCCGTGTCAGAGATTACTCGATTCATTTCGAACAATTTCTTACGAGCAATAGTATTAGCAATAAGTGGTGTTTCGTGTAACGATTCGTAGTAAGCAGATTCGTTTTTAATACCTGAGCAAGTCATGGTTTCGTAGGCCAATTCTACTCCAGATTTTACAAATGCAACCATCAAGGTAGCATTGTCAAAATACTCTTGTTCAGAAATGTCGAAGTTTCCAGCAGGTGTTTTTTCAAAATCGGTTTCGCCAGTAGCAGCTCTCCAGCTCAATAGGTTTTTGTCTCCGTTAGCCCAATCTTCCATCATTACTCTAGAGAATTCACCAGATAAAATATCATCCATGTGTTTTACAAATAAGGGACGCATGATGTCTTTTAATTCTTCTGATATTTTAAAAGCTTCAATTTTTGCAGGATTAGAAAGACGATCCATCATGTTGGTAATACCACCAATTTTTAAAGCTTCGGTAATTACTTCCCAGCCGTATTGTACTAATTTAGAAGCATAACCTCTGTCAATTCCTTTTTCAACCATTTTGTTGAAACTCAAAATAGAACCTGTTTGCAACAAACCACAAAGAATGGTTTGCTCTCCCATTAAATCCGATTTTACTTCAGCTACAAAAGAAGAAAGTAAAACGCCGGCTCTGTGTCCACCAGTTCCTACGCAATAGGCTTTTGCAATATCTAATCCGTCGCCATTAGGGTCGTTGTCTGAGTGAACGGCAATAAGTGTTGGAACACCAAAACCACGTAAATATTCGTGACGCACTTCAGAGGCTGGAGATTTTGGCGCAATCATAACAACGGTTAAATCTTTACGGATTTGCATGCCTTCTTCTACAATATTGAAACCGTGAGAATAAGATAAACAAGCTCCTTGTTTCATTAAGGGAACAATTTTATTGATAACAGAAGTATGTTGTTTGTCTGGAGCCAAATTAGATACCAAATCAGCTGTTGGGATTATTTCTTCAAAAGTTCCTACTTCAAAACCGTTTTCAACTGCATTTTGATAGGATGCTCTTTTGTTGTCTATAGCTTCTTGACGTAAAGCATAAGCTACGTGAAGACCACTATCGCGCATGTTTTGACCTTGAGCCAATCCTTGAGCTCCACATCCAATAATTACAATTTTTTTGCCAATAAGTTTAGTAACTCCATCTGCAAATTCACTGCTTTGCATAAAATCACATTTTCCTAATTCCTGAACTTTTAGACGGTGTGGAAGTGAATTGAAATAATTTGCCATTTTTAAATTGATTTAATTTTTAAATTTTGTTTTTAGTTTTGTTGTTTACATTTCGAAAATCATACTCTTATGATTCAAAAATTCGTTATTGATTGGTTTTTTGGTAGGATCATTTTTCTCCATATCCAAAACCTTTTTATGAACTCCTTCACTGGATTTTATAATTGCTATTCGAGAGCTTCTCACAAATTCAATTAGTCCGTATTTATCTAATTCTCTCAATAAGTTGTTCACTTCTTCGTCCTGACCAGTAGTTTCAAAAACGGTGTAATCTTCCCGAATTACCACTGTTCTAGCTCCATATTTGCGAAGTAAACGTTCTACTTTAACTTCTTTCATAATAACAGAAGTAGGAACTTTGTATAGAGCAACCTGTTGCCAAACAATTTCTTCATTTGTATTATAAAATACTTTAAATACATCTACCAATTTTTCCATTTGGCGAACCAAATTTTTGACTACTTCTTCAGTCTCGACTACTACGATGGTAAATCGGTGAATGTTGTCTATTTCGCTTGGAGAGGTGTTTAAACTTTCTAAATTAATCTTTCTCCTCGAAAACATGATGGCTATTTTATTGAGTAAGCCTACTTGATTTTCGGTATAAACGGTTAGTGTATATTCCTGTTTCATTGGGATTATTTTAGATTTCCTCTTTTGTTAATACAATTTCTGCCACTCCTTTTCCTTGTGGAACCATTGGAAACACATTATCTTCATGAACTACAGCCACTTCTAAAAGGAAAGAACTAGGATGATCTAGCATTTCTTTGAGGCTTTCTCTTAGTTTTTCTCTTTCGGAAACATGTTTTCCATCAATGTTATATGCTTTGGCTAGTTGCACAAAATCGGGACTTGTAATGTCGGTATAGGAGTATCTTTTTTCATGGAAAAGTTCTTGCCATTGACGTACCATTCCTAAAAATTGGTTGTTAAGAATTAAAATCTTAACATTAGGCTTGTATTGCATGATGGTTCCTAATTCTTGAATATTCATTTGTGCCCCACCATCACCCATAATAGCAATGATTTGTCTTTCAGGGGCTCCAAATTTTGCTCCAATGGCTGCTGGAAGGGCAAATCCCATGGTGCCCAGACCACCACTGGTTACATTACTTCTTTTGATGTTTTGTTTGGTATATCGACAAGCCACCATTTGGTGTTGTCCCACATCGGTTACAATAACAGCATCCCCTCCTGTTAAGTCATTAAGTACATTAATAACTTCAGCCATGGTTAAGCCTCCTTCAGTAGGGTTTAGTTCTTTATAAACTAGAGTGTTGTTTTCTTTTTCTCTTTTTTTATCAAATTCAGCAAACCATTCAGGATGCGTTTTTTTCTCAATTAAGTTGGTTAGTAACGGCAAGGTTTCTTTGCAATCTCCCCAAACAGGAACAGTGGTTTGAACGTTTTTGTCAATTTCTGCAGGGTCAATATCTAAGTGAATAACTTTAGCTTGTTTGGCATATTTATCTAAACGTCCCGTAACTCTATCGTCAAAACGCATTCCTACGGCAATCAATACGTCACATTCGTTTGTTAGATAATTTGGACCATAATTTCCGTGCATTCCTAGCATCCCTACTGCAAGAGGATGATCGGTTGGTATTGCACTCATTCCCATGATAGTCCAAGCGGTTGGGATTCCTGATTTTTCAATAAAAGCTAAAAATTCTTTTTCAGCATTCCCGAGTAAAACCCCTTGACCAAATATGATAAAAGGTTTTTTGGCTTGGTTGATAAGAGCGGCTGCTTTTTCAATATAATCTTGACGAATAATTGGTTTTGGTCGATAGCTTCTAATGTGGATACATGGTCTGTAGCCAATGTATTCGAACAGTTGCATTTGAGCATTTTTAGTAATGTCTATTAAAACAGGACCAGGACGACCGCTTTTAGCAATGAAAAAGGCTTTGGCCAATATTTCTGGAATTTCTTTAGCATCAGTTATTTGATAATTCCATTTGGTAATTGGAGTTGTGATGTTGATGATATCTGTTTCTTGAAAAGCATCAGTACCTAATAAGTGTGCAAAAACCTGTCCAGTAATACAAACTAGTGGAGTAGAATCAATTAGAGCATCGGCTAAACCAGTGACTAAATTGGTAGCACCTGGTCCGCTCGTTGCAAAAACGACTCCAGTTTTTCCGCTAACTCTAGCATATCCTTGGGCAGCATGTATGGCTCCTTGCTCGTGTCGTACGAGGATATGACTTAGTTTATTACTAAAATCGAAAAGGGCATCATATATTGGCATTATGGCACCTCCAGGGTAACCAAAAATGGTATCCACTTTTTCAGACAATAAAGCATCAATAACGGCTAGACTACCCGATGTACTTACGGCTTTTTTATCTGTGTTTTCTTTTTGTGAGCGTTCTAATGTATCCATGTTCTTGCTATTATGATTCGTCTGTAACGCAGCCTTCAGAGGCATTTTTTACTAATTTTGCATACTTATAAAGTACACCATTGGTGACTTTTAGCTGAGGAGTTACAAATTTCTTTCTTCTTTCTTCTAATTCTTCATTGCTAATGGCCAAATGTATTTTGTTATTTACAGCATCTAATTCTATGGTGTCTCCATCTTTTACTAATGCTATAGTTCCGCCATCATAGGCTTCGGGAGTAATGTGACCTACCACAAAACCATGTGTCCCACCACTAAATCGTCCATCTGTAATTAAGGCTACACTTTTTCCAAGTCCAGCTCCAATAATTGCTGAGGTTGGCTTAAGCATTTCGGGCATTCCAGGTCCGCCTTTTGGACCAACATAACGAATAACGACGACATCTCCAGCTTTAATTTTTTTGTCTTCAATACCTTGAATTAACTCTTTTTCACCGTCAAATACTTTGGCTGGACCAACAAATTTTTCACCTTCTTTTCCGGTAATTTTAGCTACAGAACCATTTTCAGCGAGGTTTCCGTATAGTATTTGAAGGTGCCCAGTTTCTTTTAGAGGTTTTTCTAATGGTCGAATAATGTTTTGGTCTTCAAAATCAATGTCTTTGATGTCTTTTAAATTTTCGGCAAGTGTTTTTCCAGTAACAGTAATGCAGTTTCCATGAAGCATTCCTTTACTTAAAAGATATTTTAGAACCATTGGCACTCCACCTTTTTCGTGTAGGTTTTGCATTAAATAATTTCCTCCTGGCTTAAAGTCAGCAATTAATGGAGTTTTGTCACTAATTCGTTGAAAATCATCTATAGTAATTTTTACGCCAACACTTTTTGCTATAGCAATCATGTGTAGTACAGCGTTTGTACTTCCACCCAAAGCAATTAAGGTGGTAAGTGCATTTTCGAAAGCGTCAAAAGTCATGATGTCTTTCGGGCAAATATCTTTTTCAAGTAGTATTTTTATGTAGCTGGCTGCTTGCTTGCATTCTTCAATTTTTTCATGACTCACAGCAGGATTAGAACTTGAGTAAGGAAGACTCATTCCAAGTGCTTCAATCGCAATTGCCATAGTATTGGCAGTATACATTCCGCCACAAGCACCCGCTCCTGGACAAGAGTTTTTAATAATGCCTTTGTATTCTTCTTCAGAGATTTTTCCTGCAATTTTTTCACCCAAAGCTTCAAAAGCAGAAACGATGTTAAGGTCTTTTCCGTGGTATTTACCTGGGGCAATTGTTCCACCATAAATCATAATCGAAGGGCGATTCAACCTACCCATAGCAATAATCGCTCCGGGCATATTTTTGTCACAGCCAGGAATCGCAATTACTCCATCATAATAATGACCTGCAACCACACTTTCTATACTGTCAGCAATAATTTCTCTACTTACTAATGAATAACGCATTCCATCAGTACCATTCGTAATTCCGTCGCTTATACCAATAGTATTAAAAATCAGACCCACCATATCTGATGCATTGACTTCGACTTTGACATAGGAAGCCAAATGGTTCAAGTGCATGTTACAGGTGTTTCCATCATATCCCATAGAAGCAATTCCTATAAAGGGTTGAGCTAATTTGGTTTCATCTAAACCAATTCCATATAACATGGCTTGAGATGCTGGCTGAGTTGGATCTTGAGTTACAGTTTTACTGTATTTATTTAATTCCATGATAGTATTTAAGTTGTCTTAATTGTTTTCGTTTTACTAGTGAATTTTTCTGAATAGCAATGATTTAAATTTTTTAATGCCCCAGAGTTGTATTATTTTTTTGTTAATAGATACAGTGTTAAATCCTTTGTTACTGTATACATTTATTAATAATGCGAAAATACTATTGTTATAAGGCATATTTTTTATTTTTTTTGATGCTTTACAGTGTTAAAGAGATTATTAATATTTGTAAGTTAAAGTATATCAGTATTTTAACTCAAGTAATTTTACGACACTAAACTATTTTACGATTTTTTATTTTGCTAAAAAGAGTTTGATTTACGGAAAAATAAAAATCCCGATTGTAATGAATCGGGATTATAAATTATAGTTGGAGGATTTGAAAAATTATTTTTTTTCAGAATGTATTGGAGGATATAAGGTTAAGATTTTGGAAACAAATTCCTTGATGTTTTCGTCTTTCTTATTCGTATTTTTGGTTAATGTGCCTTCACCAATTCCTTGCCATATTAATTCTTTTTTATTATTATCAATAAAATCAATTGTCAAAGTGCCTTCAGCATAGCGGTACACAGAGGTGTTTCCTCCCCACATCCAAGGATTCCATCCCCATCCCCATCCGTAACCCCAACCAGCATTGAATTGGTTGATGTCAACTTGTTCTCTTTCTTTGGTGAAAAAATTAATCAATATATCCGGATTGTCGCTTTTGGTAAAGCCTTTGCTGGCCATTATTTCATCAATAGAACGCAAAATTCTTTTTTTGTCTAAGTCTGATATTTCAACTTTATCGATTCCATTTTTTTGGTAGGCGTAAGTTTTATATTTAGTAAAATCGATATTTTTATCGAAATCAGAAGCTACTCTAACAGAACTACAGGAAGCGAGAATGAAGAGTAGGAGTAATGGTAAAAATTTTGTTGTTTTCATAGTGTTTTTATTTTAGTTTTAGGTTTCAAGTTTCAGGTTTCAAGTTCTTTCTAAAACTAACGTGAAACTTTAAACTTGAAACAAATCTTCATTTACTATATTAGGAATGGTAACTTTCAATAAAGGTTGCGTCTCCATCGCTCTTTTTATAGCAAAAATAGCACCTTCGTTCCGAGCCCAACTTCTTCTTGAAATTCCGTTGTTGACATCCCAGAAAAGCATTGATTCTAAGCGTCTTGATGCTTCTTTAGTTCCATCAAGAACCATACCAAAACCACCATTAATTACCTCACCCCAGCCAACACCGCCGCCATTGTGAATGGATACCCAAGTGGCACCACGGAAACTGTCTCCAATTACGTTTTGTATTGCCATATCGGCAGTAAAACGAGAGCCGTCATAGATGTTAGAAGTTTCACGGTAAGGGGAATCGGTGCCCGACACATCGTGGTGATCGCGTCCTAAAATAACATAACCAATTTCTCCTCGAGCAATGGCATTATTAAAGGCTTCAGCTATTTTCATTCTTCCTTCGGCATCAGCATAAAGAATTCGAGCTTGTGAACCAACAACTAATTTATTTTCTTGTGCACCTTTGATCCATTGAATATTATCTGCCATTTGTTGCTGAATTTCCGCTGGAGAAGTTGCCATCATTTCTTCCAAAACATCGTAAGCAATTTGGTCGGTTTTGGCTAAATCTTCGGGATTTCCAGAAGCACAAACCCAGCGGAAAGGGCCAAATCCGTAGTCGAAACACATGGGGTCCATAATGTCTTGCACGTAACTTGGGTATTTGAATTCTCTACCCAATGTTGGATGGTCGTTCATCACATCGGCGCCAGCACGAGAAGCTTCTAATAAAAAGGCGTTTCCATAATCGAAGAAATACGTTCCTTTTGCGGTATGTTTGTTGATGGCTGCCGCATGACGACGTAAGGTTTTTTGAACTTCTTCTTTGAATTTGGTCGGATTATTAGCCATTAAATCATTCGATTCTTCAAAAGTGTAACCAATGGGATAATAGCCTCCAGCCCAAGGATTGTGAAGTGAAGTTTGATCTGAACCCAAATCGATGTATAAATTTTCTTGATTAAAACGTTCCCAAACATCGACTACATTTCCCAAGTAAGCAATAGAAACTATTTCTTGATTTTCTAATGCTTTTTTTACTCTTGGAACTAATTCGTCAATGTTTTCAATCACTTCATTAATCCAACCTTGTGAATGACGAATGTGTGTGATTTTTGAATTTACTTCAGCACAAACGGTTACGCATCCTGCAATGTTTCCTGCTTTTGGTTGTGCGCCAGACATTCCGCCCAATCCTGACGTTACGAAAAGTCCGCCTTTTGGAGATTTTTTAATTTTTCTGAATCCGTTTAAAACTGTGATGGTAGTTCCATGAACAATTCCTTGTGGACCGATGTACATATAACTTCCAGCTGTCATTTGTCCGTATTGCGAAACGCCTAAGGCATTCATTTTTTCCCAATCGTCAGGTTTAGAATAATTGGGTATTACCATTCCATTCGTAACTACAACTCTTGGCGCATCTTTATGTGATGGAAATAAACCCATTGGATGGCCTGAATACATGACTAAAGTTTGCTCTTCTGTCATTTCAGCCAAATATTTCATGGTTAGTAAATATTGTGCCCAGTTTTGAAAAACAGAACCGTTTCCACCGTAGGTAATTAATTCGTGTGGATGTTGTGCCACTTCATAATCCAAATTATTTTGAATCATCAACATAATAGCTTTTGCTTGTTCGCATTTTCCAGGATATTCTGAAATAGGTCGGGCATACATTTTGTAATCAGGACGCAAACGGTACATGTAAATTCTTCCGTGGGTTTCTAATTCGGTTTTGAATTCAGGAAGTAATTCAGCGTGATGTTTTGGCTCGAAATAGCGTAAAGCATTTTTTAAGGCTAATTTTTTTTCCTCTTCTGAAAGAATTTCTTTTCGTTTTGGCGCATGATTTATTTCAACTTCATAAGGCTTCGGATTTGGTAAAACCGATGGAATTCCTTGTACTATTTGTTCTTGAAAAGTCATTTTTCTTTTTTTGAAGTTTTTAGTTTATGGCTTGTAGTTTGAAACGGCAAACTATGACTGAAAACGGTTTACTTTTTGATAGTTCCTGTTTTTTTGTCAAAACCATAAGGACAATGGCGACAACCACTTCGACAGCAATAGCCCCGGTTTAAATGGTGTTTTTCGGTAAAGCATCGATACCCTTCTGGTGTGATGTAATAATCTTCACCTTCAATTAATTTATTTTCATTATTTTGGTCAATCATAAATACAAATTTAACGACTTTATAAATAATGATACTAATCGTTTCGAAATATTTAATGCCTAAAAGATTTAAAGCTATTGCTCTTTTTCCATTTATTCTTATTAGAGATAATTTTGAAACCAATAATTTAGTTTTAATTAATCATGAAAAAATACATCTTAGACAGCAATTAGAGCTGTTAATTATTCCATTTTATGCGTTGTATTTTATAGATTTTATATTAAAAATAATCCTTTTTAAGGACAAAAATAAGGCGTATAAAAATATCCTATTTGAGAGAGAGGCTTACCTTAATGAAGAAAATTTGGACTATTTACAGACTAGACCTTTTTGGAATTGGACACGGTATTTGAAAGGATAGATTTTGATTTTTTAAGGAGTTTAAAAAATAAAATTTCAGAGTTATTTTGTTATATAATGACAAAAACACGAAAGCATAATGTATTAAAAATCAGATTAAAGGCTGTTTTTTACGATAAAAAGGACAAAATGCATCTCAAAGATAAAAAAAAAAGATTTTGTTCGTTTTTTTTGATTAATTTCGTGAAATATTTCGTTTTATGAAAAAAAATATTCACTTACTATCGCTTTTAATCGTAGCATTATTTGTTTTTCAAAACACGGTTGCACAGCTCTATGTTAGTCCCAACAGTTACATGTATGTTGCGGACAATTATGTATATGTCAAACAAGACATCAATCTTCAGAATGATGGTAATGTTTATTTAAGAAATGAATCTCAGCTATTACAAGGAACATCAGGAAGTTCTACAAATCAAGGAACGGGTAAATTATCTGTTTTTCAAGAGGGTACAGTAAATAATTATGCTTATAATTATTGGTGTTCACCTGTTGGGAATGCCTCTTCCACATCAAATCCTTTTGGGGTGTCAATGTTAAGCAGGCCTACAGACCTTACCAATAGTACACCAGCAACGTTAATAACAACCTTAGACGGATCAACATCCAATTCAAACTTGTCTATTGCGTCTCGTTGGGTTTTTAAGTTTTTATCTTCGAGTGCCTATTCACAATGGATTTCTGTGGGATCTGCTTCAACAATTAATGCAGGGGAAGGTTTTACGATGAAAGGGTCAAATGGGACTGATAATACAACTGTTCTAGACGGTAGGGATGCTTCTGGAGTACCTACAGGTACGGGAATTCAAAATAACCTAACAGGATTTAAACAGCGTTATGATTTTAGAGGATTACCAAATGATGGGAATATCAATATATCATTAGGAGCTAATAAACTTACTTTAACGGGAAACCCTTATCCATCAGCGATAAATTTAAATATGTTTATATTAGACAACGTTGCTTCTGGTGCAATGGATGGGACGGTTTATTTTTGGGAACAAGATGCGACTGTCAATTCGCATGTGTTAGTTGCTTATCGCGGAGGATATGGGACTTATCTGCCTAGTGATCCTTTCACTGAAGGCGTATATGCTGCTGCGACTTGGACAAGTTATAACGGAGATGGTTCTGTAAATGTTATACCACCTGGACCCGGAGCTGGTGGAACTTATTTTAGAATGATTTCGCCAATAGGACAAGGTTTTATGGTTCTTGGATCTGCAACAACAACTGGGACAGCAGTAATGAAAAATTCTTATCGTGTTTTTAAGAAAGAAGGTGTTGCAAATAATTCTCAGTTTGCGAGAAAAATCAAAGATGATGAATTTTGGGAGGAAACCCCAAACGTTGCAGGTATCGATTATACAAAATATCGCAAGCGAGGATTGCCTCAAATTAAAATTCATACAATGCTTAATAATGAGTTCACCAAAGAAATGGTTGTAGCTTTTAACACCAATGCAACCGATGGTTACGATTTAGGAAAAGATGCAAAGTCTCCTGTGAATAATTTGGCAAACGACACTTATTTCCCATTAGATGGCAAAAATGAATATGTGATAAGTACGCTTCCGTTTGATATTGAAAAAAGAATCCCAATAGCCTTAAAATGTAATTCAAGAGCCTCTTTTAAAATGACAGTAGGCAGTTTGATCAATTTTGATTTGGCTGAAAATATTTTTATTTACGATAAATTATCTGGGATTTATCATGATATCAAAAATGGATATTATGATGTGACTATTGACTCAGAGTCAAAAGATCGTTTTGAAATTACGTTCAAGAACCCATCATTAACAACTGCAGATGCTGAAGTTTTAAAAAGTTTTACTGTTTTTCAAAATAATGAATCCAATGAATTAGTGATTTCTAATACACAATTAATAAACATGAAATCGTGTTATGTTTATGATATCCATGGAAAAGTTATTTTTAGTAAAGAAAAATTAGGCAGCAATAACCAATATGTTTTTCCAACGAGTTCTTTGAGCGATGGAGTTTACATTGTCAAATTAAAAACCTTAGATAATCTGGAGACAAGTAAAAAAGTTATTGTAAAGAAGAAATAGATAATCATCATAAATTTGAAATAAGTCTCCTTTAGCGAAGGAGATTTTTTTTACAGCTTACTTTTATTTAATTTTTACTTTTGTCAAATGCTATCTCTTAATCAGAAAATTGATATGCCATTTTCTTCAAATTGTTCCCTTTACATAAAAAGGGAAGATTTGATTCACCCCATAGTTTCTGGGAATAAATTCCGAAAGTTAAAATACAATATCATTCAGGCAAAGTTTGAAAATAAGTCTTGTTTACTCACATTTGGAGGTGCCTATTCCAATCATATTGCTGCAGTTGCTTATGCCGCAAAGGAAAACAATTTGGACTCTATTGGAATCATAAGAGGAGATGAACTTGTAAATAAAACAATTGAAAATCCTACGCTACAATTCGCTCAAAAATGCGGAATGAAATTTGATTTTGTTTCGAGAGAAAAGTATCGATTGAAGCAAGAAGATACTTTCATTGAAAATTTGAAACAAAAACATGGAGACTTTTATTTAATTCCAGAGGGAGGAACTAATGAATTCGCGATAAAAGGATGTGAAGAAATTTTGACTTCAGATGATAGCACGTTTGATTACATTTGTTGTTCAGTTGGAACTGGAGGAACAATTTCTGGGATAATAAATTGTTCAAAAAACAGTCAACAAGTTTTAGGATTTCCAGCTTTAAAAGGTGATTTTTTAGAAGAAGATATTCGTAAATTTGTAAACAAATCAAATTGGAAATTGATTACAGACTACCATTTTGGTGGCTATGGAAAAATAAATAGTGAACTGATTGCGTTTATAAATACCTTCTATGAGAAAACAGGAATTCCTTTAGACCCTGTTTATACTGGGAAGATGGTTTTTGGCGTTATGGATTTAATACAGACTAATTATTTTCCAAAAGGGTCAAAAATTTTGTTGATACATACTGGAGGGCTTCAAGGAATTCAAGGGATGAACATTAAATTAAAGATGAAAAAATTACCATTAATTAAAAGCAATGATTAAAAAAGCAATACTTTTTATAATTTTAATTATTTTAGTTGGATGTTCCTCTAGCCAGCCAATAGTGAGAACCACAAAGCCCACCTATAAAAAACCGGCTACGACAGCTTCAACGAGGAATAGAACCACTACTCATCCAACACCAACAAAAAAGCCAGTAGTAACAAGCAAACCAACCTATCAAGGGTCAACTTCAACAAGCGATAAGGCTGTTGTAAAATCGTCGGGTAGTTCTGAGAACACATCAAATAGTCAGTCGGAAATCCTCGAGGCCACTACGAGAGTCAAAGTAACTACCGCTATGGTATTGGATTATATCTCAAAGTATAAAGAAACTGCCAAAAATAACATGGTACAATATGGAATTCCTTCAAGTATTATTTTAGGTCAGGGAATTCTAGAATCGGGTGCGGGAACAGGACCATTAAGTACTTTAGCCAATAACCATTTTGGGATTAAGTGTCACAAAGATTGGAGCGGTCCTAGTGTGAGATATGATGATGATGAAGAAAAAGAGTGTTTCAGAAAATACGAACAACCAGGAGAATCTTATAAAGATCATTCTCTTTTTTTGACAGGAAGAGCTTGGTATCAACCCTTGTTTAAATTGCCTAAAGATGATTACAAACAATGGGCAAAAGGGTTAAAAGCCGCAGGTTATGCTACCGATCCAAAATACCCAGAAAAATTAATTGGTATCATAGAGCGCTATCAATTAAATAGATTTGATTCAGAAGTTTTAGGAACCGAATACATTCCTATAAATACAAAAGACCAAATATCTATGAATTCTGATATTTATCAAGTGAGTCAGGGCGACACCTTGTATTCTATTTCAAAAAGATTCAACATTACTATTGACGATTTGAAAAGAATAAACAATATCAACGACAATTCTATTTCGATAGGTCAAAACCTTAAAATAAAATAATTATATGTTATATCAAAGAAGCAGTCAGCTCTTTGCTGAAGCTGAAAAAGTAATTCCTGGAGGCGTAAATTCACCGGTGCGTGCTTTCAGAGCTGTTGGAGGCACTCCAATTTTTGTTAAAAGTGCTAAAGGAGCTTATCTATATGATGAAGACGGAAACAGATTAATAGATTATATCAATTCCTGGGGACCAATGATTTTGGGACATGCCTTCGAGCCCGTTGTAGAATCGGTAATTCAAAGAGCTAAGTTAGGAACTTCTTTTGGGATGCCAACTGAACTAGAGACAGAGATAGCTGCTCTAGCGGTTTCTATGGTGCCTAATATCGATAAAATACGATTTGTAAATTCGGGAACAGAAGCCTGTATGAGTGCTATACGTTTGGCCAGAGGGTTTACTAAAAAAGATAAGATTATAAAATTTGCCGGTTGTTACCATGGTCACTCAGATTCTTTTTTAATTCAAGCGGGAAGTGGTGCTATAACTTTTGGAACTCCAAATAGTCCCGGAGTTACAGCAGGAACAGCAAAGGATACTTTGTTGGCTCGCTACAATGATTTAGAAAATGTTGCACAATTAATCGAGGCCAATAAAAATGAAATAGCAGCGATTATAGTAGAGCCAGTTGCGGGAAATATGGGTTGTATTCCACCAAAAGACGGTTTTCTTCAAGGACTGAGAGAATTATGTACTGCCAATAATATTCTACTGATTTTTGACGAAGTGATGACTGGATTCCGCTTGGCAAAAGGAGGTGTTCAAGAGTTATATTCCATAAAAGCAGATATTGTATGTTTTGGAAAAGTAATCGGAGGAGGTCTGCCTGTTGGAGCTTTTGCTGCACGAGAGGAAATTATGAATTATTTGGCGCCGCTGGGTCCAGTATATCAAGCAGGAACCTTATCAGGAAACCCATTGGCGATGGCAGCAGGATTGGCCATGTTGAAGGCGCTAAATGAAGATGTTGCCATTTTTCAAAGATTGGAAGAAAAAACAGCTTACTTAGAAAACGGAATAAGGAAAGTTCTACAAGAGAATAAAGTGGTATTTACCATCAACAGAGTAGGTTCGATGATTTCTGTTCACTTTGATGCTTCGCCAGTTCTTGATTTTCAATCGGCTTCAAAAGGGGATAATGAGACTTTTAAAAAATTCTTTCACGGATTATTAAAAGAAGGGATTTACATTGCACCGTCGGCTTATGAAACTTGGTTTATTACTGATGCACTCACTTATGATGATTTGGATTTTACCATTCGAGCTATAGACAAAGTATCTAAAACGCTTTAAAATAAAAAATCCGGTATTACCGGATTTTTTATTTATTTTCTTCTCTCTTCCATCCTAGCTTTCATTTTTTCTTTCTTCTCAATTTTATTGGCATTCCATTTTTCAAATTGCTCCGGAGTCAAAATGGCTTTCATTTTTTCATCCATTGCCTTTTTCTCTTCTTCTACTTTACTTCTAAATGCCGCTCTTTCCTCGGGAGATGGTTTTACGGAACTGTTTTTATATTCCTCTCTTTTTGCTTTGAATTCTTCTCTTTTCGCACCTTGTTCAGTTAATAGTTGCTTTATTTGCTCTTGCTGTTTTGAATTTAAATTCAACTCTGAAGTTAGTTTTTTTAGATGTCGTTCCGTTTTTTGTTCTGGAGTTAATTTTTCCATTTTATCCTTCATAGGACTACCGTCTCTTCCTTGTGCAAAACTAGTTAGACCAATTGCTAACAATGCGAATAAAAATAATTTTTTCATGATATAATTTTTTAAGATTTGTAGATAAGACAAGTGAGAAAGTAAAAGGTTTAATAGTTAACAAAAAATTATCATTCTTGCCCTTTTAATTGTTTCGGTTGTTGGATTTCAAATCGATTTTAACAAAGCCACCTTTGTTTTCTTTTCTTTCAATGGATTGTTGAACGATTAAAATTCCGATGGTAATCATATTGAGTAATTCATAAAAAGCAGAATCGATTTGATACAGTTTGCTTTTTTCTTCCATATCATTTTTCCATTCGATTAGCTGTTTTTCAGCTTTCATCAAATCAGAGTTGTTGCGAACAATTCCAGCGTTTTGACGCATCAAATGTTGCAATTGAGACTTTAGTGTTGTTAAATATTCGGTTTCTATTTCAGGTTTTTCTATAGAATTATAGTTGGTAGCAGTCTGATTTAATTTTGGAATTTCTATGGCTGTATTGGCTATATACTCATAGATTTCATTAGAATAGACTAAGGCTTCTAGCAAGGAATTAGACGCTAATCTATTGGCTCCATGTAAACCCGTACGAGAACATTCACCACAGGCAAATAAATTATCAACAGACGTTTTTCCATGCTTATCAACAACAATTCCACCACAAAGGTAATGTTGAGCAGGAACAACAGGAATCCAATCCTTAGCAATATCAATTCCTCGTTTTTTACAAACATTGTATATCATTGGAAAATGCTTCATGAATGCCTCTAAATCCAGATGTGTACAATCTAAGTACACACAATCTTCTCCTGATTTTTTCAACTCCAAATCAATGCTTTGTGAAACAATGTCTCTGGAAGCCAATTCTCCTCGCGAGTCATAATCAAGCATAAATCGGTGACCACTTTTGGTTCGCAAATAGGCTCCAAATCCTCGTACTGCCTCTGAAATCAAAAATTTTGATCCTGTAGAAGTGTCGTATAAAGCTGTGGGATGGAACTGTATAAATTCCATTTCTTTTATTTTTGCATGGGCTCTGTAAGCCATGGCAATACCATCTCCGGTGGCAATAACAGGATTGGTAGTATGTCCATATAAATGACCAATACCTCCGGTTGCTAATAATGTAATATCAGAACGGTAACTGCTGATTTGTTTGGTTTTTTCATCAAATACGATAGCTCCAAAGCAACAATTATTTTCAGTAATTAAATCAAGTGCAAAATGATGATCTAATACTGTAATGTTTTCTTTTTGATACACTTGCATCAATATGGCGCGTTCAATCTCAGAACCAGTCTGGTCTTTGTGATGTACCACTCTGTTTTCAGAATGACCACCTTCTTTGCCCAAATCAAGATTGCCTTCGGAATTTTTATCAAACTTAGCACCCCATTCAATGAGTTCTTTCAAGCGCTTTGGACCCTCTGTGACTACCATTTTAACTACTTCTGGATCACATAACCCATCACCACAAATAAGGGTGTCTTCTATATGTTTTTGATAAGAATCTTCATCTTTATCCATAACAATAGCAATACCGCCTTGGGCATATTTAGTATTCGATTCGTCAGCGGTGGCTTTAGTTACTATGGTTACTTTTTTTTCAGGAAACCGATCTGCAATTCGAATAGCAAAGGTCAATCCAGCAACTCCAGAACCTATAATTAAATAATTCGTATCTGTCATTATTTTGATAATTCAAGCATGCGCTCAATTGGGACAAGTGCTTTTTTAATAATATCCTCGGGAACAGTAACTTCAGGAGTTTCGTTTAGCAAACAATCGTATACTTTTTGCATGGTATTCATTTTCATGTAACCACATTCGCTACACGCACATGTATTGTCTTCTTTTGCGGGAGCAGGGATTAATATTTTATCGGGAACTTCTTGTTGCATTTTGTGCAAAATACCAAACTCTGTAGCAACGATAAATTTGTTATGTGGATTTGTTTTCACATAATTAATCATCCCAGAAGTTGAACCAATGTAACTGGCTGTTTGAAGTATATGAGTTTCAGATTCAGGATGCGCAATAATTTGGGCATCAGGATGTTTTTTATGAAGCTCGATTAATTTGTCTAATGAAAAGGCTTCGTGAACCACACAAGACCCATCCCAAAGTAGCATATCACGACCTGTTTTACTTATAATATATTTTCCTAAATTTTTGTCTGGAGCAAAAATAATAGGAACATCCTTTGGAATCGATTCTACGATTTTAACGGCATTGGCAGAAGTGCAAACAATGTCAGTCATCGCTTTTATTTCAGCAGAGCAATTCACATAGGTGATTACAGTATGGTCAGGATGTTGGTCTAAAAATTTTCTGAATAAATCAGGAGGACAGGATTCTGCAAGTGAACAACCTGCTTTCAAATCAGGTAGAATTACTTTTTTGCTTGGATTTAAGATTTTAGCAGTTTCAGCCATAAAATGAACTCCTGCAAATAAAATAATATCTGCGTCAACTTTAGTAGCTTCTTGGGACAATCCCAAACTATCTCCAACATAATCGGCTATGTCTTGAATATCATTCTCTTGATAATAATGAGCCAAAATGACTACATTTTTCTCTTTTTTTAACTCTAATATTCGCTCCTTTAGACTTTTCATTGTACTATTTTAAATTTTATTTTCAACCTAAAGCTTCTTTATCGTAAAACCAATCGGTATAGAAAATGGGCTGTTAAAACGCCACAAAAATACCACAAAAACGTGTATTTCTCTTTTTATTTTGAATTTTAAATACAAATAATACCAAAAATAATTCCAAATCAAACTTTGGAATGACATTTATCAGGTTTTTAATTAGTTGCATTGCCGAAATTTGTGGCTTATGTATAATAAAACCGCAAATATGACAGTGAATCAATCTACACACACCTTTCATATCCCTGTGATGGGGCTAGCCTTTACTATTGATAGTCCTATACGAGTAGCACAATACGGAATAGATTCTGTGATTTCGATTATGGATGACGAGCTTATCGAAAAAATGAATGCTTTTTACAGCGAAAAATTTGATAAACCATACCAAGAAATCACTCAAAAAATTCAGGATTATCGTGCCAAACGAATTACATCCTATTTGAATTTAGTGGACCAAATTGTAAAAGATAAATTCGAAAATTTTAAAGTCGAATTGTCCGAAAACAAGTTGGCATTAGAAAATTATGTTTCAATGTTGCCTAATGCATCCGAATTGAGAAAAGGCTTACATCAGCTATTGCACGAAGGTTCCGTTTTGAAAGATACTGTTAAAAAGTTTCTCGATAATTATCTTTTGGCTGGTCAGATTGATGTGAATATCATGACCAAATTAGACAAAGACAATTTCATTAAAAAAGAACAACTAGCTATTGAATTTAATGATGCACATGCTGCACTTCGTGGGTTTGCAAATAGTACATTGTCTTCTTCTGCAGTTCTTTCGGCAGGAATGAATCCAAGGTTGTTTAGCTATTTCGAAAACTTTCCCGCTTTTTTTCCAGATAGCAATCAGGTGCTCCAAAAGAAAATTATTCTTAAAGTGAGTGATTTTCGCTCTGCCATGATTCAAGGTAATTTTCTCGCTAAAAAAGGACTTTGGGTTTCGGAATACCGAATCGAATCGGGTCTCAATTGTGGGGGTCATGCTTTTGCAACCGATGGGTTTTTACTTGGACCTATTTTGGAGGAATTCAAAGATAAAAAAGACCAATTGGTTCAATCGGCTCATGATTTGATGGTCAAAGCGCTAACTCAAAAAGGGCTTCCCGTTCCCGAAAAACCATTAGCCTTAAAAATTACGGCTCAAGGAGGTGTTGGTACTGCTGAGGAACACAATTTTCTGTTACAATATTACAAGTTAGATTCCATAGGTTGGGGTTCTCCATTTTTATTGGTTCCTGAAGCTACTTCGGTGGATAAGCAAACACGAGAATTATTAATTAATGCTAAAGAAAAGGATTTATACCTGAGTCATATTTCCCCGTTGGGAGTTCCATTTAATACTTTGCATGGCACAACAAACGAAAAGTTCAAACAAAAACGAATAGCCGAGAGCAAGGCAGGAAGTTCCTGTCCGAAACGATTTTTGGCGCTGAGCAAAGAATTGGATGCCAAGGGGATTTGCACTTCATCAAAACAATACCAAGATATCAAACTTGAGGAACTGGAGATAAAGAAAGAAACTTTGTCGGCAGAGACCTATGAAAAGATGAAATTCAGTATTACAGAAAAAGCCTGTCTTTGTGTAGGTCTCGCCAATGCATCCTATTTAGAAAATAATATCAAGATTAAAGGGCAGGAGCAAGGGGTTATCATCTGCCCAGGACCTAACATGGCCTATTTTGACCAAGAAGTATCTCTTTCTACTATGGTGCAACACATTTATGGTTATACTTCCGTTTTGAGAACTACGAATCGTCCGAATTTGTTTGTCAAAGAATTGAAAATGTATCTCGATTATTTAAAGAATGAAATTAGCGAAGTTTCCGATGAAATCACTTCAGCACAAATCAAAAAACGGAATGTTTTTAAAAATAATTTGATGGAAGGAATAGGTTATTATCAGCATCTATTTAGTACCACTTCTTTTTTTAAAAATGAAACAGAAGAGATTCAAAATCAATTAGAAAAGTACTTGTCAGAAGTTGAAGCACTTTTAATTCCTGAGTTCGTATTAGTTTAAAATAGTGTTTGTAATTGTTGAAAAATGACCTTGCTTGCTTAATTGTGAGCAAGGTCGTTTTTTTTATACTTCTTTTTCAAAACAAACGCTGGTTTCCATATCCTTATAAGCACCGTAGTTAGGGATAATTCGGTAGCCGTTTTTTTTGTAAAGATGAATCGCTTCAGGCTGATTGACACCTGTTTCTAAAATACATTTTTCAATGCCAAGTTCTCGACACCACAACTCTAAATTTTTTAAAACAATTGATGCTATTCCTTTATTTCTAGCTTGTTCGGGAACATACATTCGCTTGATTTCCATAATGCCAGGTGCATATTCTCTGAATGAACCACAGCCTACAGCTTTATTTTCTTCATATACCACAATCACATGTTTGATAGCATCTGTCTTGTTGAGAGCAGCATAAAAGGCATGGTCTTCGCCGTCACGAATTTTCAGTTCAAGATCTAAGGCTTTGACTAGTTCTTGAAAATCGGGGTTATCAGAATTTGTTCTTTTGATAATCATCAATTTTTATTGAATTTGAAAAACGAAGTTATGAAAAAGAACTATATCTCATTCAGAAAGTAAAATTACATTGGTCATTTGGTCGGATTTATGTGTCACTACACGGACTAGAGTGGCGTAGTTCGAGTTTTTTATCCTTTAAACGATTTTAATTTTTTAATCAAAAAATACGCCTTAGGTTTGTTACATATTCACAGGAAAAACGCTTAAACTATGGATAATATTTTTAACCCAGTATACCGCAATGAGTACGTTGAAGGCTACTCAAAAGGTTTGAATCCTTACATGCAATTACATCATTGTAGTCAAAATAGTCCTGCGTTTACCCATGGGTTTACCAGTGGCAGATCTTATTATGAAAGTTTAAACGGAAATGTTGCTAATGGAATTCCCGCTCTTTTGGTTACTGATAAAGTGCTAGAAGAATTTCTCCTTGCGGGAATGTTAGGGATGAATATAGATGCTGATGGGTATACTCCTTATCAAATTAGCGTTATCGAAAAATGGTACAAAAGCGGTATCGAAAAATACGACCCCAACCAAAGTATTTACCTTTTAGCCATTTTAGAACGAAATGGAATTGAGACGTATTAGATTAATAAAATTGATTCAAAAAGACATTTAGGGGCTGAACTATATTCAAGAATTTAGGCACCTAAATTTTATAATATACATTACTTGTTTTTGTTTTTTCTTTTCGACCGCTTTCACTATGTCGTTATGATATATAATTTTTAAAAGTTTTTGTTTGTGTAAATTACAAATTTACAAAGGTTTTATCTTCTGCTTTCCTTTTCGTTTATTAATAGTTTTAGTTCGTCTTTACTTGGTAGAACCATTTTGTATTTACTTGCAAAAATCTGTTCATTATTTTCAGGTAATGTATATTCTACGACAGATTTGCTTTTGTCTTTGCACAATACTATTCCAATGGTTTTGTTTTCATCTTCTAATCGAACTTCTCGGTCATAGTAGTTTACATACATCTGCATTTGCCCTAGGTCTTGATGCTTTATTTCTCCGATTTTTAAGTCAATTAAAACAAAGCATTTCAAAATTCGATTGTAAAAAACCAAGTCAATTCTAAAATGTTTATCATCAAAGGAAATTCGTTTTTGTCTAGCAACAAATGTAAATCCGTTGCCAAGTTCTAATAAAAAGTGTTCAAGTTTGTCTATTAACTCTTGTTCAAGGTCGCTTTCTGAGTAAGATGAATGCTCAGGAAGTCCAATAAATTCAAGAATATAAGGGTCTTTAATGGCATCTTTTGGTTTTTCGAGTACCAATCCTTTTTCTGAAAGTTCTTTTACTTTTTCTTTGTCTCTACTCAACACCAATCTTGTATATAAAGCAGAATCAAACTGACGTTGCAATTCCCTTACGCTCCAATTGTTTTTAGACGATTCAATCTCATAGAATTTTCGTTCATTTTCATCATCAATTCGTATTAGTTTCAGATAGTGAGACCAACTTAAATCAAAGTTCCGAGACGATGTTTCGGAAATAGCATTTTCAGAAATCCGAGACAGAGTTTCGGATTTTCCATAAACAACATAAAACCGTCTCATATTTTCAAGGTTGTCAACCGAAAAACCTTTGCCAAATTCTTTGGTCAAGACATCAGAAAGATCTTTTAGGATTTGCTTTCCATAGTCAGCCCTTTCTTTTCCGTCCTGCTCTTCTTCTACAATCATTCTTCCTATTTCAAAGTAAGTCATTACCATTGTTTGGTTCACGGTACGGATTACTTTGTTTCTTGCCGATTGTAATAAATCAACAATTTGAGAAAGGAACTTGGTATTTGATGGTTTATTCGTCATACATTTCAATTAGGTCCCCCATAAAATGTTTAGTGCTTTCCTTTATTAAATCATAAGTTAAAACGGATTTCCCGTTTAACCTTTGGTTGTTTTCAAAAGGGTTCACATCAGAGAGTATTACAATTCTATCTGTTGCAGTTGCTTTTCCTTTAGTCTCTCCCCAAATTCTGGTTGTTTTATCTGCTCCTTGAATGTAATCTGAAAAAATCCAAACATTCTTAAAGATATTATTCTCTTTTACCATCATAGCAAACTCTCTTGCAAGTGGAATAACACTATTCTTTGATTTTGCAACATCTCCAATAACAAGTACAGCGACACCATTTGGTTTAAGAAATTTTTTAAACTCTTTCAAAGTGTCTTTTGAAAATTTAATCCACTCAAATAGGTTCAGGTCATCATCTAACTTGTCAGAAACTTCATTTGGGTCAGCTCCTAAAAACCAAGAACGAATCCAGTTTTGTCTTGCATAATTTACAATTCCCAAATAGGGTGGTGATGTAAGCAATAAATCAACCTTTTTCAGATGTTTTTTAAGGATAGAGTTTTTGGAAACTTCTTTTGCATTACACTCAACAACCGTTGATTCTTTTTCAGGAGTTTTATGCTTTTCAAAGACTCTTATTGTTTTTTCTCTCAATAATTGAAAAACGTCTCTAAATTCTCTGTTTAGTTGTTTGGTTTGAACAAAGCGTCTGACATACTCAGGAGACATACTAAAGGTGTTGGGATAATATGTAAAGTTTAAAACCATCATTTTATTAACCTCCATTTTTCATTCTCAAGAATGATTAACCCATTCTTTTTTAAATGTTGTTGTGAAGTGCGAATTGCGTGTTTCCACTTTTTGCCAAAACTCTTTCCATCAATAATCCTATCAATCGAATCATCACATAAATCAGGATGAATTTCTTGAATTTGTTTATGAATTTCCTCCGTTTTTAATCCCAATGGATTTCTTTCTAAAACGTAAAGTAATGTCTTTGAAAATACATTGTGAATCGCTCCAACATTTAATCTGTCTTTTATCAATTCTTTTTGTGCAGCTTCGAGCAGATTTTTTATTTCAGTGGAGATACTACTTTCAATTTGTGGTACTCGACTAGTAATTTGACTTGAGATATCAATTAGCGATTTTAAAGTACCCAACTCTATAAGTGAGCCAAGCATACAATATTGGTTGATATCTTGATATATTTTCTTGGTTTCTTCTTCTTGATTTATTTGTATGCCATATTCATAATTTGAAAACAAACCACCATTTGTTAAGTTTCCAGAAGTAATAATTGATTTTTTTTGGTCTGAAATGTAAACCTTTGCGTGAAGTTTTGGTAAATGCCAAATTTCAAGGTTGTTTATTTCAGATCTGAGCCTTTCAAAGACTGTTGGATTGTTCGAGCCTTGAATTATGTTACTGGGTGACAAGTTTGTTAGAAAAGTAAAATTTCCATTTTCCTTTAAATTGTTGTCAACATTTTTCAAGATAAAATCAATTCCATTTTGGGTAACAAAAGGTGATGAAACAAAAATTTCATTTTTAGATTCATTGATTAATGAACCTAAATTTTGATGCCAATTTATATGGAGTTGTTCAATCATTTCTATGCAGCTATTGCGTTAGGGATTGAAGCAATTGTTTGAGCTCTTTTTGTGACGTTAGGAGCAAAAAAGCGAGTGCGGAAAGCCCGACCCGACAGGGAAACGCCCAAATCCATCATAATATGACGAACAAGAGTACCTGGCTCAAATTCTTCATCTGAAATTTCACATACGAAAGGCTGACCAGTTGAATTGTCAACCATATATTCATACCATTCGTGCTTATCTTTATTAATGTCTCCTGGATTAATCCTTACAATTGTCCAAGCTACTTTCTTCTTTTTGCGTTGGTCTCCAAAAAATGGTTTTGAAATTATAATGGTCAAGTCATTGTATGACAGGGCAGTCGAACCACCTTGTCCATATGCACCCATTAAGTGTAATTTTCCAATTTTATTATTTCCATTTAGGTCAAGTATTGTTTTTGAAAATTGCTCAGGCTCTAAACCAATTCTCTTATCTCTAATTTCTACCGTTGGTTTATTAGGTTGACCTGAATCATAAAGCGTGACATTGACTAATTCGCTAAGTTCTTTTAGTCGCTTGTCGTGAGGGTCTGAAATCTTGGAAATTTTTCCACTCTCAATACCATACCAAAGTTCAGATGCCCGTCTCGGAGTTTTAATATCTGTTGGTTCGTTTTTTAACTTCCATTCTTTTTCTAATACTGCATCAATGGCATTTGTTATTCTTTCAGTAACTCCAGCCGCAGGGTCGGTCCCAATATTGATGGTTGCTAAATTATTTTTCCTTCCACCAACAGCTTCAAATCTGTAATTTGAAGCACCGATTTTCATTAACACCTTTCGTACTTGTTCTGCTTTATAAGCTACTAACAGTTCTTTGAATATATTTTCCATAATTAGAAATTGAATGAGTCAATATTGTTTTTTAAGTTCTTCTTATAAAGAGTTTCCATTGTTTTCAGTTCTTCTTTTATTGCTTTTATCATTTTCTGAAAGTCATCTTCTGAATATTCATAATTGTTAATGTTTGAGCACTTCGATAGGCTTCTAATTCCCTGCAATAGCTTGTAAACTCTTTTTGAAGCAACTCGCTTAAATCGTTCTTTTTTTATGTTATAATTGTCCATTTATACAAAATTATGTTTAAAATGTAAATGCAAATATACAACTAAACACTATATTTAAGTAAATATAGTATTTGTTTTTATCACAAAAGAGATTCTCATCCATTTGGATTAGCTTTTAAAAAAATAAATTACATATTACTAATTCTCGTTTTTAAAATTGACGATTTACTTTTGAGCTATCCTAAAATTATTGTAATTTATTTTATGTTACTCTATACTAGGTTTCCCAAATATACCACTCCTTTCTCAAATTCTTCAATTTTTTCTTCAAACGCTAAATAAATCACTTGCGAATTGTAATTTTGGATTTTCAATACAGTCTCTATGATTTCAGTTCAGGAAGCGTTTGCCATTTTACAAGCCAATTTACCTTTGCCTCAAACAGCAGTTTATCCACTGGTTCAGGCTAGGAAACATGTTTTGGCAGAGGCAGTATATTCCCCTATCAACATGCCTCCGTTTCGACAATCGTCTATGGATGGCTATGCTCTTTGTTTGCATGAATCATTAGATTACGAATGCATTGGCGAAGTAAAAGCAGGCGATGAACATCAAATAGTGCTCACTTCTGGTCAAGCAGTAAAAATTTTTACGGGTGCCGCAGTTCCCGATACCGCTCAAGCAGTTGTGCCCATTGAAAAAGTACAACGAAAAGAAGCAACAATACAACTCGATAAACAGCCGGTCATAGGAATGAATGTGAGACCCATTGGGGAACAAATTGCTAGTGGCGATTTAGCTCTCGAAAAAGGAACGGTTCTTAATGCCGCTGCCATTGGTTTTTTGGCAAGTTTAGGCATTACTACTGTGAACGTTTACACTAAACCAAGAGTTGGAATTGTGGTTACGGGCAACGAATTGGTGCAGCCAGGAACTCCACTCAGCTATGGCAAAGTCTACGAAAGCAACGGATGTATGTTGCAATCGGCTTTATATGATGCTTTTTATTCAGAAGTAAATTTGTATGCCGTTAATGATGATTTTGAAAACACCAAGAAGGAATTGGAAAAAGCCTTACACGCCAATGATGTGGTGTTAGTTTCTGGCGGAATATCGGTTGGTGATTACGATTTTGTGGCACAAGCATTGAAAGAATTAGAAGTGGAAACTCTTTTTTACAAGGTAAACCAAAAACCCGGAAAACCGCTCTTTGTAGGAAAGCAAGAAGAGAAAATGGTTTTTGCACTTCCGGGAAATCCAGCGGCTTGTTTAACTTGTTTTTATGTCTATGTGTTGCCTACTTTGTTAATTCTTTCGGGAAAAGCAGCAAACTACAATCAAGCTACATTAGTTCCATTAGCTCATGATTATAAGGTAAATAATTCTCGCGCTCAATTTCTCAAAGCCAGTGTTACAGATGATGGAGTAGCTGTTTTGTCACATCAAGCTTCTTCCATGCTGAATTCTTTCTCTGTAGCTAATGGATTGTTGTTCGTTGAAGAAGGAATTTATGACTTGAAAAAGGGTGTTAAAGTTCCTGTTTATTTTTTGTAAAGTGAAAATTTCGTTATCTTCGCATGCATATAACGATAAGGATTTTGAAAATCAAAAGTAAGATTTGGATTGAGACTAATGAGGGTATTCTCATTAGTGAAGGACGACTTCAATTGTTGAAGTTAATTGAGGAAACGGGCTCGTTAAACAAGGCTGCCAAGGCAATGAATTTGTCTTACCAAAAAGCATGGCGGTTGATTGATGACTCCAATCGAGCATCCGCACAACCGTTGATTCTTACTCATGTTGGCGGTACTAAAGGTGGAGGAACGCAATTGACTTCTTACGGAAAATCCTTGATAGCCTCTTTTGAAACTATTAATAAAGAATGTTGGGAATTTTTAGATAGCCAATTGCAAAAGCATTTACCATAATGATTTTAGAAACAGTCAATATGCCTCTTTTTTTGTTGCTTCTTGGAGTGATTGCCTTCTTGTATGCAAGTGTGGGTCATGGTGGGGCAAGTGGTTATTTGGCATTGATGTCGGCATTTGCTTTCCCAATTTCAATAATGAAACCCACCGCTTTGATATTGAATATTTTTGTTTCCTCGGTTTCTTTTTATTTTTATTTCAAAGGAAATTATTTTAAAAAAAACTTGTTCTACCCATTTGCAATTGCATCAATTCCGTTTTCTTTCATTGGAGGTTATCTAACCATTGATACGTTTTATTACAAGGTAATTTTAGCTACAGTATTGCTGTTTGCTGTTTTGCGGATACTAGGTTTTTTTGGCAAAGAAAACGAAACCATTCGACCTATTAATATTCCTTTGGCTTTATTCATAGGAGCATCAATCGGATTTTTATCAGGATTATTAGGTATTGGTGGTGGAATCATTTTGAGTCCAATTTTACTTTTGTTGGGTTGGGCAACTATAAAACAATCGGCAGCAGTATCGGCATTGTTTATTTTGGTGAATTCCGTTTCTGGACTTTTTGGTTTTGTCAGTAAGGGAGGTGCATTGTCTTCATCTTCTTTGCTTTTAATACTCGTTGCTTTTGTAGGAGGCTTAATCGGTGCTTTTTATGGAAGTAAAAAATTGAATACGATGCAATTGCGATATATTTTGGCTACAGTTATCGGAATTGCAATTGTAAAATTATATACCACAGCCTAATGGAAAATTGTACGGGAATTATTTTGGCTGGTGGAAAAAGCCAGCGTATGGGAACGGATAAGGGATTACTACTTTTAGATGGTAAGCCCTTTGTAACACACATTTATGAGGCGCTTCAACCTCTTGTAGGTGAAAATTGTATGGTTGTATCATCAAATTCAGACTATGACTTTTTAGGATGTACTCGAGTTGAAGATATTATTCCCAACAAAGGACCACTTGGAGGTATTTATACAGGATTGAAATATTCTAAAACAAAAATGAATATTGTAGTAAGCGTAGATACTCCACTAGTTGCCACAGAACTTTTACAATGGATGTACAACAAGCATTCAGAATTATTTCTGGTGACTCAATTAGTAGTAAATGGTAAAACGAATCCTCTCGTAGCGGTTTACGATAGGTCTATTAGAATACAATTGAGCGAAGCCATAGCGGGCAATCAATTAAAAGTAAGAGATTTGGTTAATGAAGTACTTCACCAAGATATTCAAGTGCCCGAAAAGTGGAAAAATCAGTTAGTGAATATAAACACACCTGACGAATATCAAAATTTGAAAAGATGATTGTAACTGTAAAATATTTTGGTTTGCTGGCAGATTTGACCAACAAAAAAGAAGAGCAATTGCAAATGGATCAGGAAACCATTGCTATGACTGTTCTTCAATCAAAGTTGGAAACTCTTTATGAAGGGTTACAAAATACTACCTATGCCGTGGCGCTAAATCAAACTATTTGTACGACAGATGTTGAAATTAAAAATCAGGATGTAGTTGCTTTTTTACCTCCTTTTGCAGGTGGATAATTGAAAATGGAAGAAACAAAACGATATAAAAGACAAGTGGCGCTTGCCGAAATTGGTCAGTTAGGACAACAGAAAATACAAAACGCTAAAGTTCTGGTTATTGGAGCGGGTGGTTTGGGTTGTCCAGTACTGCAAAATTTAGCAGCGGCAGGTGTTGGTACCATTGGAATTGTTGATGGAGATGTGGTGGAAGCAACCAATCTGCATCGACAGTTCTTGCATACGCTCGACGATTGCGGAAAGAATAAAGCAGTTACAGCTGCTCTTGCAATTCAAAAATTGAATCCAACTATTGCTATTCAAGTGTTCCCTGATTTCTTTGCTATAGAAAATGCTTTTGAAATTGTAAATGATTATGAAATTATAGTAGATTGTACGGATACGATTCCTGTTCGCTACCTCATTAATGATGTTTGTCTAGCAAAAAAGATTCCTTTTGTGTACGCTTCCATTCATAAATTTGAAGGGCAAGTTTCGGTATTTAATTATAAAAATGGACCGAGTTACCGCTGTTTATTTCCAGAAAAAGAAGATTTAAATACCATTCCGAATTGTGTTGAAGCCGGAGTTTTAGGAGTTTTGCCAAATGCTCTTGGTGTTTTACAAGCTACCGAGGTATTTAAGATAATTCTAGGAATTGGAACGATATTGTCGGGTAAATTATTAATTTATGAAGCCTTACAGGCGCAAACACAATTAATTGATTTTCAAAAAAATCCTAAAGAAATCGAAAAAGGATTAATTACGGGGCTTCAACTTTTGAATAACAAAAAAGTTATATCTAATGAACTACTAGACCAAGAACGGTTTTTTGAAAAAAGTAATGATTCCAATGTAGTAATTATAGATGTGCGGGAGCAAAATGAAATGCCGAGATACAAAGGGAATAATGTAGTAAATGTTCCATTAAATCAAATAGAAAGCTATACAAAAACAGTGAATATAGCACAGGAAGTGGTTCTGTTTTGCCAAACAGGTCAACGAAGTAGTATTGCATTAAATTATTTAAAAAAACGTGGATTCCTTAAAGTTTCCCATCTCAAAGGTGGTATTCAAAGCCTCGAACAGCATTTAAAAAAGTAATTATGTCAACAGATAAACCCAAGAAAACCTCTTTCATACAAGGAGCAATTAGCTCAGATTTTATAGGAAATTCAATTACTAAACATCAAAGCAAAACGACCATAGGTGCACACAATATTTTTTTAGGTCAGGTGCGAGCTGATGAAATTGATGGGAAGAAAGTAGTTGCCATCGAATATTCAGCCTATGAAGAAATGGCGGAACAAAGTTTTTATGACATACGTGAAGCCGCTTTCGCCAAATATGAATTGTCTTGCTTGCATATTTATCACAGTTTAGGATTGGTCAAAACTGGAGAAATATGCCTATTTGTATTTGTTTCGGCGCCCAGAAGAAAGGTGGTTTATGAAGCTTTAGAATTTTTAGTGGAAGAAATTAAGGAAAAAGTAGCCATTTTCGGCAAAGAATTGTTTGAAGATGAATCGTATACTTGGAAAAAAAATACATAAATGGTAGATATCACTCATAAAATAATCACACAACGAACAGCCACTGCTCAAGCCATCGTAAAAGTAGGCTTACCAGAAACAATGCAAGCCATTTTGAATAAAACGGTTCCAAAAGGAGATGTTTTGGAAGTATCTAGAACGGCAGGATTGTTTGCAGTAAAAAACACCTCAAATGCTATTCCCGACTGCCATCCTATGCCAATAGAATACACAGGAATTCAATTTGAATGTGGAACAAATGAAATTAAAATTGAGATTACAGTCAAAGCTATTTATCGAACTGGAGTTGAGGTCGAGGCGATGCACGGTGCATCAATTGTAGCTTTGACAATGTATGATATGTTAAAGCCTATTGATAAAAATGTTGAAATTTCAACCATTAAATTACTGCATAAAAAAGGAGGAAAATCCGATTATGGAACTAAAGAGGTACAACAACTTTCAGTAGCCGTAATGGTATGTTCGGACAGCGTTTCATCTGGAAAAAAAGAAGATAAAGCAGGCAAAATAATCGTAGAAAAAATAAAAAATTTAGGGTTAAGTATCTCTAAATATTTGGTAATCCCTGATGAAATAATTGACATTCAAAATTCAATACATACCTTCTGCGAACAAAAAATAGACTTAGTACTCATAACAGGAGGAACAGGATTATCGAATAGAGATGTGACTCCAGAAGCAGTACTTCCTCTTTTGGATAGACGTATTCCTGGAATTGAAGAAGCTATTCGTTCCTATGGTCAGGACAGAACGCCCTATGCTATGTTATCAAGAAGTGTTGTAGGATTCAAAGGCAATACCCTAATTATGGCACTGCCTGGTTCTACAGCAGGAGCGAGCGAGTCAATGGATGCGGTATTTCCGTCGGTTTTGCATTTGTTTAAATTGCTAAATGGATTTGACCATGGTAAATAGCAATCTTCAAATGTATGATGCGCATGGGCGAGAGCATAACTATTTGCGCATTTCAATCACAGAACATTGTAATTTAAGATGCACCTATTGCATGCCTGCTGAAGGTATTGCACTTACACCCAAATCCCATTTGATGACGGCTGACGAGATTGTTAGAATAGCAGAAACCTTTGTTCATCTTGGTGTAACTAAAATTAGATTAACAGGAGGCGAACCTTTGGTTAGGAAAGATGCGGCTACAATAATTCAGCGACTGGGAAAGCTTGGTGTAGAGCTCACTTTGACCACCAATGGGATTTTGGTTCATGATTTTATAGATACTTTTAAGGAAGCTGGAATAAAAGCATTGAATGTTAGTATTGATAGTTTGCAAAAAGAGAAATACACTACCATTACCCGAAGAAATTATTTTGAAAAACTATGGGAGAATTTGGATTTGCTTTACGCCAATGACTTTCATGTAAAATTAAATGTGGTCGTTATCAAAGGATTTAATGATAATGAGATTATTGATTTTATTGAGTTAACCAAAGATAGAACCATTCAAATACGATTCATTGAGTTCATGCCTTTTGATGGTAACCAATGGAACAAAGAAAAACTCGTGAGCTACGCTGAAATATTGTCGCAAGTAACTTCTTTTTACACCGATGAGGTTGTGGAGCGAATTTTGGATAAACCCAATGATACCGCCAAAAATCATAAGATACAATCCTATAAAGGTAGTTTTTCAGTAATTAGTTCGGTTACCAATCCATTTTGTAGCAGTTGTAATCGCATTCGATTAACCGCCGATGGGAAATTAAAAAATTGCCTGTTCTCCAACTCAGAAACTTCTTTACTGGAAACTCTTAGAGCAGGTCAGCCTATTGAGCCGTTGATTTTTAAAAATATTAGGCACAAGAAAGCCATGCGAGGCGGTATGGATGATGATGTAAAATTTCAGAATCCTAAATTGTTTTCACAAAATAGAAGCATGATAAAAATTGGAGGATAATTTTTTTTAATCAAATATGATTCCAATCATGTAAATTCAGAATTCTAATTTTGTACATTTGCAAAGTGAAAAAAGCAGTATTTATAATAGCGATGGTTATGTTTTTAAAGCCGATACTTCCGGTTTTTGAATACGTAATTAATTATGAATATATTTCTAAAGTGTTATGTGTCAATAAAGATAAGCCCAAAATGAAATGTAATGGGAAATGTCATTTGATGCAAGAATTAGCAAAATCGTCTGAGAACGAAAAACCTATTTCCGATAAAAAGATGAGCATTAATGAGTTTGAAGTTCTTTTCTTTCAAGATTTTGTTGCTTTCAATCTCAACAAGAAAAAGATTTTAAAATCAAAAACCATAAATAATAATTATTCAAACTTGTATTCCTACTTGAATAATTGTTCCGTTTTTCATCCACCCACTTTTATTTCCTAAAGTTATATCGTAAAAAGTGTCATTTTCCTTTTTGATAGTTTCAGAAATGGAATACTATGACTATGTTTTAGTATCTGAAAAGTGTTTTTTCAGGTCAATTATCAATACACTTTAATTAATAAAAATATACAATGAAATTTCAATTAAAAAATATAATTGCCGTAATGGCTATAGCTGTAACATTTACCTCATGTTCAAATGATAATGATGATACAATAAGTGGAGAAGGTACTATAGGATTAGAATTTGACAACGTATTTGGCAGTTCGAATCTCATATTAAATACACAAACCAACACTACCTCACAAGGTGAAAATCTAAAAATAACTGAGGTGAAATACATAGTAAGCAACATCGTTTTAACCAAAGAAGACGGGGCCACATTTACCTATCCAAAAAGTGAAAGTTATTTTATTGTTGATGAATCCAATGAAGCAAGTCAAATGATTGAGCTTGAAAAGATTCCTGCTGGGAATTATACGAAGGTGACATTTGGAATTGGAGTTGATGAAGAACAGTTCAATCTGGAAGCCACAGGTCAAGGAGATTTATTGACAAATGCCGATGCTGCTGACATGTTGTGGTCATGGAGTGCGGGGTATAAGTTTGTTAAATTTGAAGGCCTTTTTACTTCTTCGTCAGTTACAACAGACACTAGTTTTATGGTTCATACAGGGAAAACAGGAACCAATTACAACTACACAACTATTACTCTTGATTTTCCTACAAAAGCAACCGTAAGAACTAATGTTGCTCCCGATGTACACATTTTTGCTGATGTAGCTAAGATTATTGATGGTACCAACAAGATTAATCTTACTGAAAATAATATGGGAGGAATGGGAGCAATGATAATGGGTGGAGCCAATTTGCCTTTAATAACTTCAAATCTTTCTGGGATGTTCATTGTAAATCACGTTCACAACGATTAATTAGTTAAAAAAAAGCTGTTGGTTGATTTTAACTGACAGCTTTTTTATAAAAACAATCAAAATGAAAACACAACATTTGTTAGTGCTTTTTGTAGTTATTTTTTGGAGTTGTTCAAAAGACAGCTCTGAAGAATATCAAAACATACCAATAGATTTCAAGGTTCCAAGTAATTTTCCTCCGTTGGCTTACAATTTAGCAACCAATCCCATTACTGAAAAAGGATTTGAATTGGGTAAAAAACTTTTTTACGATGGGAGACTTTCTTCGGATGGATTGATTTCATGTGGATTTTGTCATATTCAAAAAGATGCGTTTACACATCATGGTCATTCCATTAGTCATGGGGTAAATAATGCAATGGGAACTCGTAACACGCCGCCGATTCAAAATTTAGCTTTTCAAACTACTTTTATGTATGACGGAACAACATCACATTTAGAGTTGCAACCTATTATTCCGTTTACCAGTTCTATTGAGATGAATGGCAATTTTCCTAATGCAATAGCAATGATGCAATCCGATAAGGCGTATCAAAAATTATTTGCTCAAGCTTTTGCAAACGGTCAAATAAATTCCGAAAACATGCTAAAGGCTTTAGCACAGTTCATGGTAATGGTAACGTCGTCTAATTCTCGTTTTGACAAATACAGACGAAATGAAGCTCAAGGAGTATTGTCAGAGGAAGAATTGGATGGCTATGCTATTTTCAATCAAAAATGTGCCACTTGTCATGCAACAGATATATTTACTGATAATTCCTTTAGGAATAATGGATTAGCTGTAAATCCAGCAGTAAACGATGTGGGAAGATATAGAGTAACTGAACTTGAGAGTGATAAATATAAATTTAAAGTGCCAAGTTTGCGAAATATCGAAAAAACAGCACCTTACATGCATGATGGACGATTTTTTACTTTAGAGGCCGTTCTAGATCACTATTCTAAAGGAGTAGTTAATTCAGCAACCTTAGACCCAATTTTGAATACTAATGGTGCATTAGGAATTCCATTAACGAGTTCCGAAAAAACAAAGATTATTGCATTTCTAAAGACATTAACCGACAATCACTATCTCACCGATAAACGATTCTCAGAATTTTAAAACAATGAAATCGCAATATACTAGAAGTTTGTTGGAAACAAACACCAATTAATAAAAAGCGATTCCATGAATGACCGCTAATAATTCAAAATTTACATTTATGAAAAAATATATTTTACTTTTAGTATTCACTTTTCAACTCGGAATGGCTTCAGAGAAAGACAGTCTAGTGCCACAAAATCCGTTTATAAAGTATCAGAAAATCTTTCGCCAATTAGACGATTGTGATGCTTGTGGTTGTTCGGCTAGTGGAGGGAGCATGGGATTTGCGTCGATGTTAAATTCTAATTTTGTTGGCTTAAGATATTTTTATCAATCTTATTCTAGTACTGATGGGTTGTATAGTAATTCACCATGGTACGACGAAAATTTCAATACCATTCAAGTTTGGGCACGAATTCCTGTGGCAACCAATTTCCAGATTTCTGCTTTGCTTCCTTATAATTTTCACAATAGGCAAACAGAAACAGGAAGTCAAAGCATATCAGGCATTGGAGACCTTACTGTTTTAGGAATGTACACTTTATATCAAACTCATAAAGATAGTACGTTTTTGGTGCATAATTTGCAATTAGGCGGTGGAATTAAAGCGCCATTGGGGAAATTTGACCAAGCAAATAATGGAAGTGTAAATCCGAGTTATCAGGTGGGCACAGGAAGTTGGGATTATTTTTTAGCCACGGAATATATTGTTAGAAGAAAACAATTTGGAATCAATACCATGTTGAATTATATTCTAAAAACAGAGAATAAAAACAACTATCAATTTGGGAATCAATTGAATTATGCTGGAACTTTTTTCTATTTGTATGAAAAAGATCAATTTTCATTTGCGCCACAATTGGGATTTTCGGGCGAGGTATATCAAAGTAATTATCAAATGGGACAAGAATTGAAGGATACTGCTGGAGATATATTTTTCGGAAAAATTGGATTCGAAGTTGGAAAAGATAAATTGTCAATGGGAATTAACGCCATGTTACCCATTAACCAAAACCTTACAGGTGGTAATGTGGAAGCTAGTTATCGATGGAGTGTGAATTTGAATTATGGTTTATAATCTTTCAAATCTTAGTTAAATTAGTTAGTAAAACAAACTTTACACAAGAACTGAGATATTGATTTAGAACTAATTTTTATTTTTTTAAACAGTAATAAGCACAGTCTTACTACTGTTTTTTTATACCACTCAATAAAAGATAAAATATTCTTTTTGAGTATGATTACAATCATACCTATTCAAATAATATAAATTGAAATTTGTATAACTAATTTTAAACCAATATTATTATGAATAAGATTGCAATACTTTTAATGACATTCTTGTTGTACATCTCTTGTGGAAAAAAAGAAACTTCAGACAATGATTTTTCAAAACCAGAAACTACAGAAACACCAAGTTCAGACCCATCTTCGTATGATCCAAAAAGAGGTGAAGGTAAATTTGATAAAGTTGATTTGGCGGCAACCTTAGATCAAGCGATGGCTACAGAGGGACAAAAGGTAGCCGATGTTAAATGTACTTCATGTCACAAAACTACAGATGAAAAATTAGTTGGTCCTGGATGGAGTGGAGTTACCTCGCGACACCAACCAGAATGGATTATGAACTTTATTACTAATCCAGATCCTATGATTACTAAAGATCCAAAATTGCAAGCACAACTTGAAATTTGCCTTGTTCGTATGCCAAATCAAGGATTAAGTGATACTGAGGCTAGAAATATTCTTGAGTACATGCGAAAAATAGACGGTGTAAAATAATCATAAAACAATAGAAACTATGAATAAAGATAAACTTATAAAGGCAGTTATTGCTATCGTTTTAGGAAGTGCTTTGTTTACTTCTTGTAAACCAAAAAATTCAAGTGATGCTGTTAGCGGAGATGCAGCTCAAAAGGCATACGTTGCTCCGGGAAAGTATGATGAATTCTACAACTTTGTATCAGGTGGTTTTAGCGGTCAGATGAGTGTTTATGGTGTTCCTAGCGGAAGACTTTTTAGAGTTATACCTGTTTTTTCAGTTGATCCTGAAAAAGGATATGGGTATAATGAAGAAACTAAACCCATGTTAAATACTTCTCATGGTTTTGTTCCATGGGATGATTTACACCACACTGAAATGTCACAAACAAATGGTGAAGTTGATGGTCGTTGGGTATTTGGTAATGCTAATAATACACCACGTATTGCTCGTATCGACTTAAAAACATTTACAACAAAAGAGATTATAGAATTGCCTAATAGTGCAGGAAATCACTCTTCGCCATTTATCACTGAAAATACAGAATATGTGGTTGCAGGAACTCGTTTCAGCGTTCCAGCTGATAATTCAAATGGAGATGTGCCAATTAATACCTACAAACAAAATTTTAAAGGACACTTAAGCTTTGTAAAAGTGGGTAAAGAAGGTCAAATGGACATCGCATTCCAAATTCAATGTCCAGGTGTGAACTTCGATTTGTCGCATGCGGGTAAAGGAAAATCTCATGGTTGGATGTTCTTTTCTTGTTATAATACCGAACAAGCCAACACTTTATTGGAAGTTAATGCCTCGCAAAAAGACAAAGATTTTATTATGGCAGTGAATTGGAAAAAGGCAGAAGAATATATTAAAGCAGGAAAAGGAAAATTAACTCCTACTAAATATGCTCATAATGTCTATAACGAGAGTACTCATTCCGCAACTTCTGAAATGAAAACTCAAGTATTGATATTAGATTCTAAAGAGTTAAAAGACATTTGCTATATGATTCCTTGTCCAAAATCACCTCACGGTTGTGATGTTGATCCCACAGGAGAATATATCGTTGGTTCAGGGAAATTGGCGGCTTTAATACCAGTTTTTAGTTTTGATAAGTTGCAAAATGCTATCAAAAACAAACAATTTGAAGGAGAATATGATGGAATTCCTGTAATTAAATATGAAGCTGCTCTACATGGAGAAGTTCAAAAACCAGGATTAGGACCATTGCATACAGAATTTGATGGAAAAGGAAATGCATATACCACCTTCTTTGTTTCTTCTGAGGTAGTAAAATGGGATATTAAATCATTACAAGTTGTAGACAGAGTACCAACGTATTATTCTGTTGGACACCTCTGTATTCCTGGTGGAGATTCTAAAAAACCTTTTGGTAAATATTTAATTGCATATAATAAGATTACTAAAGATAGGTATTTGCCAACAGGTCCAGAGCTGTGTCAATCGGCTCAAATTTATGACATTAGTGGCGACAAGATGCAACTGATTTTGGATTTTCCAACTATTGGGGAACCCCATTATGCACAAGCTGCCCCGGCGGATTTAATTCGAAATAACGGACAGTTGAAATTCTATAAATTAGCAGATAACAAACACCCATTTGTAACCAAAGGAGAGAAGGAAACCAAAGTAGTTCGAAATGGAAAACGAGTTGATATTTCCATGACTTGTATTCGTTCTCATTTTTCTCCTGATAATATTGAAGGAATAAAAATGGGGGATGAAGTTTATTTTCATATAACAAATCTGGAACAAGATTGGGATGTTCCTCACGGATTTTCAATTAAAGGAGCTAATAATGCCGAATTGCTGATTATGCCGGGAGAAACAGCCACATTAAAATGGACACCAGATAGAGTGGGTATGTATCCTTTTTATTGCACAGATTTTTGCAGTGCTCTACATCAGGAAATGCAAGGATATTTAAGAGTATCTCCAGCAGGAAGTACTGTTCCAATAACATTTGGTTTAGGAACTAATTTACCAGCAGCAACTAAATAAATTTAACCAAAGGGAACAAATTTATTTGTTCCCTTTTTGATTTAAAAAATGGAAAAATTAAAAATTTCAATGGTATCAAAAGGATTACTTTTGGTAGTGATGTTATTATTTATAGCTTCTTTATTTGTACCGATGTGGAGGATTGAACTCGAAGCTCCACAATATCCCGAAGGTTTAGTGTTGCAGTTGTATGCTAATAAAATTGGCGGAGATGTTGAAATCATCAATGGATTAAATCACTATATAGGAATGGCAACATTACATACAGAAAATTTCTTTGAGTTTTCGATTTTGCCTTATATTTTTGGTGGCTTTGCTCTAATTTCATTGCTTTTAATTTTCATCGCAAAAAGAAAAACAGTTTTTTTATTCTTTATTTTTTACATACTTTTTGTTCTTTTAGCGGCAATCGATTTTTACAGATGGAATTATGAATATGGTCATAATCTTAACCCTGATGCTGCTATAAAAGTTCCGGGTATGTCCTATCAACCTCCACTTATTGGATACAAGCAATTACTCAACTTTGGGGCCTATTCAATACCAGATACTGGGGGATGGATGCTCACCGCAGTAGGAGTATTGTTACTTCTTATTGTTGTTAAAGAATATAAATACAATAAATCGAAAACAGATTAATGTGATGAAAAAGAGAGGGATTATAATTATTTTATTGATAGGCTTAATTTCATGTGGTTCCAATGAACCAAAACCAATTAAGTTGAATGTTGACTCATGCGATTTTTGTAAGATGACGATATCAAATTCCATTTTTGCAAGTGAAGCAATCACTGAAAAAGGCAGAGTTTACAAGTTTGATGACGCTTCATGCATGATAAAATATATTAAGTCAAATGATGACATTGTTTACAAATCATTATATGTAAATGACTATACAACTCCACACAAAATGATTCTTGTTGAAAAAGGATTCTTTTTAAAAGGAGGTACTATTAGTGCGCCCATGGGAGGAAATATAGCTGCATTTTCTAATGATGAAATTAGGAAAGTCTTTCATCCAAAACTGAAAGCCCAACGGTTAACTTGGGATGAAATCTATAATAGCTATTAAATGAGGAATGTTTTTTACATTTTACTTTCTCTTTTTTTGTTTCAAACAGTAAATGCTACTACAATTTATGTTGGGACAGCTTATCCCATAAAAAAAATCAAACAAGCCATTGCTATTGCAAAAGACGGTGACACCATTATTGTAACTAGCGGAACATACAAAGAAGGTAATATTGTAATAGATAAGAAAATAGTTTTTATTGGAAAAAATTTCCCAATTATTGATGGTCAAAAAAAGTATGAAGTATTATCTATAAAAGCAGATAGCGTTTTAGTTCAAGGAATTAAAATCATACGGTCTGGTTTTGCAACACTCGAAGATCCATGCGGAATTAAAGTATACAACAAGCAATATGTTCGCATTTTTGATAACTATCTTCAAGACAATTTCTTTGGAATTTATCTTCAAAATTGTACTAATTGCATCATAAAAGGTAATACGATTATTGCTTTTGGGAAAGAAGAACAACTTATTGGCAACGGAATCCATTGCTGGAAAAGTGACAATCTTCAAATCGTTGCAAATAATGTAAGAGGGCATCGTGATGGTATTTATTTTGAGTTTGTAACCAATTCAGTTATTTGGAGGAATATTTCTGAAAAAAATATCCGTTACGGATTGCATTTTATGTTTTCCAATGATGATTCTTACATTTCTAATTTGTTTAAAAATAATGGAGCTGGAGTTGCTGTAATGTTCAGTAAAAGTTTGAAAATGTTCAATAATACTTTTGAAGAAAATTGGGGTGATTCTGCATACGGACTATTGCTTAAAGAAATATCAGATGGTTATATTTTTAATAATCATTTTCTAAAGAATACCTCTGCTATATATATGGAAGGCACAACGAGGATTAAAATGGAAAAGAACGTTTTTGAGTCCAACGGTTGGGCAATAAAAGTACAAGCCAGTTGCATGGATAACGAATTGGTAAGTAATAATTTTTTAGGCAATACATTTGATATTAGCACTAATGGTAGCTTGGTTTTAAATACTTTTAATAGCAACTATTGGGATAAATATGAGGGATATGATTTAAACAAAGATGGAGTGGGAGATGTGTCTTACCATCCATTGAGTTTGTTTGCAGTATTGACTGAAAAAAATCCCTCATCCATGTTGCTTTTTAGAAGTTTTATGATAACGCTTCTAGACAAATCAGAAAAAATTTTGCCGAGTATAACGCCAGATAATTTTGTAGATAATACACCATTAATGAAGTCTTTGCCATTATGATTATAATAGAAAACTGTACTAAAAAATTTGGAAAACATGAAGTGTTGCAAAACATTAATCTTTCGTTCCATAAAGGAGAATGTGTGGCATTAATTGGTCCTAATGGTTGCGGAAAAACAACTTTAATCAAGTCTATTCTTGGGATGGTTATTCCTGATTCAGGCTCAATACAATTTAATAATAAATCAATTTATGGTGATTATCTCTATCGTTCAAGTATTGGCTATATGCCACAAATAGGTCGCTATCCAGACAATATGACCATTGGTCAAATTATTGAGATGATAAAAAAAATTCGGAATTCGAACCAACCATTAGATGAAGAATTAATAAATGCTTTTGAATTGGAAAAGATGTTTTTTAAGCAAATGCAAACCTTATCAGGTGGGACAACACAAAAAGTGAGTGCTGCATTGGCTTTTTTGTTCAATCCAGATGTTTTGATTTTAGACGAGCCAACAGCAGGGTTAGATCCATTGGCATCTGAAATTTTAAAGGAAAAAATTATTCTTGAAAAAGAAAAGGGCAAACTTATTTTGATTACATCTCACTTGTTGAGTGAATTGGATGATTTAGTTTCTGAAATTGTTTTTATGCAAGAAGGTAAGATTTATTTCCATAAAAAAGTGTCTGACTTAAAATTGGAAACCAACGAGAGTAAGATATCTAAATCAATTGCTAAAATTTTAAAGAATAAAGGAAATGAATAGGTTAATAAAAATCATATTACTTGACATTTTAAAAAACAAAATCGTTTTGGCTTATGCCTTAATTATGGCAATTTTATCCTGGAGTTCTTTTGCCTTAGAGGACAATTCTGCAAAGGGATTACTCACTATTTTAAATATAATTTTGTTTACGGTACCTTTGGTTTCAATACTTTTTTCAACTATTTATATTTACAATAGTGCCGAATTTATCGAACTGTTATTGAGTCAGCCTATAAAACGAATGAAAATATGGCTAAGTATGTTTTTTGGATTGTCAATTTCAATGATTTTGGCTTTTGTAATTGGAGCTGGAATTCCATTATTGATAAATGCTCCAAATAGCGTTGGTTTAATGATGGTTGTCGTTGGAAGTTTGATTTCTGTGGTGTTCGTTGCTTTGGCTTTTTTGAGCTCCATTCTTACACGTGATAAAGCCAAGGGAATTGGAATAGCTATCATGACTTGGTTGTATTTTGCCTTGATTTTTGATGGAATGGTTTTGTTTTTATTGTTTCAGTTTCAAGAGTATCCAATAGAAAATGCCATGGTTGGCATAACAGCTTTTAGTCCTATAGATTTAGCTAGAATACAAATACTGTTGCATCTTGATATTTCAGCAATGATGGGGTATACAGGAGCGATTTTTAAAGACTTTTTTGGAACATCTACAGGGTTAATAGCTTCGTTTTTATTGCTTTGCCTTTGGGCAATTATTCCGTTCTTTATTTCGCTTAAAAAATTTAAAAACAAAGATTTATAAACAATGAAAACGGATATCAGAAATAGGAAAGATATTGAAAAGTTAATAGACACGTTTTATGATACAGTGAAAACAGACAAAGTTATTGGTTATTTTTTCAATGATGTAGCCAAGGTAAATTGGGAATTACACTTGCCTAAAATGTATGACTTTTGGGAAAATATATTATTCTATTCTGCCAATTATAGTGGAAGTCCAATGGCTGTTCATAAAGAATTACATCAAAAAAGTGCCATAAGTCAAGCGCATTTCGAGCATTGGAATCAGCTTTTTTGTCAAACTGTTGATGCTCTTTTTGTTGGGGCAAAGGCAGATGAGATTAAAAATAGAGCTTTGAATATTTCGGCCGTGATGTTATACAAAACTATTGTATAATTTTTTTCGTACTAATTCTAATTTTAAGACGATAACGCATAGGTTATTATTGCTGTGTATTTTTAATGGTTTGTTTTTCATTACGTTAAGTTCAATGTCACTATAAATCTAAATATTTTTCAGGAAGTATATTTATCTAAAAAATCTTTCTGAATATGATTTAACTCATATTTTGTTGTGTTGAATAAGGTTAATATTGTATCACATAACTAAAAATACTATGAACGTCTCCGAAAAAAAAACAGTTGGAGAATATGTGGCTCAAGATTACAGAATTGCAGCACTTTTCTCAAAATATAAAATTGATTTTTGTTGTAAAGGCAACAAAACAATTGATGAAGTTTGCCAAGCCAAAGGTTTGGATGTAAATCAAATTCAAAACGAAATCGATCATCTTTTTCATTCAAATGCTCCTGAAGAAATTAATTTTAAATTGTTTTCTCCAAATTTATTAATCGATTATATTCTAGAAATTCATCATAAATACATTCAAGAAAAAACTCCAGTTTTATTGATGTATTTGGATAAATTATGTAAAGTTCACGGCGATAGACATCCTGAATTATTTGAAATCTCCAATTTATTCAAAATCAGTGCAACTGAATTACTAAATCATTTGCAAAAAGAAGAACTGATTTTGTTCCCATTTATTAAAACCTTGGATTCGGCAATAAAAAATAGTCAAACCATTCAACAACCAGATTTTGGTACTGTAGACAACCCCATTGCACTACTCAAACACGACCATGAAATGGAAGGCGATTTGTTTGCCAAAATTTCAGAATTAACCAACAATTATACTCCTCCAACAGACGCTTGTGAAACGTACAGAGTGACTTTTGCAATGCTAAAAGAATTTGAACAAGATTTACACAAACACATTCACCTTGAAAACAATATTTTGTTTCATAAAGCGAAAGAATTAGAACAACAATTTTCAATTGTAGAATGAATTTAGAAGAATGTAAAAACACAAAATAATGTCATTATGGAAAAATATGTTATTAAAAGAAATGGTGATTATAAACCTTTTGAAAGTTATAAAATTAAAGATGCCATAAAGAAAAGTTTTGCAAGTGTTTCTGTTCCGTTTGACAATAGTGTTTTTGAAAATGTAATTGCAACTATTCAAAATAAAGATACTTGGGCAGTAGAAGAAATTCAAGATAATATCGAAAATATTCTTTTTCAAAAAGAATATTTTACTGTCATGCGTTCGTTTATGTTGTACCGCCACACCCGAAAATTGCAGCGTGAACATATAGCAGGATTGAATGACGATACTACCTATGTAGATAGTACTCAAACCATTGAAGAATATATTTTTCAAACCGATTGGAGAATAAATGCCAATGCCAACACGTCTTATTCTAATGCTGGCTTGGTGAATAATGTAGCAGGAAAAATTATTGCAAATTACTGGTTGGATAAAGTTTATTCAAAAGAAGAAGGGTATGCACACCGAAATGGAGATATTCACATTCATGATTTAGACTGTTTGACGGGCTATTGCGCAGGTTGGAGCTTGAGAGTTTTGCTAAACGATGGTTTTAATGGAGTGCGAGGTCGTGTAGAGAGCAAACCGCCTTCTCATTTTAGAGAAGCACTTGGACAAATGGCTAATTTTCTTGGAATTTTACAAAGTGAGTGGGCAGGAGCACAAGCTTTTAGCTCGTTTGATACTTATTTGGCACCTTATGTTTTTAAAGATAATTTGACTTTCGATGAAGTTTTGAAAGCAGTTAGAGGTTTTGTCTATAATCTGAACGTTCCAGCGCGTTGGGGACAATCACCATTCACAAATATTACTTTAGATTGGGTTGTTCCAACAGATTTGAAGCTGCAAATACCTACTAAAAAGGACCAACATTTGTTTAAAGGTTGTAATGATGACTTATTAATTCGTGCACAAAAAAGAGGAGTTGCTTCATTAACGGAAATGCGCTACGAACATTTTCAAGAGGAAATGAATTTGATAAACAAAGCCTATTATACCGTAATGACAGAGGGTGATGCTAATGGTCAACCTTTTACTTTTCCTATTCCAACAGTAAATATTACTGAGGATTTTGATTGGAATGGAGAAAATACCACATTACTTTTCGAAAATACTGCAAAAATTGGTTCTTCCTATTTTCAAAATTTTATTGGCAGTCAGTATAAATTAGACGAAAATGGAAATAAAATTGAGAATGAAAGTGCCTACAAACCAAATGCAGTTCGCAGTATGTGTTGTCGTTTACAACTAGATTTAAGAGAGTTGTTAAAACGTGGTAACGGACTTTTTGGAAGTGCAGAAATGACGGGTAGCATTGGAGTTGTTACCATCAATATGGCACGTTTGGGGTATTTGTATGAGGGTAATAAAGACGCTTTTTTCGAGCAATTGGATAAGCTAATGGAAATTGCTAAATCAACTTTGGAGAAAAAAAGAATCTTTATTCAAGAAATGTATGACAGAGGGTTGTTTCCCTATACCAAAAGATACTTGCCTCATTTTAGAAATCATTTTTCAACCATTGGCGTTAACGGAATGAATGAAATGGTTCGTAATTTCACTAATGATAAAGATGACATTACGACCACTTTTGGAAATGATTTTTGTCTCGAAATTTTAGATTACATCAGAAATAGGATGAAAGAGTTTCAGGAGCAAACAGGCAATCTGTACAACCTTGAAGCAACTCCAGCCGAAGGTACAACTTATCGTTTTGCAAAAGAAGACAAAAAAAGATTTCCAAACATTCTTCAAGCGGGTCAAAATGAAAATATTTACTACACCAATAGTTCACAAATTCCTGTAGATTTTACGCAAGATCCATTTGAAGCGTTGATTATGCAAGATGAATTGCAATGTAAATATACTGGTGGAACCGTTTTGCATCTGTACATGAATGAACGAATTAGTACCCAAGAAGCTTGTAAAAACTTTGTAAAAACTGTTTTAACAAAGTTTAGGCTGCCATACATAACAGTAACACCTGTATTCAGTGTTTGTCCTATTCATGGTTACTTAAATGGAGAACACGAATTTTGCCCAAAATGTGATGAACAAATTATAGAACTTCAAAATGACATAAACTATGAAAACAAAAACTAACAAAGTAGTCGAAGAGAATCAACATTTAAGAACCAAATGCTTAGTCTATACTCGAGTAATGGGATATCATCGCCCTGTTGAAAGTTTTAATATTGGTAAAAAAGGAGAGCACAAACAGAGAAGTTATTTTAAAGAATGTATGTCATAAGCAAACCAATTTACAATATTACTCCATTTACACTTTTAGATTATCCCAATAAATCAGCTTGTATTTTTTGGTATGCAGGTTGTAACATGCGATGTCTTTACTGCTATAATCCAGAGATTGTTTTAGGAAAAGGAAACATTACTTTTTCTGAAGCAATTTCTTTTTTAAAAACCCGTCAAGGATTGCTAGACGCAGTTGTTTTTAGTGGTGGGGAATGCTTAATTCATAAAAATATTTTAGATCAAATTAAAAAGGTTAAAGAATTGGGTTTTTTGGTCAAAATCGACACCAATGGTTCAAATCCAAACATTTTGAGAGAATTAATCGATAGCGAACTTATTGACTATGTTGCATTAGATTTTAAGGCCACTGAAAGTGATTTTCAGCAAATAACAAAGTCGGACTTATTTTTACAATTCGAAAAATCCTTTGAAATTCTTCAGGAAAGTAAAGTTGAATTTGAGATACGAACTACCTATCATTCAAAGTTAATTCCTGATGGTAAATTAAATGAAATGATAGAGTATCTTGTAGCAAAAAACTATCTCGGAAACTATTTTATTCAGTCTTTCAAAAATAATGTTACAACTTTAGGAGATTTGCCTTTTTCAGATGAATTTCAAAATAAGAATTGGGCATCATCATTACAATTTAATATTGTTTCCAGAAATTAATTTTCTGTTTGTATATTCATTTATTATAAAATGTCTTAAATGCCTTTTGTAATATGTAGCGAATGGAGTATATAAGCATAAAAAAAGCGTGAATCACGACCTTTCACGCTTTAGAAAAAAAGAAAACAATATTGAATTAATAATTATATCATTTGGGTAGTAAAACATCTCCAATCACATGAATTATTCCATTTGAAGTTGGAATCGAGGCAACAATTTCGGAGCCATTCACAAAAGTTTGATCTCCTTTTTTTGTGATTTTTACTTTTCCACCAAATACCATATCAAATTCTTGCCCGTCCTGCATGTATTCTGTTTTTAGGGTGCCAACATAAGTATGATATCCTAAGATATTGGTTAATTTCTCTTTATTTTCAGGTTTCAATAAATCATCTACAGTTCCAGCTGGAAGCTTGTCAAATGCAGCATTAGTTGGAGCAAAAACGGTAAATGGGCCAGCATTAGATAAAGAAGTTACTAGTCCTGCTGCTTTTACAGCGGCTACCAGAGTAGTGTGGTCTTTACTGCCTATGGCAACTTGGACAATATTTGGATTTGAAGTTTCATCTTTCACATCTTCTTGTCCTGGAGCTTGTGTTGTTGCATCGGTTGATGTTGCAACTGAAGTTTCATCTGTTTTTTTACAGCCAATAAAAGCTACCAATGTTGCTAGAAATAATAATTTAATTGATTTTTTCATAATAGTAAGTACTTGGTTAACACTAGCAAAGTACCTAATTATAAAATAGTTATTTTATGAGTGCAATCATAAAGCAGGGTGATTTTTAACTTTTTTTACAGAATAAAAAGCGGTAATCCCTATGCCAGAAACAAGAATGATTGCAATCCCAAAGAGCATTTCGTTCACATAAGGAATTGTAGTATAACTAAAGGCTCCAATACCTTGGATGGCGAGAACAATTTCGTTTAACAAAACTCCAATTGAAAATAGGATTATACCAAACTTTATTTGATTGTTGATGAAGAAAAAGTGATTTGTGTAAATATAAAACAATAAAAAAAGTGAAATAATTGCCAATAAAACCAAATGTAAATAAGCAATAACAACAGGTCTAAATCCAAAAGCCAATTGGCTAACAGCTGGAATGGTAGAACCCAATTGAAGGAGGAATTTTATACTTAAAGCAAAGCCAATGAAAAGTAGAATATAACGTAAGAAATACGGATAGTTTTCTAGCACTTCCAATTTGTTTTTAACCAAAATGAAGAGTAGTTTAAACCAAGTAAAAACTTGAATAAAAGCAGCAATTACAGTAAGAATGTAAATCCCAAATGGCAAATCTAACCAAAGCGTCGACAAAAAATAGGCTGGAAAACATGACACAAAAAACAATTTAAATGAATTTGAATAGAATGCATTTTCAGATTTTTTCAGATTTAAAAAATCAAAAAATAATCCCATACAAGCAAAGAAGAACCAACCATTGTATTGAAAATGTAAATAGTAATAAATAGAAGCTAAATACTCATCTTGATAAATATTTTTGGTAGCCATCATATAGGCAAGCACAAAAGTTCCTAGTGAAGATAAAATATTAAATCCTATAGCAGCTTTAAACCAACTTATAGATAGACTTTCTTTGTCGACTAATTTTAAATCTTTGTAATAATGATATCCAAAAATGCAAGCTACTATAATAGATGCAGTAGAAAAGAAAATGGAAAACATTCCATAACCTTCAATGATAAAGAAAATCAACATTCCATAGGCGCAAATTAGATTGGCAATTAAGATAGTATTGTATTTCTTGACGTTTTTGTTATTCTCTACACTCCATTTTGCTTTAGTTTTAATAAACTGAATCATTAGGAGCATTAGAGTATGACTAATCCATCCAGTAAATGCGAAATGAGAATGGGAATGTTGCAAATGTTTTTGATCTAAAAAGGGAAATTCAAAACCTATTTTATATCGCATTAAGAGTCCAAGCAAGGCTACGATTAATAGATTTATTAAAGAAAACTTCAGCCACAATTTACTATTGAAGAACATTAATAATATATTTTATGATTGATAATTTCTACTTTTTTGCAGGCACTCATTTTTGAGAATACCCTAATAACTGTTTCAACTCGTAAACCCGTAAAATTTGCAATTTCTTGTCGTGTGAAAGGAACTAATTCTTTGGCACCATTTCTGTTGCCTTTGTGTGCATTTAGAAAAGCGATTATTCTAAATTCGGGTTTTTGATTGATAATATCTTTAGATGTTTTGGCTTTTGAATGAATTCTATTTGCCAATAGAACAAGAAGTTTTTTTTGAATTGTAGGGTATTCATCTAATATTTTAAGAAACTTATCCTTAGATAATTTAATTATTTTGCTATCTTGAAAAGCAATCGCCGTTGATGGATATGTTTCTTCAATAATTAAAGGAGGCTCTCCAAAACTTTGTCCGTTACAAAAATAACCTTGAGTAAATTCTTTCCCATCATCATTAGAGTTAAACATTTTAACGCTACCCTCGATGATTTGATAATAAAAAAGGGCCATTTCATCTTCGCAAAAAATGATATCATTTTTTTTATATTCTTTGGCTATCGCACCCCAAGAAAAAAGTAAGTCTAGATTTATTTGCATAGAATGTTCAAATAATACTGTTTTTTGCGAATTTCATAATTAGTGAAACAAATAATTATGAATTTAGTTCCATAAAAATAATAAAATTATTGAAATGAAATTAGAATTTCTACTCATTGTAATAAAAAAAGGGAATTCATTATGAATTCCCTTTTTGTTTAATTCTGTAAAAATAACTATCCCAATAGTTCCACAATTTTATTTTCGCCATCAACACTAACTTTTGTCAAGCCATGTTTTGCAAGGCCTTTCATTGCAGCATCCCATTTTTTTCCACTCAGTTCCGATTTGATTTTTAAAGCACCCAAATCCATTTTGTTGTCATTCGTTTTTAGAAGTGTAACAATCAATTTTTCTTCATCTGCTAATTCAATTTGAACCTGTTTCTTTTCTGGACGCATTTGCGGGAATAGTAATACTTCCTGAATAGAACTGTTGTTGGTTAAGAACATCATTAATCTATCCATACCAATTCCTAAACCTGAAGTAGGAGGCATTCCATATTCAAGAGCTCTCAAGAAATCTTCGTCGATAACGCCATTTGCCTCATCATCGCCTTTTTCAGCCAAACGCATTTGGTCTTCAAAACGTTCTCTTTGATCAATAGGGTCATTCAATTCCGAATAGGCATTGGCAACTTCCTTACCGCAAACCATCAATTCAAAACGTTCTGTTAACTCAGGATTGTCACGATGTTGTTTACAAAGCGGAGACATTTCCTTTGGATAGTCGGTGATAAAAGTGGGTTGGATGTAATTACCTTCACATTTAGCTCCAAAAATTTCATCAATCAATTTTCCTTTACCCATGGTGGCATCAACGTCAATTCCCATTCCACGAGCAGCTTCAAACAATTCCGCTTCGCTTTTTCCAGAAATATCAAAACCAGTGAAATGTTTGATAGAATCGGTCATCGTAACGCGAGCATAGGGTGCTTTGAAGTTAATGGTATGTTCACCAAAAGTGACTTCGCTAGTCCCATTTACGCCAATTGCGCAATGTTCCAACAAGTTTTCGGTGAAATTCATCATCCAGTTGTAGTCCTTGTAGGCTACATATATTTCCATTGCGGTAAATTCTGGGTTGTGCGTTCTGTCCATTCCTTCGTTACGGAAGTTTTTAGAGAACTCATATACGCCTTCAAATCCACCTACAATCAATCTTTTTAAATACAATTCATTTGCAATACGCATATAGAGCGGAATATCCAGTGAGTTGTGATGAGTAATAAAAGGACGTGCTGCAGCTCCACCTGGAATAGGTTGCAAAACTGGAGTTTCTACTTCTAAATAGCCTTTGTCATTAAAAAACGAACGCATGGCATTGAACAATTTCGTTCTTTTGATAAAGGTGTCTTTTACATGGTCATTCACGGTTAAATCCACATAGCGACGTCGGTATCTTTGTTCAGGGTCTGCAAAGGCATCGTGGGCTTTGCCATCGGCATCAATTTTTACCACAGGAAGTGGTTTTAAAGCTTTTGCCAAAACGGTTAATTCATAAATATGAACTGAAATTTCGCCTACCTGTGTTTTGAAAACAGTACCGCGAACTCCAATAAAATCCCCAATATCCAATAACTTTTTGAAAACCACATTGTACATGGTTTTCTCCTCATCATTCGAAATGTCATCTCTCGAAACATACACTTGAATACGACCTTCAGAATCCTTTAATTCTGCAAAAGAAGCTTTTCCCATGATGCGTTTCCCCATCAATCGACCTGCTAAAACTACTTCTTTACCTTCAAATTTTTCAAAGTTGTTTAGAATTTCGCTAGAGTGAGCGGTAGTAATGAACTCTGCTGCAGGATAAGGCTCAATGCCTAGGTTGCGTAATTCGGTGAGTGCTTCTCTACGTAGGATTTCTTGTTCGGATAAGGCCATTATATTCTGATTTTAAGAGCGCAAAGATACTTTATAAGTCCCAAAGTTGCAAAGTTTTTAGAAGCAGAAATTTTCGGTCTTTCAACGCTATTTTGTCCCGCTATTCGCTGTATCTTTTCCTTTTTTGATTGCTTCGTAAGCTCGCAATGACAAAAAAGGAATAAGGATGTCGCTACTATCGGGGCTATTTTAGAACTAAGCTAAAACTTTGTACCTTTGCAACTGCAAACCTTTTCCGCTCCAATTAAAATGAACAAAACCATTCAACTTCAAGATTTAGGATTCAAAGACTACAAGGAAACTTGGGAGTATCAGGAAGACTTATTCAAGGAAGTGGTTGATATCAAAATTAAAAATAGGAGAGAAGAACTTCAAGTTGCAACGCCAAATTATTTTCTCTTTGTAGACCATCCACATGTATATACTTTAGGGAAAAGTGGCGATTTAGACAATTTATTATTGTCCGAGAAACAATTAGAAGCAAAGGGAGCAACGTTCTACAAAATTAACCGTGGTGGTGATATCACTTATCATGGGCCAGGACAGATTGTAGGTTATCCTATTTTGGATTTAGAAAATTTTTTTACAGATATTCACAAATACTTGCGTTTTCTGGAAGAAGCCATCATACTAACTTTGGCAGAATACGGAATAGAATCAGGACGAAGTGAGGGTGAAACAGGAGTGTGGTTGGGCGTAGGAACTCCATTTGCTAGAAAGATATGCGCTATGGGTGTTCGTGCTTCCCGTTGGGTAACCATGCACGGATTTGCATTGAATGTCAATGCCGACTTGGGTTATTTTGATAACATTATTCCTTGTGGTATAAGAGGTAAATCGGTAACTTCTTTAAATGTAGAATTGGGAGTTGAAGTGGTAGATGAGAACGAAGTAAAAGCAAAAATCCTGAAACATTTCTCAGATTTATTTGAAGCAAAATTCCTAAATCTAAACTCCTAAATCTAAGCTCAACTGTTCAGGCAGTAATCGAAAAGTCATTCTGTGATATTTAGTTACGCCATATTCCCGAATCGCTTCCCGATGTTCTTTGGTGGGATAACCTTTGTTTTGCTTCCAATTGTACATGGGAAATTCTTCATGAATTCGATTCATATATTCATCCCGATAGGTTTTTGCCAATACAGAAGCCGCTGCAATACTCATAAATTTAGAATCTCCTTTTATAATACAACTGTGTGGAATATCCGCAACAGGTTTAAATCTATTGCCATCCACAATAATATAGGAAGGCTTTGGATTTAATTTTAGGATACTCTCTTGCATCGCTTTTATAGAGGCATTCAGAATATTAATATCATCAATAAGTAAAGGTTCTAGATGGGTTACCGCAAATGAAATAGCTTGTCCTTCAATTATTGGTCTTAATTTTTCTCTAGTTTTTTCAGACAATTGTTTAGAGTCATTCAATAGCTTGTTTTCAAAATTTTCTGGAAGAATAACAGCAGCAGCAGTTACAGGACCTGCAAGGCATCCCCGACCAGCTTCGTCTGTGCCAGTTTCTAAAAGTAGTCCAGAAAAATTGAGTTTTAGCATACTTAGTTCAACTCTATACAAAGGTTAAAATCGGTTTAAAGTTAACTATAATTTAATTTTATTAGTAGTTTAGCAAAAAATAGTTGTGATGAAAATAAAACTACGTAAACCTCTCTCAATTCTTTTGTTGGGATTTTCAATGGTCACTTTTGCTCAAACTGCCGAGCAAAGAAAACAAATCGTTAAAGAGTATGATTTGGTAAAGCTCAAAAGTTTAGAAAGTAAACTTTCAAAAAAATATTTTTTGAAAAAGAGTATAGCATTGGTTGAGGCTAAAAATAAAAATTGGGCTACGGCTGAGATAAACAAACTAGGAAATTATAGAGAACTTGTTGGCATTTCTGAAGAAGGAAAACCACTTTATTACACTACTCACAATGCTGGATCAGCAATTACCGCAAGAGTGAATAGAATAAATGAAGGAGGAAGCGCTGGACTAAAGTTGGACGGTCAAAATATGGTTGTAGGTATTTGGGATGGAGGCCCAGTAAGAACGACACATCAAGCATTGACGGGTAGAGTTATTATCAAAGATGGAACAAATTTTTCTACTTCAAACGAGTCGACAGAACACAGTACACATGTTTCTGGAACTATGATAGGGTCAGGATTTGGTTCGACTCAGGCAAAAGGATTAGCTTCCAAAGCGACTCTTTGGGCTAATACTTTTGCAAATGATGAGGCCGAAGTAATTTCAGAAGCTTCAGAAGGTCTTTTGGTCTCCAATCATTCTTACGGATTAGAAATCGCAGGAGTTCCAACTTATTATACGGGTGCTTACATTGACGAATCTAAAGAATGGGATGATATTATGTACAATGCCCCTTATTTTCAAGCAGTAATTTCCGCAGGAAATGATAGAGGAAGTACACAAGATAAAAAAGGTGGACGTGATTTGTTAATTGGTAATAAAAACTCTAAAAATGCAGTGGTCGTAGCTGCTGTCAATCAAGTTTCTAATTATGTAGGGCCTGAATCGGTAGTGATGAGTAGTTTTAGTAGTTGGGGACCTACTGACGATTTTAGAATAAAACCAGATATTAGTGCTAAAGGAGTTGGTGTGTATTCATTATCTTCCGCTTCAGATACATCCTACAAATCGCAACAAGGAACTTCTATGGCAGCTCCTGCGGTATCTGCAAGTTTATTGTTAATGCAACAGCATTATTTTGAAAAACAGTCTGCTTTTATGAAAGCAGCTACTTTGAGAGCGCTTATGATTAATACTGCTGATGAAGCAGGAGAAGATCCTGGTCCTGATTATAAATTTGGTTGGGGATTAATCAATGCTGAAAAAGCGGTACAGGTTATTAGTTCAAAAGGAACTTCTTCTGTAATAGATGAATTAACTTTAGATCAAGACCAAGTGTATAAACGAACTCTTAAAGTGACAGGTACAAAGCCTCTCAATGTTACGGTCGTTTGGAATGATCCTTCAGGAAATGTAAATACAGGAACTATTGATGATACCACTCCAGTTTTGGTGAACGACATTGATGTAAGATTGACAAAAGATGCTGAAGTATATTATCCGTGGGTTTTAAATCCCTCATTCATACAAGGGCCGGCAATACAAGAAGATAATGCTGTTGATAATGTGGAATACGTTTCTGTTCCAGAAGCAAGCGGAGAGTATACCCTAACAATTTCTCACAAAGGGAATTTAGTTGGGGGAACTCAGGATTTTTCATTAGTCATTGATGGAGTTACTGAATCTTTATCTGTTGCTAAAGACGAATTTAAATCGATAGCTATTTATCCTAATCCAGTTGAAAATAATCTAAATATTCAATTAACATCTAATGAAAATTCAAAAATTGATTTATACATTTATGATATTCAAGGAAGGATGGTCAAAAAGCAAGAGTTTAAAGACAATTCTTACATATTGAATACTCGTCTTGATTTATCTTCATTTGCTTCGGGGATTTATTTTCTAAAGATTAATCAAGGGGCTAAATATTATACTCAAAAAATTAACGTCAAATAAAGTTACGGATAGAGTGTTAATATCCAATAGTTTAGATTCGCTTCAATTTTTAAAAAATAATTGAGAATTTAATTAATGGGACAAATATTGCCTCTAAATTCACAAGCGTCTTAAATTTTTTTTAACAAAATATCTTGAAGAAGTGAATTTTAACATTTGAGTTGTCATTTATTTAAGAAATATTTAAGATGTTTGCAGGCTAATTAATTCAAATAATTCAAATATGGGGTCGAAGTTTTCGAGATTTCTAGTACTGTTATTGGTACTAATTATGAATTTTTCCTATGCACAGGAAAAAACAATATCAGGTACAGTTACCGACCAAAAAGGAACATTGCCTGGGGTTAACGTCACCATTAAAGGCGTAAAACGTAGTACACAAACAGATTTTAATGGGAAGTACTCTATTCAAGCTAAAACAGGTGAGGTTTTAGTATTTACTTTTTTAGGGATGAAGACTTTTACTGCGACAGTAGGTAATTCTAATGTGGTAAATGTTAAGATGGAGGAAGAGATGACAACCTTTAACGAGGTTATTGTAACAAATAGTTATAATAAAGGTGAAAAAAGAAGTAAAGTTACAGGATCTATCGCAACTGTTGCTGCCAAGCAAATCGAAACAAGAGCCCTAGCTTCTTTTGACCAAATATTACAAGGTCAAGCTGCAGGGGTTACTGTTCAATCAGGTTCTGGTCAACCCGGTTCATCTGCTAAAGTAAGAATTCGTGGTACTTCTTCTATTGGTAGTAACAATGAACCTTTATACATTTTAGACGGTGTGCCAATTACTGTTGGTGACTTTGCATCTTTAAATGCGAATGATTTTGAAAGTGTATCAATTCTAAAAGATGCTTCAGCCACTTCTATTTATGGTTCAAGATCTTCTGCAGGAGTTATTGTAATTACCTCCAAAAAAGGTAAATATGACTCTGAAACTCAATTTACATACCGCTCTCAAATTGGTTTTTCAGAGGTGGGTAAAACTAAATTTGAAATGATGAATTCAAATGAGCTTTTGAATTTTCAACGCTTAGTTAAAAATGGTAAAGGGGCTACAGGTGGAGTTAATGGAACGCCACTAACCGATGGAGAAATTGCTGAATTATCTAAAGTAAACACCAACTGGAAAGATGTTTTCTTCAGAACTGGAGTTACTAATACTCAAGAAATAAGTATGAGAGGTGGAACTGAAAAAACACGTTTTTTTAATTCACTAAGTTATTTTGATCAACAGGGTATAGCTCAACGTTCAAGTTTAAAACGTTTTACGCTGAGAACAAATCTTGAGAATAAAACCTCAGAAACTTCATTAATTGGAATTAATTTATCACTAAATTATTCTAAACAAAATTTAATTGATAGTGAAGGTGGGCTTTTCTTGCAAAATCCATATGCTGCGGCTTATTTAGCAAGTCCTTATGATGCTTTATACAATCCAAACGGTACATTAAATGTAGGTTTGAATAAAGTGGGAGCAAATGCTTATGAAAACCTTTTAGTCAATCAACAATATAATAATCAAGTTAAAGCGGTAATTAATCTTTTTGCAGAAAAAAAGATAGTAAGGAACTTAACTGCACGGATAGATTTTGGGGTTGATTTTTCTAATGATTTCTTTGTTGCTGCAACAGATCCTACAACTCAATTTGGTTTAACCACCGATCCAGGAAATCAAGGTTCCTACAGTGAGAGTAGTACTAATTTAGGAAAGTTTAATACTACGTCTAAAATAGTATATAACAATACTTTTGGTGAAAAACACGATATTGAAGCTGCAGCTTACTTAGAATACTATAAATCTCATGGTCGTTCAGGTTCTTTTACAGGATATGGAATCAATCCAGCTCTAGTTGGTTATCCCGAAGGTATTACACCGGGTACTGGAACTGTTGATACTCCTGGAAATGGATTAAGTCCAACTGTTGGAGGTTCAGATTCAGAGAATGGATTATTGTCCTACTTCACGGTTGTGAAGTACGGTTATGATGATCGTTTTAAATTGGATTTATCTGTGAGACGTGATGCTTCCAATAAATTTGCGGATGCACATAAATGGGGTACTTTCTGGTCAGCAGGTGCTAACTGGAACGTAATGAATGAGTCATTTATGGCTAATACAAACTTTTTTCAAACGTTGATTGTAAGAGCTAGTATTGGTACTACAGGAAATCAAGCTGGAATTGGTTCTTTCCAAAAAGAAGCAACATGGGGAACTGGACAGTACGGAGGCAATCCAAGTATTGTACAAACCTCTGTTCCTAATCCTGATTTGCAATGGGAAGAGGGTATGAAAAAAAATATTGGCTTTGATTTTTCAATTTTAAACGACAGGATTTCTGGTACAGTTGAGTATTATAATAATAATACTTCAAAATTATTCATTGAGCAAAGATTGCCTTTAGAAAGTGGTCTAGGAAGTCTTGATGTTAATGCCGGTAAAATGAGTAATAAAGGAATTGACTTATCTTTAGAGGGATATTTAATTAAAAACAACGATTTGTCGTTCAGCTTATACGGAAATTTCAATTATAATAAAAACAGAATTGAAGATTTAGGTCAAGTAACCGAATATGTTTTGGGAACTTCGATAGTTAGAGAAGGATTACCTTTTGGTTCCCATTATGCTGTGGAATGGGCAGGAGTAAATCCAGCTAATGGTCAACCTTTATATTACGATTTGAATCACAATATAACAAATCAATATTCTGATGATGATTCAGTAGCTAAATTTGGTAGTTACGAACCAGTATATTCAGGAGGTTTTGGATCTCGTTTGAACTATAAAGGATTTGAGTTTTCTACTTTATTCACCTTCGCAGCTGAATATTTTAGATATAATAACCAAACCTTTTTTCAAGAAAATCCAAACTTTGCACAATACAATCAATCAACCCTTATGTTGACAATGTGGCAGAATCCTGGTGATATTACTGAAGTTCAGAGTTATAAATACCAAAGAGAATTTTCATCAAAGGATATTGAAGATGCTTCCTATTTAAGATTGAAAAATATTACAGTTGCTTACAATTTACCAAAATCAATCTTTGATAGAGTTAAAGGAATCAATGGGGTAAGATTATATGCTCAAGCTGAAAATTTAGCTACTTGGACTAAGTTTACTGGTTTTGATCCAGAAGATGATAATAATATTGCTACCTATGAATATCCTACCCCAAGAATTGTAACTTTTGGAGTTGATGTTAAATTTTAATACTATACCTATGAAAATCAAAAATATATTTTTAATACCATTATTTGCCATCCTTTTTGTTGCCTGTGAGGATGCTATTAATGTAGATCCAAAAGATGAGATTACCGATTCTAATGCTATCACAACTATGGCTCAATTGAGACTAGCTACAACTGGTGTATATGGAGCGATTGGGGGACAAAGTTTTATAGAATGGTCGGCTTATTTCACAGATGAATGTAGAAAAGGGATAGGAAATAGAGGTGCAGGTGTCGCTGTTCATACATGGTCTGTTAATACTGCTACAGATGAACCAGAAGCATATTACTCAGGTCTTTATGGGACAATAAATAGTGCCAACATTGTTCTGTCTAAAATGGATAATGTGTCAGCAGTAACTGAAGAAGAGAAGAAAGAAAAACAGAAAATTTATGCTGAATTAATAGCTATTAGAGCTATTGCTCATTTTGATTTATTACGTTTTTTTGCTACCTCATATACTGACCCTAATGCTTTAGCCATTCCAATAGTAAATAAAACTATTGTGTTTGAAAAGCTGGCAAGAAATACAGTGGGCCAAGTAATGTCTTTTGTGAAAAAAGATTTAGAGACATCTTACAGTATATTGAACGAAGTAAGTGACAACAGTGATGTTACACGAATTACGCCTCTTGCTGTTCAAGCAATCCGTGCTAGAATTGCATTGTATTCTAAAGAATATAATGATGCGATTACATTCTCTACTGAAGTAATTAATGCAGTTCCTCTTGCCGATGCATCAGAATACATCGATATTTGGGCAGATGCCTCGAATGCTGAAGTTGTTTATAAGTTAGCAAGGGTTTCAGGAGATGGAAATGTTGGACGAATTTTTCAAGATAACAATGGAGACATTTTCTACAATGTTTCTAATGATTTGTTCAGTAAGTTTCAATCTAATGATGTAAGAAGAAGACCTGGTGCCTTGATAGAACCAGGAAGTACACAAACCAATTGGAAAGTGGGTAAATATTCTGGTCCTGAAACAGACTACGGTTTAGCAGATATAAAAGTGGTTCGAGTTGCGGAAATGTATTTGATTCTTTCTGAAGCTCAGGCTTTAAAAGCCGCTCCAGATTTTGAAGCAGCAGCAGATGCTATCAACACACTAAGAGCTGCTAGAAGGCTAACCCCATCAGCACTTCCAGATATTACATTTTTAAATCAAGCAGATGCGATTGACAAAATTTTATTAGAGAGAAGAAAAGAATTGGCTTTTGAAGGACATCGATTTTTTGATTTGAAACGTTTTAATCTAGGAATAGATAGAATTCCATCAGATGTAGTCTTGAACCCAACTGCGGAGGATTTACCCGCTGGAGATTATAGATTTACGTTGCCCATACCTCAGGCAGCAATTTTTGCCAATGATAAATTGTCTCAAAATCCTACTTATTAATTCATAATACAATTAAAAAATGAAAAAAATATTTTTATTTATTGCTTTAGCTTTTTTGGGCTTTACTTCATGTAACGATCCAAGTGCTGAAGTTTATAATTCGGAAGATGGGCAGATTGCTTATTTTACTGGAGGTACAACCAAGGATTATTATGTTCAAGACATTCCTAATTCCGAAACTACTCTGGAGGTTGGTGTTACAGTAGCTTCTAGTGTTGATAGAACCATTTCTGTTAGCGTTGATGCTTCAAGTACTGCAACTACAGATCAGTATATCATAGACAATGCTAGTTTATTTATTCCAGCTAATAAATATGTTGGATACATAAAAGTGAAATTTGGCTCTTACGATAAATATTCACAAACAGTTCCTTCTATCATAGTATTAAATTTGGATCAAGTTAGCGGGGCAGTGGTTGCTGATTTTGACAACCAATTCACTTTGAATGTCTATCAATATACTCCTTTTGTGAGAGAGGATATGTTAGGGACGTATAGTGTTGTTGAATATGAAACAGTAGATGGGGTAGAAGAAAGAGTAGATAGTTATGATTCTGAGGTTACCGCAGGAGAAAATGATAATGAAGTTATTATGGGTAACATCTATAATGCTGATCCAAGCACACAAACTATTTTGATTTTAGACGATTCAGATCCTTTTAACTTCCAAATTAAGTTTCCTCCTTTTTTAGATAATTATTTATTTGATGGTGGAACTGCAAATGGAGATGTATTTGTAGAAGGGTTTCCTGGCAAGTTTTCAGCAGGTTTAAAAACACTTGATTTTACCTATCGTTTGCGTTTTGGTACTGATAATACAGGTTCCTCTCAAACAGGTACTTATAGAGTACATGCTGAGAAGAAATAGTAAATAGAGATTTTTAAAAGAAAACCATCCCAATATGCGGATGGTTTTTTTATTTGAGGATGTAAGTTTTAATCCTATTTTATGCCATTAAGAAACAAATACTTATTTTTGCCCCACATTACATCTCATTATGAAAATTGCATTTTCGGCTTTATTTTTAGTTTTTACACTTTTGGCTTTTTCGCAAGAACCTGTTCAAGAGAAACCCAAGCGAAGCCTTATTAAAACTGAGGAACAAAAAGCGAAAGAAAAAGCTCAAAAAGCACCCATTAGCTCCTATAAAATAATTTCTTTAGATAGAGATACTACCTTTGTTGATACTTCATTAACTATTAAAAAGGAGTACGAATTCAATTATCTTAGAAAAGACAACTTTGGACTATTGCCTTTTGCAAACGAAGGACATACCTACACTACATTGCACTATGGATTAATTCGCTCTACATCTTACCCAGAGTTTGGATACAAAGCCAAGCATTTTAATTATCTTGAAGTTGGAGATATTAATTATTATTCTGTTGCTACTCCTTTAACCGAAATGTATTTTAAGACAGTCATGCAACAAGGACAAAGTTCGGATGTTTTTATAACTCTCAATACTTCTGAAAGATTTAATTTCTCTCTGGCATATAAGGGTTTGCGATCTTTGGGTAAATACATCAATCAGCTTTCAAGTAATGGGAATTTTACTTTCACATCAAGCTATAATACCAAAAACAAGCGTTATTTTTTAAATTTACATTTTACAGGTCAAGATTCTGAGAATGGAGAGAATGGAGGTACTACGACGACTTCAGATTTTGAAAGTAAAAATCCTGATTATAAAGAAAGACAACGTTTAGAGGTGTTTTTGACGGATGCTAAAACGTTTATGAAAGGCAAAAGACTATTTTTTGATCATAATTTTAGAATTAATTCAAAAGAAGGTAGCAATAATTTGACTCTAAAGCATCAATTTAATTACGAGTACAAGTTTTTCGAGTACAATCAAGCAACAGTAGCGTCAACTATTGGGGATAAAAAAGTAAATAGATTTGGTGATTCCTTTGTTACAAAAGGAATTAATGACCAAGTGCGATACAACAGAGTATACAATAAAATTGGTTTAGAATATGAAAATACTATTTTAGGAAAATTTCAGTTTTTCATCGATGATTTTAGATATAATTATTACTATAATTCTGTTTTTGTTCTTTCGAATCAATTAATTCCAAGTTCATTAAATGACGAAATTAATTCTTTTGGAGGGCAGTACGAATATCAAAAAAATAAGTGGAAGGGCAAATTTTTGTATTCAAATTCCATTACAAATCAATCATTAACTACTATCGAAGCCCATCTTAATTATAAGATTAACGATGAAAATCAGATAAGCTTTCAGTATCAAAACAATAACGAACTTCCAAACCATATTTATAATTTACATCAAAGTAGTTATGTTCATTATAATTGGTATAATGATTTTAAAAACGAAAAAAATAATACAATTACTATTGATGCAAAAACAAAATGGGTGAATACCACATTGCAGGCAAGTACTTTGAAGGATTTTTTATATTTTCAAGATACGAGTAGCAATGATACCATACAGCTAGTAGCTCCAGAGCAATATGATAAGACAATAAATTATCTTTCCTTAAAAGTAAATAAAGAGTTTAAGTTTTGGAAGTTGGCACTCGACAACACCTTGCTTTTTCAAAAAACAAATCAAGACAATCAGGTTTTAAATGTTCCTGAGTTAGTAGCCAGAAATTCACTGTATTTTACCAATTATTATTTTAAAAAAGCATTATATCTACAAACAGGGATTATTTTTAACTATTTCACAAAGTACTATGCAAACGATTATAACCCTATTATTTCTGAGTTTTTTGTTCAAAACAAAAAGCAAATAGGTGACTTTGCCAATTGTGATTTTTTTATAAATGCTAGAATTCGTCAAACTAGAATTTTTATCAAAGCAGAGCATTTCAACTCTGCATTTTCTGCAACCAACACCTTTTATTCTGCACCCAATTATCCATACCGTGATTTTATAATCCGATTTGGATTAGTTTGGAACTTTTTTCAGTAAAATCTTAACATTATTGCTACACGCCATTTTAGAGTAAATACATATATTTGAGCGTTGAAGTATTAAAAATTCAATATAAGTTCGTATATATGAATTATTCTGAAAATATATTAGGGACTATTGGTAATACGCCTTTAGTTCAATTAAGAAAAATTACCTCAGAGATTGAGGCTTTAGTTTTGGCTAAGGTAGAAACTTTTAATCCTGGGAACTCTGCCAAAGACAGAATGGCCGTTAAAATGATTGAGGATGCTGAAGCTGACGGTCGATTAAAACCAGGTGGAACTATTATTGAAGGTACATCCGGAAATACCGGAATGGGATTGGCATTAGTAGCTATCGTTAAAGGGTATAAATTGATTTGCGTCATTACCGATAAGCAATCCAAAGAAAAAATGGATATTCTCAGAGCAGTAGGAGCTAAGGTTATCGTTTGTCCTACAGATGTCGAGCCTACTGACGCTCGTTCGTACTATTCCGTTTCAAGAAGATTAGCTGAGGAAACTCCAAATTCTTGGTACGTCAATCAATATGATAATCCATCAAATTCAATTGCTCATTACGAACAAACTGGCCCTGAAATTTGGGAACAAACCAAAGGTAAAATTACTCATTTTATTGTAGGTGTTGGAACGGGAGGTACCATTTCTGGTGTAGCGAAATATTTAAAAGAAAAAAATCCTAAAATCAAAATTTGGGGCATAGATACCTATGGTTCTGTTTTTAAAAAATACCATGAGACAGGAATATTCGATGAAAACGAAATTTATTCCTATATCACTGAAGGTATTGGAGAAGATATTCTGCCTAAAAATGTTGATTTTTCACTCATAGATGGGTTTACAAAAGTTACAGATAAAGATGCAGCTGTTTATACTAGAAAAATTGCTTTAGAAGAAGGAATATTTGTTGGGAATTCAGCTGGAGCCGCAATAAAAGGATTACTGCAATTGAAGGAACATTTTAAACCAGAAGATGTAATCGTGGTTTTATTTCACGATTCGGGCAGTCGTTATGTGGGTAAAATGTTCAATGACGATTGGATGCGAGAAAGAGGTTTTCTGGATGAAGATGTGACCAAAGCCGAGGATGTTATCAAAGACAATAGGGATAAACCATTGATTGTAGTTCGTACCGAAGAATTAGTTTCGCATGCCATAGAGCGCATGCGTAAATATAAAATTTCTCAAATTCCAGTGATTGATATTACAGGATTTGTAGGCTCTGTAGATGAAAGCGATTTGTTTCAAAGTTACGTAGCCAATAAAGATGTAGCCGATAAACCTATCAAAGAAGTCATGGGTAAACCTTTTCCAATTGTGAAATTAGGAACGTCTATTGAAGAACTTTCTAAGTTATTCTCAAGAGAGAATCAGGCGGTCTTAGTAGATTTAGAAAATGGGAATCATCACATCATCACTAAGTCGGATATAATTGGTTCCATAAAATAATTTTATCTTATAAATAGTATACAATGACTTTTGTCGCAATAGATTTTGAAACTGCAACTGGCTATCATCCTTGCTCAGTAGGAATTGTGTCTGTTGAAAATGGTGTTATCGTGGATGAATATGTAACTTTAATTCAACCTCCAAACAATGTATATTCTCCATTTACAATTCAAGTTCACGGAATTCATCCCAAAGACACCTTATATTCAAAATCATTTGCAGAGTTGTATCCTGAAATAAAGAAACGACTACAAAATAAAATTGTGGTAGCTCATAACGAAAGTTTCGATAGGAATGTTTTAGCAAAAACTATGGCACTTCATGGTTTAGAGTATTCAGACTTGAATATTGCTTCACGATGGGAATGTACCGTTAAAATATACAAAGCAAAAGGATTAAAACCAACTAAGTTGAGTGATTGTTGTAGAGTAATGAATATTGCGCTAAACCATCACGAGGCACTTTCTGATGCTAGAGCTTGTGCCAAACTATATTTATTGAAATAGAATAGTATTTTGTTTTGATTTTTTCATTTTTTTAGTACTTTAGTCTATTATCTATAAGCCTAAAAAATGAAAGAAGATTTTCTCCATTATCTTTGGAAATTTAAAAACTTTGAAATTGAAAATTTAAAAACCTCAAATGGAGAGCCGCTTACCATTATCAATAGTGGGAGTTATTTACAAATGGCTGGGCCTGACTTTTTTAATGCACAAATTACAATTGGCAATCAAAAATGGGCAGGAAACATTGAAATTCACCTAAAATCATCCGATTGGTATGTTCATCATCACGAAAGAGATGAAGCTTATGATAGTGTCATTCTTCATGTGGTTTGGGAACACGATACCGAAATTTTTAGAAAAGATAACACTGAGATACCCGTTTTAGAGTTAAAGCACTATGTATCGAAAAAGGTTCTGGATAATTATACGTCGTTGAAAGCGCCCAAATCATGGATTTTTTGTGAAAAACAATTACACTCCATTGATGAATTCGAATTGAAAAATTGGCAAGAGCGACTTTTTTTTGAACGTCTGGAAAGAAAATCAAAGCAGATAGAGGAATTGTTACTCAAGTTAGGTAAGGATTGGGAAGCTCTTTTGTTTTGTCTTTTAGCTAAAAATTTTGGTTTGAATACTAATGGAGAGACGTTTCTTCGAATTGCTCAATCTATTCCTTTTTCAATACTACGAAAAGAAAGTTTTGAACTCGAAAATCTTGAAGCATTATTTTTTGCTAAGGCTGGATTGTTGAGCGTTGACAAGGAAGATAGGTATTTTAAAGAGTTGCGCAAACGATACGTTTACATTTCGCAAAAATATCAAATGGAGGAATTTATTTCAGAACCAGTTCAGTTTTTTAAACATCGACCCGATAATTTCCCAACGATAAGATTGTCTCAATTGGCTAATTTATACCATGGTCAACAAAATTTATTTTCAAAGCTCATTCAGTTAAATTCGATTCAGGGAATCTATGAAATTTTTAAAGTGTCAGTATCTTCCTATTGGCAAAATCACTATCAATTTGATAAAGAAAGTTCAAAGAAAAAGAAAGCATTAACAACATCTTTTATCGATTTGCTTGTTATAAATACAATTATTCCATTGCAATTTTTGTATGCTAAAAGTCAAGGAAAGGAAGTTTCGGAAGATGTAATACAATTGATGCAACAAGTTGTCGCCGAGAAAAATAGGGTTGTTACAAAGTTTGATAGTTTTGGAATTCCATCTAAAAATGCATTGGATACTCAATCTCTATTGCAACTCAAAAATGAATATTGCGACAAAGGGCGGTGCTTAGAATGTGCCATAGGAACAAGACTATTGAAAAACAGTTAGAAAATATGTATATTTACATTTATTAGAGTAGAGCAATGTCACCAATTTTACAACTCAAATATTTCTTTGAAAAACATGGCTTTCATGTTTCCTCTCGATTGGCAGATACATTAGGGATGCGCGCCAATAGCGTTCGATTGTTTTTTATTTACATCTCTTTTGTAACCGCTGGACTCTGGTTTGGAGTGTATCTTACTTTAGCTTTTTGGTTGCGACTTAAAGATTTAATTCGAGCAAAAAGAAGTTCTGTTTTTGATTTGTAAATTATAGATTCCGATGCTATTGTCTAAAATAAAAACCTATTTCCAATATACTGCTTCCCAACGAGCAGGTATTTTTTTATTGCTAACCTTAATCATTGTGTTTCAATTGGCTTATTTTTTCATTGATTTTACTTCAATTGAGACTCATGAAAACAGTGCAGAAAAACAACAGTGGCTTTCTTTACAAACAGAAATTGATAAAGCAAAAGAACAAACAGAGTTCGACACTCCAAAAATTTATCCTTTTAATCCTAATTTCATAACTGATTTTAAAGGATACAAGCTTGGGATGTCTACTCAAGAAATAGATAGATTATTGGCTTTCAGAAAAACCAATAAATACGTTAATTCGGCCCAAGAATTTCAGGCTGTGACAAAGGTTTCAGATTCATTACTGAATGTTATTTCGCCTTATTTTAAATTTCCTGATTGGGTAAAAAACAAAAAAGAATTCAAATCGTATACAAAAAATGATTTTTCGAAAAAAGAGAGTGCCCTTGTTTTAGACATCAATCAAGCAACTCAAGAAGATTTAAAAAAAGTTTACGGAATAGGTGATGGCCTATCCGAACGAATTCTAAAAGAGAAAGAAAAGCTGGGTGCTTTTGTTAGTATGGAACAGATGAATGATATTTGGGGATTGTCGCCAGAGGTAATTTCAAAACTGAATCAGAGCTTCAAAGTCAAAGTAATACCTAACATCAAAAAAATAAATATCAATACAGCTACAATAAAAGAATTGATGCAGTTTCCTTATTTTAAATATCCTTTGGCTAAATCTATAGTCACCTACAGGAGTATGAATGGAGAAATAAAAAACGCTGAGGATTTAATAAAAATCAAAGGCTTTCCAGTGGAAAAAACCAATATAATTGTCTTATATTTGGAATTCTAACTAAACTCTCGAAATATGAATTTCGAATACAATGAAACCCAATCCATGATTGCACAATCGATTAAAGATTTTGCAGAACAAAATATTCGCCCCTATATTATGGAATGGGATGAGGCTCAAATTTTCCCCAAAGAATTATTTAAAAAATTAGGAGCTATGGGTTTTATGGGGGTTTTGGTTCCCGAAGAATTGGGAGGCTCTGGCTTAGGTTATCATGAATATATAACTATTATCGAGGAGATTTCTAAAGTCGATCCTTCGATAGGATTGTCGGTTGCGGCGCACAATTCGCTGTGTACAAATCATATTTTGACCTTTGGTACAGAAGAACAAAAAAAACGATGGATTCCTAAATTAGCTACTGGTGAACATATTGGAGCTTGGGGTTTAACAGAGCACAACACAGGTTCCGATGCCGCCCGTATGAATACAACCGCAGTGAGAAAGGGAAATGATTGGATTATTAACGGGTCTAAAAATTTTATTACTCATGCGATTTCAGCCGATATTTCAGTTGTAATTGTTAGAACTGGCGAAAAAGGAGATTCTAAAGGTACTACTGCTTTTGTTCTTGAGAAAGGAATGCAAGGGTTTGCTTCTGGAAAAAAAGAAAATAAATTAGGCATGCGAGCCAGCGAAACTGCAGAATTAGTTTTTGATAATTGCCGAGTGCCAGATGCTAATAGATTAGGTCAAGTAGGGGAAGGTTTTGTTCAAGCTATGAAAATTTTAGATGGAGGTCGAATTTCTATTGGAGCTTTGTCATTAGGAATTGCAAAAGGTGCTTACGAAGCCGCCTTGAAGTATTCTAAAGAGCGGCATCAGTTTGGGAAACCCATTTCTGAATTTCAAGCCATAGCATTTAAGTTAGCAGAAATGGCTACAGAAATTGAAGCTTCAGAATTATTGATACACAAAGCTGCTTCTTTAAAACAAAATAATAAACCGGTTACAACCGCTGGAGCGATGGCTAAAATGTATGCTTCAGAAATGTGTGTAAAAATAGCAAGCGAAGCAGTTCAAATTCATGGAGGCTATGGTTTTACTAAAGATTTCCCCGTAGAAAAATTTTATCGTGATGCTAAATTATGTACTATTGGAGAGGGTACTACTGAAATTCAAAAAGTAGTAATTTCAAGAAATTTGTTGAAAGAATAAAGAATCTCTATTGTTATACTCTGTATTTTTTTATTTTTTTCATAATTTATAATTCACAATTCAAAATAAAAATATACTTTTGCACCCTTAACGAGAGGAGGTGTCTATATTATGTTAATTATACCAATTAAAGACGGAGAAAATATCGATAGAGCATTAAAGCGCTATAAAAGAAAATTTGATAAAACAGGAACTGTTCGTCAACTAAGAGCACGTACTGCATTTATTAAACCTTCTGTAACTCATAGAATGAAAATTCAGAAAGCGGCATACATTCAAAACTTGAAAGACAGTTTAGAAAGTTAATAGCAATTTTCTTTAAATAAGATAACTGTTAGTAATCAAAGTTTAATATCTTTGATACTAGCAGTTTTTTTATGCGATAAACCTGCAATCTAAACTTTTTTATGGCAGAAATCCTTCATGCATTTCGTGATTATTTACTATTGGAGAAAAACTATTCTCCACATACAGTGAATGCTTATCTGAACGATATTGTTTTTTTTCAAAGTTTTTTACAAAAAGAGTTTGAACAAGATGCTCTTCACGAAGTAAACTATAGCCAAATCAGAAGTTGGATAGTTTCTTTGGTAGACGATGGAATTTCAAACACATCTGTGAATAGAAAAGTATCCTCACTCAAATCATTTTACAGGTTTTTGTTAAAAACAAAGCAAATTGAAGTCAGCCCACTCTTGAAGCATAAGGCATTAAAAACGCCAAAAAATCTCCAAATTCCCTTCTCGGAAAAAGAATTAGATGCTGTTTTAAATCGTATTGAATACCCCAAAGGATTCGAAGGAGTTAGGGATAAATTGATTATTGATTTGTTATATACTACAGGGATTAGGAGAACAGAATTGATTCATCTTAAAGTTTCTAATGTTAATAATGCAACCAATACTCTAAAAGTTCTGGGAAAAAGAAATAAGGAAAGAATTCTTCCGATTTTGCCAATTATTTCACAACAAATTACATCTTATTTTCCTGAAAGAGCTAATTTAGAGCAGATTAAAGATGAGGATTATTTTTTCTTAACTATAAAAGGAGTTAAAATGAGTGATTCTCTTGTTTATCGTTTAATAAATGACTACTTTAGTATTGTCTCGGAGAAGGTAAAAAAGAGCCCTCATATTTTGAGACATACGTTCGCAACTCATTTGTTGAATAACGGTGCAGATATCAATTCGGTTAAAGAATTATTGGGGCACTCTAGCTTGGCTTCTACTCAAGTGTATACGCACAGTAGTTTGTCAGAGCTCAAAAAAGTGTATGGGAACGCACATCCGAGGAATACAAAATAAGTTAAAAAATTATAACCATTAAAAGTATGTATTATGAAGGTAAATTTGAATGCTGTTAATTTTACTATTGACAGAAAGCTGGTCGATTTTATTCAAGAAAGAATGGATAAGTTGGAAAAATACTATGATAAAATTGTTTCATCTGACGTTTTTTTGAAGGTAGAAAAGACAAGTGATAAAGAAAATAAAATTGTTGAGGTTAAACTTCATGTACCAGGCGATGATTTTATAGTAAAAAAACAATGCAAAACATTTGAGGAAGCAATTGAGTTGTCAGCAGAATCTTTAGAGCGATCATTGATAAAAAGGAAAGAAAAAATCAATGCACATATTTAATCTAAATTTTTAATAAAAATGTTTTGATTAAAAAACAAAAAGATATACATTTGCAGTCCGTTAGAAATAGCGGACTTTTTTTATTATATAAGCCGATGTAGCTCAGCTGGCTAGAGCAGCTGATTTGTAATCAGCAGGTCGTGGGTTCGAGTCCCTCTATCGGCTCTTTTTTGATATTTAAAAGTTGGGGAGATACTCAAGCGGCCAACGAGGGCAGACTGTAAATCTGCTGTGTGAACTTCGCAGGTTCGAATCCTGCTCTCCCCACTAGAATGAATTTTAGATTGCAGATTTTAGATTGCGAAAATTTAAAATCATTAAATCTTAAAAAAAAGGACTCTACTCCCTCCCTTTCGGGGAGGGCTGGGGTGGGGCTTCTGCCGACTTAGCTCAGGGGTAGAGTGCTTCCTTGGTAAGGAAGAGGTCACGGGTTCAATTCCCGTAGTTGGCTCAAAGATGAATATTTTGAACACTAATAAATATATAACTAAGATTAAAAATTAAGCAAAATGGCAAAAGAAAATTTTAATCGTTCCAAACCGCACTTAAATATAGGTACAATTGGACACGTAGATCATGGAAAAACTACTTTAACTGCTGCAATCACGAAAGTATTATCTGATGCTGGTTACTGTCAAGCAAAATCGTTTGATCAAATCGATAACGCTCCAGAAGAAAAAGAAAGAGGTATTACTATTAATACATCTCACGTTGAGTACGAAACTGCTAACCGTCACTACGCACACGTTGACTGTCCAGGTCACGCGGATTACGTAAAAAACATGGTTACTGGTGCTGCTCAAATGGATGGAGCTATCTTAGTGGTAGCTGCTACTGATGGACCAATGCCACAAACTCGTGAGCACATCCTTTTAGGACGTCAAGTAGGTATTCCAAGAATGGTAGTATTCATGAACAAAGTGGATATGGTTGATGATGCTGAGTTATTGGAGTTAGTTGAGATGGAAATTAGAGATTTATTGTCTTTCTACGAATATGATGGAGATAATAGTCCAGTAGTTCAAGGTTCAGCTTTAGGTGGATTGAACAACGATCCAGCTTGGGTACCAAAAATTATTGAATTAATGGAAGCTGTTGATGCTTGGATTGAAGAGCCAGTGCGTGACGTAGCTAAACCATTCTTGATGCCAGTTGAAGACGTATTTACAATCACAGGTCGTGGAACTGTTGCTACAGGTCGTATCGAAACTGGAATTGCTAACACTGGAGATGCTGTTGAAATCATTGGTATGGGAGCTGAAAAATTAACTTCTACAATTACAGGAGTTGAGATGTTCCGTAAAATCCTTGATAGAGGTGAAGCTGGAGATAACGTAGGTTTATTGTTAAGAGGTATTGATAAAGCTGATATCAAAAGAGGTATGGTTATTATTAAGCCAGGTTCAGTAAAACCTCACAAAAAATTCAAAGCTGAGGTATATATCTTGAAAAAAGAAGAAGGTGGACGTCACACTCCATTCCACAATAACTACCGTCCACAGTTCTACGTACGTACAACTGACGTAACAGGAGTTATTTCTTTACCAGCGGGTGTAGAGATGGTAATGCCTGGTGATAACTTGACTATTGATGTTGAATTGTTAAGCCCAATTGCAATGAACGTAGGTTTACGTTTCGCTATCCGTGAAGGTGGTAGAACAGTAGGTGCTGGACAAGTTACTGAAATCGTAGGTTAATCCTGAAAAATAGAATTTAAAGCCAGTGTCGTTTTTTAACAGCACTGGCTTTTAACACGAACGGGCGTAGTTCAAGGGTAGAATAGCGGTCTCCAAAACCGTTGATGGGGGTTCGAATCCCTCCGCCCGTGCAAAAACAAAATCATAATGAAAGTTGTTAATTATATATCAGAAGCATTCGAAGAATTAAAGTCAAACGTTACTTGGCCTGCATGGGAAGAAGTACAACGTTTAACAATTGTTGTTGCTGTTTTTTCAGTTGTGTTTGCCTTGGCAACTTGGGGAGTAGATGAAGCCTTCGCAAAGCTACTAGCTCAATTTTTTAATTGGATAAAAGCTTAATTTTTTTTCGCAATGACAGAAACTAATCTAAAAAAATGGTACGTTGTTAGAGTTGTAAGCGGTCAAGAGAATAAGGTAAAAGCTTATATCGAGACTGAAATCAATAGATTGGGCATGGCTGATTATATCTCACAAGTGCTTGTTCCTACGGAGAAAGTAGTTCAGGTTCGTGATGGAAAAAAAATTACCAAAGATAAAGTATACTTTCCAGGTTATGTAATGATTGAAGCTAACCTAGCTGGAGAGATTCCTCATATTATCAAGTCGATAACTAGTGTAATAGGATTTTTGGGCGAAACTAAAAGCGGAGATCCTGTGCCTTTGAGGTTGTCAGAAGTGAACAGAATGTTAGGAAAAGTTGATGAATTGGCTGTTAAAACAGATGTTCACGCTATTCCTTTTAATGTAGGCGAAACGATTAAAGTAATTGATGGACCCTTCAATGGTTTCAATGGGACTGTTGAAAAAATTAATGATGAAAAGCGTAAACTTGAAGTTATGGTGAAAATTTTCGGAAGAAAAACACCTCTTGAATTGAGTTTTATGCAAGTTGAAAAAGTATAATTTTTGTTACACTAATAATAAACCACATCTATCGCTTCCAATGTTGATGTGTTAAATTTTTTAAAAATGGCTAAAGAGATTAGTAAAGTAGTTAAACTACAAGTTAAGGGAGGTGCTGCGAACCCATCGCCACCGGTTGGACCTGCTCTAGGAGCTGCTGGTGTAAACATCATGGAATTCTGTAAGCAATTTAATGCTAGAACCCAAGATAAAGCCGGTAAAGTTTGTCCAGTGCAAATTACAGTGTATAAAGACAAATCGTTCGATTTTGTTGTGAAAACTCCACCTGCTGCCGTTCAGTTAATGGACGCTGCAAAATTAAAATCAGGTTCTGGAGAGCCTAATCGTAAAAAAGTAGCATCTGTTACTTGGGACGTGATTAGAACTATCGCTGAGGATAAAATGGTTGATTTAAATGCATTCACTATCGAATCAGCAATGAGTATGATAGCTGGAACAGCTAGATCTATGGGAATAACTTTAACAGGAGATTCTCCATTAAAATAAGAGATAGAAATGGCAAAATTGACAAAAAAACAAAAAGAAGCGGCTTCAAAAATCGAGAAGAACAAACTGTATAGCTTGAAAGATGCATCTGCATTAATCAAAACAGTTGCTTCAGCGAAATTTGATGAGTCAGTAGATATTGCTGTTCGTTTGGGTGTTGACCCTAGAAAAGCAAATCAAATGGTTAGAGGAGTGGTAACATTGCCTCACGGAACAGGTAAAGATGTGAGAGTTTTGGCTCTTGTAACTCCTGATAAAGAAGCTGAGGCTAAAGCTGCAGGTGCAGACCATGTAGGTTTAGATGATTATCTTCAAAAAATTAAAGACGGTTGGACTGATGTTGATGTAATTATCACTATGCCAGCAGTTATGGGTAAATTAGGACCATTAGGACGTATTTTAGGACCTAGAGGTTTAATGCCAAACCCTAAAACAGGTACAGTAACTATGGACGTTGCTAAAGCTGTTCAAGAAGTGAAAGCGGGTAAAATCGACTTTAAAGTGGATAAAACAGGTATCGTACATGCAGGTATTGGAAGAGTTTCTTTTGATACTGATAAGATTGTAGATAACGCTCACGAAATTATTCAAACATTAATCAAACTTAAACCTACTGCGGCTAAAGGGACATACATTAAAAGTATTCACTTAACTAGCACAATGAGTCCTGCAATTGCATTGGATCCAAAAGCAGTATAATTGTAGTTAAAAATTTTAGTATGACTAGAGAAGAAAAATCAATCGCAATTGAAGGTTTAGCTGCACAGTTAGCAAGTTCTAATATTATTTATTTAGCGGATATTTCTGGATTAAATGCAGAAACTACCTCTAATTTACGTAGAGCTTGTTTTAAAGCTGGAATGAAGTTAGAAGTTGTTAAAAACACTTTGCTTGCAAAAGCTATGGAGACTTCTGATAATGATTATGGAGATTTGCCTTCAGTTTTGAAAGGTAATACAGCTATATTCATTTCTGATACAGCTAATGCTCCTGGAAAGATTATCAAAGAATTTCGTAAGAAATCAGATAAGCCAGTTTTTAAAGGTGCATTTATCAATTCAGAAATTTACATCGGAGACAACTTATTAGATTCATTAGCTTCGCTTAAATCTAAAGAAGAGGTAATTGGAGAAATCATTGGATTACTTCAATCTCCTGCACAAAGAGTAATATCAGCTCTTAAAAACCAATTCAAAGACGAAGAGGTTGCTTAATTCAAACGAGTAATTAGTTTGACTTAGGTGCATTAAAACGCGCACATTAATAAATTATATTTTTACAAATCATTTTAAAACGATAGAAAAAATGGCAGATTTGAAACAATTCGCAGAACAATTAGTTAACTTAACAGTAAAAGAAGTTAACGATTTAGCAACAATATTAAAAGATGAGTACGGTATCGAACCAGCTGCAGCTGCAGTTGTAGTTTCTGGTGGTGGTGCTGGTGAAGCTGCTGCTGAAGAGCAAACAGAATTTACAGTAGTATTAAAAGATGCTGGTGCTTCTAAATTGGCAGTAGTAAAAGCGGTAAAAGAATTAACTGGTTTAGGTTTGAAAGAATCTAAAGATTTAGTTGATGCTGCTCCATCAAACATTAAAGAAGGTGTAACTAAAGATGAGGCTGAAGGTCTTAAAAAATCTTTAGAAGAAGCTGGAGCTGTTGTTGAGTTAAAATAACTCTAACATAGTTTTAGAACTAGGTTTAGGTCTTGAGTTAACTACTCAATGGCCTAAACCATTTTTCGTATAATGAAATTATTGTCATAAAATAAGGTTAAATACGAAAAGCTTTTAATCCATACGAAGACAAAAATAAACTGATTTTCCTGGTTTATTTTTAAGATGTATCGATTATCAAAAAAAGGAAAAGTAGAATCAAACCGTGTCCTTACACACAAAAATTACTTTTTTTAAATCAAAATTTTGTCCATTGATGATAACAAATCAGACTGAAAGATTGAATTTTGCCTCTACAAAAAACATCCCTCAATACCCAGATTTTCTGGATGTTCAGGTTAAATCATTTAAAGATTTTTTCCAATTGGAAACCAAATCGGATGAAAGAGGCAACGAAGGCTTGTACAACACCTTCATGGAAAACTTTCCAATTACAGATACAAGAAACAATTTTGTGTTGGAGTTCCTCGATTATTTTGTAGATCCACCACGTTACACTATACAAGAGTGTATAGAAAGAGGTTTAACATACAGCGTGCCTTTAAAAGCAAGGTTAAAACTGTATTGTACAGATCCAGAACACGAAGATTTTGAAACTATTGTTCAAGATGTGTATCTTGGCACAATTCCTTACATGACACCTAGTGGTACTTTTGTTATCAATGGTGCTGAGCGTGTGGTTGTGTCACAATTGCATCGTTCTCCTGGGGTTTTCTTTGGTCAATCTTACCATGCAAATGGAACCAAATTATATTCTGCCAGAGTAATTCCTTTTAAAGGTTCTTGGATAGAATTTTCTACGGATATCAATAGCGTAATGTATGCGTATATCGACAGAAAGAAAAAATTACCTGTAACTACTTTATTCCGTGCTATCGGTTTCGAAAGAGATAAAGATATTCTTGAGATTTTTGACCTTGCTGAAGAAATTAAAGTATCTAAAACAGGACTTAAAAAATACATCGGAAGAAAACTAGCTGCACGTGTTTTGAATACATGGCATGAGGATTTCGTAGATGAGGATACTGGTGAGGTAGTTTCTATCGAACGTAACGAAATTATCCTTGATAGGGATACTATTTTAGATAAAGATAACGTAGAGGAAATTATTGACTCTAACGTTAAATCTATTTTGTTACACAAAGAGAGCAGTAATCAAACCGATTATGCTATCATTCACAATACCTTACAAAAGGATCCAACCAATTCAGAAAAAGAAGCCGTTGAGCATATTTACAGACAATTGCGTAATGCAGAACCGCCTGATGAAGAGACTGCCCGTGGTATTATAGATAAATTATTCTTTTCTGACCAACGTTACAATTTAGGTGAAGTAGGTCGTTACAGAATAAATAAAAAATTAGGTTTAGATACTCCAATGGAAAAGCAAGTCTTGACCAAGGAAGATATCATCACCATTGTGAAATATTTGATTGAATTAATCAACTCTAAAGCAGAGATTGATGATATCGATCACTTGTCCAACCGTCGTGTTAGAACCGTTGGTGAGCAATTGTCACAACAATTCGGTGTTGGTTTAGCTCGTATGGCGAGAACCATTCGTGAGAGAATGAACGTTAGAGATAATGAGGTGTTTACACCAATCGATTTGATTAATGCTAAAACATTATCATCGGTTATCAACTCTTTCTTTGGAACCAACCAGTTGTCTCAATTTATGGACCAAACAAATCCATTAGCAGAGATTACACACAAAAGAAGATTATCTGCACTAGGACCAGGTGGACTTTCAAGAGAAAGAGCTGGGTTTGAGGTGCGTGACGTTCACTATACACATTACGGAAGATTGTGTCCAATTGAAACTCCTGAGGGACCAAACATTGGATTGATATCATCTCTTGGTGTTTATGCGAAAGTTAACGGAATGGGATTCATTGAAACTCCTTACCGTAAGGTAACAAATGGAAGTGTCGATTTGAATGCTGAGCCTACTTATTTAAGCGCTGAAGAAGAAGAAGGAATGTTCATAGCTCAGGCTAATATTGAAATGAATGATGATGGTAAAATTACAGCAGAGAATGTAATTGCTCGTCAAGAAGGAGATTTTCCTGTTGTCGATCCTTCAGCAGTACATTTTACAGACGTTGCTCCAAACCAAATCGCTTCTATTTCAGCTTCATTAATTCCTTTCTTGGAGCATGATGATGCGAACCGTGCATTGATGGGATCAAACATGATGCGTCAGGCTGTACCATTGTTACGCCCTGAAGCACCAATTGTAGGAACCGGTCTAGAGCGTCAAGTAGCTTCTGACTCAAGAGTATTAATCAATGCAGAAGGACATGGAGTTGTTGAATATGTAGATGCTAATATCATCACTATCAAATACGACCGTTCTGAAGAAGAAAGAATGGTAAGTTTTGAACCAGATGAAAAAACATATAATTTAATAAAATTCAGAAAAACCAATCAAAGTACTAGCATCAACTTGAAACCTATCGTAAGAAAAGGAGATAGAGTAGTTCCTGGTCAAGTTTTATCTGAAGGGTATGCCACACAAAATGGAGAATTAGCTTTAGGTAGAAACCTAAAAGTAGCTTTCATGCCATGGAAAGGGTATAACTTCGAGGATGCGATTGTAATTTCTGAAAAAGTAGTTCGTGACGATATTTTTACCTCAATCCACGTAGACGATTACTCACTAGAAGTAAGAGATACAAAATTAGGTAACGAAGAATTAACGAATGATATTCCTAACGTTTCTGAAGAGGCTACTAAAGACTTGGATGAAAACGGTATGATTAGAATTGGAGCCGAAGTAAAACCTGGTGATATTCTAATTGGTAAAATTACTCCTAAAGGAGAATCAGATCCAACACCAGAAGAGAAACTGTTAAGAGCTATTTTCGGTGATAAAGCTGGAGATGTAAAAGATGCTTCATTAAAAGCGTCACCTTCTTTACACGGTGTGGTTTTAGACAAAAAATTATTCGCAAGAGCGGTAAAAGATAAACGTAAACGTACTCAAGATAAAGATGCTCTAGGTGCACTAGAAATGGAGTTCGAAACGAAATTTACTGAACTAAAAGATAAATTAGTTGAGAAATTGTTCTTAATCGTCAATGGAAAAACATCTCAGGGTGTAATGAATGATTTGGGTGAAGAAGTATTGCCAAAAGGTAAAAAATACACTCAAAAAATGCTGTATGCTGTTGAAGATTTTGCACACTTGAGCAAAGGACAATGGGTTGCTGATGATGCTACGAACAAAATGGTTAATGATTTAATTCACAATTATAAAATTAAATTAAACGATTTACAAGGTGCATTGCGTAGAGAGAAATTCACGATTACTGTTGGAGATGAATTGCCAGCAGGAATTTTGAAATTAGCTAAAGTTTATATCGCCAAAAAACGTAAGTTGAAAGTTGGGGATAAGATGGCGGGACGTCACGGTAACAAAGGTATTGTTGCTCGTATTGTTCGTGATGAAGATATGCCATTCTTAGAAGACGGAACACCAGTAGATATCGTATTGAACCCGCTGGGAGTACCTTCACGTATGAACATCGGTCAGATTTATGAAACCGTTTTAGGCTGGGCTGGACAAAAATTAGGTAGAAAATATGCTACACCAATTTTCGATGGAGCAACTTTAGACCAAATTAATGAATTGACTGACGAAGCTGGAATTCCACGTTTTGGACATACTTATTTGTATGACGGAGGAACAGGAGAGCGTTTCCATCAGCCAGCTACAGTAGGGGTTATCTACATGTTGAAACTAGGACACATGGTAGATGATAAGATGCACGCACGTTCTATAGGTCCATACTCGTTGATTACACAACAACCATTGGGTGGTAAAGCACAATTTGGAGGTCAACGTTTTGGAGAGATGGAGGTTTGGGCACTTGAAGCATACGGTGCATCAAGTACCCTAAGAGAAATCTTAACTGTTAAATCAGATGACGTAATTGGTAGAGCTAAAACTTACGAAGCTATCGTAAAAGGAGAAACTATGCCAGAGCCAGGATTGCCAGAATCATTCAATGTATTAATGCATGAATTGAAAGGTCTTGGATTAGACATCAGATTAGAAGAATAAAAAAGTTTGCAGTGATTGGTGTTCAGTAAGCAGTTTTCTGAACACGGAACACTGATTACTGAATACTTAAAATACAATTTCATAAAAATCAATAGTATGACTATGATGAATAATAGAAATAATAAAGAAAAAAACCTTGTGAAAAGGTTTGACAAGATTTCAATAGGTTTAGCATCTCCTGAGTCTATATTGGCCGAGTCAAGAGGTGAGGTATTGAAGCCAGAAACCATAAACTACAGAACCCACAAACCAGAGCGTGATGGTCTATTTTGTGAGCGCATTTTTGGTCCAGTAAAAGACTTCGAATGTGCTTGTGGAAAATACAAAAGAATCCGTTATAAAGGAATTATTTGTGATCGTTGTGGAGTAGAAGTTACCGAGAAAAAAGTACGTCGTGATAGAGTAGGACACATCAACCTTGTTGTGCCAATAGCTCACATTTGGTACTTCCGTTCTTTGCCAAACAAAATCGGATACATCCTTGGATTGCCATCTAAGAAATTAGATATGATTATCTACTACGAAAGATACGTAGTAATTCAACCAGGAATTGCAAAAGGACCTGATGGAGAGGCTATAGAAAGATTAGATTTCTTAACAGAAGAAGAGTATCTAAATATTTTAGATTCACTTCCTCAAGAAAACCAATATCTTGATGATCATGATCCAAACAAATTTGTTGCCAAAATGGGAGCAGAGTGTATCATGGATTTGTTGGCTCGTATCGATTTAGATGCGTTGTCTTATGAATTACGTCATAGTGCTAACAACGAAACATCAAAACAAAGAAAAACGGAGGCTTTAAAAAGACTACAAGTTGTAGAATCTTTCCGTGAGTCTAATGAAAATAGAGAGAATCGACCTGAGTGGATGATTATGAAAGTGGTACCAGTTATTCCACCAGAATTGCGTCCGTTAGTGCCGCTTGATGGAGGACGTTTTGCTACTTCCGACTTGAACGATTTGTACAGAAGAGTAATCATCCGTAACAACCGTTTGAAACGATTGATGGAGATTAAAGCTCCTGAAGTTATCTTGCGTAACGAAAAACGTATGTTGCAGGAATCAGTAGATTCATTATTTGATAACACACGTAAAGCTTCTGCGGTTAAAACAGAATCAAACAGACCATTAAAATCACTTTCAGATTCATTGAAAGGAAAACAAGGTCGTTTCCGTCAAAACTTACTAGGAAAACGTGTGGATTATTCAGCACGTTCGGTAATTGTTGTTGGTCCAGAATTGAAATTATTTGAATGTGGATTGCCAAAAGATATGGCAGCCGAATTGTACAAACCATTCGTTATTCGTAAATTAATCGAAAGAGGAATTGTTAAAACAGTTAAATCTGCGAAGAAAATAATCGACAAAAAAGAACCAGTTGTTTGGGATATTCTTGAAAATGTAATTAAAGGGCATCCAGTATTACTGAACCGTGCTCCTACCTTACACCGTTTGGGTATTCAAGCGTTCCAACCTAAGTTGATTGAAGGTAAAGCGATTCAGTTACACCCATTAGTGTGTACGGCATTCAACGCGGATTTCGATGGTGACCAGATGGCGGTACACTTGCCACTTGGACCAGAAGCTATTTTGGAAGCACAATTGTTAATGTTGGCCTCACACAATATCTTGAATCCAGCCAATGGTGCGCCAATCACGGTACCTTCTCAAGACATGGTTTTGGGTCTATATTACATGACCAAAGAACGTTTATCTACTCCAGAGCACAAAATCTTGGGAGAAGGATTAACTTTCTATTCTGCCGAAGAGGTAAATATCGCCTTGAATGAAGGAAGATTAGAATTGAACGCTCGTGTGAAAATCAGAGCCAAAGATTTTAATGAAAACGGAGAGTTAGTATATAAAATTATTCAAACAACTGCAGGTAGAGTATTATTTAATGAAGTAGTACCTGAAGCAGCTGGATATATCAATGAAGTATTAACTAAGAAAAGCCTTAGAGATATTATTGGACACATTTTAAGTGTAACCGATGTACCTACAACAGCAGGATTCTTGGATAACATGAAAGATATGGGTTATAAATTTGCTTTCAAAGGTGGTTTATCATTCAGTCTTGGAGATATCAAAATTCCAGAGAAAAAAGGAGAATTAATTGCAGATGCTAGGGAGCAAGTTGAAGGTATTTCTGCAAACTATAACATGGGTCTTATTACCAATAACGAACGTTACAACCAAGTTATTGATGTATGGACTTCAACCAATGCTATGCTTACTGAGTTAGCAATGAAAAACATTAGAGAAGACCAACAAGGATTTAACTCAGTGTACATGATGCTTGACTCTGGAGCGAGGGGTTCTAAGGAACAAATTCGTCAGCTAACAGGTATGCGTGGTTTGATGGCTAAGCCTAAAAAATCGAATGCTGGTGGTGGAGAGATTATTGAAAATCCAATTTTGTCTAACTTTAAAGAAGGACTTTCGATTTTGGAATATTTCATCTCTACTCACGGTGCACGTAAAGGTCTTGCCGATACCGCTCTTAAAACTGCCGATGCGGGTTACTTGACACGTCGTTTACATGACGTATCTCAAGACGTAATTGTTAATATTGATGATTGTGGAACCTTAAGAGGAATCGAAGTTGCTGCTTTAAAGAAAAATGAAGAGGTGGTTGAAACTCTTGGAGAAAGAATCTTAGGACGTGTTGCGTTGCAAGATGTAATCAATCCATTGACTTCTGAAATCTTAGTATACTCTGGTCAACAAATCACAGAGACTATTATGAAGAATATCGAGGCTTCTCCAATAGAAAAAGTAGAAGTTCGATCTCCATTGACGTGTGAAGCTTTAAAAGGAATTTGTGCCAAATGTTATGGTAGAAATTTAGCTACTGGAAAAATGACTCAAAGAGGTGAGGCTGTTGGTGTAATTGCAGCACAGTCCATCGGTGAGCCAGGAACACAGTTAACACTTCGTACGTTCCACGTAGGAGGGGTTGCTGGAGGTATATCCGAAGAATCTAGTATTGTGACTCGTTTTGATGGTAAATTAGAGATTGAAGACTTGAAAACCGTTAAAGGAGAAGATAATGAAGGAAATTCAGTTGATATTGTAGTTTCACGTTCAACAGAATTGAAATTAGTAGATGTTAAAACAGGAATAATTCTTAATACTCATAACATTCCTTACGGTTCAAGTATTTTTGTTAAAGACGGAGATGTTGTTTCTAAAGGAACTGTAATTTGTAAATGGGATCCTTATAACGGGGTTATCGTTTCTGAGTTTACAGGTAAAATTGCCTATGAAGATTTAGAACAAGGTCAATCCTATCAAGTTGAAATCGACGAACAAACTGGATTCCAAGAAAAAGTAATTTCTGAATCTAGAACTAAAAAATTAATTCCTACTTTATTGGTTTACGGTAAAGACAATGAATTAATTCGTTCATACAACTTGCCTGTGGGCGCCCACTTGATGGTTGAAAACGGTGAAAAAATTAAAGCAGGTAAAGTATTGGTAAAAATCCCACGTCGTTCCTCTAAAGCGGGCGATATTACAGGAGGTTTACCTAGAATTACCGAGTTATTAGAAGCTCGTAATCCTTCAAATCCAGCTGTAGTTTCAGAAATCGACGGAGTAGTTTCTTTTGGAAAAATCAAGAGAGGAAACCGTGAGATTGTTATCGAATCTAAATTTGGTGAGGTTAAGAAATACTTGGTAAAATTGTCAAGTCAAATCTTAGTTCAGGAAAATGACTTCGTAAGGGCAGGAGTTCCTTTGTCTGATGGAGCAATTACTCCTGAAGATATTCTAAGAATTCAAGGACCAGCAGCTGTTCAACAGTATTTGGTAAATGAAATTCAAGAAGTATACCGTTTACAAGGGGTAAAAATCAATGACAAACACTTTGAAGTGGTTATTCGTCAAATGATGCGTAAAGTTCAAGTAGAAGATCCAGGGGATACATTATTCCTTGAGGAACAATTGATTCATACCAAAGATTTTATTCTTGAAAATGATAAATTATACGGAATGAAAGTTGTAGTTGATGCTGGTGATTCAGCTACGTTGAAAGCAGGTCAGATTATTTCTCCACGTCAATTGCGTGATGAAAATTCATTGTTGAAACGTACGGATAAAAACTTAGTTGTTGCACGTGATGTAATTACAGCTACTGCGACTCCTGTTTTACAAGGTATTACTAGAGCTTCGCTTCAAACAAAATCATTTATTTCTGCTGCATCGTTCCAAGAGACGACTAAAGTGTTGAATGAAGCTGCTGTTGCAGGTAAAATCGATTACTTAGAAGGCTTGAAAGAAAATGTTATTGTTGGACATAGAATCCCAGCTGGCACAGGTATGAGAGAATATGAAAATACCATTGTAGGGTCTAAAGAAGATTACAACGAAATGATGGCTAACAAAGAAGAATATATTTATTAAACTATGAGTGATTCTAAACAACCACAAGGACAAATAAATATTGAGTTAGACGAAGCTATGGCTGAAGGAATTTATTCCAATTTGGCTATTATCAATCATTCAGCTTCAGAGTTTGTTGTAGATTTTGTTTGTATCATGCCAGGCACACCAAAAGCTAAGGTGAAGTCAAGAATTGTTTTGACGCCACAGCACGCAAAAAGACTGGTAAAGGCATTGGCTGAGAACGTTCATCGTTTTGAAATTTCTCACGGAGAGATTAAAGATAGTGAGCAACCTCCTATACCACTTAATTTTGGACCCACAGGTCAAGCATAAAAATAGAAACCGCCCCGATGAATTCGGGGCGGTTTCTATTTTTATGCTTGACCTCAAAGAATCATACACATAGATATCCCAATAAAATAAATACGAAAACCGCTATTTGAAGGTGATTATAATAAAAGAATTGATTAATGTTTCCTTTTCAAACGGTTCTTAAATACTTTTTCGAATTTTTCTATTTTAGGCTGTATGACCAACTGACAATAAGGTTGATTTTTGTTGTTTTGATAATAGTTTTGATGGTATTCTTCGGCTTTGTAGAATTTTGTAAATGGCTCCAAAGTAGTTACAATTGGACTATCATATACTTTTGCTTTTTTCAAAGAGTTAATTATAGATAGAGCTGCTTGTTTTTGTTCTTCATTTTTATAAAAGATAACAGAGCGATATTGAGTCCCTACATCGGCACCTTGCCTATTTAAAGTAGTTGGGTCGTGAACTGTAAAAAAGACTTTAAAGATTTCATCTAGGTTAGTGATGGTTTTGTCATAGGTAATTTGAACTACTTCAGCATATCCTGTTTTTCCTGAAGACACATCGTAATAACTTGGATTGCTGATTTTACCTCCAGAAAATCCAGAAACAACAGATTGAACTCCATTTAAATTTTCATAAACTGCTTCTACACACCAATAACACCCACCACCTAGAACGATTGACTCTAAATTAGTTGATTGAATAGTGTCTTTTTTTTGTGCAAATAAACTAGTTGAAATCATGACGCAAATTAGGAATACTTTTTTCATTTTATTTGGTATCAGGTTCAAATTCTAAAGAAACAGAATTCATACAGTATCGTTTTCCCGTAGGGGCAGGGCCATCATCAAAAAGATGTCCTAAATGGCTGTTACACCTTCCGCAAAGAGCTTCTATTCTTCGCATACCATAGGAATTATCATCTTTAAAAACAATGCTGGACTTGTTTTCTTGTTCAAAGAAACTAGGCCATCCACAGCTACTTATAAATTTTTGGTTCGATTTAAATAGTTTGTTACCACAAGCTGCACAGTAATAGGTTCCCTTAGCTTCAGAATCCCAGAGCGTTCCCGTAAATGCTCTTTCTGTATGTGCTAGACGAGCTACTCCATAGAGATTTTCAGGTAATATTTTTTTCCATTCGTCATTAGAAATGGTCACTTTCTCTGTGCTTGTTCTTGAGTAATAAGGATTGTTAGGTTTGATAATTTTATTTTCCATGATGGTTCTTTTTTTTGATTCTACTTTTTGATTTTGTCCGCAGGCATTTAGAATAAACAGCGGAAGTAATAGGAGTAGGTTAATAATTAGTTTTGATTTAGCCATAATTTTTATGTTTTCATTTTCATACAAATCTAAGGTTGCAATTACGTTTCAAATGTCAATTAGTTTACAATTAGATGGTATTTATACAAAAATTAACGCTCTGATTGGTAACTATAAATTTATGAATACTATTGGTTTAATTGACTGTCAAACACTAGTTAAACTTTTCACAAATTCAAAATCCGTGCAAAGACCATTTCTTTTTTTGTATTTTTGACAATCATAAAATAGCATGAAAGAGGAAGAAGTTATATTAGTAAACGAGTTCGATGAGCAGATTGGTTTGATGCCCAAGTTGGAGGCTCATCAAAAAGCGATTCTTCATAGAGCGTTCTCTGTTTTTATTTTGAATGAAAATAATGAGATTATGCTCCAGCAAAGAGCTCATCAAAAATACCATTCTCCTTTATTGTGGACCAATACGTGTTGTAGTCATCAACGCAATGGAGAAACAAATATTGAAGCTGGCAGCAGACGATTATTTGAAGAGATGGGATTTAAGGTCGAGTTGAAAGAATTGTTTCATTTTATATACAAGGCGCCTTTTGATAATGGATTGACTGAGCATGAATTGGACCATGTGATGATAGGTTATTTTAATGGAAATCCAGTTATTAATCCTGATGAGGTTGAGGATTGGAAATGGATGAAAATTCAAGATGTAAAAGAGGATATGGTTCAAAATCCTGAAATTTATACGGTTTGGTTCAAAATAATTTTTGATGAATTTTATCATTATATAGAAGACCATCAATTATAACTCAAATAGTAATGAAAGTAACGATATCCAGAAAAGCTCACTTTAACGCTGCTCATCGATTGTATCGAAAAGATTGGTCTTTTGAAAAAAATGATTTGATTTTTGGCAAATGTAACAATCCAAATTATCACGGGCATAATTATGAATTGATTGTCAGTGTTACAGGAGAGATTGATCAAGAAACGGGCTATGTTATGGATGTGAAATTTTTAACAGATATTATCAAAGAAGAGGTTGAAATTCCATTTGATCACAAAAACTTAAACCTTGATGTTCCAGAATTTGAACATCTAAATCCTACTGCCGAGAATATTGTGGTAGTCATTTGGAATAAAATTCGAAAACGAGTAGCACCAACACTAGATTTGGAAGTTGTTCTCTATGAAACTCCTCGAAATTTTGTAACCTACAAAGGAGAGTAATGGCATTAAAAGTAGGGGACAAGATACCTAATTTCTCTGCATACGATACTCACGGAAATCTTTTTGAGAGCCAATTTTTTATTGGTAAAACCCCATTGGTAATTTATTTTTATCCAAAAGATGACACTTTGGGTTGTACAGCCCAGGCTTGTAGTTTTAGAGATGCGTATGAGGATTTTAAAGATTTAGGAGCAGAGGTAATAGGAATAAGTAGCGATAGTGTAGCCTCTCATCAAAAATTTTCACATCAAAATAGATTGCCATTTATTCTATTATCTGATGAAAATCAAAAAATTAGAAATATTTTTGGAGTACCTACTGCATTATTCGGATTAGTGCCCGGTAGAGTAACCTATGTAGTTGATAAAAGTGGAATCATAAAAATGATTTTTGATAATAGCATGATGCCTACAAAACATATCTCAAAAGCATTAGCTTCATTAAAAAAAATAGTATAAATTAGTCAAATACAATTAGCTACTGAATCGAAGAAATTTGTAAGAAAAGAAAATGAGTTCAAAATTATATCCATTACAGTTTGCACCAATTTTAAAAGAAAGGATTTGGGGTGGGACGAAATTACAAACGGTATTAAACAAACCAATAACCTCTAAAATTACTGGTGAAAGCTGGGAATTATCAACTGTTGAAGGCGATGTGAGTGTTGTGTCTAATGGAAATTTAGCAGGAAAATCGCTTACTGAAATCATTAACGAATTTCCAATAGAACTTCTAGGAAAGAAGGTTTACAATCGTTTTGGCAAACAATTTCCATTACTATTTAAATTTTTAGATGCAAGGGAAGATTTATCCATTCAAGTGCATCCTAATGACGAATTGGCTAAGAAACGTCATAATTCTTTTGGCAAAACAGAAATGTGGTACATTATGCAAGCCGATGAAAATGCCAGAATTATAGTTGGTTTCAAAGAGAATTCGAATGCAGAAGAATATGTGAGCCATCTTCAAAACAAAACGGTATTGTCTCTTTTAAATGATGTAAAAGTACATGCTGGAGATGTTTTCTTTTTAGAAACAGGAACCGTTCACGCCATTGGAGCTGGTATGGTCGTGGCCGAAATTCAGCAAACTTCGGATATAACCTATAGAATTTATGATTTTGATAGAGTAGATGCTCAAGGAAATCACAGAGGATTGCACGTGGATTTAGCTTTAGAGGCTATTAATTATAATGAGACTACAGCAAAAATTGAATACTCTAAGAATGAAAACGAACCGAATGAGGTAGTAAATTGCAACTATTTTACGACCAATTTTATTCCGCTTGACGGGCAAGTTTCGGTCAATAAAGATGGTGATTCTTTTACCGTTTATATGTGTGTCGAAGGAAAATTTGAAATTGAACTAGATGAAAAAGTATATTCGTATAGTAAAGGCGATACCGTTTTGCTTCCTGCATCTGTAACAAAATATGATTTAATGGGAAAAGCCTCAGTTTTAGAAATTTATATTTAGTAGTAGCTAATAGAAAGATTATGTGTACTTTTGCACCCGAATTAAGAAATTTATAAAATTAGAATTACCATGGCAAACGTTAAAAATTTAAAGAAAGACATAAACTACGTTTTAGGAGATATTATAGAAGCAGTGTACTTGTTTGAAATGTCAACAACAGGAAAACCAACAGAAGCTACTAATGCTTTGATTGATGAAGCTATTGCTACTTTTGATACTTTAATTACAAAAGTAAATGCTAAAAACGTTCAAAACAAAAAAGCTCATTTCAAACAAATTAATACTGAATTAGAACAAGCTGCAAATCAATTGATTGCTAAGGTTAACGAATTGTAGTATACAAAAGAGGTAAAAAAAAGTAATTTTTATTTTGCAAATATAAAATACACTTCTATATTTGCAACCGTAATACAACGCCGATGTAGCTCAGCTGGCTAGAGCAGCTGATTTGTAATCAGCAGGTCGTGGGTTCGAGTCCCTCTATCGGCTCAAAAACCGTCTCTGAAAAGAGACGGTTTTTTTATTCCTGTTTTTTTCTTTCCTTGTAAAATTGAACCAATTTTTTCCCATAGAAAGATTGAGCTACTTTTGGGCTCATGGTTTTTTGAATGGTATCCAGATATTTCAAATTGATATCTGAAATTTCAGCTAACGCCAGATAAGGTGCCACTTCAAAATCTTTGTTGTTTAGTGCAAAATTAGTAGTGAACAAGTACCTTCTTTTTAAATTTAGATTTTGCAAATTTTCGATGCTATCCACAATTTTCATGTTTTTATTTTTGAAAGCATTGAACTTTTGTTCGGTTAATGACAGGTTTTCATCATTAAAACGGGAAATTATTTTTTTGTATTCTTCGTATTTTTCTTGATTTTTAGAGCCTGTTATTTTAGAATCAGAAGTGAAATATTCCAAACTTGTTTGAATGTCTATTGAGCCAGCTTCGGCAAAGAATGGCAGATTATTGTCAAGAGAATTGGTAACACCTCTATCCAAAAATAAGTAATACATTTCAGGTGATTTGATTTCTAAATCACTTGTGAAATTAGAATCTCCATCAATTTTTATGGTGTCAATGGCTACAAGTGAAGTGTCAACTATTTTTTGAATATAGAGCGTGCCTTTTTTCAATCCTTTGATATTTCCTGTAATATGTAAATTGCCGTTGGATTCTTTTTTGCTACAAGAGGAAAGGGTTACAATAGTGAATAGGGTAACGATAAAGTATTTCATAAATGAATTTATAGGTGTTTGTGTTTTAGCAAATAAATAAAAAAATCCCTAGATTCTTTACTTGAACTAGGGATTTTAGTATTGTGATTAGTTCTTTAGCCAAGCATTTCTGAGTTTACTTTTACTAGTGTCATTAGAAGCTCTAAAAGTTTCCGATTCGGTTAACGGGATTTTAGTTTTTCCCTTAATGGTAAGTAATTCACCATTTCGCTTTATTTTAACGGTTATGGCATCACCTTCTTTCCAAGATTCACTGGTGGTAATCATTTCGTAAATGTTGTCTAAATTGTAATTGATGTCGTTTATGGAAACAATTATATCTTCTCCTTTTATACCAAGTTCATTGAAAAAAGAATTCAACTCAATTTCTGGAAGAACTATAATCTCTTTTGTTTCATGATTTACAGTAATGTAGGGTGTTTTGTCTTTCAAAAATACATTGCCAGGTACTTTTTCAATTATTTTTGTTAAGCCAACTTTTTCAAAAAATACGTCGTAAGGAATGGGTGTTTCTCCAGCAACATAGGTTTTTAGAAATTGTTCTACTTCAGGATAAGTTAGTTCGGCAATTTTAGCAAAAAGTTCATTGTCATTGAATGCTTTTTTTGCACCATATTCATTAGATAATTTTTGCATTAAATCTAAAATGCCTCTTTCTCCATTACTTTTTTCTCGTATTAGTATATCGATACACATACCGATTAAAGCTCCTTTTTCGTATACATTTAGATATTGATCTTTATACGGTTTTTTCAACACATTGGCACTCATGACGGTAAAAGGCATGGTATCGTTCATTTCAGAGGCATTAGCAATTTTACCAGACATTCTATCATAAAATTCCTCTTCGGTAATTAATCCTTGATTGATTTGAAATAAGTTGGCAAAATATTCTGTTACACCTTCATACATCCATAAGTGTGCAGACATTTTGGGGTTATTGTAATCAAAGTATTGGATTTCATTGGAATGTATTGTTAGTGGAGTTACTATGTGAAAAAACTCATGCGAAACAACATCTTTTAACTGTTCAGCAAGTTCTTCTTTTCCCATAGCTTCTGGCATCACAACTGTTGTTGCGGTAGGATGTTCTAGAGCACCAAATCCATGAGCATCATCTTCTTTTTGTAAATCTGATAAATAAATAAGTACGCTATATTTTTTAGTAGAGTTGAATTTTCCTAAAAAGTTCTTTTGAGCCGTCATTACTTTTTTCATTTCTGGTGTCAAGCTTTCAGCACTATGAACTCCGTTAGGAGAGTAAACCGCAATGAGTATGTCCATACCGTTTACATTGAATGTAGTGTAGTCTGGTTTGGCATACATAATTGGATTTTCAACTAATTCAGCATATCTGTTTGTTGTAAAGACATCGTTAGTTTTGCTTGGATCAGTATCAGTCATTGATGTTGCTCCCCAAAGTGTTTCCGGATGAGCAACAGCAACAGTATAAGTGATGTCTTTTAAATCAGAAAAATAACCAACAAATCCATGTGTGTTCAGCATAAAATTTTTGCCAGCATCAATGTTAGTTCCAGCCGGTGAAAAGATATCGTCCTGACCAAAACCAGTTCCTTTTTCACTATCAAATGTGTCATTAACCTGATACGTTATTGTTGCCAATTTTTTAGCATCTGTTATTTTCCATGAATTTTCATCCATTTTTGCAACAGGTATTTCCTTTCCGTTTTTGTCTAAGGCTTTTAAATTTACAATCATTTTACCGTAGTCATCTTCAGAGTAGGTGCCAGGAATGATTTTGGGGAAGTTATAAGTAATCTCGTTTGTTGTTAATTTAGGAGGAGTCACTACAACAGTAACTTTGTCATCTTTTATTGTGTTTAAATCGATACTAATTTTGATTTCTTGTTCTGGTTTGTTTTGACTAATAACTTTAAAGCTCAATAAGGATAGTGCAAGTAGTATTAAACTTGTAATTTTTTTCATAGATGAATTTTATTTCTTTGTATACGTGTCCAAAAATATAAAATTGTTAATGAATATTGTGATTTTAGAAATATTTAACAACAAATATAGTATTCACGGAAATGGTTTTAAAAATAAAAAACCCTTGCTGAGCAAGAGTTTTTTTTAATCGAATTTATTTTTTATATAGTATTTACCGTCTAAATCTTCGTCAAAGTCATCGATTTTTATTGGTTTTGGTTTTGGTTTAGCTGCATTTGCTTTCTTTTTCCAAATCTCGAATTTATCGGCAGTCAATTTTTTTTTCATTATTTCCAGAACATCTTTTTCATCAATATTTAGTTCTTTTTTAATGATTTCAAAAGGATTTCTCTCTTCTAATGCTAAAGTGATAAGTCTTTCAGATTCTTCCCAACTCAATTCTATTCGTTTACTCTTTTTCATTACTTGAAAATTAATTCAGGTTTTATTGATTGTTTATTGATTCAATTTTTTTCTAAATCAATATTAGTAAAAAAAATAATTACTTTTTAAGTGAGCTTAAAAAAATATTCATTTTTTTAGCTTGTTGAGTTTTTACTTTTTTGAAAAGGGATTTTCAATAGGTTTTTTAGGCTATTATGCTCTTCAGGTTTCATGTGAGTATCAATACCATAGATTACTTTATCTGTAGAAAGCGTCATAAAAGTACCAAAGAGTCTATCCCAAACGGAGAATATATTTCCGTAATTACTGTCTGTATAGGGCATCTTATAATGATGGTGTGTTTTGTGCATGTTAGGTGAAACAATGATGTAACTTAAAAAAAGGTCTAGATTTTTTGGTAATGCTAGATTAGCATGGTTGAATTGGGTTGCGATGAGTGATAGTGTTTGATAGAGGAATACTAACCACATTGGACTTCCAACGATAATAACACCCATTGTTGTAAAGATAAATCGGATAACGCTCTCTCCGGGGTGATGTCTATTTGCCGAGGTGGTATCTATCCAAGTATCAGAGTGATGAATAATATGAAAACGCCATAGAAATTTTGTTTTATGTTGAATAAAATGAGGTAAGTAAGCACCAATTAAATCCAGTAACAGTAATCCAATTATCATATAAGGAACCAATGGGATTTTTGGTAACCATTCTAAAATTCCAAAATGATTGGTCATCACCCAATCTGAGGATTTTAATAAGATAAATGCAAGGCAAAAGTTGATTAGCACCGTCGTGAAAGTCAGAAAAAAATTAATTCCAGCATGTTTCCATTTGTGGTATTTTAATTTAAATAGTGGAAATGTATTTTCAATTAGCCAGAAAAAAGTAATTCCACAAACCAGAATTAAACTTCTGTGAAGAGGAGGAATTGTTGAAAAATAGGATATGATTTCATTCATGAGTGGTTCGGATTACAGATGATGTTTTTAATATAAATTTAATGAATAATACGAAAGGTTAGATTGATTCGTGAGCCCACTGGTTTTGCTGTTTTTGGTATTTGATGTTTCCAGTTGTGTTGTGTAACTCCTTTCATAATTAATAAACTACCATGTTCTAAAATAATATTTTTTTTTAGATTTTTATCATTATTGTGTTTCAACTGAAAGTTGCGTTCTGCACCAAAACTCAGAGATGCTATTGTTGGATTGATGCCTAATTCTTTCTCATCATCTGCGTGCCAACCATTGCTATCGTTTCCATTTCTGTAATGATTGAGTAAAACGGTTGTGAAATTTGTATCGGCTACATTTTCAACATGAAACTTTATTTTTTGTAACAAAGATGTCCAATTGTTAGGTTGCATCTTTATATTTGAATAGGAATAAGGTTTTCCATCATTGCCGTAAAGAGCTGTTAATCGCGGTTGCAAATGTGTTTTTCCATAAATTGTTATAGTATCTTGTTGCCAAGCAGTGTTTTTCATTAAATCAATAAAAATGGTATCAGCCTCAACTTTATCGAAAAAATTTGGAAAATAAACAATATCTGCATCTGGCAGCTCAAGGCGTATTGGTTCTGGATGGAAAAGTGAGTTCATATTATAATGTAAAGAGAAAGATGATAAATTTTGAATCCTAATTTATTGTTCAGTATTATCAACCAAACCACTCAGGTGTAATCGAAGTGCATTTGCTGAAATACTAATTTCCCAAAATGAAATTCCTAAAGAAATAAGTAAACTGAACAGACTTAAACCAAAAAAATATATTCCAATCACTTGCTGATTGATAAAAAGTAGTAACATACTAAAGACAGACAAGAATAAACTGAGCACGCCGAACATTTGCATGTACCGGATAAGTGTTATTCTAAGGTTGAGATTTTTAATTTCCAATAAAATTTTTGAACTCTCTTTTTCTTCATAATTTTTTTTCAAGCTTCTTACTATAGTAGCAATAGTAAGGAATCGATTGGTGTAGGCCAACAAAATTAATGAAGTTGCAGAAAAAAGTAAGGCGGGGGTTTCAATATGTAAAGTCATGATTTGTTGGAATTTTAATTCAACTGAATTTAGTAAGGTCTAAAATTACTACAACTTTTAACATTTGTAGTTAGGCATATTGCGAATTTTAGTTAATTTTGTTTAAATTTCCGTTTATTAATTAAATAACATATAAATAACGGTTGAAATTATTGTAAAAATTAAAAATACGATACATTTCGCCAACATAAATCTTCAAAATTAATGAAATTCAAAATTAAATTAAGCCTAGTATTTTTTATTGTTTTTAGCTTTTTTACGCATCAAAAAACTTTTTCTCAGTGTTTTCAAATAGAAAGTATTTTAGTTGATGCTTGTGATACAGGTGCTGATGAAGGATTTAATGAGATGGTTCGTTTTAAAGTGGGTGCTTCTAATTTAAATGCTGCTAATCTATCTGTAAATTGGCCAAGCAATTCTTGGCAGGGGTTAATTAAAAATGCAGCTACTGCTAACAAGGTTACCTCGTTAAATAATCTTATTGCCAATGCTGGTGGTTGTGGTCGATTGATAGAGCCAGTTGGAAATGTTTTACCAGCTAATGCAAAAGTAATTCTTGTTACAAGTAATAATTTCAGTATATCTTCTAATGTCTTTGGGGCTATTACCGAAAACATTTATATCATTTTTCAAGATAATCCAACTACCACAACGGGTCATTTTGCAAACTATAATGTCAATGCTGGGTTGAGAACACTTTCAATGTCCTTTGGTGGTGGTTGTAGTGACTCAGTAACCTATGATCGAACTAAATTAGTGAATGTAAATGGAGCTCAAGGTGGAGGATCAGCTTTAGAAGATGGTGCAACAGTTAATTTTACGCCTTCAGGAACTGCTAGTTATATTAATAATGGATGCTCTGCACCAGTAGAAGTTTTTACAGTTGATGCTGGAAATTCTCCAATATCTGCCTGTCCTGGAGCAACGGTTTCTTTGACAGGTACAGCAGTGGGTCAACAATCAGTAGTTTGGTCTGTAACTCCAAATGGAGGGAGTTTTAGTGCGGCAAATTCATTGTCAACAAGTTATACCATAAGCCCTTCTGCTAGTGGCACAATAACATTGACCTTAACCGCAACAAATTCATGTAATGCAACTAAAACTAGTACCGTGACATTGAATGTAAATTCAAGTATCATACCAACATTTAATCCAGTTGCGCCAATTTGTCCGGGAGGTAATTTAAATCCACTTCCTACAACATCCACAAATAATATTACAGGCTCTTGGTCACCTGCTTTGAACAATAGTGCAACTACAACCTATACTTTTACACCAGATTTAGGACAATGTGCAAGTTCGGCTAATTTAACAATAAATGTAAACTCAAGCATAGTACCATTATTTAATGCAGTAGATCCAGTATGTAATGGAGGAAATATTGCACCATTGCCAACAACATCTACGAACAATGTAACTGGTTCATGGTCACCATCAATCAATAATTCTGATACCACTACGTATACATTTACTCCTACGGCGGGTCAATGTGCAAGTACCGCTACATTAACTATAACAATAATTCCAAGTGTTGTACCAACATTTAATCCAATTCCGGCAATATGTTCAGGAGAAACTTTGGCACCGCTACCTACAACATCACTAAATAATATTAGTGGAACTTGGTCTCCAGCTTTAAATAATACAGCGACAACCACATATACATTTACACCAAATTCAAGTAGTTCTCCCGCATCAAACTTAGTTGTAAACGGAGATTTTTCGTCTGGGAACACAGGTTTTTCTTCGGATTATCAATATTTTACCAGTGTTGGAGTGAACGGTACTCAAAAAGCTTATGGAATAGTTACTGCAGCAAATTCATGGTTTCAGTTTTTTCCACCATGCACAGGTCATACGCCAACTTCAGGTAATGTTATGGTAGTTGATGGTTCAACATCTAATTCTGGAAATGATAAAGTTTGGGGACAAACTATCACAGTTGTACCAAATCAAAATTACACATTTAGTTACTGGTTACAAACTGTAGCAACACCTAATCCTGCAATTATCGATGTGATGATTAATGGTGTTTCAATAGGGTCAGAAACGGCTCCATCTGTTAACTGCCAATGGGTACAATATTCATATGTTTGGAACTCAGGTTCCAATACAACCGCTCAAATAGCAATCTATGACAGAGTAGTTATTTCTAATGGGAATGATTTTGCATTTGATGATATATCATTTACTCCAAATTTTGTTCAATGTTCTACATCAACAACATTAACAATCACTGTAAATCCTAATACAGTCCCTTCATTTGATGCTGTTTCATCAATATGTTCAGGAGCAACTTTAAATGCGTTACAAACAACTTCAACGAATGGAATATCAGGTTTATGGTCGCCAGCTTTAGACAACACTGCAACTACAACTTATACATTTACTCCAACGGCTGGACAATGTGCTGTTAATGCGAATTTAACTATTGTTGTTAATCCAAATATCATTCCATCATTTAATGCAATCGCGCCAATATGTTCCGGAGCTAATTTGAATACATTACCAACGACTTCCACTAATGGAGTTTTAGGTTCTTGGTCACCAGCTTTGAATAATACTCAAACAACTACATATACTTTTACACCCAATGCGGGGCAATGCGCAAATGCAACAACTTTACAAATAGTTGTAAACCCTATTGTCTCACCTACTTTTAGTGCTATTCCTCCAGTTTGTTCAGGTGCTAATTTAGAACCATTGCCTACAACTTCCATAAACAATATAACTGGAGTTTGGTCACCAGTTTTAAATGATAGTGAAACAACAACATATACTTTTACTCCAGATGCTGGACAGTGTGCTGTAGTGGCAACTCTAACGGTAGTTGTGAGTAATCCATCAGTGTCAATAACTGCAAATTGCATTGATACCGATTACACTTTAACTGCCTTGGCCTCTGATAGTGAAGCTACTTATTCATGGTATAAAGGGGATGTATTATTAGGTGAAACATCAAATACATTAATCGTCAAAGCTATAGATTCTTACAAAGTAGTTATTAACAGTGAAGGTTGCACTGCAGAGTCTACTGAAAATGTATCTTCTTTTTATTGTGATATACCAAGAGGGATTTCTCCAAACGATGATAAAAAGAACGATTATTTCGATTTGACCAATTTTCAAGTTAGAAAGCTAGAAATTTTCAACAGATATGGTATGAAAGTATATAGCAAGTCTAATTATAAAAATGAATGGTTCGGTAAAACTGATGATGGTCAAGAATTACCAGATGCAACCTATTATTATGTAATAGAATTTGAAAGTGGGAAATCTAAAACAGGTTGGGTTTATATAAACAGATAATTGATAATAAAAACGTAGAGTTATAATCAACATATTTATAATAGTTTTTGTTGACTTGTAATCCGTTCTAATGTTTTTCAAATTTTTAAAGATTAATGAAATTAAAATTTAATATAAACCTAGCGATTGGTATTCTTTTTTGTGTATTGTCTTTTCAAAACGTCTTTTCACAATGTCCACAAATAGAAAGTATTCTAGTTGATGCATGTGATAACGGCGGAGATGAAGGATTCAATGAAATGGTACGATTTAAAGTTGGGACTTCTCCAATAAATACAAGTTCTTTATCTGTAAATTGGCCAAGCAATTCTTGGCAAGGTATTGTTCAAAATGCTATTTCAGCAACAAAAGTAGCAACTATAAATACACAGATTTCTTTAGCAGGTGGTTGTGGGAAACTGATTGAGCCACCAGGAGGTATTCTACCAGCTAACGCAAAAGTAATTTTAGTAACTAGCTATAATTTTGATATTGTGCTTAATGATTTTGGAGCTTTATCAGAAGATACTTATATTATTTTTCAGGATAACGCGACAACTTCTGGAGGTCATTTTGGTAATTTTGGAGCTTCTGCAACTAGAACACTTTCGATGAATTTTGGAGGAGGTTGTTCTGATACAGTGAGTTATAATCGTTCATTGTTAATTGATATTAATGGTAATAATGTAGCAGGTAATGGGGCTACAGTCAATTATACAGTATCTGGTACTCCAACTTATGTTAATACAGGTTGTGTTGCTCCCGTTGATCCTTTCACGGTTGATGCAGGTACAACTCCAATTAGTGGATGTCCAGGTGCTACCGTTTCTCTCTCAGGAACTGCTCAAGGACAACAATCAGTTTCATGGTCTGATGGTGGTGCAGGAGGAAGTTTTTCAGCAGTTAGTTCTTTAAATACGAATTATATTATAGATTCTTCTGCTTCTGGAACCATTGTGTTAACTTTAACTGCAACTAATTCATGCGGAACAGCAATTACTGACACTGTAACTTTAAATGTAACTTTAGGTATAACACCTACATTCAATCCAATTCCTTCTGTTTGTCAGAATGCATCAGCACCTGTTTTACCCACTAATTCAACAAATAGTCCATCAATAACAGGCTCTTGGAATTCGGTGGTGAGCACTTCTACTGTTGGAACTACCAATTATACATTTACTCCCAATGCAGGTCAATGTGCTACTCAAGCAACACTTTCTGTAACCATTTTACCCTTACCCACAATAACTGCGACGGCTCCAGGTAGTCGATGTGGCACAGGTTCAGTTACGATTAGTGCTACTGCAAGTTCGGGTGTTATAAACTGGTATTCATCCTCTACAGGAGGAGCATCATTAGGTAGTGGTTCATCATTTACCAGTCCGAGTATTTCTTCAACAACTACTTATTGGGCAGAAGCAGTTGATGGAACTTGTATTTCATCGACCAGGACTTCTGTTGAAGCCTCTGTGGTGTCAAGCGCCCCTTTGCCAACGGTTTCCCCAGTAGAATATTGTCAAAATAGTTCATCAGTAGCTTTGACAGCTACACCTTTATCAGGCGCGACTTTAAATTGGTATGGAACAAATGCCACAGGAGGTACATCTACTTCAGTTGCCCCTATACCATCTACAAGTACAGTTGGAACTACAACCTATTATGTAAGTCAAACCGTAGGTTCATGTGAGAGTGCTCGAGCTGCTATAGTTGTAAAAGTAGTGTCAAATACAGGAGGTAAAGTGGGATTGTTTTGCGATAATGTAAATTCAACGACCACTTCAGTTGCTTTAGATTGGAGTAACCCAGTTGGTTGGGCAGGCTATACCTATTCGTACTCTATTGCAGGAGGTCCTTTGGTTACAGGAACTCATATTTCTCCTTCCCATTTTGACGTTCCAGTTACAACACCAGGAACTTCAGTAACCTTTACCATAGTATCAGTACTAGGTCTTCCTTGTGCTCCTTCTGAAACAGTTACTTGTTTTTCTAAATGTTCCACAACAGTAGCTCCAAATTTTGCTACTATTCCTGCTATTTGTTCAGGAGATAGTTTGGTTCCTACCTTGGCAACCACTTCACCCAATGCAATAACAGGAACTTGGAATCCATCAACAATAGACAATACGTCGAGCAAGTCCTATGTATTTACACCAGATCCAACCAGTTTTCCATGTGCGAGTACCCAAACTTTAAATGTAACAGTAAACCCAAAAAGTACCCCTACATTTACAGGCATTCCTACTAGTTTGTGTCAAGGCGCTCCAGCTCCCATTTTACCAACTACTTCAAGTAATAGTGTAGCAGGAAGTTGGAGTCCGTCAACAGTAAATACAGCAACAGTAGGCCCAACTACGTATACTTTTACTCCTACAGCAGGAGTATGTGCTGTTTCAAGTACAGTGACAATAACCATTAATCCAAACATAACTCCAAGCTTTGCAGCTGTAGGGCCAATTTGTTCAGGAACAGCCTTATCTGCTTTACCTACAACTTCTATCAATAGCATAACAGGAGTATGGTCACCTGCTTTAAACAATACAGCTACGACGACTTATACTTTCACGCCAACGGCAGGGCAGTGTGCTACCACCACCACCACCATCATTACAGTAAATCCAAAAGTCATTCCAAGTTTTACACCCGTATCTCCAATTTGTTCAGGAGAAACACTAAATGCGTTACCTACAACTTCTACCAATGCAATAACAGGAACTTGGTCACCAGCTTTAAACAATACCACCACCACGACCTATACTTTCACTCCAACAACAGGAGTATGTGCTACGCCAACAACATTAAGTATAACGGTTAATCAGAAAGTAGTTCCTACTTTTACGGCAGTAGCGGCTATTTGTTCAGGAGCAGCCTTGTCTCCATTGCCTACAACCTCCCTTAATGGAATAACAGGAACTTGGTCACCCGCTTTAAACAATACCACTACCACGACCTATACTTTTACTCCAACAACAGGAGTGTGTGCTACGTCAACAACATTAAGTATTACGGTAAATCCGATTGTCACACCGACCTTTGCAACGGTAGCGGCTATTTGTTCAGGAGCAGCCTTGTCTCCATTGCCTACAACCTCCCTTAATGGAATAACAGGAACGTGGTCACCCGCTTTAAATAACACAGCAACGACGACATATATTTTTACGCCAACAGCAGGGCAGTGTGCTATTACTAACACCTTAACCATTACAGTAAATCCAAAAGTTATCCCAAGCTTTGCATCCGTATCTCCAATTTGTTCAGGAGATGTCTTAAGTGCATTACCTACCACTTCCACTAATGCAATAACAGGAACTTGGTCACCAGCTTTAAACAATACCGCCACCACGACCTATACTTTCACTCCAACTACAGGAGTATGTGCTACTACAGCAACATTAAGTATAACGGTTAATCAGAAGGTAGTTCCCAATTTTGCCTCAGTTGCTCCAATATGTTCAGGGACAGCCTTGTCTCCATTGCCTACAACCTCTACCAATGGCATAACAGGGACATGGTCACCCGCTTTGGACAATACAACAACAACAGTTTATACTTTTACACCAACAGCGGGTTTATGTGCTGCTACAGCGACATTAACCATAACAGTGAATCAAAAAGTAGTTCCGACTTTTGCAGCAGTAGCGCCTATTTGTTCAGGAGCAACCTTATCTGCCTTACCTACAACCTCTACTAATGGAGTAACAGGAACTTGGTCACCCGCTTTAAATAATACAACTACTACCACTTATACCTTTACACCCAGCTCAGGTCAATGTGCTACTACCACGACCTTAAGTATTACAGTAAATCCAGTTACAGCACCTGTATTTAGTGCTATAGGCCCTTTATGTTCAGGAACAATAATTAGCTTACCCACACTATCCATTAACGGAATAGCAGGGACTTGGTTGCCAGCTTTTAACCCGACAGCGACTACCACTTATACCTTTACACCTAGCTCAGGTCAATGTGCTAGTACTACTACATTGACAATTGCAATAATTGCCTTGCCAGTAGCTACAGCCACGCCAAAAGACTCGTCCATTTGTTCAGACACTACCACAGCTATTAGTTTATCAAGCAACACTACAGGTACAACGTACGTTTGGAATGTAGTTCAAACCAATGTTACAGGAGCACTAGCAGGTTCAGGAGATAGTATTGCACAAACATTACAAACAGCAGTAGATAATAAATCAGGAGAGGCAGTATATTCCATTACTCCAACAGCCAATGGATGCCCAGGATTACCAGTATTGGCTACGGTAACTGTAAATCCTATACCCGATGTTACTGCCAATCCATCACCAGCAACCGTTTGTTCAGGAGAGCGTACCTCCATAGTTTTAAGCAGTAAAGTAGCAGGAACTACTTTCAGTTGGACAACAGACCCATTAGCCGTTATTGGTTCTTTTCCAGATACAGGAAGTACTATTGCTCAGACATTGGTTACCAATAGTAGCATACCAGGTACGGTAGATTATACCATAACCCCAACAGCTAGTAGTTGTGTTGGAGTACCTATTGTGGTGAATGTAACAGTAAATCCTACGCCAGAAGTTTTTGGTTCGGCAGGAACCGTTATTTGTAGTGGAGAGTCGACAAATATCATTTTATCTCCAAAAATTTTAGGAACAGACTTTACTTGGACAGTAGTACAAAATGGAGTAACAGGTGCCGAAGATGGAGGTGGCGGAAACACAATAGATCAAATTCTTGAAGCAGGTACTACGGTAGGAACAGCAGCCTATACCATCACCCCAATTTTGAATGGATGTAAAGGTAAATCGATTACTATTGTCATTACAGTAAATCCATCACCTCAGCCAGAGTTAGAAGACGGAATCATTTGTGTAGAAGAAGCAACAAATACTACCTATAAAAATTATGTATTAGACACGGGTTTAAGCGATTCGCTCTATGATTTTAATTGGTTTAAAGAATCAGTAAAAATCAGTGGTGCCTCAGCAAGCACTTATGAAGCCACAGCAGAAGGGCTTTATTCAGTAATAGTTACCAATACACTTACTAGTTGTATTTCAGAAGAAGTATTTGCGACGGTGATACCCAATTATCCAGCAGAGTCATTAACCACGACAGTGACAGATGCATTCACGCCAGAGGCGACCATAACAGTAAATCCTTTAGGAGGAACAGGTCCTTTCTTGTATCGATTAGATGATGGACCTTTGCAAAGTTCCAATGTGTTTGTAGGAGTAAGCAGTGGTGTTCATACAGTATGGGTTGAAGACGGTCAAGGTTGTACTCAATTATCACGAGAAGTAACAGTGATAGATTACCCAAGATATTTTACCCCAAACGGAGATGGATTTAATGACACATGGAAAATAGTAGGATTAGAAAATCAACCAGAGGCTAAAATCTATATCTTCGATAGATATGGAAAGTTGTTAAAACAAATCAGTACCATAGGAGAGGGGTGGAATGGAACTTTTAATGGTCGTGAACTTCCGGCAAGTGATTACTGGTTTACTATTGAATATCTAGAGAGTAACATCAATAAATTATTCAAAGCGCATTTCTCTTTGAAGAGGTAGTTTCTGATTAAATAATAGATATAAAAAAACCTGTAATAAAATTACAGGTTTTTTTTGGATTTAAAATTCTACTTAATATTATTTTATCATTTCAAAACTTCTTTTTACAAAAGCGGTCAATGCTTCTCCTTTTAATAAATTTTGTGACAATTTAGCTAAATCTAACGCTTGTTTTACTAAACTTTCTTGAACAGATTTGTCTACGGTAGCTAATATAGTTGTAGCCAAATTTGAATTGGTGTTTACTACCAAATTATACATTTCTGGCATATTACCCATTCCAAACATTCCGCCACCGCCAGATTGACTCATTTCTTTCATACGTCTCAAAAATTCAGGTTGAGTAATGATAAAAGGAGATGCGTTACTATCTAGAGCTTCAAGTTGAACAGAATACGTTTGTTTAGGAACAATAGTTTCTAAAACTGTTTTTAGATTTTCTTTTTCTTCATCTGATAGTTTAGAAATTGCACTTTCTTCTTTTTTGATGAGATTATCAATATGGTCAGAATCTACTCGAACAAAGGTTAGATCTTTATTGTCACTTTCTAATTTTTGAATCAGGTGTGAAATAATAGGTGAATCCAACAATAATACTTCGTATCCTTTTTCCTTGGCTATTTCTATGTATGAATGTTGTGCTTCTTTATTTCCAGCGTATAGAACAACTAATTTTCCATCTTTATCTGTTTGCTTTTCTTTAAGATTTTCTTTTAGTTCGTCCAAAGTGTAATATTTGTCATCAACTGTTGGGTATAAAACAAATGCGCCTGCTTTTTCATAGAATTTGTCTTCAGAAAGCATTCCGTACTCGAGAACAATCTTAATGTCATTCCATTTTTTCTCAAAATCTTCACGATTTTCTGTGAATAACGATTTTAATTTATCAGCAACTTTACGAGTGATATAGTTTGATATTTTCTTTACAGCACCATCGGCTTGTAAACTTGAACGCGAAACATTCAAAGGAATATCTGGAGAATCTATAGCTCCTTTTAACATGATTAAAAACTCAGGAACAATACCTTCTACGTTATCTGTTACAAAAACCTGGTTTTGATACAATTGAATTTTATCTTTTTGGATTTGAATGTCAGCACCAAGTTTTGGGAAATATAAAATACCAGTTAAGTTAAAAGGATAATCAACATTAAGATGAATATTAAATAAAGGTTCCTCAAACTGCATTGGATACAATTCATGATAGAAGTTCTTGTAGTCTTCATCAGTTAATTCAGTAGGTTGTTTGGTCCAAGCAGGATTAGTGTTGTTGATAATGTTATCTACTTCAATTTCCTCAGCTTTGGCATCTTCTGGAGCATCATCAGCTTTGGGAAGTACTTGTTTTTTTGTTCCAAATTTAATTGGAATCGGCATGAACTTATTGTATCTGTTCAGTAATTCTCTTATTTTAAATTCTTCCAAAAATTCCAAAGAATCTTCAGCAATATGTAAAATGATTTCTGTTCCGCGTGAAGTTTTGTCAGCTGGTTCTAATGAAAATTCTGGACTACCATCACAAATCCAATGTGCTGCAGGTTCATCTTTGTATGATTTGGTTATGATTTCTACTTTAGATGCTACCATGAAAGCAGAATAAAATCCTAGACCAAAATGACCAATAATTCCTGAATCTTTGGCAGAATCTTTATATTTTTCTAAGAATTCTTCAGCACCAGAAAAAGCCAGTTGATTGATGTATTTCTCTACTTCATCCGATGTCATTCCAATACCTTGATCGATAATATGAAGTTTTTTTCCTTCTTTATCAATTTTTACTTCAATTATTGGATTGCCATATTCTACTTTAGCCTCGCCAATACTAGTTAGATGTTTTAATTTTAGAGTAGCATCAGTCCCATTTGATATTAACTCACGTAAAAATATTTCGTGATCACTGTATAAAAATTTTTTGATTAAAGGAAAGATGTTTTCTACCGAAACGTTAATTTTTCCAGTTGTCATAGTTATATTTTTTTTAAAACCTACCATCAGGTAAGAGGGTTAAACAATTTGATTTCAGACTAAGCAAAACTAAGACCAAACACTATATTTATGACAAATTGGCGTAGTAATAATTCTACACTAAATCATTGAATAATGTAAATGTCATTCAAAAAAACCATCGTATATTTGCGGTAATTAATCATAAATTTAAAACGAATGAAAAAGATTATTTTAATGAGCGTGTTTTCGCTTTTAATTTTTTCTTGTAAATCAAAATCAGCAACGTCTACTAAGGTAGATTTGAAATCTCATGCTGCGATAAAAGGAAATTGGATATTAACATCGGTAAGTTATCCTGGATCTGAATACATCAAAGTGAACTCTTTTGAGATTGCAGATTCTAAATGCTTTGAAGGCAGTACTTGGAAATTCATTTCAAATAACGATTCAGGTCAAATGGAGTTGACTAAATCAGGTTGCCCGTCTTTTAGTTCGCCAATTAAGTGGTTTGTAAACAAAGAAGGTCAGTTTGTTTTAAAAGTAGTATCAGCTGGTGAAAAAGCTAAGAAAGTGAGAGAAGGTTATGTTTTAGGTCTTTCTTCACAAACGCAAGACTCTTTTCAATTAATTGATAAAATTAATGTTGGAGGGAAAATGACCGATGTTGTTTACGAATTTAAAAGAATTAACAAATAAAAATAGATATGAAAAAGATTACAATATTAGCCTTGGTTTTTGTTTTTACGATTGGTTCTGTATTTACGAGCTGTGAATCATTAAAGAATACAAATAATGCTCAAAGAGGTGCTGGTATAGGTGCAGTTGGTGGTGCTGTAATAGGTGGAATACTTGGTAACAATCTTGGAAAAGGTGGTAATGGAGCGATGGGTGCAGTTCTAGGAGGAGTTGTTGGAGGAGTTGCAGGTGGCGTTATTGGTCATAAAATGGATAAACAAGCAAGAGAAATCGACAATGCTCTTCCTGGCGCAGAAGTGGAGCGTGTTGGAGAAGGGATTAAATTAGTTTTAAATGAAAATGCTGTTCGTTTTGATACCAATAAATCTACATTAACTTCTACAGCTAAAGCGAATCTTGACAAATTAGTAAAGGTTTTCAATGAATATCCTGATACTAATATTGTAATATATGGCTATACGGATAGTACTGGCTCTGCAGAATACAATTTAAAATTGTCAGGAGAAAGAGCCGCATCTGTTAAAAATTATTTAACAAATAAAGGTCTTGCTGCTAGTAGATTTTCTGTTACGGGTCTTGGGATTGCTGATCCAATAGCCTCAAATGATACTCCTGAAGGAAGAAGTAAAAATAGACGTGTAGAATTTGCTATTGTTGCTAACGAGAAGATGATTCAAGACGCAAAAGAAGGTAAATAAATTTTTTACCATTTAAATTTCAAAGCTGTTTCAATTTTGAAACAGCTTTTTTTATGCCCTGACATAAAATTTAACATAAATTTTGTTTAAACTTTTATATATATAATTAAACAAATAGTATCTTTACAACATATTTAAAAAAAAGTTATGGCAACTACAAAAAAAGCAGCATCAAAAAAAATAAAGATAGACGATGATAAAATCATTGAGCTATACATGAATTCTGTTTTAGAACACCATCAAAATCCAAAGAATGTTTATCTGTTTTGCAAGGAAAATGATATTGATGAAGCTGATTTCTATTCTTTTTTTGGTTCATTCGATTCTTTAAAACAGGCAATTTGGGTGAAGTTTTTTGAAAATGCTGCTGCAACTATTCAGAAGCAAGAAGATTACACGACTTATTCTGATAAAAATAAATTGTTGACCCTATATTTTACTCTTTTTGAAATATTGACATTGAACAGAAGCTATGTGCTATACTCACTAGGAGAAATCCAATCGAATTTGAAAAATTTAAAAGATTTAAAGCAATTTAGAACTAATTTTAAATCTTTTATAAACGAAATTATAGTCGAAAACGCTCATCAAGGCCATTCAAAATTAGAAAAAATAACTAAGCCAATTTTTGCTGAAGGAGCATGGATTCAGTTTCTCTTTATTTTGAAATTTTGGTTAGATGACTCTTCTAAATCCTTTGAAAAAACGGATATCGTAATAGAAAAATCAGTTAATGCTGTTGTAGACTTGTTGGATACTAAACCATTGGAAAGTCTGTTCGATTTAGGTAAATTTTTATGGACTGAGCGCAAAATGTAATACGATTTACATTAAAAAAAATGAAAACATTAGATAAAATACCAACAGGGAAAATTGAACGAGCGAGTCAACTAGTAAAAACTGGCTTCAAAGTAGGTGGAAATTATATGGCTTACTATGGAGAAAAAATAGTGAATCCATCATTGACTAGAGATAAATTAAACGAAAACAATGCTGAAGATATATACGACGGTCTACAAAATTTAAAAGGGAGTGCACTCAAAGTTGCTCAAATGTTGAGCATGGACAAAAGTATTATGCCTCAGGCTTATGTGGATAAATTTTCCTTATCACAATTTTCTGTACCGCCTTTGTCAGCACCTTTAGTTAGAAAAACATTCAAAAAATATTTAGGAAAGTATCCAGAACAAATATTCGATACGTTCACTCCAGATTCTGTTAATGCCGCAAGCATAGGTCAAGTACATATTGCTACAAAAGATGGAAAAAAGTTAGCTGTAAAAATTCAATATCCAGGAGTAGCCGATAGTATAAGTTCTGATTTAGCCTTGGTAAAGCCCTTTGCAACTAGAATGTTTAATTTGAAAGGGAAAGATTCCGAAAAATATTTTATTGAAGTAGAACATAAATTACTTGAAGAAACTAATTATGTTCTAGAGTTGCAACAAAGTATTGAAATGGCTAATGCTTGCAATCACATTTTGAATTTAAAGTTTCCTACCTATTATCCTGAACTTTCATCAGAAAAAATTTTAACTATGGATTGGATGGAAGGGGAGCATTTATCAGAGTTTGCAGCGCACAATACCGATAGGGAAAAAGGAGATAAATTAGGACAAGCGCTATGGGATTTTTACATGTTTCAAATGCATGAGTTAAGGCAAGTTCATGCTGATCCTCATCCAGGTAATTTTTTGGTTGACAAAAATGCTAATTTGATGCCTATTGATTTTGGATGCATTAAGAAAGTTCCTGAAGATTTTTACATTCCTTATTTTGAGCTTGCAAATCCAAAGTATCTCAATGATTCCATATTATTTAAAGAAAAATTATTTCAATTAGAAATTTTGCGTGAAGATGATTCAGAAGCTGAAATTGAATATTTCACAGGTTTATTTCATAAACTATTGAGCTTGTTTACTAAACCCTTTCATGTGGATTATTTTGATTTCTCTGACGAAGATTTCTTTGGAGCGATAGCAACTATGGGCGAAGAGTTCACAAAAGATACCCAGTTAAGAAAAATGAATGGTAATAGAGGTTCCAAACATTTTTTATACATAAACAGAACATTTTTTGGATTGTATAATCTAATGCATGATTTAAAAGCCCGAGTGGAAACACAGAATTATATAACTTATAGATTAAATAGTTAGATTTGTTTGTTTAGGTTGGATAAGAGCGTTCTTTTTTTTAAAAGTTTCGCTCTTATTTTTTTTCCAATTTTTCCAAACGTTTCAATATTGCCGCATTTGTTTTCATTAATTCGGCATTTGTTTTTTGAAGTTCCTCAATTAATTCTTGTTGTTCTTGTATACCTTTAACCATAACTGGTAGTAGATTGCCATATCTAGCTTCGTATCTGTCGGGATTTTCATCATCTACTAAATCTAAATTTTCACCAATAGAAGACTCTTTTTGTAATTCTAATAAGTCTTGTGCAATAAAACCTGAAGCTTTGATACCTACTTTTAATTTATCTCTAGTATTCCAAGTGAAAGTTACAGGTTTTAATTTTTTTATAAAATCAATTCCTTCAGATATTTTTTTAATATTCGCTTTATCTCTTCTGTCCGATATTGCTGTGATTGTGGTGGCAGCGCATCTTAGAGTTGTTATTGCACCATTTCCTAAAGTTACTTGATTGTCAGCAATAGAATTAGCTTGATAACCAACAGATATAGTATTGGTTGTAGCTCCAGTTCCGTTCGCCTGATATCCAATAAAAACATTACTATTTCCTGGAGTATCTCTACCTGCTTCGTGACCTACAGCAACATTTCCATTTCCAGGAGACTGCATTAAAGCATCTCTACCAATAGCTATATTTTGCTGGGAATTACCTTGTAACATTGCATTATATCCAACAGCAACATTATCAATTCCAGTTGTTGTTTGTCCACAAGCTTGAGTACCTATCGCTACATTGTTACTAGCAGTAGTTCCATTTAGAGCCTGATATCCTATTGCTACATTATGGGCTGCGACACCTGTACTTGCACCCATAGCTTGGGTACCAATTGCTATACTAAATTGAGAAGCAGAATTAGTGTTACCATCAAAAGCACCATTACCTATAGCAACGCAGTCATTCCCGCGTATTCCTGCACCTGCTTCGAAACCAATTGCAACAATTCCACTTCCTTGAACTGCATTTCCAGCTCGATGACCCAATAAGGTATTATTGGGCGCAGTATTATTCAATCCTGCTTCATATCCAATTGCCACAGTGTTATTACCTCCCACATAATTTAATAAAGCACTATGACCTATAGCAACATTAGCAGAACCTCCTACGTTTGTACCTAAAGCATCAGTGCCTATTGCTATGTTTTGCCATCCTGTTGAATTTGCATCTAAAGCACGAATACCCATTGCAACATTATTACTTCCAGTTGAATTTGCTGTTAGAGCATTGTAACCTACGGCGGTATTATCAGCTGCAGTGTTGGTGGCCAAAGTACTTGTACCAATAGCAGTATTATTGGCTCCAGTTGTATTAACTGTTAATGAGTTAGTGCCAAAGGCCGTATTATTTGTTGTTGCACCCAAGGTTAGTGCGCCTACACCAAAAGAAGTACTAGTTGCTCCAATTTTACCTGCGGCTATATTATTTCTCCTAAAAGCAACATCGACATTTGTAAGAGCAGCAGTACCTAAATAATTTGTTCCATCTACAATATCAGTATTTCCAGTTGTAAGCCAACCTGACGCTCCGCCCAACTTTACCCACGGACCAGTATTAGTACTTAAATAATAAAATCCAGGAGTAACATCATTTACCGTTGCTGTATTATAAACCAATTCAGAAGTAGTTCCAGTTAGTACAGGAAGTACTGTTGTAGTTGATGTTAAAGCTACTCTTGGTATTAACAAACCATCACTAGAAGAGGTGATATCTAGCGCCGCAAAAGGATTTGTGGTTCCAATGCCAATTTGAGCACTTGTTCTGATGATTGAAAGCAATATTAGTAAAGTGATCAGTATGTGTATTTTTGTTTTCATCATTTTTTATTTTTAGATATCTTTAGGTCAATAATCTATGTTCCTATAAATCTACATAAATTCAAAATAGCTTTTTAGAAGCTATTTTTATTCAATGTCAAACATATGAATTTTAAAATTTGTTTAATAATAAATTACATATACAAAAACTATACATTTACAAATTACATCGTTGTAGTTGTGATAAAAGGCAATAAAATAGTGTGTTTTGCTTAGTTTTTGGTACTGTTTTTTTAATATATATTTAAACAAAAGGATGAAGTATTTTTAGTGATGTTGAGTTAATGTAAAGGAGGTATAATCTGTATTTGGAAAGTTTACAGTGATAGGAGAGAGAGAATAAATATGTAAATGTAGGTATATTGAAAATGATATAAATCAAAAGTTAGTAATTTGATAGTATATAAATTATTTAAAATTTTATTTTTTAGTTCAAGGAGTATAGCATAAAAAAACCCCTCCATAATTGGAGAGGTTTTTATAAAATGAATATTATAAATTATCTTTTAATCATTCGGATTGATTTCACTTTATCTCCTTGGATTACAAATACATTGTACACTCCAGAAGGATAATTCGTTCCAATCTCTTTGGTACTCAATTCTGATACAGTGGCTTTTTGGACCTCAAGTTCTCTTCCTATCATATCATATACTCGTACTTGAATCAAATCATCACTAGAACTTTGAATGTCTAAGTTAAAGTGTCTCGCAAATGGATTGGGGAACGCTTTTACCTCAAACACATTGCTATTGATATCCTGAGCTGCCATTCTTGGTGCTAGAGCAGCTGGAGTGTTTATAGTACAAGCAGGACCATAAGCTTGCCAAGTACCTTTGTTTATTGCTACTCTTATAGAATAGGTTGTCCCAAATTCTCCTCCACCAGGTGTCAATTGTGACAAGGTAAAATATCGATTTTGAGAATCAACCGTTCTGACTCCATATGAACCACCAGTAACTTCAAAGCGATATTGAGTAGCACCTACCACTGCATCGGCATATATAGTGGTATTTAAAGAAGGCAAGGTTGTACCACATCGATTTAGCATAATTTGAGTCGTATTAACAACTACTACTGGAGGTGTATTAATTGTACATGTATTCCCATAGGCCAACCACTGTCCTCCGATGAAAAGAGATACACTTACAGAGTATGATTTACCATGCTCCGCTACTCCCGGTATATTCGTTAATTGAAAAGCTCTCATATTTCTAGAGTCATTATCAAAGAAATAATCTACTCCGTTTTTAGTAACCTTAAAGCGATAATCAGTGGCTGAAGGAATACCATTACAATACAAAGGAGCATCTAATGACGATATTGTTGAACCGCACTGATTTAACATTACTGAAGTACATAGACCAATGGTTACATTTGAGGTTCCTGTTTGAGTTTGAGAGCAACCTGTATTTAGATCTTCTACTCTCACTAAAGTATATAAAACGCTTCGTATGGTTGATGTAGGTACTGAAACCGAAGCGGTACTACTACCTTTTACAGAAGTTATAGATAATTCGGTAGGATTATCATCAATTCTATAGTAAAATTTATACCAAACACCAGAAGTACCTTGTGCACCATTTGATCCAGTAAATGTTATTGATGCATTATCATCAAGACATTTTATTGTGCTTTGCGATATTGTAGCATTTGGTAAACTATTTACTAATAAATTACCATTAATATAGCTAATATCATAATTTTCAATTCCTGTACCAACTGCATCAGAGGCAACAATTTGATAGGAGCCTGCAGTAGCTGAGATATCAGCGCCAAGACTTGTCAATGTTACACCAATTACATCTCCAGCGACTATATAATCTCTAGTAAATTCCGTGCCAGAGAAGATATAAGAAGAACCTGCGCATTTAGAAATATTATTTGCTGTTATAGTCAAAGTTCTTGCTGTAATATCAGCAGTAGTATTTGGTTGGATAACAATATAGTTAGCTATGAATGGACCTTCAATTATAAAGTTAGATGCCGTAACAGTTTTGTTTAATCCCACATCTTTGGTATCAAAAGTACCGATAACATTTGCTGAATTTAAAGTTAGTGTTTCACCAGAAACTATTGTGCCATTAAGAGTAGGGTTGTTTAATATTAGTGTAGCTGTTCTAGTACCGTCATATATTTTATTTTCAGCCATAACCCCAGTTATTGTTAGAGGTATTTTTGTAATACTTCTTGGTGTTAATGTCGGCTGAGTGAAAGTATAGTTGTCGCCATAATCAGCTCCCGAAATAGTGCTGGTTGATGTAATAGTATAAGGACCTCCAGCATCTTTAGACGAATATTTAACTATTAAATTTAAAACTACATCTTCACCTGAAACAACTCCAGATAGACTTCCTCCTATTAAAGTAGCTGTATCTGTTCCATCATACATTTTATTTTGAGTATTACCTACTATAGAAAGAGGCCTTGGTGTTATACTAGCTTTGGCTAAATCAGCTTGCATTAGGATATAATTTATAGAAGCGGATCCACTTATGCTAAAGTTTGGAACAACATCATAAGGACCTCCTACATTTTTTGTAGGATAAATTCCTGATTGAGATAATGTAACAATGTCACCAGGTACTATTCCTTCTAAAACACCACCAATTACATTAACATCAGTAGTACCATCATAAACTTTGTCTGTAGAATAAGCACCAGTTATAGTTAATGTTATTTTTGAAATACTTCTTGGGGTTAATAGAGGTTGAGTTAAGGTATAATTTCCAGCATCTAATCCTGTCAATGTACTAGTAGAAGTAATATCATATGGCCCTCCTGCATTAGCAGAAGAAAAAAGTCCTGATAAATTTACAGTTACATCTTCACCTGAAAGCACACCATTTAAAACACCATCAGAAATGGTTGCATTTCTAGTTCGATCATATACCTTATCCACAGTTGTTGCTCCGGTAATTGTTAAAGGTATTTTGGTAATATTTCTCGGACTCAATGTGGGTTGTTGTAAAGTATAGTTATTTATGTCAGTCCCAATATCTCCCGAAGCAATGGTACTTGTAGAGATTACGTTATATGGTCCGCCTGCATCTTTAATAGGTTCTCCCGATAGAGGAGAATAATAGTTTACTATTAAATCTAACAGAACACTTTCTCCAGAAACAACTCCTACTAAACCACCACCGTTAAGCGTTGCAATAGTTGTGCCGTCATAAACTTTGTTTTGACTTGTTCCTGATATAGTTAGAGTTTTAGGCGTAATACTCGCATCAGCTAGTAAGGGTTGTATTAAATTATAATTTACAGATGGAGCTCCACCTATGCTAAAGTTTGGGGTTATAACATAAGGACCGCCAACATTTTTATCTGGAAAAATTCCAGACTGTGTTAGTGACACCACATCTCCGGGAACTACTCCTACCAAACTTCCTCCTGTTACAGTAGCAATTGTATTTCCATTATAAGCTTTATCCGCCGGGGTAGCTCCAATAACAGTTAGTGTTACTTTATTAATACTTCTTGGCGTTAATGTTGGTTGAGTTAATGTGTAATTAGCAATATCATTCCCTACAATAGTACTAGTAGAGGTTATTATATAAGGTCCTCCAGCATTTGAAGAGGAATAACGTCCTGATAAAACTAGACTAACATCTTCTCCAGAAAGAACACCGTTCAAAACACCACCTGTTAGTATAGCAGTATTAGTTCTATCGTACTCTTTATCAGTGGTTGTAGTTCCTGAAATAGTAAGAGCAATTTTTGTTATACTTCTAGGAGTTAACGCGGGTTGTGTTAAAGTGTAGTTAGAGGCATCAGCTCCAGAAAGAGTACTTGTTGAAGTTATTGCCCAAGTACCCGCATCTTTAGAGGCAAATACCGCCGACTTGTTAAGAATTACTACATTTGGCGAAATTACACCTGTTAAAGTCCAAGTTCCTAATGTTGTCGCTGCAATGTCTGTACCATCATACACTTTGTTTATTGTTGATGCACCAGTAATTGTTAATGCTTTAGGGGTAATCTCTCCTGTGGCATTGATAAAGGTTACTGCGTAATTATTTCCACCGTTACCATCATTAACAATTCCAGATGGTGTTATCGTTTTATTGCTACCTACATTTTTTGTATCGTAAGTTGAAATAAAACCAAATGTATCCGTTCCTTGAATTGCACCTGAAGTAATGCTAGGAAGAGTAAATACGTTAATTGTGTTATCAAATACCTTAGTGTTTGCATTGGCAGTAATCTCCAATGGTCTGATAATAATATCACCAGACAATCCAGGGATTTGATTGGTTGGTAAGGAATAAGCTCCCGCACTAGCACCAGTTAATACTAAACCAGATACAGTGACCGCTTTACCCGTTCCAACATTTTTAGTATTGAAGGTATATACAGGTGTTCCACTTAAAGTTACAGTTTCCCCTGATAAAATGGTTCCTGCTAATACTGGAGTTCCAATAGCAGTGGCTATTGCATTCCCATCATACATTTTAGTGTTAATACCAGTTACTCCAGTAATATATAAAGGAATTGCAGTTTCACCTAAAGCCACATCGTTAGAGACTACTGTTGCTGAAAACGCATTTGAGTTGCTATAGTTTGGAGCGCTATAAGTTGTTGGGTTGTTGTATGTAATACTAGCATTATCTTTTCTTAACATTACTACAGAACCTACAGGAGTATTTCCTCTATCATTAAGGCCTACTCTATAACTAGTTCCTATAGCTGACTGCGTAATATTCCAATATCTAGTGCCAAATGTTGTTGTGCTTATTGAAGGCGAAGAAAAAGGAGATCCAGTTTCAAATTGTTCAATAGTAACTGTTTTTGTACCTGGAGTAGCTGCATACGTAAATACTACTGGACTATATACGCCTCCTTTACCTACAGGGTAGGTAAAATCGTTTGTGTTTGTAAGCACTCTAGCCAATTTACCATTTACATAAGTGGTGGTAGATGCATTTAGAATAGTTCCACCAGAAGCTATTGTCATCACATTGGATCCAGTAGTCAGTAAACCATCAGTCAAATCTAGAGTGGCTGCAGTAGCATTGCCACTTAATGTAACTCCTGTATTGGAATTGTTGATTAGTAATGTTCTATAGGTTGTTCCTAAAGCATTTTGATTTACAGACCCCATATATTCCACTACAGCGGATGTACCATTCAAGTTGATGGTGTTGGTACCTTGTCCTGATAAGTTAAAAGGAGAAGCTGCAGTTAATTTAAGAAGACCCGATTGCGCACCTGAAGCCATAGAGAAGGTAGAAGTATTACCACTATTTTCGTTTGTCGTATCAATTTCCCCATTAATAGTTAAAACACCACTTTGAAGGTTAAACACTCCATTGTTTCTATCTCCATCACTATGATAACTATTAATTTCCAAGTCATTAGAGATGGTAAATGTGGATACAGACGAATTTAATGTTGTAGTTCTATTACTATCTGGATTAAGAGAAGTACCTACAATAACTGTACTGGCTAATAATGTACCCGAACCAGTCACAGAAGCTGTTACTGAGTTATCATCATCATTGTTCAAAATTAAATCATCGGCAACATTTAGAGTTTTTGAATTGCTCACAGAAAGGGTTGCGCCAGAGGCCGTGAAAGTCAAATCATCAGCTATAGTAGCATCTGTATTTACAGTTAAAGTGCCTCCTGTTTTTGCAATAGTTACATCATTAAAAGTAGTTGTATTCGTTCCTGTAATAGCTTGAGCCCCGTTACCAGTAAAGTTAACTGTTGACCCTGTTGCAGTAAACACGCCATTATTGGTCCAGTTCCCTGCAACATTTATTCTTCTTCCTGTTGCGTCAGTGGTTGTAGTTCCTGTGTTATTGTTTATGGTTAAATTACCGTAATTTACAGGTACACTACTGTCAGTATCACCACCGATTCTACTATTAGAGATACTTGCTGGAATGTTTTGTGCTATACTTCCGTTGTAGTTTATAGTAGAGCCGCTGCTCAAATTGAAATCTACATGGTCGTCATCTAAATCTATTTCACTGCTAATCGTTATAGGATTTGGTCCTCCTGATAGGTTAACAGTTGCTCCATTATTGGCATTGAAAGTAATTATTCTACTGCCTCCACCACCGTTTCCAGTTTGGATTAAAGCTAATTTATTTGCCGACAGTACACATGGAGAGTTGATAGTCACTCGAGGTTCGTTAGCATCTCCACCACCTTCGTCATTGTTGTAGATGGTAAAATCACCCGCAACATTTAATGTAGCAATATTCAGTGTAAGTGCATTTTCAGAATTGGCTGTAGAGTTCAATACAGAAGCAAGTCCAATATTTAATGTTCCAGTATTTAACGTTCCTAAACCTCCAATGCTTGCAGAGGTAAAGGTTCCTGTGTTATAACTATTTAAAGTTACTGCTCCAGATACGTCAAGTGTTTTTCCAATATTTACATTTAATGATGAGTTTGTATTTGTGAAATTAATCGATGCACATGCCCCATCTTCCGTTACGATGATGTCGTGATTGGTTCCTATGTTAACCAAATCATATAGATAAGGCTCACCAGCAGGTGACCAAACCGTACTATCGTTCCAGTTTCCATCTTTGGTTGAGGTTTTAGTACCCGCTGTAACCGTTACCGAAGGACTTGTATTGGCTGTAATTCCACCATTGCTTGCATTGGTAGCTGTTATAGTAGCTGATCCAAGTGTTCTTAAAGTAATACTAAAAGTTCTTGTTCCAGAAGCTAGATTTGCATTCGAAGGCAATAGTGCAGCGCTATCTGTAGATGTGATTGCAATTGTATTTGCAGGAGCTGTTGGTACAATGTTCCAAAAAGCATCAACTGCATTCACAGTTACCGTGAATGGTGTTGTTGTATTTTGTGCCGACGGCGAGCCTGTTTTTCCGCTTCCAGTTCCTGGAGCGGCGGTTTCACCTGGTAATAGCAGTTGTAATTTTGCAAAGGCTCCTGGATTCACGATAATGTCTCCAGCAACATAAGAAATAGTATAATTATTGGTGTTAAAAGTGCCACCAGTAGCAGCGCTTGGAGTCACTGTATTACTATAGGTTCCAACTGCTGCATTTGAAGCAGCTCCAGTTCCGTAGGCAATAGTCACAGAACCAATCGATTCTGAATTTTGTATACCTGATGAAGTAAAGGCAGTAGATCCTGCACCACCTGTTAAGGTAGTACCGTATGTTTTATTAACATCATTGGCAGTAATAGTAAGATTGGCTTTTCCAACGATAATATTTCCAGAAGCATAGCTAATGCTATAATTGCTAGCAGTGAATGTTCCACCAGTAGCGGCACTAGGAGTAACCGAACCAGTGTAGGTTGCTACAGCAGCAGTAGCGGCAGCACCTGTTCCGTAAGCAATAGTAACAGAACCGATAGATTGTCCGTTTTGTAATCCGCTAGAAGTAAAGGCAGTTGAGCCAGCCCCACCAGTTAGTGTAGCACCGTATGTTTTATTAACATTGTTAGCTGTAATGGTTAATGATGCTTTGTTTATTGTAAATGCTAAGGGTGATGACACGGCGCCATTATAATTTGAATCAGCTGCCAGAGTAGCAATAACTTGATAGGTACCAGCATTGGTAGGGCGAGTAGCACTAGCTGAATAGGACGTTGCACCTGTACCAGAATAACTGTAAGTAACAGCTCCAGTTGAACCTGTCACTGAAGAAGTAGTAGGACCTTGATTAGAACCGTTGTAGTTAAAGCTAGTTGAACCAGTAACACTTATGGTTGAACTACCTAAAGCAATAACATTTCCTTCAACATCAATACCTTTAAAATCACTTGGATTTGTACCTTGACAGAAAAAACCATAGGTATCAGAAGTAGTATTGGAATCCGAACCATAAATTCTAAAAGTTATTGCTGTAGTTCGATCCTGTAATGCAGCTATTCCACTTAAATCTAAAGTTCTATTAGTAAGGGTTGTGCTAGGAACCCAAGAGGCAACAACATCGCTTGCATACCCATTATCGCTAAAACGCAAATTCACATCAAACGTAGAAGAATTAGTAGATCGTTGGTCTCTAATTTTTAAGGCGGAAAGGGATATTTTATAACCTGCATCAGGTGTTATGGTAAACTCATAATAGTCATTGTTTGATGTATTTAAGTTACTTGTTGAAAAACCACTTGATCTGTATCCGTCAGAAACGCTTGAAGACGAAAGTCCAGCGCCTCTTGTTAAAGTCGAAAATGTAATGTTAGTGTCAACACCAGTGGGGTTCACACTTCCAGTAGATCCGCTAAGTCCGCACATTTGCCATCTTCCTATCGATACAGGTAAAGCAACAGCTGTACCATCAACATCAATACCTCTAAAATCTCCTGAGTTTGTACCTTGACAGAAAAAACCATAGGTATCAGAAGTATTATTGGAATCCGAACCATAAATTCTAAAAGTTATTGCTGTAGTTCGATCCTGTAATGCAGCTATTCCACTTAAATTTAAAGTTCTATTAGTAAGGGTTGTGCTAGGAACCCAAGAGGCAACAACATCGCTTGTATACCCATCATCGCTAAAACGCAAATTCACATCAAACGTAGAAGAATTAGTAGATCGTTGGTCTCTAATTTTTAAGGCGGAAAGGGATATTTTATAACCTGCATCAGGTGTTATGGTAAACTCATAATAGTCATTGTTTGATGTATTTAAGTTACTTGTTGAAAAACCACTTGATCTGTATCCGTCAGAAACACTCGAAGACGAAAGTCCAGGTCCTCTAGTTAATGTTGAAAATGTAGTGTTTGTATTAACACCAGTTGCATTAACACTTCCAGTAGATCCACTAAGTCCGCACATTTGCCATCTACCTAATGTTCCTTGTGCAGTACTTGTATCTACAAAAAATAAACCTAACAGCACTAACGCCATTGAGAAATAGTTCCTTGTAGACAATTTAAATTGCCTTGCAAAGGCAAAGCGATTATCAGTTGTTCCTATTTTAATAGGATTGGACACTTCTGTGTCTTTTTTTTCACTGTTGCTAAAAGATGCAATAGCCATTTGCCCCAAGGTTAGGAGCCAGTTTTTTAAAAAGTTAAATGCTGCATTTAGACTTTTTGGTAGTAGATTTGTTTCCATAATGTTTGTTAGTTAATCCTTTAATTGTTTAGGTATAAGTAAGTTATATTTGGGAATATTACACAAAGTAAGGGGCATAGCACTGCTAACTAAAATAAAATGGACAACTAACCTAAAAAATCGATAAAAATAGTCGAGCTAACCGTTCATCTTCTGAAAAATGCATTTTATCGACAGCTAATTTTTAGGTAAGGCTAAAAATTAATCATTTATGTTAAAATTCAATTTTAACATTTGTTTTCTAATAAAAAATCGATGTAGTGCTTGTTTTTTGACAGCCGAAAAGAGAAAAAAGGGTGCTAAATGAGGGTAAAAGGGGAGTAGCTACTACTGGTGAATAGGAATATAGAATAGGGTCGTTATTTTGAACCATGAAGAAAATTAAGTCACATTTAGACTTAACTTTCTTAAATCTCTAAATGGTTTACAACTATTTAATGGTTTGACTTATTAGATTTATAAATAAACATAAATAGTATCATTTAATCATTTTATCTGTTAATCTGCGGTTGTTTTATAAGCATAAAAAAAGGGCGCTACACTGTAGCGCCCTTGATGGGTATCATAGAACAAGAAACTTATTTCACAATTAATTTTTTGGTAATACCATTTTCTGTTTTTATAAAATAGATACCTGTGTTGAACGATTTGGTATCGATAGCGTTCGTATTTTTAGCAGATAAAATTAGTTTTCCTAGGGTATCATACACTTTTACATCTTGAGTTTGGTTGAAACGCACCACTTCTCTGTTGGAAGGGTTTGGATAGATTTTGAATGCATTTTTAGCACTTTCAAACTGAGTTGTTCCTAATGTTGTGTTGCTGGTAATGGTAACCATATCATAACGAACGGTTCCTCCTGCATAGGTAGAAGTAGAACGCGCTGCCAAATAATCTGATGTTCCAGGTGAAAAGGCACTCACCACACGGAACGCTACATTTGGATTATTATCAAGGGCTGAAACAGACGATAAGTCAACTGTTCTTGCAGCAGTATTATACCAAGTATCACCAGTTCCTGTAGCGGCTGGAGTAAAGGTAAAGGTGGTAGCATCTACCCAAACTGGTGAACCAGCAGTTCTGTCGGTAGTGTATTGTGCTACATAGGTATTAGCAGAGGTGTTGCTCAAACGTTGTTCAAATTTGAAAATGATTCCTGCTTGTCCTACTGTGCTTACGTTAAATTGTACACCACTTCCTTTGCTTCCTCCTGCTCCTAGAGCTGGGTAGCCAGTAGAATTCCAACCGTAGTTAGGTGGACTTGTAGTTTCGGTTTCTAGTGTTCCAGCTGTAGTGTTTCCAGAAGCAAAGGTTGCTGCTAGACTCAAATTTACCAATTCTGCTGTTCCTGCTCCCACAGAAGGTGTAGGCGAGCTTGCGCCTCCAGGGACTTCCGTATTAGATGAGCCATTAAAATTCCATTGTGCAATAGTAGCCTGACTCCAAGCGTTACAGCTAAATAACAACGCTACTGCTACTATTTTTAAAAAAGTGTAATTTGTCTTCATAGTTTCTTCTTTATAATTTTTGCTAAATTATTAATTTTATTTCAATTGAAAATAGTTTGGAGTTTAAATTATAGTTAATTAAAGTTAGAAGAGGGAAGTTAGAAGAGGGAAGTTTCAGTGTTCAGTGCTGTGGATGCTTCTCGATACTTCACTTTTGTAAGCTAGTCGCATACAAAAGCTCAACTCGAAGTGACGCGTAGAGTGGTTTAGGGTTTATAGTTTGTAATTTGTTGTTAGTAGTTATGTACTGAACACTGACCACTGCTTACTTCTAATTTCTAACCTCGTACCTCTAACTTCATCCTGACCACTTCAAACCTCAAATCTCGAATCTCAAATTTCTGATTTTTCTTAACCACATACCTGTCTGCCGACAGGCAGAGGAACATAGGATTTTGATGCTATATAAAAGACGCTTCGCTTAGCCATAGGGCACATAGCTATGAGGTAAAAACTAGTTTTTCTATTTCATTCTTTTTGGTACTATGTTTCTATTTTTTTTTCTATGTGGTTTAGATTTATAACCATTAAGGGATTAAGGAAATTAAGTTTTTAATTCCTTCACTGATCTTAACTATCTTACTGTTAAAAATCCGTTTTATCTGTTGCATCCGTTTTATCTGTGTGCCAATGCCCACTTCCCACTTCAAATCTCAAATCTCGAATTTCTGATTTTTCTGAACCACATACCTGTCTGCCGACAGGCAGAGGAACATAGGATTTTGTTGATGAATAAAAGACGCTTCGCTTAGCCATAGGGCACATAGCTATGTGATAAAAACTAGTTTTTCTATCTCATTCATTTTGGTACTATGTTTCTATTTTTTTCTATGTGGTTTAATTTATAACCATTAAGGGATTAAGGAAATTAAGTTTTTAATTCCTTAATTAACCTATGTGGTAAAAAGCTTCTCGATACATTTTTGTTCCGTTGCTCTACACAAAAACACTCGAAGTGACGCGTAGAGTGGTTTAGGGTTTATAGTTTAAAGTTGTTTAAAGTTTAAAGTTTAAGGTTGATAGTTTGTTGTTTGTAGTTATGTACTGTACACTGACTACTGCTCACTATTTACTTCTAATTTCTAACCTCGTACCTCTAACTTCATCCTGACCATTTCAAATCTCAAATCTCGAATTTCTAATTAGTAACTTTCATCCATTTCTTACAATTGCAAATCACCGCTTTAGCGAAAAAACCGACCAGAAACACCAATATTCGATGAACTACAAAAGTGCCTTTTCATCACGAAAATTTAACGTTTGTTTCATCTCTTTTTTTAACGAATAAATGTAACTTTACATAGTATGAGCCATTCATTTAATTATTTCAAGAACTAAAGTATTGACAATCTGAAAGTTTAAAAAGAGGGGTGTACCATGTTACATAATCGAAGTTAAAATAGAAATTGTCGCATTTATATAACAAAATCCTTGATTTTGCTGGTATTGTAACAACTTCTATTTATCGATTATTAACATAAAAAATCGACAAAATACCGAAATCGTGATAGTATTTTCAGTAAAAAAGCCGATTTATTAACAATTTTTAGTTTTTTTTGGTAAAACGTTTGTGTATGTGGTTTTTTGCTGTATGTTTGTAGTCCCCCAAAACTTTTTTCACGTTCCAAGAGGAAGTGCTATGCATTTCCCCCAATATATATTTTAAATTTAAACCAAAACGTTTTTTAATTAAACCATTTTTTTTATGAATAACTTTACTAAAGCTTTTTATACCACAAAAAGCAAATCAATCAAGTGGGTGTTCGCAGTATTGGCTTTGTTTTTCTTGAGTACTCAGGAAAGTTTTGCTCAAACTCCATATGTGATGTCAGGAGGTAATTATACAGAAGCCTTTACAAACATTGCTAATGCTACCAACTGGCCAAATAACTTTAATGGTACTGACAGTGCTGAATGGACATCGGTTGCAACTAATGCATCTGGAACATTAGGTGATGGTGTCAGAATTACAGTTTCTACGGCTACTTTTCAAACGGGTTCAACTGGAGGAGTTCAGAGAGGAACTGCAAATATGCAATTACTTTCTACTAGTACAACAAACGCTTGTGCTGTTGATTTGAGATTAAATTTCACGGGCAGAACTGCTGGAACGGTTTCTTTTGATGCGGCAACTGTCTTTAACTCAACTGGAGATAGAGATTCAAGACTCAAGTTGTTTTGGTCTACAGATGGTACAACTTTTACTGAATTAACTGGAACAAATTTGCCATTTACCGCAAGAAATAATGTTGCTTCTAGTTTAAGTATAACAAGTATTGCTTTGCCAAGTGCTTTTAATAATTCTGCAACTGCTAGATTAAGATTTTATCAGTACAGTTTAACAACTGGCGCAACTCCAACGGGTTCTCAGGCTAAAATAAGTATTGACAATATTTCTGTTACTTCAACAGCTGCTGGTCCATCTAACGATGCTAATTTATCAGCATTTACTACTACAGCAACAGGATTTACTCCTACATTTGCTGCGGGTACAACTGCATATGATGCTACAACAACATTTGCTACCACCACCACCACAGTAACGGCTACTCGTAATCAGGCGGCGGCTACACTAGAAGTTCGAGTAAATGGAGGTTCATATACTTCATTAGCTAATGCTACTGCTTCGGGAGCTTTATCTTTAAATGTGGGTGCCAATACTATAGATGTAAGAGTTACCGCAGAGGATGCTACCACACAAAAAACATATACGCTTACGGTCACGCGGGCGGCGGCTTCAACAGTGTCCAGTTTGTCAGCATTGACCACAACAGCGACGGGATTAGCGCCAGCTTTTGCATCGGGTACGACTTCCTATACAGCTTCTGTTTTGAATGCTGTGACATCGGTAACGGTAACTCCAACGAGAACCAATGCTGGTGCAACCCTACAAGCTAGAGTAAACGGAGGTAGTTATGCTTCAGTAACTAGCGGAAGCCCTTCGGGTGCTTTGCCTTTGAATGTAGGTCCAAATACCATAGAGGTTTTAGTTACTGCGGAAGATGGTGTTACTACTACTACATATACTATAACAGTTACACGTTCGGCTACGGTTTTGTCTACTGATGCTACCTTATCAGCATTGACCACTACAGCGGGAGCAATATCGCCAACTTTTGCATCGGGAACTACTTCCTATACTGCATCGGTTGCTAACGGAACTACATCGGTTACGGTAACTCCTACTAAAACGGATGCGGGTGCTACAATCCAAGTTCGTGTAAACGGAGGAAGTTATTCTGCTGTAACTAGTGGAAGCCCATCGGGAGCTTTAGCATTGAATGTGGGTTCTAATACTATTAATGTGTTAGTAACTGCAGAGGATACTGTAACTCAAATCACGTACACAATAACGGTAACCAGAGCAGGTTCGTCTGATGCTACTTTGTCAGCTTTGACTACATCAGCAACAGGATTAGCTCCTGCATTTGCTTCTGGAACAACAGCCTATACAGCATCAGTTCCTTTTGCCACTACTTCAGCTACTGTAACCGCTACTCGTAATCAGGCTAATGCTACCTTACAGGTGAGAGTAAACGGTGGTTCATATAGTGCACTAACTAGCGGTTCTGCTTCGGGAGCGCAATCTTTGAACGTAGGTGCTAATACCATTGATGTATTGGTAACAGCTCAAGACGGAATCACTACTAGTACATACACTATAACAGTGACACGTGCTGCAGCTTCATCAGTTGCTACACTATCTGCTTTGACATTAAATACAGGTGCAATATCTCCAAGTTTTGCTTCTGGAACAACTGCATACACACAAACAGTAGCTAATGCTGTTTCGGGTGTAAATGTAACTCCAACAGTTACTGATGCTACTGCAACTATTGAAGTGAGAACCAATGCGACTGGGTTTGTATCTTTGGCAAGTGGTGCTACTTCATCAACCTTAGGGTTGGTAGTAGGGGTTAATACGCTTGATGTTCGGGTTACCGCACAGGATGGCACTACAATACTCACGTATACTGTAACAATCACTCGTCTTCAGTCAAGTGATTCTTCCTTGTCGGCACTTTCTACAACAGCAGGTACTTTGTCTCCATCTTTTGCTGGGGGAACTTTCAGTTATAGTATAGCTGCTGCAGTTCCTTTTGCTACTGCAGTAACAGTAAGTGCTTCACGTAATCAGGCAAATGCCACTATGCAAATTCGAGTAAACGGAGGGTCGTATTCTACATTGCCTCATGCTACACCAACAGCTGTTTCATTAAGTGTAGGTGCTAATACTATCGATGTATTGGTAACGGCTCAAGATGGTAGTACTTCTACTTATTCTATTACAGTAACAAGATCGGCTCCGTCATCAGTAGCCACTCTATCGGCATTGACCACTACAGCGGGTGCGTTGACACCAAGCTTTGCAACAGGAACTAAAACCTATGCTGCTTCAGTAATAGGAACCACTTCATCGGTAACCGTAACCTCTACGGTAACTCAAGCTAATGCAACCATACAAGTTAGAGTAAACGGTGGTAGTTATGCTACAGTAGCCAGTGCTGCTGCATCTGCTGCATTATCTTTAAATGTAGGTGTAAACCCTATTGAGGTTTTAGTAACTGCACAGGATGGTACAACAACTGACACTTATACTATAAATGTAACGCGTGCTGCTCCGCCTATTTGGATAAACGATATTACAACAGCTTCTAATGTTTGGGGCTTTGGTAATCCATTTACAACAGGTCAAACAGTAGATTCTAATCTAACGGTTTCAGGTATTGGTGTCGTTGGCGCTACTGCTGCTACTGCTAACAGTAGAGCTAATTCAAGTAACTGGTCAGTAAATCCGGCAGGTATTGATACAAATAAATATTTTGAGTTTACATTGACTCCAGCGGTTACATACAAAATAGATTTTACTAATTTTAAATTTACCAACCAATATTCACCAGCAACACTTGGATCAGCTGTTTTAGCAGTTCGTTCTAATGTAGATAGTTATGCTGCAAATATTGCGACTCCAACCATAGGTGTTAATGGAATTCCAACAACTGTAACAGTTGATTTAAGTGGAGCATCTTTCCAAAACGTTCAAGTACCTATCACATTTAGAGTGTATCTTTATAATGTAGCGGCAACAGGAAATGCCTTTAGTATCAATGATTTCGAATTTAACGGTTCAGTGAGTGTAGCAACTCCATCACCAGAAATCAATGTAAAACAAGCTACTTCTATTGCTACAGGTGGTACTTATGCATTTGGTAATCAGGAAAATGGCACCAATAGTGGTCCAATTACTTTTACTATTGAAAACTTAGGGAATGCTGTGTTGAATTTAACGGGATCTCCTAGTAAAATTGTTAAATCAGGAACTGATGCTGCTGAGTTTACTATAAATGAAACCAGTACTACTGCTACTGTAGCAGCTACTTCGGGTACAACAACCTTTACGGTAACTTTTACGCCAGGATCTGCAGGTGCAAAAACAGCGCAGTTGAGCATTGCTAATGATGATTCAACGGGTGGTGAAAATCCTTATATTATTAATTTAACAGGAACGAGTACAACCAGTCAATTGTCGACTATTGCTGCTGCAACTTTTACTGCACCAACGAATATCCCTTATGCAAGTTATCAGGCTAATGATATCACCAATGTGAATTCATTAGAAGTAGGTCGTTTTACCATTCAAGATAGTGCGTCTGACAATGATAATTTTGGTACTATTTTGAATACAGTGACGTTAAGTTTGACTAACCCAGCTAACATTAAACGTGTGGCTATTTATGATGGCGGTACTGAATTACAAGAAATTGCTGCGGGAGCTACTAATACTTTTAATGCTCCAGCATTGGCTACCAACTTGTTTACTACTGATGGAGGAAGCAAAACGTTTAGCATCAGAGTAACATTTAATGCATCGGTTACAGACAACCAACAATATCAATTTACGGTTACTGGAGCGACTGCGGGTGCTGCCGGTTCAGGATTTACTAGTGTAGGTGGTTCTACCTCTATTATAGGAAATGATAATAGAATTGTGGTAACAGCTAATCGTTTGAGTTTTGGTACGGTTGTAGGTTCTTCTTTTGGTGTGCCTTTACCTTCATTTACGATATCTACAACAGATGGTTTAGGAAATGTGGATTTAGACAGAAGTGCTGCTGTAACCCTTGGGTCAACATCAGCTTTCCCTAGCGCAAATTTCACAAGAACACAGCCTACCTATGCTTTAACAGGAGGTTCTATTACTATAAGCAATGTTGCTTTTGCTGATGGTCAAACAGATATCAACTTAACAGCGGATGCTCCCGGATTAACTCAAGGCGTATCGGATCCTTTTGATATTCTTTTGGTTACTTGGCCAGCTAATAGTTATCGTACAGTTACAGGAGGTACTTATCCATCAACTGGTGGAATAACTTGGGAACAATTTGTCGCAAATGCTTGGGGTTCTAGTGGAGCACCAGGAAATAATGAATCTAACACTGTCTATATTCGTCACAATGTTAGTATAGGTGCTTTTACCCCACAAAGAATAGTGGTTGAGGCAGGAACTTTAACATATACTGCATCCACAACCAATGCTGTTTCGATGTTGGTACAAAGTGGCGCAACTTTACAAATTAATGCTGCTTTAACTGTAAATGGTACTTTTACAGTTGAATCTGGAGGTACGGTTAACATTAATAATGCTACAACTAGTGGAGTAAGTTCTTTATGGAATGGTACTGAAGATTTTCAAGATGGTTCTACTGTAAATATCCAAAACTGGAACTATGGTGCAGGTAGTGGTGATAATAGATTGATTCAAAATCCAAGTATTATTTCACCAAATACAGATGGGTATTACTTTGGAAACTTAACCATTAGTGGAGCTCCAAGTGCTTTGTTTAGTGTTGTTGAAGGTGCTCAAACCAATGTGAAAATATGTCAAAACAATTTCACCGCTAGCAATACTGCTCAGGTAGTATCATTAGTAAATGCCAATGGGGCTAGTGCTATTATTGGAGGAAACCTTATAGCGAGCTCTACAGGTACATCTTTTGCTTTTAGTAGTGTAACAACACCATCAGGAGCAAGTGCAACTGTTACAGTAAATGGTAATTTAAGTGCTACGGCTGGTGTTATTAATTTATCTACTCAATCAGGAAATTTCACTTCAAATGTATTTTTAAAAGGGAATTTGAGTATTCCTTCATTAACTAGTTTAAATTGTACTTCTGATGTTGGTAATATATTATTCACGGGAACAACAGGTCCTCAAACAATAAGTATTGCAGGAACTTTGGGTGCAAGAGTTGATTTTGAAGTTGGTGATGTATCAACTACTCCAGCTTCTGTGGTTCAATTGATTAATCAAAATCTTAGTTTAGCTAATGCAACAAACAATTTAACTGTTAGAGATAAATCAACTCTAGATTTTAATTTAAGAGATGTTACGGGTGCTGGTATTTTTGATTTAAATGCAGGAGGAACTCTTAAAATTACCTCTGCTTCAGGTATTAATGCTACGGGTAATAATACGGGTAACTTACAAAATACAGGATCACGTACAGTAAGCCAAAGTGGTATTTTCCATTATATAGGAAACGTAACGCCACAGGCTACGGGTACTGCAATTACAGGCGGTTCTTCAGGGAAACGAATCATTATTGAAAAAACCAATGCTACCGATGTGGTTAATCTTACACAGAGTACTGGTACAACCGATCGTTTAGAAATTATTGAAGGAACGTTTGTAGAAACTGCTGCTGCCAATATTTCTGGTTCAGGAGAATTAAGAATGAGTGGTGGAACCTACAGAACTGCAGTTGCAGGAGTAAGTCCAAATTTTGTACCTCAATTATCAGGAACATTTAACCTTACTGGAGGTACTATCGATTTGAATGCAGCAGGAAATCAGACCTTAAAAGGAGCTAGAGCCTACAGAAATTTGACATTCTCTACAAGTGGCACTAAAACTCTTAGTTCAGCGCCTGATTCAGTTACGGGTACTGCAACAGTTCAAAGTGGTGTTATTCTGAATGTAAGCAATGATACTTTTGGTGGAGTAGGAACTAACTTGACTCTACTTGGTACTAGTAGATATATTACCGATGGTGGAGGAGTTAAACCTGACGCCGAGGGTACGTATGACCTTGCTGCAACTTCAACTGTTGAGTTTGCAAACTCTAGTGGAGCTGGAATTATTCGTCTAGGATTATCACCAATTAGTTATGGTAAGATTGAAGTAACAGGAACTAATGTTTCAAGTACTTCTACCACTACGGGTATTTTGTTTAAGTCAGGAGGTAGTTTTACTGTTAAGCAAGGTGCTACATTTACTTTTAGACAACCAGGTGGTTTAAACGGTTTTGTAAATTCAGCTGTTAGCAATACTAATAGTCCAACAGTTACTATAGAAAATACACCAAGTTTGTCAACAATAATATACAATGGTGTTGCTCAGAGCTTAACAGGAAGATTAGATTATGGTAACTTAATAATTAATAACACTAGTGGAGCTCTAACTACGACCGGAGATGTTACAGTTAGTGGTACGTTAACTTTAACAAAAGGTATTGTAACCACGGGAGTTAATACTATAGCAGTAACAAATGATACCACCCCTATTAGCGGAGGTAGTGCTACTGCGTATGTTAGCGGAAAATTGAGAATCACTTATCCTGCTACAGGTACTAATGTAGCTAGAACATTCCCAATAGGAAAAGGAGCAGTATACCGACCAGTTACTTTTACTTATGATAGTAATCCAGGTTCAAGAACTGTATTACTTGAACAATTTGAAACTGGTTTCCCAGGGGCCTTGCCTAGTACAGCGTCACAGTTAGGTGCTCGCTACTGGAACATCATACAGTCAAGTACTGGAGCATCTTATAAAGTTACTTTAGATGCAGGTACTGTTACAACATCAGGTACAGTTGTAATGATTAGAAGAGAAGGTACTGGAGCATCTACTTCCAATGAAGTGACTACCCCTAATTATACGAATTTGACTTCTTATACAACTACTGATGTTTCAAATGATGTTTCTTTTGGGGAATGCACAGTATGTTCTTTCATTATGCCAGCTCAATGCGGAAGCACTTTGCCAGATATCAATACAACTATTTACTGTTACGGTATTGCTGGAGCTACTGATTATCGTTTCAAAGTAACTAAAGCAGGTACTGATTATATTTTCGATAACGATTTGAAAAATATAAGAGCTTTTGTTTTAAGTCAAATACCAGGAGTAGCTTCTTATAGTACTACATATGGGGTTAGCGTTAGTGCATTTATTGGGGGGTCTTGGCAGGCATTTGGTAGGGTTTGTAATATTACAACTCCAGCTAACGTTACTGTTAATACAACTCAGATCATGTTAAATCAATGTGGTACAACTTTGTCGACCTTAAATAGTACTATATATGCTACTGCAGTAGTAGGTGCTACTCAATATCGTTTTGAGGTTACTGGTGGTTCATTTGGATTGCGAACTTTTGATACTCCAAATCGATATTTCACCTTGTCACAATTGTCACCAGGAGGAGGACAAGCTAGCACTACTTACTCAATAAGAGTAGCAATCAACAATGGTATTTGGCAAGCTTATGGTCCTGCTTGTAATGTGAGTACACCGGCACCAATTACAAGAATGGCTGCTCAAGACATTAACACCGATGTATTCGAGGTAAAAGCGTTCCCAAATCCATTTGCAAGACACTTTAGTTTAGATATTCAAAGTTCAAGTGATGATTTGGTTCAAGTACGTGTTTATGATATGATAGGAAGAGAGCTTGAGGTTCAAAAAGCTACTGTATCTGAATTGAGTACTAAAGAGATTGGAACGAACTATCCTTCTGGAGTGTACAACGTTGTTGTAAGCCAAGGAGATAAAGTGAGATCTGTTCGTATGATTAAACGATAATTGTAATTATCTATAGTAAAAAGCCTCTTCGGAAACGAAGAGGCTTTTTTTTGGATTAGAGTTTAGGGATTAGAGTTTGTAGTTTATAGTTATGTACTGAACACTTCTAACTTCCCACTTCTATATTTTCTTAACCACATAGAGACATAGATTTTATTGGTGTATAATAAGACGCTCCGCTTAGCCATAGGGCACATAGCTATGAGATAAAAACTAGTTTTTCTATTCTGTTCTTTTTGTGCTATGTGTTTATTTTTTTCTATGTGGTTTAGAGTTGTTTAAGGTTTAAAGTTTAGGGTTTATAGTTATGTGCTGAACACTTCTAACTTCTAATTTCTAATCTCGTACCTCTAACTTTATGAGATGCTTCTCGATACTTCCCCTTTATAAGCTAATCGCATATAAAGGTTCAACTCGAAGAGACGGGGAGAGAGAGGGTTTAAAGTTGTTTAAGGTTTAAAGTTTAAGGTAGTTTAAGGTTTGTTGTAATGAACTGACCACTGCTTACTTCTAATTTCTAACCTCGTACCTCTAACTTTATGAGATGCTTCTCGATACTTCCCCTTTATAAGCTAATCGCATATAAAGGTTCAACTCGAAGAGACGGGGAGAGAGAGGGTTTAAGGTTTAAAGTTGTTTATGGTTTATTGTTATGTACTTCTAACTTCTAACCTCGTACCTCTAACTTTATGAGATGCTTCCTTCGTCAGCATGACAAGTTTGTGGGAAAAGGATTTTGTTATTTTATTTAAACCATTAAGGCAGTAAGGAAATTAAGTTTATAATTCTTCATTAACCTTAACTATCTTACCGTTAAAAAATCCGTTTTATCTGTTGCATTCGTTTTATCTGTGTGCCAATGCTCACATCCCACTTCTAACCTCGTACCTCTAACTTTATCCTGAGCACTCTTTCTGTCAGATTGAAGCAAAAAAAGGAGGAATAGCAGTATTGCTATTCCTCCTTTTTTTAGTTTATTTTAATTAGTTAGGTTGGCAGAAAGCAAATTTGATGCTACTGCGAAATGTAAGTGTGTAAATAATCGATGGTTTCTTTTTGCATTTCGATGATGCCTTTTACAACGTCTCCAATAGAAATGATACCCAAAACGGTGTTGTTTTCGACCACAGGTAAGTGTCTTATTCTTTTGCTACTCATGAGCTCCATACAGTAATCGATGTTGTCTGATGGTTTGACTGTGATTAACTCGTCTTCCATAATTTCATGGACAAAGGTGTCTAATGAGGAACGTCCTTTTAGTACTACTTTTCGAGCATAGTCTCTTTCAGATAAAATCCCTTTTAGGGTTTCATTTTCAATGATAAGTAGGGCACCGATATTTTTTTCGCCCATTACTTTGATAGCTTCATACACGGTCAGTGTTGAAGGCACAGAGAAGATGTGCTTCTCTTTTTGGTTTAGAATTTGGTTTACTGTCATCGTTTTAGTTGTTTTGGTGAAAGCTAAAGTTACTCAAAATTTTTATACTACAGTAAATAATTTATTAACAATGGGAAGGTATCTGCGTCACAATCAGTAAATTATGAGGATTTGTATGCTGTAAGCCGTCGTTTTTATGTATTTACTTATCATAGTAAAAGAGGTTTTATAGGGTATATAATACATTTATTTCTTGAATAGGGATAACTACAATTGACTCTGATTTTTTGGGTCAAATTATGTCTTATCTTATTTGAAGTGATAGTTTCCACTAGCGATTAAAAAGAGGTATAATTTTTAATAGAATTCCCAACATTTTTTAAAAAAAGCGCTAACTTTGATAATTATTTATATCGCAATTATACGTCTTTAAATCATTAATTTATCAACAAGAAAACGTTGTAGTATATTAAAGCGGTTTATTTGTGGTGATTTATTCGTATAATTGTGAAGTTTAGATAGTTAGCGATTATTAATTTCAGCTAACGACTATAACGATTTAGTGGTTTTTGCTTGATTTTGATAAAGAATTAATAACAAAAAAGCGCTTTAGGTTCATAAAAATCATTAAAAGGGCTTTGTGAAGAAAAAAGAGCGATCTGGAAATAGTGTCCTTGTGGGTCATTCTCATGAGGTATTTTTCTATTTAAGCCCTATTGATAATACAACATACATTAAAAATATAAATACCGTTTTACAACATAAATTGTACCGCATATGGAAAATTTTACTTTAAAAAATAGTACAAAAATAATAGCAAAGAATTGTACTTTAGATTCATTTGCGACACTCGCACCAAAGAAAAATGATTTTTCTTTTGCTGCTGGTTGGAAGTTGTTCTTTTTCCTTTTGGTTATGGCGGTTTCTAATTCCTATGCTCAGAGTTATAGAGAATGGACTAGCACAGGTACAGATTGGAATACATCCAGTAACTGGAATCCTTCAGGGATTACCTATGGACAGTTAGAGTGGAAAGGAAATGGTAATGCTACCAGTAATAATAACGTGAGTAATCCCTACAGTAGTTGGAGGTTTTATTTCAGCGGTTCTAAGGCTTACACGCTTACGGGAAACAGGGTAGAGTTGTATGATAATGGTGGGGCGTTTAGTTGGATTCTTAGTGATGCTACTGCCAATCAAATTTTAAATTTGCCCATAGATTTTAATGATTCAGGGAGTCGTTATTCGTTTATAACCAACAGAAGTACAGGGACTTTGACATTTGGAAGCGGTTTTAATGTTGGGATTACTGGTTCCAATATTATAGCGTTACGAATAGCTGGAACCAATGCTGCTTTACCGGCAATCACTTTCAATGGAACTATTTCTGGTTCACGACCTATCGATATTGGTAAAGATGATTCAGGCACTGATCAAACCAATACTAGAGTGTTTTTTAACGGTAATAACAGTTCCTATTCGGGTGTAACAACACTATATGCTGGGACTTTGAGTATTCCTGCCAACTCAGCTTTGGGTTCAGGCTCGCTTACCATGGGTAATGGTTCAGTTACCAACACCTTAGCTGTTACAGATACTACTACTCGAACTCAGGGTATAGTTATCAATAACACTTCTTCTGCAGCAGTTATTGATGTTGCCTCAGGTAAGACTTTCACCATGAGTGGGGTGCTTTCTGGAGGTGCTACTAATACTACTAAGATTGGTAAATCTGGCTCAGGTACTTTGACACTTTCAGGAACTGCAACATATAATGGTCAGCTGCAAATAGGTGATGGAACTGTAATTGCTGACAACAACACGGCTATTAGTACCAATACTACCACTGCCAATAGAGGTGTGGATTTAGGGTTGAATGTAGGTGATGTTCCTCAAGCAAACAATGTGTCCCTATTAGCTAACAATGGATTTACAGTAGGGAATTCAATTTATGTAGCACCCAATACCAGCAGTGCAACTCGTACAATAGGTTTGAATGGTTCAGGTTCGGCTACTTTTGACAAAGAGATTTATTTGGATGGTAATCTAACGATTACAGGAGGGTCAGGAACAACAACCATTAGTGGAGCCATGATTAATACAGGTGGTGTAATAGCCAACACGGGAACAGTAGTTTTGAGTGCAGCTAACACGTATACAGGAACCACAACAGTAAATAGCGGTACCACATTACGATTAGGGGCATCTTCAAATACTAGTGCTTCAGGACCATTAGGAACACCTACGGCTGGAACCACAGTGAATTCAGGAGGTGTTTTAGATATGAATGGATTTTCATTATCAGCTACTGCTACAGAGGCATTGACTTTAAACGGTACAGGAATTTCAAGTGGAGGTGCTTTGGTGAATAATTCAGGTACTGCTTCCTCTTGGAGTACGAGTGGTTCAGTGGCTTTAGCCTCTGATTCGAGTATTGGTGGTAGTGGTAATTTGACTTTGCCTTGTGTTGTATCCGGGGCTTTCAATTTGAATAAGGTAGGTTCTGGAACTTTGTTTATGTCTGGTACTAATACTTTTGGAGGTGTTGGTAAAACTTTGACTATTGAAAATGGAACTGTGAGTTCTGGTGGGGGTAGCTTAGGGAGTACTTCAAATGCGATTGTATTGGGTGCAGCTAGTACTTCAGGAAACTATACTTATACTGGAGCTGGAGCTACTTTAGCTAACGTATATAGTACTGCTGCAGGAGGTGGTTCTATAACAAATGCTTCTACATCAGCTGCTTTGATTTTTTCAAGTAACGCTAGTTTGGCAGGAACATTGACGTTGAATTGTAGTAATACTACGGCACTTACTCTAAGTGGTATTTTGTCTGGAACGTCTGGAGTGACTGTGAATAGCGCTAGTTCTGGAGTTGCAACTCTAAGCGGTGCTAATACCTACACAGGAACAACTATTGTCAATGCTGGTACTTTAACTTTAGGGGCTACTAACGCATTGCCTATTACAGCTTCTGCGGGAGACATCCGTTTTACTGGTGGTTCACCAACTTTAAATTTAGGACAGTTTAACCTAGGTACATCAACAGCTACTGCTAATTCAGCTGGTCTTTTGGATTTTGATGTCAATACTACAGTTAATTTAGGTGCTGCCAATGGAAGTGCTTATTCTTATTACTTTAAAGATAGTAGTGCTCAGACATGGAGCGCTACCACAATTACTATAGGGAACTGGGTGGGAACAGCAGGAGCTACAGCAGGCACTGGTGTTGGAGCACGTAGAATTTTTATTGGGTCAGGTGCTACACTAACTGCCGCTCAATTGAATAAAATACAATTTACAGGATTTGCTGCTGGTGCTACTCAACTTGCTTCGGGTGAGATAGTGCCTAGAGGTTCGTCTTCTACGATTACAACTGGTACTGTTTCTGGATCTCCTTTTTGTGCAGGAGCTACAAGCGTTTCGGTTCCTTTTACGTATTCTGTAGCAGCAAATTTTCCAAGTGGAGGAAGTTGTGTGTTTAAGACACAACTTTCAGATGCTTCAGGGTCTTTTGCTTCGCCAACGGATTTACAAACCGTAGTTTCAGATGCTAGCGGTAGTCAAAGTATTTCGGTTACAATACCTTCAGGAACTTCAACAGGTTCTGGATATAGAATTAGAGTAGTGAGTAATTCACCAGCAGTTGACGGAACTGATAATGGAGCGAATTTGACTATTAGTGCTACACCAACAACAGCAACTAATACTTCTACACAAACTATATGTACAACAGGCACTGCTACCTTATCTGGAAACAGTCCAAGTGTTGGCACAGGGGCGTGGACAGTAGTTTCAGGTCCAAGTACTTCAAGTGCACAATTTGCAAATACAACGGTATTCAATACAGTATTCACACCAGCAGGAGGAGCAGGAAGTTATGTAGTTCGTTGGACTATTAGCAATTCCCCATGTTCCCCATCAACAGCTGACGCTACCATAACCGTAAATGCACCTCCAACAACAGCAACTAATACTTCTACACAAACGATATGTACAACAGGTACTGCTACCTTATCTGGAAACAGTCCAAGTGTTGGCACAGGGGCGTGGACGGTAGTTTCAGGTCCAAGTACTTCAAGTGCACAATTTGCAAATACAACGGTATTCAATACGGTATTCACACCAGCAGGAGGAGCAGGAAGTTATGTAGTTCGTTGGACTATTAGCAATTCCCCATGTTCCCCATCAACAGCTGATGCTACCATAACCGTAAATGCACCTCCAACAACAGCAACTAATACTTCTACACAAACGATATGTACAACAGGCACTGCTACCTTATCTGGAAACAGTCCAAGTGTTGGCACAGGGGCGTGGACAGTAGTTTCAGGTCCAAGTACTTCAAGTGCACAATTTGCAAATACAACGGTATTCAATACAGTATTCACACCAGCAGGAGGAGCAGGTAGTTATGTAGTTCGTTGGACTATTAGTAATTCCCCATGTTCCCCATCAACAGCTGATGCTACTATTACAGTAAATACTTCAGTAGGAGGAACGGCAACAGCAACTTCTTCTTCAGTATGTTTGGGTGACAGTACTACTATAACATTAACTGGAAATTCAGGTACAATACAATGGCAGCGCTCTGAGAATGGAGGTAGTAGTTGGACATCGATATCAGGAGCTACTTCTAGTACGTATACCACACCAAGTTTGAATGTGGCTACTTCTTATAGAGCTGTAGTAACAAATGGATCATGTGCTTCTGCCAATTCATCAACTGCAACAGTGAGCATTTCAGAAGCCAATCAGAGTAACGCAGGAAATGCTACCTATAATTCTGGTTGGAGCAATGCACAAAATGATTCTACTACAGGATTTGGAGCATGGACTTTAAGTGCCGCTGGAGGAGCAGGATTCTTTGTAGGAAGTTCAGATGTTAACAATGCAAATACTCGTTCATGGGGTATGTATTCTAATGGTACAGGCAATACAGCTAGTGCCACACGAACCGTTTCGATGGGTATTGGCAATAAGATTGCTTTTTCTATGGATAATGGGAATGTTACTTCAGGAAAAACCATCGGGTTTGGATTGCAAAATGCATCAGGTCAAAATTTGATGGAGTTGTACTTTACAGGTGGAGATACTAATTATACTCTAAGCGATAATGCAGGAACAACTGCTACATCAGTAGGATATACAACTGGTGGTTTAGATATTACCGTTAGTTATACTGCAGCTAATACTTACTCAGTTACTATTACAGGTAAAGGAGCAAGTACGGTAACTTATACTGGTAGAACTTTTTCGACTCAAGGAGGCGGACAGCTACCTGCTCAGATACGCTTTTTTAATGTAGGGGCTGGTTCAGGAAGTTCTTATGATTTATTTTTCAATAGCCTTTCTATTAATAACCCAGTGATTACAACTCAGCCTTCGGCTGGAACGCAATCGTTTTGTATTGGAGCTACTCCAACTAATCTTACTGTTGCAGCAAGTGGATCAGGTCTTTCTTACCAATGGTTTAGCAACACTACTGCATCGAATACAGGAGGGACTAATCTAGGTAGTGGAAACGGTGCACAAACAAATACATATACTCCGCAGAATTCTACAGCCAATACGCGTTATTATTATTGTGTTGTTACTGGTGGATGTAGTTCTACGGCTGTTACCAGCAATGTTTCGGGTGCAATTACGGTGAATCCGCTACCCACTCCTACATTTACTGCACAACCGGGAGCAACAGCTTGTGCTACTAATGATGTTACTTACACGACACAATCAGGACAATCTAATTATATTTGGACTGTTCCAGGAGTTTTGAATACGGATTATTCCATCACTTCAGGTGGTATAGGAACAGGAAGCAATACAGTAACCTTAAAATGGTTAACCACAGGAAGCAAAACAGTTACTATTAATTATACTACCAGTGGCTGTACAGCTGCAAGTGCTACATCTTCTACGGCAACAACAGTGTCGGCCGCTCCAACACCAACGTTTACGTCTCAACCAGGAGCATCAGCTTGTGCAAATACGGATGTTACTTATACAACACAATCGGGGCAATCTAATTATATTTGGACTGTTCCGGGCGTATTGAATACGGATTATTCCATCACCTCAGGAGGTACTGGAACAGGAAGTAATACGGTAACCTTGAAATGGTTGACCACAGGAAGCAAAACCGTTACGATTAATTATACTAGTGGTGGTTGTACCGCAGGTAGCGCTACATCATCGACAGCAACAACAGTAACAGCTTTACCTACACCAACTTTCACTGCTCAACCAGGAGCAACCGCTTGTGCTAATACGGATGTTACTTATACGACACAATCAGGACAATCCAATTATATTTGGACGGTTCCAGGAGTGTTGAATACGGATTATTCCATCACCTCAGGTGGCATAGGAACAGGAAGTAATACGGTAACCTTGAAATGGTTGACCACAGGGAGCAAAACCGTTACGATAAATTATACTACTAGTGGCTGTACTGCAGCAAGTGCTACCTCTTCGACAGCAACAACGGTTAGTGCTCAGCCAACAACAGCAACCAATGGATCAACGCAAACGATTTGCTCTACAGGCACAGCTACTTTGTCTGGAAATACACCTTCGGTGGGAACAGGAGCTTGGAGTGTGGTGAGTGGACCAAGTACTTCATCGGGGCAGTTTAGTAATACCGCGACTCCAGGAGCTATTTTTACACCAGCAGGAGGAAGTGGTTCGTATGTGGTGCGATGGACCATAACTAATGGAAGTTGTAGTTCTACTGCAAATGCTACAATAACGGTAACCTCTGGTTCCTTGGATGGCTTTAATTTACAATATTGGCCTGCTGCACCAGGGGCACAACAGGTGTGCAGCGGAAGTTCTTTTACTGTTTATGGTCAGGTTTATAAAGCAGGGTTAACTAATACGACCTCTGGAAGCGGAACAGGAATTGAAGCTCAATTTGGTTATAATACATCAGATACTAATCCAAGTGGATGGTCAACTTGGGCTGCTGCTACTTTTGGAAGTGATAAACCATCCAATGATGAGTATCAATACAATTTTACCCCACCAAGTACGGGAACGTATTATTTTACTTTTAGATATCGATTAAATGGATGTGCTTGGCAGTATGGAGGATATAAATCAGACGGATCGCTGGGTGCTTGGAATGGAACTACCTATGTTAACGGTTCAGCAAATGTGTCAGCTACCGCACCAAATGCAGCAGCAGGACCGGATATCAGTCAGTGTAACAATGGAACCTTTACTATGGCTGCCAATGCAGCTAGTCCTGGAACAGGGACATGGACAGTTGTTTCAGGAACGGCTTCTATCACAAGTGCAAATTCTGCTACAAGTACTATCACTGGTGTACCTCTTGGAACCTCTGCTACTTTGAGATGGACCATTACAAATTCGCCATGTAGTCCTACTCAAGACGATATTATAGTAACTAATTCATCTACCAATACTTGGATTGGAGGTACTAGTACGGATTGGAATACTCCAGCTAACTGGTGTGGTGGTGTACCAACATCAGCTTCTAATGTTGTTATACCATCTGGTACAACATTTAGCCCAAGTATCTATCAAACCGCTAATGCAGTGGCAAATAGCGTAAATATTAATAATGGAGCAACTCTATCCATGTCTAATGGTTATTCGTTATCTATAACCTCGGGAGGTTCTATTACAACAAATAGTTCAGGAACATTTACTGCTGGTGACGGAACAGTTAATTTCTTAGGAAGTGGAACTATAACAGGAACCATCGCTTTTTATAATGTTAATTTGAGTGGCTTAGTTGCTTTTAGTAATGCAGTTACGGTAAATAACAGATTGAGAATTGCTACAGGAGGTGCAGTAACTACTAATTCGCCAACGTATGGAAGTGGTAGTTTATTACAGTATTTTGTTGGCGCCTCTTATAATAGAAGTTTAGAATGGACTACTGCTACTAGCGGAGCAGGTTATCCAGTGAATGTTCAAATATCAACCAATAGTACCAATACTACTTTGAATATGTTGACTACTAGCGCTCAATGTTCAGGTAATTTGACCGTTGATTCTGGAAATACATTGAACACGACTTCTAGTACTTTGACGGTATTGGGTAATGTAACAATTAACGGAACTATGAGTTTGGCAGGCGATGTGTATACCAGAGGCAATTGGATTGTTGGTGCTAGTGGAACTCAAACTAACAATAGCAAAGCCGTATTCTTTACTGCTGCAACAGGTGACCAAACCGTAACTAAAACAGGAGGAGGAACGGTGCTCTTTGATTATCTAATAATTGATAAAGCTACAAGTGGTAATGTTGTGATTGAAAGCACAACAAATATTACCATAAACACTGCTACTGGACGTGTATTGCAATTGAAAAATGTTGGAGGATTAGATTTGAATGGAAGGTCGTTGACTCTAAATAATTCTGGAGGTTCTATTTATGTGAATGGAGCCAGAAGTATTATTTCTACTCCTTCATCACCTAACGGAACTATTGAAATCAATCAATATAAGTTTATTGAGAACAATAGTGGTACAGGGACTTTGAATTTGGGTCCTACAGTAACAGTCAATTTGAATGCAAACGGAAATCTTGATTTTGGTTTCTCAGGCGGAAGTGCTATCACAACAGTAAATGGTATTTTATCTATAAATAGTAATACCAGTTGTTTTGTAAATACAAATCCACCGATATACAGTACTACTTCAACATTGATATACAATAGTGGAGGAACTCGTAACAGGGATTTAGAGTGGAATGCTACTAGTGGAGCAGGTTATCCAAACGATGTTATTATACAGAATCAGACTACACTTGAGGTAGCTAACGGAAGTGATACCTACAGAAAAATAGCAGGTGATTTAACTATTTTGGGTGCGGCAAGTTCTGCTACAATAGGCTGTACTAACTGTAGTAAATTGCGTATTACTGATTTGTATACTGCAAGTCCAGCAGCAGTTTCTGGAACGACTGGTGTGGGTGTTGAAGTTGGTGGAGATATTTTTAACAAAGGAAGAATAGAATTAAAAGGTGATACTAACGCCCGATTGAAATGTACTAATTTCTATAATGGAGATACTTCAACAGAGGGTAAAAAATCAATTACTGTATTATCAGGAGATTTAAATGCGACTCCACCTTTTTATGGAAATTATGGAGGTGATTTAGAGGTTACCGCTGATTTCCAAGATGATGCTGTTTTTACAAGTAACCAAAGAGCTGTTTTCTTTACAGGTTCAGGGATACAAGATGTTCGTGGGTCTGCTGCTGGGGTACTTAATATCGATTATGTAGTGGTTGCTAAAAGTGGCAGTACCAATCCTGTTCTTTTGAATAAAGAACTTTTAATAGGAGGACCACAAGGAGGAAGTGCTGTTGTTTTTTATGCCGCAACAGATATTATTGATCTAAATGGTTTTAAACTGACCGTAGGTACTTCAGGAGTTTACTCTACTGTTACAGGTGATGGTAAGTTTAAAGGAGGAAACAACGATTCTGAATTATCCATTTTGGGTATTGGAGAAATAGGAACTTTAAATTTTGACACTACCACTCCGGGAGTAACCAATAATTTAAAAAACCTAACACTCAATAGAACTATATCATCTCCAACTTATCCAACAGCTGGATTTACTCTAGGTAGTGATGTTACTATTTCGAACATCGCAACTTTAACGGCAGGAACTATTAATCTAGGTTCAGCGAATATGACTATTGGAGCCTCTGCTTCTATAGCGGTTAGTTCACCAGATGCGACTAAGATGATTATAGCAAGTGGAACAGGAGAGTTGAGAAAAACGTTTACGGCAGCAGGATCATTTACCTATCCTATTGGGGATAATGTTGGCACTGCTGAGTACAGTCCAGCTACTTTGACTTTCTCGGGAACTCCCTCAGGTTACGCAGGTGTACGTGTACAAAATGCTAAACATCCTAACATCAATGTTGGAATCGCTGATTACATTACTCGTTACTGGCCTGTTACCACTACAATAAGTAGTCCTAACTGTTCAGCATCGTTTACCTATCTTGCCGCTGATGAGAATGGAACTCCATCGAATTATTTTGGAGGACGTTACTTATCACCAGATTGGTATTGTATGGATGATGTAGACGATACGAGTAGAATTATTTCAAAAACTGGTTTAAGTGCTTTTGGTGATTTTACGGTTTATAATCCACCAGTTATGACTTCAACGCTTACTTCTTCAGCTGCAACTATTTGTGCTAATACAAGTACTAATTTGCAAGTAGCAATAGGAGGAGGAGATAGTCCTTATACTGTTGGTCCATTTACTGTAGTTTATTATGACAGTGTATTGGCAACAAATGTTACTGTTAATAACTATACTAATGGTGCTAATATTCCAGTTTCGCCAACTGCTTCTACCACCTATACATTACAATCTGTTACAAGTTCTAAAGCGTGTTATTCTACTGCTAGTGATACCAAAACCGTAACTATAGGAGGTACTTCTACCTATGCCTCAGGTTCATGGACGCCAAGTGCGCCTTTAAGTACTTCCACAGCAATTATTGATGGAGGAACTTATAATGTAGCAGCAGACATAAACGCATGTAGTTTAGAGGTAAAAAATAATGCTGTTGTTACCATTCCGTCTACTTACAAGGTAACTTTGAGTGGTGCTCTGACTGTTGAGACGGGTAGTAGCTTTACTTTAGAAAACGATACTAATTTGGTACAAACAGGAGGAACAACAAATCCTAATACGGGAAGTATCCGAGTGAAACGCAACAGTTCGTCCTTGTATCTTTTAGATTATACCTTGTGGTCATCTTCAGTTGCCAATCAAAATTTATACGATTTTTCTCCTAATACTTTGGGAAATCGTTTTTACATTTATGATGAGCCTACAGACCAATACAACACTATATCCTCAGGAAATAATTTTACAATTGGACGAGGTTATTTAATTCGAGTGCCTAAAACATTTTCTTCAACAACACCATCTATTTTTACAGGGATTTTCACTGGCAAACCCAACAGTGGCGATATCACTTATGGTATGAGTAAATCCTTAAATGGATTTAATGCTGTAGGAAATCCGTATCCTTCACAAATCAATGTACATAATTTCATTGATGCTAATATTGCTAACATTCAAGGCACGCTTTATTTCTGGAGAAAAAGAAACAATCCATTGGCGACCAGCTATGCTACGTTAACCAAGTTGGCCTATGCCGCTAACAGTGCTGCAGGAGGCGATACCGGAAGTACCTATTTTAATACTTCTACCACACCTGCTGCCAATTGGGTTATCAATGTAGGACAAGGCTTTTTTGTTCAAGCCAAAAGCGCTTCGAATTTAGTTTTTACCAATGCTATGAGACGAGGAACCAATAATGGCAATCAGTTCTTTAGAACCAGTACCAAGTTAGTAGACGAACCCAATACTTTTAAACTGAATTTGACCAGTACCAATGGAGTGTTTAGTCAAATGGTTTTGGGCTATTCACCAGAGTACACCCTTGGGGTAGATGATGGAATCGACGGATTCAATATCAACAGCACAAATTATTTATGCAGTAGTATTGAAGGCGCTGCTTATGTAATTCAAGGACGTCCAGAGTTTTCATCTACCGATGTGGTTCCATTACAATACAAAATTGAGAATGCAGATCAATACAGTATTGCTATTGAACAATTGAGCGGTGTATTTGCAACCCAAGATGTATTCTTGAAAGACAAGTTGACCAATACGATTCACGACTTGAAATCGGGGCCATATGACTTTGGTTCTGAATCGGGTAATTTCAAGGAACGTTTTGAAGTGGTTTATGAAAATCCATTAGCGGTAAATCAAAACACCTTCAATGAAAACAATGTGGTGGTGTACAAGCAGAATCAAGAATTAGTCATCAATACGGGTAAAATACCAATGTCAAATGTCAAAGTATATGACATCAGAGGAAGACTTCTCATTAGCAAAGACCGCATTGATGCTACTCAACTCAGACTCTTTACAGGAACTACTCAAGAAGTACTCTTAGTTAAAATCACTTCCGATTCTTACGGAACAGTAACTAAAAAAGTAGTCAATTAAAATATCCCATTTTTATACCTAAAAAAGCCCTTTCACTGCTGAAAGGGCTTTTTTTATTGTTTTTAGATTTTTTGATGAAAAGTGAATTATCGACGAATCGTTTGGTTTGTATTTATCCTCTAGAAATTTTCTCATTTGTTAATATAGAATAACAATATAATATCTTATAATAAAGTAAAAACTTACAAAAATTCTTAAATAATGCATTTAATCGTTAAAATAACGCATTTAATCGATATTTTATTTTTTTATTTCAAAATATATTTCTACGTTTGGACTGTTAAAAAGTTATAAAAGAGATTTTATAAATAAAAAAGAATACCCATGAAACAGTTTTTAGACTATTTAAGAAGTAAGTATTTAGAGAAGGATTTTATACTCCTATTTTATATTTTGATTCTTTTTCTCTTACTCAGCGGGAAGGCGATGAGTCAGACCATAAGTTCTACCACTTATCCATTAGCTTCATCGAGCGGTGTAAGTTTAACTTCTTACACTAGTTCAGGAACACTTATTTCATCAGGTAATGACGATGCCAATTCAGCACTAACCAATATTGGTTTTGATTTTTGGTTTAATGGGGCACGCTATACTCAGTTTGGGGTAAATAGTAATGGGCATTTAAAATTAGGCTCGGTACTTACAAGTATTAATTACATTAATAATTTATCAGGAGGAACAGAAAATCCAAAAATAGCACCTTATTGGGATGATTTAACAACAGGTTCTGACGGATACGTAAAGTATGGGCTTTTAGGTTCTGCTCCTAACAGAAAGTTAGTTGTAGAATGGAAAACTAATGTTTATGTGAATAATGCTACGGTTACTGCGGCAGCCCCTATGATTTTTCAAGCGATACTTTCGGAGTCAACAGGGGTAATACAATTTATTTACGGAGGAACTATTGCTACAAATACTGGAGGTTATTCCATAGGCTTTAGCACATCATCAACGAATATGGTAAGTGTTTCTAGTGCCTCTGATTCTCCTACTTATGGTAGTGATCCTAATACCAATCAAACAACTTCTATAGTAGCTGGAGAATCTTATGTTTTTACACCACAACTTAGTAATGCACCCAGTAATTTATCATTTTTCAATGTTGGTTCAACTTCAATGAGCTTAAATTGGACAGACAATGCCTCTAACGAGCAAGGTTATGTGATTTATACATCAACAGATGCTGTTACTTATGTTTTTAATCAACAGGTAGCGGCAAATGCTACCAATGCAGATATAACTGGGCTTACAATGAACACTACCTACTATTTTAAAGTTTATGCTGTCTCAGAGGGAGCTTTGAGTTCTCCTCCTGTTACTGGTTCACAAACTACAGCTGTTCAAGTAGTGATTACATCTGGTAATAGTACATGGACAGCACCTGCCTGTGTAAGCTCGGTGACAATAGAAACCTGGGGTGCAGGAGGAGGAGGAGGAAGTAGTAATAATACCAATACCAATGGTGGTAGCGGTGGAGGTGGAGGTGCCTATGCTAAAGGAAGCCATACAGTAGTTCCCGGAAATTCATATTATTACATGGCAGGAACAAAAGGTTCAGGAGGACCTGCTAACAGTACTACAGCGCCAACAGCTGGAGGCAGTTCATGGTTTAATGCTATTGCTTCTACTAATTCTGCACCAACATCAAATGCAAATGGAACATTAGCTGTAGGTGGAGGACCGGGTGTGAATAATAGTATTACAACCCCTTCAAATGCAGGATTGGCTTCATCTTCTATAGGAAATGTAACTACAGCTTCAGGAAATGCAGGTCTTGGAGGTACCACAGCGGGTGGTCGTAATGGAGGAGCAGGTGCAAGTCCTGGAGGAGGAGCAGGAGGAGCAGGATCTACTTCTACTGATGGTTCCAACGGAACTACACCCGGTGGAGGTGGAGGTGGCGGTAATGATAAAAAAAATAATAAGGGAGGAGATGGAGCAATAGGTCAAATTATCATCACATATACCAATCTAATTCCAACTGCAGTTCCCGTAGTAACTTCGCCTATTTGTTCTGGTTCTACCTCAATAAGTGGAACTAGTTCGGAAGCCAATGGAACAATTATAGAATTGTTTAAATCAGGAGTTTCTCTTGGTACAACGACAGTAACCTCTGGAACATGGAATAAAACAGGTTTATTGGCATTAGACTCGGGTGACCTAATTACAGCAACAGCAACCGCTCCCTCTTGTAAAACGGTTAGTGTATCATCAACTCCGATAGCAGTATCAACTGCTCCAACAACAGCGACCAATACTTCTACACAAACGATATGTTCCACAGGAACAGCAACCTTATCAGGAAATGCGCCAACAGTAGGAACAGGTTCATGGAGTGTAGTGAGTGGCCCAAGTACGCTAGCAAGTCAATTCAGTAGTTTAACCAGCCCAACTGCGGTATTCACACCAGCAGGAGGCGCAGGAAGTTATGTAGTGCGATGGACGATTAGCAATTCACCTTGTACAGCATCAACGGCTAATGCGACAATTACCGTAACAGGAGCTCCAACAACAGCAACCAATACTTCTACACAAACGATATGTTCCACAGGAACAGCAACCTTATCAGGAAATGCGCCAACAGTAGGAACAGGTTCATGGAGTGTAGTGAGTGGCCCAAGTACGCTAGCAAGTCAATTCAGTAGTTTAACCAGCCCAACTGCGGTATTCACACCAGCAGGAGGCTCAGGAAGTTATGTAGTGCGATGGACGATTAGCAATTCACCTTGTACAGCATCAACGGCTAATGCGACAATTACCGTAACAGGAGCTCCAACAACAGCGACCAATACTTCTACACAAACGATATGCTCAACAGGAACAGCTACCTTATCAGGAAATGTGCCAACAGTAGGTACGGGTTCTTGGAGTGTGGTGAGTGGTCCAAGTACCTTATCAAGTCAATTCAGTAGTTTGACAAGCCCAACTGCGGTATTCACACCAGCAGGAGGCGCAGGAAGTTATGTAGTGCGATGGACAATTAGCAATTCACCTTGTACAGCATCAACGGCTAATGCGACAATTACCGTAACAGGCGCTCCAACAACAGCAACCAATACTTCTACACAAACGATATGTTCTACTTCAACAGCTACTTTATCAGGAAATGCACCTACAGTAGGTACGGGTTCTTGGAGTGTGGTGAGTGGTCCAAGTACCTTATCAAGTCAATTCAGTAGTTTGACAAGCCCAACTGCGGTATTCACACCAGCAGGAGGCTCAGGAAGTTATGTAGTGCGATGGACGATTAGCAATTCACCTTGTACAGCATCAACGGCTAATGCGACAATTACCGTAACAGGAGCTCCAACAACAGCGACCAATACTTCTACACAAACGATATGCTCAACAGGAACAGCTACCTTATCAGGAAATGTGCCAACAGTAGGTACGGGTTCTTGGAGTGTGGTGAGTGGTCCAAGTACCTTATCAAGTCAATTCAGTAGTTTGACAAGCCCAACTGCGGTATTCACACCAGCAGGAGGCGCAGGAAGTTATGTAGTGCGATGGACAATTAGCAATTCACCTTGTACAGCATCAACAGCCAATGCTACGATTACCGTAACAGGCGCTCCAACAACAGCGACCAATAGTTCCACACAAACGATATGCTCAACAGGAACAGCTACTTTATCAGGAAATGTGCCAACAGTAGGCACAGGATCTTGGAGTGTGGTGAGTGGTCCAAGTACCATATCAAGTCAGTTCAGTAGTTTAACCAGCCCAACTGCGGTATTCACACCAGCAGGAGGAGCAGGAAGTTATGTAGTGAGATGGACAGTAAGCAATTCACCATGTACTGCTTCAACGGCTAATGCTACTATAACTGTAGGAACAGGGACAGTAGGAGGAACCGTAAGTGGTGGATCAAGTATTTGTTCTGGTACTTCAAGTGGTTTATTGACTTTGTCAGGTCATACAGGTTCGGTAATTCGTTGGGAGAGTTCAGTAAGTCCGTTTAGCACTTGGACACCAATAGCCAATACTAGTACTACTTATACATCAGGAGTGTTGACTCAAACTACTCAATTTAGAGCTGTGATTCAAAGTGGCTCATGTGCAATAGTAAATTCAGCACCAACAACCGTTAGTCTTGGAGGAACAACAACTTGGAATGGAAGTTCATGGAGCAATGGTGTTCCGACATCGACTAGTTCGGCTGTTATTTCAGGTAATTACAGTGAAGCCGCAACAATCAATGCGTGTACATTGACTGTAAAGAATAATGCTATTGTTACTATTCAATCAGGTTTTAATGTTATTTTGAATAATGTATTGATTGTAGAAGATGGTAGTAGTTTTACTCTTGAAAACAATGCTAATTTAATTCAATCAAATGATGTTGTAAATTCTGGGAATATTATTGTAAAAAGAAACACTTCACCATTGATTCGTCAAGATTATGTGTTGTGGTCTTCACCAGTAGCTGCACAACAATTGTTGGCATTTTCACCTGCAACTTTGACCAATCGTTTTTATACTTATGATGCAGCAACAGACAAATATATAAACGTATCATTTCCATCTACAACTAATTTTGCATTGGGCACGGGCTATTTGATACGTGTACCTAATACACATCCTACCACTCCAACAATTTGGGGAGGAAAGTTTACAGGTGTGCCTAGTAACGGTACAGTTAATCTTACGGTTGCCAATGCTACCTATAATGCAATAGGTAATCCCTATCCTTCTACGATTGATGCAGATGCATTTATTGCGGCAAATGGTATAACAGAAGCGTTATATTTTTGGAGAAAGACCAATAATTCTAATAACTCATCCTATGCAACGTATACTACTGCAGGAGGTGTTTCTAATTCAGGAGGAGATACTTTAGGTTTGACTCCTAGTGGTGTCATTGCAGTTGGACAAGGTTTTATTGTAAAATCAACATCTACCAATCTATCTTTTACCAATGCAATGCGTGTCGCTAATTCCAACGCGCCTTTCTTGAGAGTAGCTGAGAATAGGAATCGAATTTGGTTGAATCTATCAAGTGCTTCAGGTGCTTTCTATCAAACCATGGTTGCCTATATGCCAAATGCAACCGCAGCTATTGATGCAACCATTGACGGACGTTTTCTAAAAGATACTCAAACTGCTTTGACCTCGCTAATTGATAATGAAGAATTTGCAATACAAGGTAGAGCATTACCATTTGATCAGAGTGATGTTGTTCGTCTTGGTTTTAAAGCTAAAGCAGCAGATACTTATACCATTACATTGAGCAATTTTGATGGACTGTTTACTAACGGACAAGCTGTATATTTGAAAGATAAACTGACTAACACGATTCAAGACTTGAAATTAGCACCTTATGTATTTGCTTCAGAAGCAGGTACTTTTAATGAACGTTTTGAAGTTGTTTATCAAAATTCATTAGCTACCCATCAAACTACTTTTTCAGAAAATACAATTGTAGTTTACAAGCAGAATGAAGAATTAGTGATTAACACTGGCACAATTAAGATGTCTAATGTTCAAATATTTGATGTAACGGGTCGAATCTTACTATCTAAACATGCTATTAATGATTCACAAATAAAAATATATACGGGTACTACAAAAGAAGTACTCTTGGTTAAAATCACTTCTGAAGCACATGGAAGTGTAATTAAAAAAATCATTAACTAAAAACTTCCCCAAATCTCTCCCCAAATCTTCCCCAAATCTTCCCCAAAAAAGCCCTTTCAGAAGTGAAAGGGCTTTTTTTATGCAAAACGGCTAAAGAACAGTATGTATTTTATCGAGGAAGTGCCTAAATACGGTCGTTAAACTGCATCTTTTTTAGCCCAAATGCTTCAAATTTGTCTTTTTTGTAGCTTCAACGAGTTTTGTAGTACTTCAACGAAAATAATTGTTACGGCTATACTGCTACCCTATCTTTGACATGTATTAGAAACACAATCACTAACACATACTAAAGATGAAAACAAATACTCAAAATAAAACAACTCAAAATTCTTTCTCAAGAATTGGATTTGTTGTATTGGTTTTGTTTTTATTATCAAGTGTTGGAATGGTAGGGCAAAATGTTCAACCAACTGTTGCAACTTCAACTACTACTTTTACAGTTGCTTCTTCAGATGAAGTTGTTGCTACTGCTCAAACAACTACTACAACAAACACTACAATGAATTTTGTTTCTTGGTTTATGGGAACGAAACAAACTCCTTCTAACAACCAATCAGGTGAGTTTTCAACTAACAGCAAAAAACAAATGATTCAATCTGGTATTGCTCCAAACCGTTTGTTAATCAAAGCTTTTTTGAAAAAAGCTACTAACTACAACAGTACTATAGCATAATTATTTTAATATTAGTTTAGGTTAAGACGAGAGGCCTTTCATTTTATGAGAGGCTTTTTTTATGTTTTGTGCTTAATTTGTAAGAAAAAAGAAATAAAAAATAAAATAATATGTATTTAATCGATAAAAATGGTATTTAATCTGATTTTTTAAAAAAGTTTGATAGTTTTGTTTTAAAATCACCTTTATTGTAAGATAAAGACTAAAAAGAGAACTGTTTACATCAAGAAGAATTAACCCCAATCGACATGAAAAAAGTACTGCTAAGCTTTAATACGGGATGTGTTATATTATTTATCTTTTCCTTAAATATCGTATTCGGACAAACTAAAACTTATGTTGGTTCAAACTCAGGCAATTGGAATACTTCTGCAAATTGGAGTCCAAGTGGAATCCCAACTTCAACGAATGATATCATCATACCTTCTGGCAAGACGGTTACTATTTCGTCTGATTCTTTTGCAAAGAGTATAAGTGTTTCAGGAACTTTAACTATCAATAACGCAATACAGCTTACGGTATACACTAATTTTACTGTAAACTCAGGAGGAAGTTTTATTATGCCTGGAGGCTCATCATTAGCAACATTAGTTGTATATGGTGATTATATCAACAACGGATCAACTGATTTTTGGAAAAGTAATGTCGTAATTGCAGGAAATTTATTAAGCCCTGCTACTTCAACTTTACAGAAACAAGGTAATGTTGTTGTAGGTGGAAATATTATTGGAGTTTTTGATACCACTGGTGGTAATGGAACGGGTCAGATTTATGCGGTTAACCCTAATGCAACAGTTACCATTACACCTAGTTCTATAGATGCAAATGTTGTCCCAGGAGTTCAAGTAACCAGTCCTGAGACTCAAACCTTAATAGATTTAGTTAACTCTGTTATTTATGGCACTTCTTGTTCTTTTTCATGTAGTGCTAATAATGTCTCTGCTTGTTCAGGAACAAATTCTGTATTTTCAGTTACTACTACTGCAAGTTCACCTTCTTATCAATGGCAGGTTAATAAGAATGATGGAGCGGGATGGAACAATTTAACCAACAATACAACCTATTCTGGAGTAACTGCAGTAAATCTTACAGTGACCAATGTAAGTGTAGCCATGAATAATTATAAATATAGGGTAACGGTAACATCTGGAGGTTGTTCGAAGTATAGCAACTATGGAGTGTTAACAGTTTCTGCAACAACAACTTCCACGACGGGTTCAGTAACAGGAGGTTCTACAATTTGTTCGGGCTCTACTAGTGCTCTGCTGACATTGTCTGGTTCTACAGGAACAGTATTGCGTTGGGAAAGTTCAGTAAGTCCGTTTAGCTCATGGACCACAATTGCCAATACTTCTACTACTTATACTTCAGGAGCTTTGAATCAAACAACACAATTTCGAGCAGTTGTTCAAAATGGAGTTTGCTCCACCGCTACATCATCAGCGACTACCGTTACTATTGCGGCCACAAACACAGTAGGAGCAGCATCAACAACTCCAACATTGTGTATTAATGCTCTATTAACAGCAATTACCCATTCAACAACAGGGGCAACCGGAATAGGAACTCCAATAGGTCTGCCTACAGGAGTATCAGCATCATGGTCAGCTGATAGAATAACCATTAATGGGACTCCAACAGTATCTGGAACTTTTAATTATACAATTCCATTAACTGGAGGCTGTGGTAGCCTAAATGCTACAGGAACCATTGTGGTGAATCCAAACGTAACTGCTAGTGTAAGTATTGTTTCTAATGATGCAGATAATACTATTTGCTCAGGAACTAGTGTCACTTTTACAGCTACACCAACAAACGGAGGAACACCGAGTTATCAATGGAAATGGAATGGAACCAATGTAGGAACCAATAGTGCTACTTATACCACTACTGGTTTGGGTAATAATGCTCAAATAGCAGTTGTTATGACTTCAACCGCAGTTTGTGTTCTAAGCTCTCCTGCTACTTCTAATACAATTGTAACAACGGTTAGTCCAATTTCTGTTGCAGGTACTGTTTCTTCAAACCAAACTATTACATCGGGTTCAACACCTTCTTCTATCGTTTTGACAGGAAGTGTAGGAGCAATTCAATGGCAGTCATCAACTAATAATGTGAATTTCACAAATATCAATGGAGCGACCTCGGCAACATTATTAGGTACAAGTATTGGTCCATTATCGGCAACTACTTATTTCAGAGCTTTAGTTTCCAGTGGAGTTTGTACAACTGTTACATCAGGAACTGTTACAGTAACGGTTCAGTCTGACTTTCAAGTGGGAACAGTATCGACCAATCAATCTATTTGTTATGGAACACAACCTAGTGATATTAGCGTTGTGGGGAGCGTAGGTTCTATTCAATGGCAGTCTTCCATAGATAATAACACATTTACGAATATCGTTGGAGCCAATTCAGCAATCTTAACTGGAGCAACAATTGGTGCACTTACAAGAACCACTTATTTTAAATGTATTGTAACTAGAGGGCAGAGTAATACAGGAACAGCAGGAACAGTAACAATAACTGTTGGTAGTAATACTATTTGGAACGGAACTTCATGGAGTAATGGTGTACCAACAAGTTTAAGTATAGCCACTATTTCGGGCAATTACAGTGAGGCAACTAATATCAGTGCTTGCTCATTAACGGTAAACAATAATGCGATTGTGATTATCCCATCGGGTTATACCATTACTCTGAATAACGCTTTGACTGTTGAAAATGGATGTAGTTTTACATTAGAGAATAATGCTAATTTAATTCAAGGAGGAACAACAAACACCAATTCGGGAGCGATTATTGTTAAGCGAAATAGCTCTCAATTGATGCGTCAGGATTATACGTTATGGTCTTCTCCAGTGGCTAATCAGAATGTTTTGGCTTTTTCTCCCAATACACTCACAAATCGATTTTATGGGTATGATTCCACAACAAATTTTTATACGCCAATAGTGCCTTCAACAACTGTCTTTACCCCTGGGAAAGGATTGTTGATTAGAGTTCCCAATACGCATCCTACCACACCAACAGTTTGGACTGGTAAGTTTACCGGAGTGCCTAATAACGGTGAGTACACCTATAATCTACACTATGATGTAGTTTCAAAACCCTCACAAAGTCTTATTTATAACTTGGTTGGGAATCCTTATCCATCGCCAATTAATATGTCTCGATTCGTGGCAGATAATAGCAACGTAATTACGGGAACCTTGTATTTTTGGAGGGAAACTAATGGCAACACCAATAATAACTCTTATTGTGCATGGTCTGGCGGAACTTTTATTTCGAATTATGAATCACAGGTTGTTGATCCAAATGGTATTATTCAGACTGGTCAAGGCTTTTTTGTTGAGGCAAAATCAGCAGCACCATTAGTATTTAAAAATTCACAGCGAGAGGCAAATACTTCCAATCAGTTTTTCAGAATGGCTGGGAATACTGAAGAGAGAAATACCATTTGGTTGAATGCGAAAAGTGCTTCAGGGGCTTTTTCTCAAATGGCTGTGGGTTATATAAGTGGAGCTACACAAGGAGTCGATTTATTTGACGGAAAATCTTTTGGAGGAGGACCAATAGCCTTAAGTTCCATTTTGGAGGATACTAATTATGTAATTCAAGGTCGAGCCTTGCCATTTGATGATTCTGACGAAGTGCCTTTAGGTTTCAGGGCAAAAACTGCTGGGGACTACACCATAGCTATTGATCATGTAATAGGTTTGTTTAGTGGGAATCAAGATATTTTCTTGAAAGATAATTTGACCAATACTCTACATAATCTAAAAGTAGGGTCTTACACTTTTAGTTCTGATGCAGGTAGTTTTAATAGTCGTTTTACATTAGTGTTTAAAAACCAGAGTTTGGCGGTTGACAACTTTGCTTCTAATTCTAACATAGGAATTGTTTTCACCAATAATGACAATATGATAACTATTCAGAATGATGATTTGGATTCAAGAGTATTAACTGTAAGCTTATACAATTTAGTAGGTCAGGTAATTAATACTTGGGATGTACAAAATGAAAATCAACAAAAAATGCAAGTACAAGTCAGAGATTTGTCAATTGGTACTTACTTAGTTAAAGTAAAAACCACTAAAGGAGACGCTACTAAAAAGATACTTGTAAAAAATACAAAGTTGACCCTTACACCTAAAAAAATAGACAAAGAACTTCCAAAAGAGAAAAGTGTTTTAGCTGATGAGGATTAAATCTCAGCTTTATTAATAAAAAAAACCAGTTTCATTTGAAACTGGTTTTTTTTATTTTGGTATCTATTATACTGCTTCTTTGTGTCTATTTTTTATAGTGTAAAAGGCAAATAGAATTGCTGCTATAGCTAATAGTATTAATTTCCCGTTTATTGGTGCTGGAGGTGGGTCATCACCTTCAAGTCCACCTCCCGGTTGGTCTTGACCAGGTTGAGCAAATGATATGAAATCAGCCAATAGGAAGAAAGCAAGTATGTAAAGTTTAAATATGTTATTTTTCATACTGTTTTTAATTTTGCACAAAGTTACAAATCAAATCTTCAAAAACTAATTAATGAAACATAAATATATCATTTTTTTAATTCTAAATGCAGGGTTTAATCAAATTCTGAAGTGAAAAATAATTTTACGTTTGGAAATTTACTTTGAGTCATTTGAATGGTAAAATCAGAGTCAGCAAGAAATACCAGTTGCTTGTACTTGTCGTAAGCGAGGAATTTTTGCTTGATTCTTCTAAATTCTTTAAACTCTTCACTCTTGGGGTCGTTTGGTTTTACCCAACAGGCTTTATGAACAGGGAAGTTTTCATACGTGCACTTGGCCCCGTATTCATGTTCCAATCGGTACTGTATTACCTCATATTGAAGTGCTCCAACGGTTCCAATAATTTTTCTATTGTTCATTTCCAAAGTAAATAATTGGGCGACACCCTCGTCCATTAACTGGTCCACACCTTTGTCAAGTTGCTTTGCCTTCATAGGGTCGGCATTGTTAATATAACGAAAATGTTCAGGTGAAAAACTTGGAATTCCTTTAAAACTCATTATTTCCCCCTCGGTAAGCGTATCTCCAATTTTGAAGTTTCCAGTATCGTGCAATCCGACAATGTCTCCTGGATAGGATATGTCTACAATTTCTTTTTTTTCTGCAAAAAAGGCATTAGGACTAGAGAATTTTAATTGCTTTTTTTGGCGCACATGATAATAAGGTTTATTGCGTTCAAAAGTTCCCGATACAATTTTTATAAAAGCCAATCGGTCTCTGTGTTTTGGATCCATGTTTGCATGTATTTTGAATACAAAACCAGACATTTTCTCTTCCTCTGGATTCACTAAACGCGTTTCAGATTCTTTAGGCCTTGGTGAAGGAGCAATAGTTACAAAACAATCCAACAATTCTCTAACTCCAAAGTTGTTTAGGGCAGAGCCAAAAAATACAGGTTGCATTTTACCTTCTAAATAGGCTTGGCGGTCAAATTTTGGATACACTTCATCAATTAATTCCAATTCATCTCTTAATTTTTCGGCAGGTTTTGACCCTATGATTTTATCTAATTCAGGACTTTTAACATCTGAAAAAGCAATCGTTTCTTCAATGTTCTTTCTGCTATCTCCACTAAATAGGTTGATGTTTTGTTCCCAGAGATTGTAAATTCCTTGAAAATCGTAGCCCATACCAATAGGGAAGCTCAAAGGCGTAACTGTTAAACCTAATTTTTGTTCAACCTCGTCCATTAAATCGAAAGCATCATTACCTTCTCGGTCTAATTTATTGATAAAAACAATAATTGGGATGTTTCGCATTCTACACACTGCTACCAACTTCTCAGTTTGTTCTTCGACTCCTTTTGCCACGTCAATGACTACAATTACACTATCGACTGCGGTTAATGTTCTAAAGGTATCTTCAGCAAAATCCTTGTGACCAGGCGTATCTAGAATATTTATTTTTTTATCTTTATAATTGAAAGCCAATACCGAGGTGGATACTGAAATTCCTCTTTGGCGTTCAATTTCCATAAAATCGGAAGTAGCTCCTTTTTTTATTTTGTTGTTTTTTACGGCACCCGCCTCTTGAATTGCACCTCCAAAAAGTAGTAATTTTTCTGTTAGAGTGGTTTTTCCAGCATCGGGATGCGAGATAATTCCAAAGGTTCTTCGACGTTCAATTTCTTTTAAAAAGCTCATATTTGTTATTAATGGATTGCAAAAATAGTATTTATTATACAAATAAATCATGCTTTGTAGCAAACGACTTTTTTTCGATGATTTTAATTCAAATAAATGAAGTTCAAGGCGTTTATAATTTTTTGTTAATAGTATTGGCTATAGTTGTATAATGCAATTGAATTGTTATTTTTGTTCACTAGATTTTGCTCGGAATATGGAGTTCCTGATTCAATACTAATTTTTACTAAATAGAAAATTTAAAATAATGAAAATGAAACAATTGTTTTTTGGAGTACTACTTTCTTTACATGTAATTGGTTATGCACAAGATAGTAAGAAGGAAGTTTTATTTACAATTGATGATAAACCCTATTACACAGATGAATTTATAAGGGTTTATAACAAGAATTTAGATTTAGTTAAAGACGAATCACAGAAAGACTTGACCCAATATTTACAGTTGTTCATTGGCTATAAGTTAAAAATCAATAAGGCAAATAAACTAGGATTACAAAACGGAGAATCCTATAAAAACGAGCTCAGTTCCTACAGAGCACAATTATCAAAAAATTATCTTACCGATTCTAAGGTCACCACAGAATTAGTTCAAGAAGCCTATGACCGTTCTTTGAAAGAAGTCAAAGCTGCTCACATTTTGATTACGGTAGATGAAAATGCGTCTCCAGCTGATACTTTAATTGCATATAAAAAGATTTCCGAGATTCGTCAGAAAGCCATTAGTGGTCAAGATTTTGGAACTTTGGCTGCAGAATATTCTCAAGACCCATCAGCAAAAGAAAATAAAGGAGAGTTAGGTTATTTCTCTGTTTTTAGAATGGTTTATCCATTTGAGTCGGCAGCTTTTACTACTCCAAAAGGCAAAATATCCAATCCATTCCGCACTCGTTTTGGCTATCATATTGTTAAGGTAGAAGATGTAAGAGACAACAGAGGAGAAGTTACTGTGGAGCATATTATGCTATTAAATGGCGACACCGATAAACCAGAGGAAATTGCAGCAAAAGAAAGTAAAATTAAAGACATACATAAAAAAATTCTTCAAGGTGAAAGTTTTGAAGATTTAGCGAAGCAATTTTCAGAAGATACTTCATCGTCTTCGAAGGGAGGCTTGCTGAATCGTTTTGGTTCTGGTCAACTTAGCTCAGAAGAGTTTGAAAATGCCGCTTTTTCATTGACAAAAGAAAATCCTATTTCAGCACCTTTTCAAAGTAAATTTGGTTGGCATATCGTTAAGTTGATAGAAAAACATCCTCTAAAACCTTTTGAAGAAGTAAAAGCAGAATTTGAAAATAAGGTAGGAAGAGACGATCGTTCCCGTTTGATTACTAATTCTCTCAACGAAAAATTGAGAAATAAATACCAGATTAAAAGAGATAATAAGGTCTATAAAACAACGGTTAAGGCAGTTACAGATGCGTTTTATGATTCTAAATGGGAACTGCCCACAGACACTAAACCCTATGATGGAAAATTATTTACCATTCAAGAAAAAAATGTTTCTGGAACAGATTTATTGAATTATATAGAAGACCAACAAACCAAGGGTTATAAGTTGAAACCCATTAACAAATTAGTTGATAATCTATATGAGAAATTTGTTGACGAAAAATTGAATACTTATTATAGTGATCATTTGGAATCTGAGTTTCCTGATTTTGCAAATATCATTGAGGAATATCGTGATGGATTATTGCTTTTTGATTTAATGGAAAAAGAAATTTGGGAGAAATCAAAAACTGATACTCTAGGTTTGCAATCTTTTTATAATTCCAGAAAAACAGATTATATGTGGAAAAATAGATTGGATGCTACTATTGCATCATCTACAAATAGTGAAGTTATAAAGAAAGCACAGAAATTATTCAAACAAAAAAATACTCCAGAGCAAATAAAAGAAAAATTAAATACCAATGATAAGGTCCAAATTATGACCAATACAGGTGTTTTTGAGGAAGGTAGCGAAGCTTTGCCAAAGAATTTGAAGTTTGTAACGGGTGTTTCGGATATTTTAAACGAAAAAGAATACTATTTTGTCGCTCAGGTAAATAAAGTACTACCGGTGGCCGAGAAGACACTTGAGGAATGTAAAGGAAAATTGATTAACGACTATCAACAATATTTAGAACAGAATTGGGTGGATGACTTGAAAAAGGAATTTTCAGTTTCTGTACATCAAGATGTTTTTGAAAAAATTAAAAAACAGCTTCAAAAATAATGTATAGAGGGTATGTCATACTTCTAGGATTATTCTTATTTTCTTCCTGTACTTATTTTAAACCAGAGGGTAAACCTCAGGCTATTGCTAGAGTAGAGAGCAGTTATTTGTACAGAGACGAAATTAAAGATTTAGTTCCCGTAGGCACCTCAAAAGAAGATAGTATTGTTATTGTTCGCAATTATATCAATAGATGGGCTTCCCAAAAATTATTGATAAATGCAGCTGAGGTTAATTTGAGTAAGGATACCAAATTGGCATTTGATGAATTGATAAAACAATATAAAATTGATTTGTACACCAAGGCATATATTGAAGAAATTGTAAAAAGAACTGTAGATACCGTCGTTACGGATTCGGAATTAAAATCGTACTACGACCAAAATAAAGAAAATTTTAGAACCAACGGCACATTGGTGCGATTGCGATACATTCATCTTGAAAAAGACAATCCAAAATACGAAACCATCAAGAGTAAATTTTTTGATTACAGAAAATCAGATAAGAAGTTTTGGAGCACCTATGCGCTACAATTAAAAAGTTTTGCATTCAATGATTCAGTTTGGGTAGAAATGAGCCAAATATATACTAAATTGCCATTCATAAACCCCGACAATAGGGATCAATATATTTCACCGGGTAAAACTATTCAACATGCCGATTCATTAGATATGTATCTAGTTAAGATTAGGGATGTAATGGATAAAAATCAGATAGGACCATTTGACTATTTGAAACCCACATTAAAAGAGGTGATTTTAAACAAGAGAAAGTTAGAATTAATTAAAAAATTTGAAAGTGAAATCACAAATGATGCCATTAAAGATAAAAAATATGAGATTTATAAATAGAAAGTTGCTATTCGCCATTTGTTGTTTTTCTTTACTAAGTTCCACCTTGTTTGCTCAAGAAATTATCAAGGACAGTGTTAAAACAGCAAAACCTCAATCTATAAGTCAACGCCAAAAAATTGATGGTATTATCGCCACTGTTGGGGATTATCTCATTTTAGATTCAGATATTGACAAGTCTTTTTTAGAAATTACCAGCCAAGGTGGTTCTGTTAAAGATATTTCAAGATGTCAAATGTTAGGCAAACTGTTGGAGGACAAACTCTATGCTCATCAAGCGATTCAGGATAGTATAAAAGTTACTGATGATGAGATAAAATCTAAACTAGAGGAGCAATTAGGCTACATGGTGGAGCAATTGGGTTCGATGGATAAGGTGGTAAAGTATTTCAAAAAACCAAGTGAAGCTGACTTTAGAGCAGACTTGTTTGAAATAATCAAGACCAATAAGTTGTCTTCTGAAATGATGAAGAAAATTATTGACAAGGTAGAGATAACTCCAGAGGAGGTGAGAAGCTTTTTTAAAAAAATTCCACAGAATGAGTTACCCGTTTTTGGGGCAGAAATGGAAGTTGCGCAAATTGTCATCAAACCTAAAGTTACAGAGGCGGAAAAACAAAAAGTTATCGACAGACTAAAATCCATTAGAGCCGATGTACTAGAGGGTTCCAGTTTTTCTACCAAAGCGGTATTGTATTCACAAGATCCAGGTTCTAGTTCCAATGGAGGGTATTACAAAATGAATAGGAAAACACCTTTTGTAAAGGAATTTAAAGATGTTGCTTTTAGTCTTGCTCAAGGTGAAATTTCAGAACCCTTCGAAACCGATTTTGGATACCACATTATTTATGTTGAAAAAATAAAGGGTCAAGAAATTGAATTACGACACATACTATTAGTTCCATCCATTTCGAATGAATCGATGAAGGAGGCCAAAGAAAAAATTAATATCATAAGAAAAAAGATTATCGATAAGGAAATTACTTTTGCGGAGGCAGCACGAACGGAATCTGATGAAAAAGAAACCAAAGCCAATGGCGGACAATTAGTAAATCCTAAAACACAAGATACCCATTTTGAATTGACAAAAATGGATCCAACTCTCTACAGTCAGGTTTCGAATTTAAAAGAAGGTGAAGTATCGCTTCCGGTAATTGATACCGATCAAAACGGAAAGAAAAAATACAAACTAGTTACAGTTACTAACAGAATTGACGAACACACCGCCGATTATGCAAAGGATTATATCAAAATTAAGGAATTGGCTTTGAAGGAAAAACAAATCAATGCTATTGCTAAGTGGTTTGATGAAAAAATTAAAGATACCTACATCAAAATTAATGGTGAATACAGAGATTGTGAGTTTACAAATAATTGGTTAAAAAAATAGAGATTTCAGATTTTTCGTTTTGTCTAAAATCGTAAATCTAAAATCATAAATCTAAAATATATGTCTGACGTAGCAGCAATACAGAGTTTAGTAGAAAAAAGAGCCGAATTAAAAAAAGAGATAGCTAAGATTATTGTGGGTCAAGATGAGGTTGTTGACCAGATTTTATTAAGTATTTTTTCTGGAGGCCATGCCTTGCTAGTTGGTGTCCCTGGTCTTGCAAAGACGTTGATAGTCAACACTATATCTCAAGCATTGGGATTAGATTTCAAACGAATTCAGTTCACCCCCGATTTGATGCCATCAGATATTTTAGGAAGTGAAATTCTAGATGAAAATCGTCATTTTAAATTTATAAAAGGACCCATTTTTTCTAATATTATTCTGGCAGACGAAATCAACAGAACACCGCCAAAGACCCAAGCGGCTTTATTAGAAGCCATGCAAGAACGGGCGGTTACTATTGCGGGACACAATTATAAACTCTCGTTGCCTTATTTTGTTTTGGCTACACAAAACCCAATAGAGCAAGAGGGTACTTATCCGCTTCCTGAAGCACAATTGGATCGTTTTATGTTTTCTATCAAACTGGATTATCCTTCATTTTCTGAAGAAGTTCAGGTTGTAAAAAGCACTACTTCGGATGCTAAAGTTACTATTAATTCCTTGTTCACTGCAGAAGAGATTATCAATTTTCAACACTTAATTCGACGTATTCCTGTGGCTGATAATGTTATAGAATATGCAGTAACCTTGGTGAGTAAAACACGCCCAGACAATTCTTTGTCTAACGATTATATAAAAAATTATATCGATTGGGGTGCAGGACCAAGAGCTTCACAAAATTTAATATTAGCTGCCAAAGCCCATGCTGCTTTCAATGGTAAATTTTCTCCAGATATAGAAGATGTCAAAACGGTTGCAGTTGGAATTTTGAGACACCGTGTGGTAAAGAACTATAAAGCTGATGCCGAAGGAATAACTATAGAAAAGATAATAGCTACCTTATATTAGTAGTTTTCAAAATCGAATCTAATTCTGCATCATAGAAGAATAGAAACATGCTTCCCATCATATCTTGATTTATCTTAGTGGTATTGTTTACTTCTAATACCAATTCGTATTCATGGTTTTGATACATCCAAATTCCAGATTCAGAGCTGAATGAAGTTATATTTGAAAGCCCTATTTTGTCTTTATGATTGGTTATTTTACTGGTAAAAATAGCTTTTTGAGTCGTTTTATCCCATAAAGTCAGCGAGGTGGCAAACGGATGTACATGTGTCGCTGCGGCATGCAAACGCATACTGTCTTTAATTTGCAATTGACCATCAATGCTGCTTCGGTACGTTTTCTTTCCAGTTGGAATTACCCAATGTCCAGATAATACATTACCATCACCATAATCATAACTGTGATTTTTGGTTTCGACAGGGATACAATAGTCTTTTCCAGGGTCGGTAGGGCTTTTATAAGGGTCAGATTTATCATAGGGCAACATGATAAAAACAGTCCGGTTTAGTAAGGGTTTGATACTCGCCTTATTTTTTGAATAATCGACAGTAACCTCGTGTTTGATACAGAAGTTCGCATTGGTGATATTGTGATTTAACGACTCGGTAGTTACATACAATAAATCGTTTCCTTTCATGGGAATTCCATATCCTTTTGGGAATGAAAAATTTTCTAAGCCATGAGAAAGTGAGGTTAATCGAGGATAATAGATACCGATTCGTTTTTCCAAATGGAAATTGGAGAAATATTTAGTGTCATTAAAATCAATATTGGTATGGCAAATGAAGTCGTTTGAAATCCTATTTTTAGTTTTTGAATCCAATGCTTTTACGTGAAAACCTGTAAGCCAAAGTAGAGTAGAATCTTTAGAGAGTTGAATATAGCTGGATGATTTTGGGCCTTCCATGGATTTATAAATACCATCAATATAAAAGGTTGGCGATATCATTTTGTATTCCAAATTGGAATTATCGATAATCCAATCATTATCAACGATTCCAGTTTTTTGAAGGAAAACGGTTTTTATAATGGCTTTGTGACGATTCGGCAGTTGCCAATACCCAATTCCAGCTCCAATGATGCAAATGAGGATAAAAACTCTTAAAAATTTATATATCTTTGATTTTGTCATGTATAGCAGATAACTAAAACCAAAAATACAATTTTAAATGATTGAATCAGAACGAAAAACGACTAAACGTATTTTTGGCTTAGATTTGTTAAGGGTCATTTCGATTGCTTTGGTTTTGTGTTCTCATACGTCTTGGATTTATCCACCGAGTTCGAGTTGGCTTGCTAAAGCTGTTGATATGTGTGGTTTTTTTGGAGTGGAATTGTTTTTTGTTTTGAGTGGTTTCCTGATTGGGAGCATTATTTACAAGCAGTTTTTGAGAGACGATTATGGTTTTAAAACCATGATGAATTTTTTGAATCGAAGGATGATTCGGATATTGCCTAATTATTATTTAATCATTTTGGTTAATGTAGGTATTGGCTATTTCATTGGTTATCCAATAACAGAATCGTGGAAGTATTTCTTCTTTTTCCAGAATTTTGCTTCTCCATTGCTTCCTTTTTTTCCTGAATCTTGGAGTATGCCTATAAAAGAGTATGGCTATTTGATAACCGTTTTTTTGTTGTTATTGGCATCGCAACTTTTTAGAAAAGTTCCCAGAGAGAAGCTCTTTTTGGGAGTGATTTTAGGGATGATTTTCTTTTTTTTCGTTTTAAAAATTCATTACTATTTCTATACTCCTAATACGACTATGGCTCAGTGGGATTTGTCCCTTCGTTCAGTGGTTGTTTACAGAATTGATACTGTTTTGATGGGTGTTTTGTTTGGTTATGTACATTGTAGGTTTCCCGATTTTTGGTGTAGATTTAGATTTAAATTTTTAGGAATTGGTTTTGTGTTATTGGCTGTATTACTATTTTGTTTGGGCTATCTAAAGTTGAAAATTGGGGAGTATCCCTTTTTTTGGAATGTTGTATGCTTGCCCTTAAATTCAGTAGCTTTGGTTTGTTTTTTACCTTTTTTTTCAGAATGGGAATTAGGTCCAAAGTTATGGAGAAAGCCAGTAGAATTGATTAGTGAAATCTCCTATTCGATATATTTACTGCATTATAGTATCGTACTTTATTTGATGAAACATTTTATAGATACTTCTGCATTTAGTCTTACACAATTGCATCTGTTTACCTTGATGTATATAAGCATAACATTATTTCTAAGTTATCTTTTGTATCAGTACTTTGAGAGACCAATGACTAAACTAAGAGATAAAAGAATATAAAACGATGAATACAAAGGTTTTATCAAAAGGGGGTACAGGTGTTGATTTGATGATGGCTGCAGCTATTGTTACCATCGTGTTTACCCAATTTTATTGGATTTTTCCACAAGGGAATACTATGTTCTCTCAAATAGTAAGTATGCTTCATTTTTTAAGTATTGAAACTTTTTTAGTTTTGAGTGGCTTCACGATTGGTAGAACTTTGCTGAATGTTTCTGAAAAGAGAGAGGCTGATTTTTCATCGATTTTACAGTTTTTGAAAAGTAGTTTTTTACAGATTATTCCATTTTACTTTTTTGCTTTAGTGTTGAATTATTTACTAGCTCGAGCATTTAATTATCCAACTGAATACAGTTGGAAATACTTGTTTTTTGCTCAAAATTTTCAGAGTCCAATGCCAGCTTTTTTTTCTGAGTCTTGGATAATTCCCATAGTTGTTTTTGCTAGCCTATTTTTGTCTTTTTCGCTATATTTTTATTATAAACTTTTTAAAAAAGACACAAAGAAGAGTTTTTTAGCAGTTGGTATTTTGGGAATTTTTGTCGGCTTATTTTTAAAATGGAACTACCATTTTTCTGTCGATACGACCACTATCAATCAGTGGGATAGAGGATTAAAATCCGTGGTGATTTATAGGCTTGATTCGGTTTGTATTGGAGCTCTTTTTTATGGTTTAAATCGGACTTTTAATTCTTTATGGTTGAAGTTCAAAAAGCTTTTACTGATTCTGGGAGTACTTGGTATTTTCTTTATTTTCTTTGGGATTGGTTATTTTAGGATACTTATAGATACATATTCGTTTTTTTGGAATGTTTTTTACCTACCTGTAGTCTCATTGTCTATCGCTTTTTTCATTCCTTTTTTCTCAGAATTGAAAATAGGAAGTGCTTTTTTTAAGCAAGTAACTTCAATAAGCTCTTTATTTTATCCTATTTATCTATTGCATTTTAGTATTGTGCTACACGCGATGTGCAATTTTTATCCAATAGGTTCTTTGAGTACTTTTGGAATTTTTCTTTTTTTCTTTTTCTATCTTTTCATAACCTTCTTTCTTGGTTTTATTTTGTCTCTAACATTAAAAAAGATATTTTTTCTAACAAATTGATTTTACTGGTGTTGATAGTTTAATTTTAAGGATTAATCTTAGACTTTTACTAATTATTTAGTCTAAAAAATACAATTTTTTGAATAATACTATTTGGGATAAGGACTATCATTAAATTTCTTTTAATTGTCATCTTTAATTCATAAATTTGCGCTACTAAAATAAAAAACACCTATATTATTATGGCTTTTGATATTGAAATGATTAAAAAAGTGTATGACAACATGGCGACTCGTGTTGATAAAGCACGCGAAATAGTTGGACGTCCACTTACTTTAACTGAGAAAATTTTATACAGTCACCTTTGGGATGGTCAGCCATCAAAAGCATTTGGTAGAGGTGTTGATTATGTTGACTTTGCACCAGATAGAGTAGCTTGTCAAGATGCTACCGCACAGATGGCATTGTTGCAATTTATGCATGCTGGAAAAAGTAAAGTAGCGGTTCCAACAACCGTTCATTGTGATCACTTGATTCAAGCAAAAGTTGGCGCTAAAACAGATTTACAAGTAGCGAACTCGCAATCCAAAGAAGTTTTTGATTTCCTTTCGTCTGTTTCAAATAAATATGGAATTGGATTTTGGAAACCAGGTTCAGGAATTATTCACCAAATCGTTTTAGAAAATTATGCTTTCCCAGGAGGAATGATGATTGGAACGGATTCACACACTGTAAATGCGGGTGGTTTAGGCATGCTAGCCATTGGTGTAGGTGGAGCTGATGCTGTGGATGTAATGTCTGGAATGTCATGGGAATTAAAATTTCCAAAATTGATAGGAGTAAAATTAACGGGTAAACTATCCGGATGGACGGCTCCGAAAGATGTTATTTTGAAGGTTGCTGATATCTTAACTGTAAAAGGAGGAACAGGAGCTATAGTTGAATATTTTGGAGAAGGTGCAGAAGCGATGTCATGTACTGGTAAGGGAACCATTTGTAACATGGGCGCTGAAATAGGAGCAACTACTTCTACTTTTGGTTATGATGATTCCATGAGAAGATATTTGTCAGCAACAGGTCGTCAGGATGTAGTTGATGCAGCAGACAAAGTAGCCTCTTATTTAACAGCTGATGCTGAAGTATATGCTAATCCAGCAAACTATTTTGACCAATTAATCGAAATCAATTTATCAGAATTAGAACCACATATTAATGGACCGTTTACACCAGATAGAGGTACGCCAGTTTCTAAAATGAAAGAAGAGGCAGCTGCAAATGGTTGGCCTTTAAAAGTAGAGTGGGGATTGATAGGTTCTTGTACCAACTCTTCTTACGAAGATATGTCTCGAGCGGCTTCAATTGTAAGACAAGCTGTAGCACATGGAATTACACCAAAAGCAGAGTTTGGAATTAATCCAGGTTCAGAGCAAATTCGCTATACTATTGAAAGAGACGGAATCATTGCTGATTTTGAAAAAATGGGAACTAAAGTGTTTACCAATGCTTGTGGTCCTTGTATTGGACAATGGGATAGAGAAGGAGCTGATAAAGGAGAAAAAAATACCATTGTACATTCATTCAATCGTAATTTTTCCAAAAGGGCCGACGGTAACCCTAATACACACGCTTTCGTTACTTCTCCAGAAATGGTTGCTGCTTTGGCAATTTCAGGACGTTTGGATTTTAATCCATTAACGGATACTTTATTGAATGATAAAGGAGAAGCCGTAAAATTGAATGCTCCATTTGGTGATGAATTGCCAAGTAGAGGTTTTGATGTAGAAGATGCTGGTTTTCAAGCACCAGCAGCAGATGGTTCTAATGTTGAGGTAGCTGTTTCTAAAACATCAGATCGTTTACAGTTGCTAGCTCCATTTGAAGCATGGGATGGAAAAAATTATACTGGAGCTAAATTGTTAATTAAGGCTTTTGGTAAATGTACTACTGACCACATTTCTATGGCAGGTCCTTGGTTGCGTTTTCGTGGTCATTTGGATAATATTTCAAATAATATGTTGATTGGTGCCGAGAATGCTTTTAATAAAAAAACAAATTCTGTTAAAAATCAATTGACAGGTACTTATGATGCTGTACCTGCTGTTCAAAGAGCCTATAAAGCTGCTGGAATACCTTCGATAGTTGTGGGAGACCATAATTACGGCGAAGGTTCTTCTCGTGAGCACGCTGCAATGGAACCACGTTTCTTGGGTGTGAAAGCGGTTTTAGTAAAATCGTTCGCTCGTATACACGAGACTAACTTGAAAAAGCAAGGTATGTTAGCATTAACTTTTGCTAACGAAGCGGATTATGATAAAATACAAGAAGACGATACTATCAACTTTTTAGACTTGACTGAATTTGCACCAGGAAAACCATTATCATTAGAATTTGTTCATGCTGATGGAACTAAGGATATAATTTTAGCAAATCATACCTATAACGATAGTCAGATTGGATGGTTTGTAGCTGGTTCAGCACTAAATTTAATTGCTGCTGGTAAAGCTTAATATCAATAAAAATTTTCTTTCAAACCTCGAATTATATTCGAGGTTTTTTTGTTTTTACAACTATTTTTCATGTCATTTTGCAAGTTGTATATTATATGTAAAAACTTACAAAAAAAATATTTTAACGTATTTAATCGATTAAAAATATATTTTCATCGATTTTTTAAAATTCATATATCTTTTATAATATTAATTTGTAATGCATTCTTATTGACCCCAAGCAATTTGAATGTATCAGCTCCCAAGCTACCAAAAAAATGTATAATTCTTAACCTAGCTATTATGAAAAAATTATTACTAATGCTACTTTTCAGCGTAGCCTCGCAATCACAAACTCAAAGCTATACTTCTAGCTCTGAAATTTTTTCCAATCCAGAACGTGGTTGGTATAAATATTCAAAATCACCGTCAAGCACTGGAACATTTTCATTTCTATCTCAATCTTCATTAACAAGTATGAGAGTAAATGAAAAAATAACTCTGATGCTAAGAATTTATGATTTAGGTGCTTTTAAAACGACACCAATATCTCAAACATTTTTAGATAATATCCAAACGGATTTTAACACTTTACGAGCTTCTGGGGTTAAATGTGTACTTAGATTCAGATACAGTGAAACAGATGATATTGAAGCTCCAAAAGCGTTATTGCTTTCTCACATTGACCAGTTAAAAGCAATTACTATTCCTAATCAAGATGTTATATCTTGTGTCGAGGCGGGATTCATAGGTCAGTATGGAGAATGGTATTATTCAAAAAATTATGGAACTAGCTCTTTGACGTCTCAAAATATAGCTGACAGAAAAGAGATTGGATTGAAAATATTAGAGTTAGCACCAGATAGAATGGTAGCTTTTAGAACACCAACTTTTCAGACTCTTGTTGGCGGAGCGACTCCAATTTCATCTACTGAGGCCTACAAAGGAACAGTAAATTCAAGGGTAGCTTTACACAATGATGCATTTTTATCGAGTTCTTCCGATGTTGGAACCTTTAGCAATACTACAAAAGAATATCCTTATTTAGAAAGTCAATCTAAATATACTTTTTGCGGAGGAGAATCCAATCAACTAAACACTACTTATCAAAATTGTACGAATGCTGTAAGTATGTTAAATAAATTTCATTATAACTATCTAAACATTGGATACTATGGAGCAACATTAGATTTATGGAAAACTAGCGGTTGTTATGATGAAATTCAAAGAAGATTAGGGTATCGATTTGAAATGTTAAACTCAACGATTTCTAATGGAGCTCTAACTATTAATTTACAAAATATAGGTTTTGGTAATGTGTTCAATGATAGAAAAGCTTACTTAGTAATGAAAAATACTTCAACAGGTTCTGAATATTCTTTTCAATTGAATACAGATGTTAGATTATGGCACAGTGGTTCACCAGTTCAAATCAAACAAAATTTAAATGTTGATGTACCTGTAGGAACCTATGAATTATTTCTAAATCTACCTGATCCAAAAGTAAAAAGTTCATTATTTTCAATTCAATTGGCCAATGTAGGAACTTGGGATTCTGTAAAAGGATACAATAAATTAAATCAAACGTATACTGTTTCATCAGTTGTGGCAGTAACTCCAACAGAGCCAACAACAACAACTACTACCACAACAACTCCAACAACTACCACTACTCCAACAACAACTACACCTACAACTACAGCTCCAGCGGTACAAATTGTTTTGGTTAATAATTCCATTATTACCGTTTATAATTTGCCTACAAGAAGTTTTACAGTAGAAGTCTATAATTTAACAGGTAGATTAAGGTCTAAATCACTTGATATTTCAGATTTGCGAAAAGGATATTATATCGTTAAGATTTATGCAAATGGAGTTGTATACACACAAAAAATTTACAAGAAATAGTTCAGATAGAATTTAATAAATAGAAAGCCGTCCAATTTGGACGGCTTCTTTTTTTATTAAAACTAATAGTATAAAATTATGCTATAGTACTGTTGTAGTTAGTAGCTTTTTTCAAGAAAGCTTTGATTAACAAACGGTTTGGAGCAATTCCTGATTGAATCATTTGTTTTTTGCTGTTAGTTGAAAACTCACCTGATTGATTGTTAGAAGGAGTTTGTTTCGTTCCCATAAACCAAGAAACAAAATTCATTGTAGTGTTTGTTGTAGTAGTTGTTTGAGCAGTAGCAACAATCTCATCTGAAGAAGCAACTGTAAAAGTAGTAGTAGAAGTTGCAACAGTAGATTGAACATTTTGCCCTACCATTCCAACACTTGATAATAAAAACAAAACAAATACAACAACTAATCCCGTTCTTGAGAAAGAATTTTGAGTTGTTTTATTTTGAGTTGTTGTTTTCATCTTTAGTATGTGTTAGTGGTTGTGTTTCTAATACATGTCAAAGATAGGGTAGCAGTATAGCCGTAACAATTATTTTCGTTGAAGTACTACAAAACTCGTTGAAGCTACAAAAAAGACAAATTTGAAGCATTTGGGCTAAAAAAGATGCAGTTTAACGACCGTATTTAGGCACTTCCTCGATAAAACACATGCTGTTCTTTAGCTGTTTTGCATAAAAAAAGCCCTTTCGCTGCTGAAAGGGCTTTTTAGGTATAAAAATAGGATATTTTAGTTGACTACTTTTTTAGTTATCGTACCATAAGTATCTGAAGTGATTTTAACCAAAAGTACTTCCTGAGTACTTCCTGTAAACAATCGCACTTGGTTTGCATCAATATGGTCTTTAGCAATGAGAAGTCTTCCTCTAATATCATATACTTTGACATTTGACATTGGTATTTTACCCGTATTGATGACTAATTCTTGATTCTGCTTGTACACTACCACATTGTTTTCATTGAAGGTGTTTTGATTTACCGCTAATGGATTTTCATAAACCACTTCAAAACGTTCCTTGAAATTACCCGATTCAGAACCAAAGTCATACGGTCCCGATTTCAAATCGTGAATGGTATTGGTCAACTTGTCTTTCAAGAACACATCTTGGGTTACAAAAACGCCACTTAATTGCTCAATAGCAATACTGTATTGGTCTGCATTGTCAATTTTGTATTGTAATGGAACCACATCGGTAGAGGAAAACTCTGGACGGCCTTGAATTACATAAGCAGCGCCTTCAATACTACTACACAAATAATTTGTGTTGTTGATATTGAATCCGTCGATTCCATCATCAACCCCAAGGGTATATTCTGATGAATAGCCCAAAACCATTTGACTAAACACACCATTGGTACTGGTCAAATTCAGTTTAAAAGTATTTGGTTCGTCTACTAAATTGGTGCTGGTTCTAAAGAACTGATTGCCATTATTGGTTCCTCTTCTCATAGCATTGGTAAAGACTAAATTCGATGCGCTTTTGGCTTGAACAAAAAAGCCTTGTCCTACATTGATAACCCAGTTGGCAGCAGGTGTGGTGGAGGTATTAAAATAAGTACTTCCTGTATCACCTCCTGCAGCAGCATTCGAAGCATAAGCTAATTTAGTTAAAGTAGCATAACTGGTAGCCAATGGATTGTTTCTTTTTCTCCAGAAGTAAAGTGTTCCTTGAATGTTAGCAATATTAGCATCAATGAAATTATGTACATTGATTTGTGAAGGATACGGATTTCCTACAGCATTAAATCCATTCAAGGATTTACTCATACTGTAAGTGATATCGCCACTGTTGGGTTTGCCAGTGAAAGCGCTATTGTATACTGTTTGAGTAGTAGAAGAGAATGTTCTTGGCACTCGAATCAAATAACCTCGTCCAATTGTAAAATTATTTCCTGAGGATATAGTATTGTATTGGTCTGTAGGCTCATCATAAATATAAAAACGATTCGCAGCTGTATCAGGTGAGAAATTATATAAATTTTGGTTTTCAACGGGTGATGACCATAAGGTATAATCTAAAAGATATAATGGAGAACTGTCTCTTCTTGATTTTATGTTGCCAGTATTAGGATTACCCGAACCACTTTGAATTAAGTTAGCATTGTTTTCAAGGGTAAAACTACCTCCGTTTTCAACTATTAATGCACCGCTCAATGTAACATTATAGTTGGTGGGTATGGTAACTTGAGCAGTTCCTTTTACTGTCATAGCACATGCCGTGATGTGTGCAGGTACATTATAGACTGTTCCAGAATTAAAAATAACATCATCTGTTATACTAGGTGCGCTAGGAATCCAACTTCCGCTCCAAGTAGCTGTTCCGCCGACATTAACCGTTGGCGAACCACTATTTCCAGTGCCTATACAACCTCCTGAGCTAGTTACAGATACCAATGAATAGGTTGTGTTTGAACTGGTCACGGACGCAATAATAGGAGTTCCTGAGCTGTAATTAGTAACTGAAAAATTAGATGTGCCATCGGTATAAACCAGATTGTATAAAGAACCACTACCTGTAATGGCTACACTCAAATTTGGACTTGTCCCAGAGCAAATTTTAGAAGCTGCCGCTGTTAGAACTGCGGACGAGGAAGTATCGTTAGCTCCAGTTGCAATAGCAAATTCTCCTGCAAAATTATTTGTCGTCGCTAAGTTGGTTTGAGTTAGTGAAATTTGTCCTATTCCAGCAGGGCTAATTATAGTTGAACCAGGGTCTGTCCACGTTCCTGCAACTCCCCATGCTGAGGCTGAATTATTTCTTCTAACAATAGCATGAAGATTTAGATTAGCTCCTGCATTGGTATGACCATTTCGTGAAAAGCTAATATTAGGAGTATTTATTGCTGTGCCTGTACTTGTTGTTAACCAATATCCATTATTCAATAAAGTCGACGCCGATACACAGCCTGCTTGTGCTGGCAGCCCAGAGCCATTAGTTGCTGTGGAGGCAATGTAGCGTATGGAAAATGCTGATATTCCGGGTGCAGCAGACCATACGAACGATGAAGGGTTAAAATCTGTAGCAGATCCAATTGGGCAATCAAAAGTTCCTGAACCTCCTATATTTCTTGTTAATGTACCTGAACTACTAGTAACAATATAATCTGTACTACTAGCACCAGAGATACTTCCAGTAGTGTCAACAGTAAGATTGTTTGTAGTTGTGTCTAGTTTGCCTTTATAAAAAGTTAATGCTCCTGTTACCGTTGTTGAACTACTTAAAGTTACAAAATTGGTCGAAGTATCTTTATCCATGTAAAGATTAATCATAGACGAAGGCAATCCAGTTCCAGTTGTTTGTGTTGTAGAGCCTACAAAGCCATAGGATGCTGTAGATGAGAAAGTTCTAGTATCTGTTCTAATATTTCCTGAGGCACCAGTTGTAGCAATAGAGCCACCATATTTAAATGTAGCTCCAGATTTTATTTCAAAAGTACTTGTTCCAGCATCTGTAATTGTAAAACCACTTGCCAACTGAAAACAGGTTGGACTATTTACATTCATAGTTCCAGCAACACCAAAACCTGCTTGTGCTACTACATTAGCTTTTAAGGCAGCAACATTGGCAGCAGTACTATTCAATTCAATATTATTATAATTGATATTTATATTCGATAGGCCATAAGTACCACGAAGAGAATGAGTTTGACTAGCGTTTGATCCATACCATTCTATTGTGCCTCCTGTGATAGCATATGACTGACCAATTGTAGTCGCATCAAGCTCTGGCAGAGTAGTGTTTAATTTAGCCATTCTTAATCTTCCTCCATCCATCTTAAGTCCAGCAGATCCAGTCATTCCTTTATTTTCAGTATCAAAAATTGGAGTTCCTGTAATCTCTAAGTTATTTGATATAGTTATAGCATCAGAAAGAGTTTTATCATCTATTCCAGTGATGTTGGCACCTGATATTTTTAGATTGAAATAATCTCTGTTGCCGCGTAATGTTTGGTCAGCTGTGGCATTTAATTCAATAACACCCCCCGTTAAACTATATGCGCCATCTAACCTAGGAACAATACTCGTAGAGGTTGGTACATTTATTTGATATAGTCCCCCCGACATAATTAGTACTCCTGTGCCTGTAAAGTCTGCAGTTGTTGTTCCTTGCACAATTCCGTTTTTAATTTCTAATCCTCCGGGATAGCTGTTTCCAATAGCATCATTATTAGTAATAGGTATTATTGAAGGAGGAGTGAGCGTCAATGTGTTTAAGTCCATTTCTACAATTACTCTTTTTCCAAAATTTGAAGTTGGCAAGCCATCTCCTGTAACTTGATTTTCCTTTCCAATGTAATGATAAATACCTGTATTGCTATAAACTCTAGATGTGGCATCAAGGTTGGTTCTGACGTTACCAGCATTAGAACTTGCTGTGATTCCTTGAGGTGATGTAATTTTTAGCGTTCCTCTAGATTCCAAGTCAAAATCTGAATTAATGGGAGTAGTTAATCCGGCTTCAATAACATTTAATGCAACATTGGTTGAACTAAAACCAAAATCTAATACTCCTAATGTTTTCACGGTTATGTCTGATTCGTCTCCAAGTGCCCAATCTTGATTAATAATTTTAGCGTAAGCACCACTACTGATATTGAAAGATACTCCTTGATTATATGGGCCAGTTCCGCTATTATATGAATCAAAATCTACAGTTTGCGAGTCTAATACAGTTGATGGACCAGCGAAATTTAAAAAACAATTTGTTAAATCCACGCTTAGAAGTCTATTAGCGCCACTTACGTCTAGGTTGCCTTTTAGATTTACATTGGAAGTTGAAGAGTTAGCAACACCTCCAATAACTACTGCTGCATTATTTGACCCTTGTATTTTGAGGTTTCCTTCAATGTTTACAGCCTGTGCGGAAGAACTACCACTACAAAAAACAAAATATCCATCTTTTACTATTACATCTCCACCAATGCCAATGGTTTGAGCTCCTCCCATTAATCTAATTTCATCAGTATCAATAAGTGTACTTTCTATTTCTAAATTTCCATGAGTAAGATTAAGACTTGGAGTTCCTGTTGATGTTACAAGTCTGGCATCACTCCCTGAATTATCTTTATAGTATAAATTTCCAAATAATGCAGTGTAATTGGCTCCTGTATTGGTGTTAAAATAAGTTCTTGCTGTAATTTCTCTACTAGGTGATGCTGTTGGATGTACAAAGTCTGTTCCGTTATCCCAATTATTAATGATGAAATTAGAATTAGGATGAAAATTTTCGTCTCCCTGAAATAACTGTGGTGATGAACTTGCGCTTGAATATTCAAATGTACCATTATCTTCAATTTCAAATAATGATCCATTAGAGTCATTATCCATTGTTAAGAAAGCATTCATTACAAATTTACCTCCGTTCTGAATAAGCAATTTATCAGAAACAGACATAGCATTAGACGATGTTAATGTTCCATTATTTTCAATAGTCAATTCACGAACTGTAGTTGAGGGAACGCTACCCATAGTACCTCTAATCCAAACTCTTCTTGTAGATCCTGGTACTCCAGTTGCAGCTACCCAATTTGTCCCATCAAAACGTTCCCAATGTGCTACGGTAGACCATAAAAGGCTTGATCCTAGTATGGTTCTAAAATCATTATTTAAAAATGAAATAACATCAAATGGTGAAGTTGTTATTGTATTTGTGGTTAAACCAGTGGTTGTTGCTGTTAAAGTAATACCTGTTTGAGGCCCAGATGTGAACTGTACTGTATTGAATGTAGCTATGCCAGTATGTGGAGCAGTTATTGTAACTGATGGTGTACTTGGAGATATATTGGTGCCTGTTGTTGTTAAATTTACTGTTCGATTTGTGTCGAAATCCAAGTTATTATTAGCATCTTCAAACTTAAATGTAAAGGCAGTCATATTTGTATTTACTGATGTGTTCACTGGCGGGGTGTCTACTGAAATTTTTGTTGCAGTTACTTCAATTCTATTTATATCACTTGTTGTAGATGAAGCAGGAGCACCACCGTTAGTTGCAGCAAAAGTAGATCCAGTAGCATTTGCAGTTACCGATGAAACAGTAAATTGTAGTTGCTGATTATCTGTCACAGAAGATTTAAAAGTAATACGTAAATTTAATGCTAATTGAGAATTGTCGGCTGCAATAACTCCTGTTAGTCCTGTAAATGTTATTGGTGAGCTAGTAACCGTAACGGGAGTGCCTAATGGAGAAGTCCCGTCAAATAATCTTGCTGAACGGATGTTGGATACATTCGTAACAGCGAAACTTATAGCTGTTAGTTCTGTTCCAACATTATCTAAATCTGATAAAGAAGCACCGCCATCACGTACATAAAATCCCATTACTCCTACGCTACCATTTGTTCCAGTTCCAGTGCTTGTTAGTGTGGTTCCTTGATAAAGTGTGTAATCTATATTTGAATTGGTACTTGCAGATGACCCGCTGTTAAATGATACATCACTCAAATTATTAGGGGTAATATTTGCTGTTAACCCAGTTGGTTGAGTTAAAGAGTAATTTCCAGCTTGAAGACCAGCGAGGGTCGAAGTTGAGGTTACGGTTATACCATTTGCAATAGCAGATGAAGCAAAAGTCCCTGTACCATTTAATGTAACAACATCAGGTGAAATGATTCCAGTTAATGTTCCTGTAATTGTTGCGGTTGTATTACCATCAAAGACTTTATTTGAGGCAATTGCGGAAGTTATTGTCAACGCTTTTTGGTTAATATTTGCAGTTAATCCTGTTGGTAATGTTACGGTATAATTAGAAGCTTGAGCCCCACTTAAAGTCTGGGTAGAAGTAACGGAGATTCCAGAGCCCACATCAATGCTTGCAAAAGTACCCGAAGTTGTAATCGTTACAATATCTCCACCTATTACACCTACCAATGTTGAACCTGTAATTGTAGCAGTATTTAATCTATCATACACTTTATCACTAGCTATAGCGCCAGTTACCGTCAAATTTTTAGCAGTAATATTTCCTGATAATGTAGGTTGAGTTACAGTATAATTTGCTGAAGGAGTAGTGTAACCAGTTACAGTTATGCTTTTTCCAGTGCCTACTGTTGCTGTAGCAAATGAAGCACTTGGAGTTCCAGACACACTAAACGATTCAGAATTTTGTAATCCTGAATATGTTGGAGTTCCAGTAAATGAAGCCGGAGTATTTCCATCATATACTTTGTTAGAACCCGTTAACCCTGTGATTGTCAATGGAGCAGTTGTAATATTTCCTGTTAATGTAGGTTGTGTTAAAGTATAATTTCCTGCATTGGCACCACCTAATGTTAATGTAGCTGTCACACTGATTCCTGTTCCAACACTTACCGTGGTAAAAGTTCCACCACCACTTACAGTTACTGTATCACCAGAAATAACTCCTACTAATGTAGCACCCGTAATAGTAGCTGGATTGGTTCCAGTGTAGGTTTTAGTTGTTACTGAAGCTCCTGAAACTGTAATTATTTTTGGAGTTATGTCAGCTATCACACTTGGCTGAGTTACGGTATAATTTGTGGAAGGTGCTGTATAGCCAGTAACTGAGATACTTATATTTGTTCCTACATTTGAATCTGTAAAATTGGCTAAAAGAGTTCCTGTCACAGAAAACGATTCACTATTAGCTAGACCATTGTAAGATGGTGTTCCTGTTAAAGATGCCGTAGTTGTTTTGTCATAGACTTTGTTGGTTCCAGAAATACCTGTTATAGTTAATACTTTTGCAGTAACCGAACTAGATACCGTAGCCACATTTACATTAGATGCACCTGAACTCGATAAAACAATATTTCCACTGTATGGCGAAGCTGCAACAGAGGCTGTAGGTTTTAGCCGAATGTATACATCCGTTGCCGCAATTGTTCCAGCTGCTCCAACAGTAAGGTTGTCAGCATACCCTGAACCAGAAGTTAGTGATACTTCAAAATTTGTAGAGGGTGGAGTAATTAAAATTCCTGCGGTCATATTAGTTCCTGAAACTGAAAAAGTTGAAGGAGTTGCTGATGGAGAACCATAAGTTGTATTTACAGCTGATAAAGTTCCTGTTGTTGAAATAGTTGGAGCAGAGGCAGAGGTAATATCTGCTGTAAGACCAGCAGGCTGTGTTAGTGAATAATTTCCAGAATCTGTTCCGCTAATAGTATACCCAGAAACAGTTACAGCAATTCCAGTTGCTATGCCACTTGAAGCAAATGTTGCTGTAGGAGTGCCACTTAGAGTAACATCATCTGGTGACACAACTCCAGACAATGCAGCTGTGCCTGAAAGCGTTGCTGTCGTGTTTCCATCGAAAATTTTATTATTTGCTGTTATCCCTGTAATGGTTAATTCTTTTTGAGTAATATCAGCAGATGTGCTTGGTTGTGTTACGGAATAATTGGTTGAAGGGGCTGTATATCCTGTAATTGTTATTGTTTTTGCAGCTCCAACTAAAGCAGTAGCAAAGTTGGCGATAGGAGTTCCAGTCACAGAAAATGATTCACTATTAGCTAGACCATTGTAAGATGGTGTTCCAGATAGTGTAGCAGTCGTAGTACGATCGTATACTTTATCTACTCCCGAAACCCCTGTTATGGTAAGTGTTTTTGCAGATACAGAGCTCGAAACAGTAGCTATATTTACTGTAGTAGCACCAGAACTAGTCAAAGCAATATTCCCTGAATATGGTGAACCCGATACTGTTGCGGTAGGAAGTAAGCGAACATAAACTGTTGTTGTGGATATAGTCCCTGAAGATCCAATTGTAATTCCAGACCCATTTGTTCCAGTATTACTCGAAAAATCGGAAAAAGTTGAAACTTGATATCCAGCGGGAGGATTTACTACTATTCCTGCAGTCATATTGGTTCCAGAAACTGTAAAACTGGTACTCGGAGTACCATTACCATAGGTAGTATTGACGTTAGTGGTTAAAGTAGTAAGACTTGGGGTTATAGTTGGAGTTGTGGCAGCAGCTGCCAAGGTTGTCCATGCGCTTGAACTTGTTGAAGCTGAGGCAACACGAACGCCATCAATTGCTCCAGTAGGATTACTACCTGTACGATTGTGCCAATGAAAATTTCCTACATTACCACTAGCGTAACCAGTATCAGTCCCAGAGGTATCAAAACATTCAGCACTTCCTGTTGTAGGTTCAGAAGCTAAACTTGGATTAACCCATACATAAGCCAAATCATTTGTTGTACCAGAGACTCCAGAAAATCTCATCACAACAAGATAAGTTGTATTTAAGGTAAAGACAGTGCTTCCCCAATTCGCACTAGTTAAAGATTTACTTATTCCAATATTAAATCCTGCACCACTTGTTCTAGCAAAAAGTCTAGGGCCATAGGCACTACCAGTACCAGCATCGCCTAAACTTATAAAATAATCTCCAGCAGATTGAGTAGTGGATATTCTTAAAAGAAAAGAAACATAGAATGTATTTCCAACTGCAGTTGTAGCCGTGAACCCCTTGTATACTCTACTTGTTGTTGAAGAGGCTGTTGGCATAACTACATAATTTCCTCCACCGCCATTGTAGCCTGAATAGGTCAAAGGTGTAGTATTTGTTATTATTGGATCAGGGCCAGATCCTCCTTTGGTCCAAGTTCCACTTGGGCTTCCTCCAGTATTTGTAGCTAAATTACCAGAATATCCCGTAAAATCATCTGTTAAAAGAAGTGTCTGTCCCCAACTGTTTCCTCCAGCAAAAAAAAACAGCAATAAAATAAATGTTGAAGCATGTTTGTATTTCTTTCTGTTGTATTTAGGGTTTTTATAGATGGGGAGATTTAAAGAAATCAATATTCCATTAATTGTTTTGGTACCATAATTTAGTGCTGATTTTAGAATAGTTTTCATTTTCATATATCGTTTCTTTAATTTGTGTTATGAAGTATTTTATAAATTTAGACAAAGTTAAATTGGTTAATAATCTTGTTCCTGAAAAGCATGTTATGGTTTTGTAAACAAGATAAAACTTAACATTATCTTAATATTTCAGAGACTTATCAAAATTAAATAAAATATATTTTATTTAAAATTTTTAACCAAAAAGCAAAAAACTTTTGAGAATTATCAGCATTTTTGGTTTTTTAATTATTATATTTCAAAAAAAAGACACTAAAAATTACGGGTAAATTTTTTAGGAAATTCAATCAGATGTGAATAAGAGTAGAAATTAAATGTCTTAAATGCATAGCTTTTTGTTACGAAATCGTTTTAATTTCATAAGTTATTTTGTGTCAATTATTTTTTTAAAAAAATAGAATAAGAGTTGGTCAATAAACTTTTTTATATCTTTAACCAAATAAAAAATAGAAATCATGGAAGAAAATACGCAAGAAAATTTCAAAAGAGAACTCGGATTGTTGGATGGAACAATGCTTGTGGTAGGCTCTATGATTGGCTCGGGAATATTTATTGTAAGCTCAGATATTGCACGACAGATAGGTTCTGCTGGTTGGCTCACACTGATTTGGGTTGTATCAGGTTTGATAACCATGATAGCAGCAGTTAGTTATGGAGAATTGAGTGCCATGTTTCCAAAGGCGGGAGGACAATATGTGTATCTAAGAGAGGCCTATGGGAAATTGGTTGCTTTTTTATATGGTTGGAGCTTTTTTGCAGTTATTCAAACAGGTACAATAGCAGCAGTAGGTGTGGGATTCTCAAAATTTGCCGCCTATTTATTTCCAGTAGTGAGTGACGAACATATTGTATTACAAATCAATGCCTTTACACTCAATGCTGCCCAGATTGTTTCAATCGTTACTATTGTTTTTCTCTCGTACTTAAATAGTCGAGGAGTTAAGAATAGTAAAATGATGCAGACCGTTTTGACAATTATAAAAATCTTGTCCCTTTTTGGGCTAATCATTTTTGGATTTCTTTTGGCTGCAAAGGCTGAAATTTGGAATACTAATTGGGCAGATATGTGGTCAACCAAATCCTATGTAAAAGATTCGGGAACTTGGTTGCCCATCAGTGGGGTTGCTTTAATCTCGGGAATTTCCGCCGCTATTGTAGGATCATTATTTTCTAGCGATGCCTGGGTTGGAGTGACTTTTATAGCTGGAGAAATTAAAAATCCAAAACGTAATGTTGGGTTGAGTCTTTTTTTAGGCACTTTTATAGTGACGATTATATATGTGTTAACCAATTTGATGTATTTAGCAGTAATTCCGTTTGATGAAATTGCAACGGCTAAATCTGATAGGGTAGCAGTAGTAGCCTCAGAATACATATTTGGCAACATAGGAACTTTAATAATTGCCATTATGATTATGATATCTACTTTTGCATGCAACAATGGATTAATAATGGCTGGCGCTAGGGTGTATTATACGATGGCAAAAGACGGATTGTTTTTCAAAAAAGCCGCAACACTCAACTCATTCAGTGTGCCTGCTTGGGCATTATGGGCGCAATGTATTTGGGCTTCTGCTTTGTGTTTGACAGGAAAATATGGGGATTTATTAGACTTTGTTATCATTATCGTATTGATATTTTACATATTAACTATCTACGGCATTTTTATCCTTCGTAAAACAATGCCAACAATAGAAAGACCATACAAAGCATTTGGTTATCCCTATTTACCTTCATTGTATATAGTTATAGCAAGTGCGATTTCTTTGGCATTATTATTTACAAAAACGAGTACTTGCGGTTGGGGAGTTTTAATAATGGTAATAGGAATTCCTATTTATTATTTGTCAAAACCTAAGCAGGAATAGCAATTTTTTATAGCAGAAAGCTCCAACAATTTGTATAATTTGATGGAGATTTAAATTATTCAGTAATATTTTAACTACAGAAGGCTTTCTACCTTATTGTAAGGTAATCCCCAGGCATCTGCTACGCCTTGATATACAATTTTTCCCTTGGCAATATTGAGTCCTTTTCTCAATTCTTCATTTTCCATACAAGCAGTTTTCCAACCTCTGTTGGCTAATTGCAATGCATAAGGCAAAGTTGCATTAGTTAAAGCAAGTGTAGATGTGTAAGGTACGGCGCCAGGCATATTGGCAACACAATAATGAACAATATCGTCAATGATGAATGTTGGATTTTCATGAGTAGTTGGTGTACATGTTTCTATACAGCCACCTTGGTCTACAGCCACATCTACAACAACAGTTCCTGGGCGCATTAATTTAAGCATGTCACGAGTGATTAGATGTGGGGCTTTAGCACCAGGAATTAGCACCGCACCAACTACAAGGTCAGCCTGAACTATCGCTTCACGGATGTTATAATGGTTTGACATAATTGTAGTCACATTCTGAGGCATGATATCAGATAAATGGCGTAAACGTTGCAAATTTACATCCATAATTACCACTCTTGCTCCTAGGCCAGCAGCCATTTTAGCGGCTTGAGTTCCTACAATTCCACCACCTAAAATTAGTACTTTAGCAGGAAGAACGCCAGGAACACCGCCTAATAAAACACCTTTTCCTTTTTGAGGTTTTTCTAAATATTTAGCACCTTGTTGAATTGCCATGCGACCAGCAACTTCTGACATTGGTATTAGCAACGGTAAGCTTCTGTCTGATTTTTCAACAGTTTCGTAGGCTAGACAAATAGCACCACTTTCTATCATAGCATGAGTTAGAGGTTCTGATGATGCAAAATGGAAATAAGTAAATAATAATTGATCCTTTTTGATTAGTTTGTATTCTGATGCTATAGGCTCTTTCACCTTAATTATCATTTCAGCGATACCATAGATGTCTTCAATTGATGGAAGGATTTGTGCGCCAGCATCGCTGTATTCGTCATTGCTGAAGCCACTTCCTTCTCCTGCATTTGTTTGAACATATACTTTATGCCCGTATTTTTTCATTTCAGCAACTCCAGCAGGGGTTAGCCCTACACGATTTTCGTTGTTTTTAATTTCTTTAGGGATTCCAATTATCATTTTGATATCTTTTTGGGTTAGTTATTTAGGAAACCATAAAAATAAATTAAAAAGAAAAAATTAGTATTTTTGTTTTTAAAATAAGAAATAATTTTTTAAAATTTAAATTTTAAAAGAAAATATATCTTTTTAAAATCCTTTTTTTAATCTGTAAGAGAAAAAATAACTGAAAAATAGCACTGAAAATTTAATCTTTTCATTATGAATATAGATGAAACTGACAAAAAAATCTTACGTCTTTTGCAAGAAAATGCGCACTTGACACTGAAAGATATTGCAAATCAAATCAATCTTTCTTTGACACCTGTTCATGATCGAGTGAAGCGTCTTGAAAAAGAAGGAATAATTGAGAAGTATGCTACTGTTTTGAATAAGAAAAAAGTAGGTATACATCTGACAGTTTATTGTCAAGTAACTTTGGTCAAACAAACGTATGATATCTCAGAATCATTCAATAAGTCAATTTTAAATTTACCTGAAGTTGTTGAATGCAATTTTGTGTCTGGAAATTTTGATTATATGCTGAAGATTGTTCTGCCAGATATGGAAAGCTATCATGATTTTCATCAAAAAAAACTCTCAGTTTTACCTGAAGTTTCTTTAATCAATAGTTTTTTTATACTATCTGAGGTTAAGGGCACAACTGTTTTGCCAATATAAAAATGCGATAATAAAAAAGCCACCTTAATTTTAAGATGGCTTTTTAGTATAAAAATTAAGTAAGAAAATAGTTTATAGGATTAATCGAATAACTTGCCCCCCTGCAGTAATCATTTCTATTTGCACGGTTTGTTGCTCATCGATATTAGAAAGGATTTTCGATGCTGATTCTATATCAGTGACTTTAGAATTACCGATACTTAAAATAATTCCTCCTTTTAAATCATTAGCGTAAGCATTCAAGCGGTCATTGTTAAGGTCTTTTATTTTTACACCATAATCTATTCTGAATTTTTTCTTGTCAGTAGGCGTAATATTCTCAAGTTCAAGTCCTTTAAATTCGGTGCTAGCAATATCAATTTTAGATAAGGTTACTGGAACCGTCATTGTTTTGTCTTTGCGGATAAATGTAACAATTACTTTATCATCAGGTCTTTTCGTATTGATATATCCTGATAATTCTGCAAATGTGGAAATGTTTTGATTGTCTAATTTTATGATAACATCTCCAGTTGTCAAACCTGATTTTTCAGCACCTGAATTTTTGGTTGTCTTTTTAATATAAAATCCTTGCGTTTGCTTGATACCCAATTCTTTTGAAGCTGCTCCATTCAATTCAGCTCCTTCCACACCTAGAACACCTCTTTGCACGTTACCATATTCCATGATATCTTGGATAATTTTACGAGTAATATTGGAAGGAACCGCAAATGAATAGCCTACATAAGACCCTGTTTGTGAGGAAATCATAGTATTGATACCTACTAATTCGCCATGGGTATTCACCAACGCACCACCACTATTTCCTGGATTTACGGCCGCATCGGTTTGTATGAAAGATTGAATGCCATTAGTATCTAAATTTCTTGCCTTAGCTGAGACAATTCCTGCAGTAACTGTAGAAGTAAGATTGTAAGGATTTCCAACAGCCAAAACCCATTCGCCAACTTTTACATTATCAGAATCGGCAAAAACGGTATAGGGTAATTTCTCGTCCGCATCAATTTTTAATACGGCAATATCCATTTTAGCATCAGTGCCAATTAGTTTTGCTTTGTAGGTTTTCTTATTATTAAGTGTAATCTCTATTTCTGAAGCATCTTTAATCACGTGATTATTGGTTACGATATAACCATCCTCTGAGATAATTACTCCCGAACCAGTTCCAATTTGTTGTTGCTGCTGTTGCTGACCGCCATTAAAACCAAAGAAAAATTCTAACATTGGATTTGTAGTAGTTCTGTAAGAAACATTCTTTACGTGAACAACCGTATGAACTGTTTTGTCAGCCGCTTCGGTAAAATCTATTGCTTCAGCTCCTAATCCCACATTTCTTGAATAATTTTCTGGCGCAACTGTTACAACCGATTTTCTTTGCATCAAATCACTTTCAAACAGCAACTTATAGGCACCCAGAGTAGTTACCCCGCTTAATAAAGAGACTAAAAATAAATTTCCAAATCTTTTCATTGTTAATCGTTTTTATATTATTTGAAGTAAAATTAAAAAAATATTTTTTCGAAAAACAGGCTTTAACGCACGTTTAACAATGATTAACTTTTAATTAATAGTTGTACTTTTGTGGTATTACAATTAAGAAAATGCAAACAGAATTTTACAAATACCAAGGCACAGGGAATGATTTCGTGATGATTGACAATCGAACCAATTTTTTTCCAAAAGATAATGTCAAATTGATTGAACGCTTGTGCGATAGACGTTTTGGTATAGGAGCTGATGGATTAATTCTTTTAGAAAATGACACTGAAACAGATTTCAGAATGGTATATTACAATTCCGATGGGAATCAAAGTTCGATGTGTGGCAATGGAGGCAGATGTTTAGTAGCTTTCGCCAAAGAGTTAAAGGTTATTGAAAATCAAACGGTTTTTATAGCAACAGACGGTTTGCATCAAGCCACAATAGCTAATGACGGAATCATCTCTCTTCAGATGAAGTCAGTGGATGCTGTAAAAATAACACCAGAATATGTGTTTTTAGATACTGGTTCGCCTCACCATGTTGAACTTGTATCCGATTTGGCAAACTTTAATGTAAAAGATACAGGAGCGAAAATCCGTTATAGTGATTTGTACGGAAAAGTAGGAAGTAACGTAAATTTTGTAGAACAAATCTCTGAAAACACTTTTGCGATTAGAACCTATGAAAGAGGAGTGGAAGACGAGACCTTGTCTTGTGGAACAGGTGCAACGGCAGCAGCAATTGCTATGAACAGTTTAGGAAAAACACATTCCAATAATGTGCAACTCCATGTTCAAGGAGGAAAATTGGAAGTTTCATTTGAAAAAAATGAAGGGAAGTTTACCAATGTCTTTTTAAAAGGTCCAGCCGAGTTTGTTTTTAAAGGAACGATTACATGGTAACCCTAAAAGGTGAAAATATCTATTTGCGAGCACTAGAACCGGAAGATTTAGAGTTTATTTATGCTATAGAAAATGACGAATCTATTTGGGAAGTGAGCAATACACAAACTCCTTACAGCCGATTTTTGATTCGTCAATATTTAGAAAATGCCCATCAAGATATTTATGAAGCCAAGCAATTGCGTTTGGCAATTTGCAAAAATCATGATTTTGAAGCCATTGGATTAATCGATTTATTCGATTTTGATCCTAGAAATAATAGAGCAGGAGTAGGTATTCTTATAAAAGATTCAGGGAATAGGAATTCAGGAATAGGGACAGAAGCATTAGACTTGTTGATACGATATTCTTTTACCAAATTAAATTTACATCAATTATACGCTAATATTGATTTAGAAAATGAAGTAAGTTTAGCTCTTTTTACTAATTTTGGATTTCAGAACATTGGTGTTAAAAAACAATGGAATTTGATTAATGGTCGTTATAAGGACGAAGCACTATTTCAATTAATTAATAATCTATTCTAAAACAATCTATTTTGAACTTTAAGAAAATCGTCGGCATACTTTCAGTTATTCTAATTACAGGTCTAATTGTTTATGGATATATTTTGTACCGAGACATTTTCGGTGCCAATACTAAATTCAATGAGAGTGAAATTTATATTTATATTCCAACTGATGCTACCTACGATGAGGTTAAGAAAATAGTTTCACCTTATATTGAGGATATGAATCGTTTTGAAATGGTAGCCAATAAGAAATCCTACCCAGATCGATCTGATAAATCGGGGCGTTTTTTATTAAAAAAAGGAATGAATAGCAACGAAATTGTAAATTCCTTGCGATTGAACGTTCCTGTAAATTTAGCTTTTAACAACCAAGAACGATTGGAAAATTTTGCCGGAAGAATAGGTTCACAAATTGAAGCCGACAGCCTTAGTTTATTGACCGCTTTTAGAGATAAAAAATTCTTAGAAGAAAATGGATTTACAGAAGAGAATGTTTTAAGCATGTTTATTCCAAATTCCTATGAGTTTTTCTGGAATACGAATGCAACCAAATTCCGCGATAAGATGGCTAAGGAATACCGTAAATTTTGGACCGATGCGCGTTTAGAAAAAGCAAAGCAACTGAATTTAACTCCTATTCAAGTTTCCATCTTAGCTTCTATTGTTCATAAAGAGACAGTAAAAAGAGATGAACGACCAAAAGTAGCTGGAGTTTATCTGAATCGTTTAGAGAGAGGAATTAAGCTCGAAGCAGATCCAACAGTTATCTATGCGGTTAAGTTGAAATCAGGTGATTTTAATCAAGTAATCAAAAGAGTTTTGAATAAAGATTTGGTTACTGATTCTCCTTACAATACTTATATGTACCCGGGATTACCACCAGGGCCAATTGCCATGCCCGACATTACTGCTCTAGATGCCGTTTTAAATCCAGAAAAGCATAACTATATTTATTTTTGTGCCAGTGTAACTCGTTTTGGGTATCATGAGTTTGCGGTTACACCTGCTCAGCATGAGGTGAATCGTCAGAAGTACGTTGCATGGGTAAATCAGCAAGGAATAAAAAGGTAGATTTTGAAAGTAAATAATCCACTTTATTTCATCTTATTTCTATTTTCATTTTCAGTACTTTCTCAAAATAAATTAAATCTATTTTTAAAACCATCAGATTCTCTGAATGTTCAGAGAAGAAATATGGTGATTATTTCAGAATCTGTACTTTCTGCAGGCGTTTTAATTGGACTGAATCAACTTTGGTATGCTGATTATCCAAAATCAAATTTTCATTTCATAAACGATAATGCCGAATGGCTCCAAATGGATAAGGCAGGACATGTTTTTTCATCCTATCAATTGGGTCGTTTCAGCAAAGATGCTTTTCAATGGAGTGGAGCGAGTAGGAAGAATCAATTACTTTACGGTTCAACCTTTGGATTTGCTTTTCTAACAGCTGTGGAAATCATGGATGGATATTCTTCCAATTGGGGTGCTTCTATGGGTGATGTTGTAGCCAATGCTTCTGGAACAGCTCTTTATGTCTCACAAGAATTATTGTGGAAAGAGCAACGTATCGTACCAAAATTCTCGTTTCATACAACAGCCTATGCTGCTGTTCGACCAAATGTTTTGGGAAGTTCACTAAACGAACAAATTATTAAAGATTACAACGGGCAAACCTATTGGTTATCAGTTAATTGTAGTTCTTTTATAAAAGAAGCAAAAATCCCTAAGTGGTTGAATTTAGCTTTTGGATACGGCGCTCAGGGAATGATTACTGGAGAAGCGACTTTAGTTAATACTATTTTTCTCCCAGAATCGAAAAGATTCCGTCAATTTTATCTCAGTTTCGATGCCGATTTGACTAAAATTGATACAAAATCACACTTTTTAAAAACTTTTTTTTCCATTTTTAATACCATCAAAATCCCCGCTCCAACGTTTGAAATCAATGGTAAAGGAAAACCAAAATTATATTACTTCTACTTTTAGAAAACTTTAACTGATTGATTTTCAGTTTTCTATTTTTTATTGTATATTTGCACCGTAGAAATTTCTTGATGTGACAGGTCATGAAGAAAAACAAAACATGATAAAAAAATGGTCTTTTTACACGAGTCTTATTTTAATAATCGCCTACTTAAGTTCAGGTTTTAAACCTTTCGAATTGAATAACCACAACTGGTTTCAGGTAAATGAAAAAGATGAATTGTCTTATTTATTTCCCTCTTTAGAACAAAAAGATTACACCAATTTAAATGTCCCTTTTACTGGAAAGTTCTTTATCGGATTCAAAGAAGCTATTGCTTTCAAAGAATCTCAAGGAAAGTACCATAAAATCAATTCGTTAGGGTATATGGGAAAATACCAATTTGGTTCTGAAACTTTAAAAACAATTGGTATTAATGACAGTTTAGCTTTTTTAAACAGCCCAAAACTACAAGAGAAAGCATTTGTGACACTTCTCTCTAAAAATAAGTGGGAACTGAAAGATGAAATAGAAAAATTTTCTGGAAAAATTGTTGGAGGCGTAAAAGTTACCGAATCGGGAATTTTAGCTGCAGCCCATTTAGGAGGAGTAGGTTCTGTAAAACGGTTTTTAAATAGCAATGGTTCTTTGAAATGTAAGGATGAATACGGAACTTCAGTTAAGACATACATGAGAGATTTCGGAGGTTATGAAACCACAGGAATTATTGCCGAAAATGATGCAAGAGTACATTGATTTCTTGAAGTTACACAATATGAAAAAAACCGCTTTGAGCGGTTTTTTTATGTTTTGTGAATTATGAAAATTGCGGGTCGATTGTGTAATTCTATTTTTGTTTTTTTCCAGTCAGAAACTCTCATTGTTTTTATATATTCAGTAGGTAGAGTAATATCAGCAGCCACACAGAGGTAAGTGTTAGGTTGAAGAGCTTGTACAATGTCCTCAAGCATTTTGTTATTTCTATAAGGCGTTTCTATAAAAATTTGAGACTGATTTTTATCTTGAGATACTTTTTCTAAATTTTTTAAAATTGTCTTTTTTTCTGCTTTATCAATGGGCAGATATCCATTAAACGCAAAATTTTGACCATTCATACCAGAAGCCATCATAGCTAAAAGAATTGAGGACGGACCCACTAATGGTACTACTTGAATGTTTTTTTCATGAGCCAATTTTACAATTATTGCCCCAGGATCTGCAACACCAGGACATCCAGCCTCGGACATTAAACCAATATTTTTCCCTTCGAGACAAGGTTGTATCATTTTGGTATACTCGGTCACTTCGGTATGTTTGTTCAACGCACTTAATCTAAGCGAAGATTGGACTTTTTCAGGGTAAATACTTTTGATAAATTTACGAGCTGTTTTTTCATTTTCAACGATGTAATCGTCAATGAGTTCAATAGTCCTTTTAACGGTATGTGGTAAAACATCTAAGGGTTCACTTTCGCCTAGAGTAGTCGGAATAAGATATAATTTTCCACAGGTAAAACTCTTTTTTGATGGTTCCGATTTAGAGTGTTTTGCCATCAATTTTTCAGCAATAGCCTCGCATGATTTTTCTAGCATGGAAAATACTGAGTCGAAACCATTTTGTAATCCGTAGTAAGGATCTGGAACGTCTACATTTTCGCCAGGAAAGAGCTCGTTTAAAATGAGTTGTACTTTATTTCTTTGTTCCTCGTTCTTAGCTAGTTTAATTACATCATTATAATTGGAATTATCCATGACATAGATGTAATCAAAAGTATCAAAATCGGTCGCTTTAAATTGTCTTCCTTTTTGATGAGAAATATCAATTTTGTTTTTTTTGGCAACAGCAATAGATCGCTCATCAGGTTGTTTACCTACATGCCAATTTCCTGTGCCAGCAGAATCTACTATAAAAGTTTCTTTGGGTAATTTAGATGCCAATAATCCTTCTGCCAATGGCGATCGACAGATGTTACCAAGGCAAACCATTAAAATTTTAACTGGCATTTATAGCGTTAATTTTTTGTTGATGTCGTCAACAAATTTTTTGAATTGTTTGTCAGTAGATACTAAATTGTCGACAGTTTTGCATGCGTGAAGCACAGTTGCGTGGTCGCGATCTCCAATTTGTGAACCAATGTTAGCTAATGAAGCTTTGGTGAATTTTTTAGCAAAGAACATGGCTAGTTGTCTTGCTTGAACTACGTGGCGTTTTCTAGTTTTAGATTGTAATGTTTCTAAATCCAATTGGAAATAGTCGGAGACAATTTTTTGTATATAATCGATAGAGATTTCTCTCTTTACATTTTTGACAAATTTCTCAACAACATGTTTTGCTAATTCTATAGTAACTTCTTTCTTGTTAAAAGAAGATTGAGCAATCAAAGAAATAATTGCGCCTTCCAATTCTCTTACATTCGATTTGATATTTCTAGCAACATATTCGATGATTTCTTCAGGCATATCTACACCATCACGGTACAGAATATTTTTCAAGATAGAAATTCGTGTCTCATAATCAGGCTGGTGTAATTCTGCAGACAATCCCCATTTGAAACGAGAAAGCAATCGTTGTTCAATATCTTGCATATCAACGGGAGCCTTGTCTGAAGTAAGGATAACTTGTTTCCCGTTTTGGTGCAAATAATTAAAGATATGGAAAAACACATCTTGAGTTCCCGATTTTCCTGATAGAAATTGAACATCATCAATGATTAACACGTCAATTAATTGATAGAAGTGAATAAAGTCATTTCTATTATTTTTCTTTACAGAATCAATATACTGTTGCGTAAAGATTTCAGCTGAAATATATAAAACAGTTTTTTCTGGGTATTTATCTTTGATTTCGACACCTATAGCATGTGCTAAATGGGTTTTACCCAAACCAACACCACCAAAAATAAGCAACGGATTGAATGAAGTTCCGCCAGGTTTGTTAGCCACAGCCATACCTGCTGAACGTGCCAATCGATTTGAATCACCTTCAAGGAAATTATCAAAACTGTAATTGGCATTCAGTTGAGATTCTATTTTTAAATTTCTAATTCCTGGAATTACAAAAGGATTTTTTAACTCAGGACTTAAATTTTTAAAAGGAGCATCAACCTCTTGAGGTTTCATTGAACTTCTGTGCGCACTAGGTAACTGTTCCATGAAAGGTTGTTTGTTACCATAGGTATTTTCCATTTTGATTTTGTAGAGTAACTTGGCGTTTTTTCCAAGCTCTTTTGTAAGGGCTACTTTTAACAATTTTACGTAATGTTCTTCCAACCATTCGTAGAAAAATTTACTAGGAACTTGGATGTATAGAGCATTATCGGTAAGCTCAACAGACTTAATCGGTTCAAACCAAGTTTTGTAAGCTTGGTCTTGGATATTATCTTTAATAAACGAAAGACAATTTTCCCATACTGATTGCGCAGTTTTGCTCATATTTTTTGTTAAATTTGTATTTTTATTAAAGGTTATCTTACAAAGAAAAATAGCTAGGATTTATCTCTTATTTGGGGTAACAAATATGTGAACAAAAATCGTTAAAAAAAAATAAAAAACAGGTTGATTTTTTAAAAATATTGTCGTAAGGCGATTTTTTTTCGACAGTAAAGATACCATAAAAATGTTAAGAAAAATATGAAAAGTCATCAAATTCAAGTTCGAGTTCGTTATTCAGAAACAGACCAAATGGGAGTGGTCTATCACGGTAATTATATTCCTTATTTTGAGATAGGAAGGGTTGAATGGCTTAGAGACAAAGGGATTTCTTACAAAAGCCTTGAAGAAAATGGAATTGCACTTCCCATAGTTTCGATGACATTAAACTACAAAAAGCCAGCACGTTATGATGATTTGTTGACTGTTAAAACCAATTTCAGAAAACATAGTTCGGTTAAGATAGAATTTGACTGTGAAATTTGGAGTGAAGAAAATGAGTTATTAACAACTGCAGAATTTATTTTGGTTTTTGTTGATTTAAAAACGGGTAGACCAGTAACACCTCCTGATAATGTTAAATTACTTTTAGAAGAATTTCAAGAGTAAATAATTCATTCCTTATTTTTAATTTCAATTTCGAACATAGAATTGAAGGTATTGAAAATCGCTTCAGCATTTTTCTTTCGAGTAGCGATTTCTATTTCGCAATTTAGTTCCATTTTTTGAGCTATAATTTCTATGTTTTTTTCTTTAATTACTCTCATGATTTTGTTGATGTTTTTATAGTCGAAAGTAACAAGAAAATGGACATTGATTGTTTTGCTCACGATTGATGCAACTTCTAATGTCATTTGCGCCGCAGTTCTGTAGGCAGAAATCAGACCACCAACACCCAATTTTGTTCCGCCAAAATAGCGAACAATAACTACTAAAACATTGGTAACACCAAAAGATTGTATCTGTCCATAAATGGGCATTCCAGCACTATTACTGGGCTCGCCATCATCATTAGCACGAAAATATATTGGATTGGTACCCGTTTGATACGCATAACAGAAATGGACAGCATTAAAATGCTTTTTCTTCAATGGTTCGATAAGTGTTTTAACTTCGTCCTCTGAGTTAATAGGAAATGCATATCCGTAGAATTTGCTATTCTTTTCTTTATAAAGAATTTCTTCTGATGGCGCTGCTATGGTTTTGTAACTATCAATCGAATCCAAAGGTTATAAAATCTTTTTTTCAAACAAATCTACCACATCTTCTTGACCTACTTGTAAATTCCAAACTTGTATTCCTAATCTTTCCGCGGCATCAGTATTCTCTTTTTTGTCATCGATAAACAAAGTGCGTTTGGGTGACAAATCGTGATGTTTTATAAGATAATTAAAGATAGCTTCATCTGGTTTTCTCATACCCATTTCATAGGAGTAATGTACTTTTTCGAAGCATTGATAAAAATCTCTAGAAAAAGATTGTCCTACTTTATGTTCAAAATGTTCAATGTGAATAGAATCAGTATTGGTCAATAAAAAAAGGCGATATTTGCCCACAAGCATTTGCAAAAACTCCAATCGATATAGTGGAAAATCACCAATAATTTTGTTCCAAGCCTTTCTAATATCGTCGATACTAGCATTAGGGATGAATTTTTGAAAACTCTCAATAAACTCTAATTCGGAAATTTTCCCCTTTTCGAACAAATCATTTTTTTCTAAAAGTACTTGATTAGGGCTTTCTAAACCTAATTTTTTGAATTCATTAACTGAACCTTCTTTGTCTAGATTGATAAAGATATCTCCAAAATCGAAAATAATAGTGTTAATCATAATTCTTAAAAATTAAAAGTTCATCCTCTAAAATGAATTGTCTTTCCGTCCATTCTGATTGTAAAATGGGCGCTTTTGTTCCGTTTTCAAAAAATAATTTTCCTTTAAAAACGCGAGCTTCATCCCAAAGATTTGCATCAATAAAGGTTTGTATAGTTTGTTTTCCACCTTCAATGAGTACAGATTGAATATTGTTTTTGAATAAAAAATCTGCAATTTGAATGGCTATGTTTCTACTAAAATCAATTTCAGCAGAAGAAAAAACGATGGTTCTTGCTTGATTATCAAAGATATGACTTTCTTTGGGAATTCTGTTGTTTTGGTCTAAAACAAATCGAACTGGATTTTTACCAACCCAATCCCGAACATTTAATTTTGGATTGTCGTCAATGACTGTTTGGGTACCAACAAGAATAGCCTGTTCTTCGCTTCGCCATTTGTGAACTATTTGCCGTGAAAATACATTGGTAATCCAAACGGGTTTTTGTTCCTGCTTTGTTTTTGGGGCGATATATCCATCTTGACTTTCAGCCCATTTTAGGATGATATAAGGCCGTTTTTTTTCATGAAAAGTAAAAAACCGAATATTGGATGCTCTGCACTCTTTTTCAAGAATTCCAAAAGTTACATTTACGCCCGCTTCGATTAGTTTTTTAATTCCATTTCCAGCAACTTTTTCATTAGAGTCGACAGTTCCTATCACCGCATTTGGGATTTTATGATCTACAATTAAATCACAACAAGGTGGTGTTTTTCCATGATGACTGCAGGGTTCTAAACTCACATAAAGAGTTGATTCTCCTAACAAAGATTTGTTTTTTACAGCACGAATAGCATTTACTTCGGCATGAGCACCACCGTATGCAGATGTATATCCTTCGCCAATAATTTTGTTTTCATGAACGATTACAGCGCCTACAGAAGGATTGGGCATAGCAGAAGCCAAGCCATTTTTGGCGAGTTCAATGCAACGTTGCATGTATTTTTGATGTATCTTCACTTCACAAAAATAAGATTTTACTTTTAGAATGAATCATATAGTTATTAGAGAAATCCAAAAGCGAGATAATCCAGCAATTGCGGCAATAGTAAGAACGGTTTTAATGGAAATGGGTGCGCCAAAAGTAGGAACAGCCTACGCCGACCCACATTTGGATTTTTTATTTGAAACGTATTCTGAACCAAAATCAATGTATTTTGTTATTGAAAATAATGAAAAGATTATTGGCGGAGCAGGAATAGGACCACTTGAAAATGAAGAGAATTCAATTTGCGAATTGCAAAAGATGTATTTCTTGCCAGAGGCTCGTGGGATGGGATTAGGAACTCAAATGATGGAACGATGTTTGAAGGCAGCAAAAGATTTTGGATATAAAAAATGTTATTTGGAAACACTTCCTACGATGTTAGCCGCCCAAAAATTGTATCAGAAAGCAGGTTTTGAATATCTTTGTGAACCGCTGGGAGCAACTGGTCATACTTCGTGTCCCGTGTGGATGCTGAAAGAATTATAAAAATTAAAAAGTGCTAATCAAACAATACAAATCCGAATTTATCAAGCAACTTTCGCCTCTTTATGATGAAAGAGAAGCAGAGAGTTTCTTTTTTTTGATTTTAGAGGAGAAGCATCAGTTGAGAAGAATTGATTTGGCATTGCAAATAGATTTAGCATTTTCGGAATCGGAGATTCAAATTTGGAATGCGATTCTAAAACAATTACAACTTGAAATTCCGATTCAATATATTTTAGGAAGCACCAATTTTTATGGTTTAAAATTTGAGGTGAATGAAAATGTCCTTATACCGCGTCCTGAAACGGAGGAGTTGGTAGATTGGATTATAGAAAGTCAGAAGTCGGAAGTTAGAAGTCAGAAGTCAGAAGTTGCAATTGAAAATTTGAAAGTTTTAGACATTGGAACCGGCAGTGGTTGCATAGCTATTTCTTTAGCAAAAAATCTTCCTAATGCTGAAGTTTTTGCCATTGATGTTTCTGAAAAGGCATTGGCTACAGCCGAAATAAATGTTAAAAATAATAATGTTTCAATTCATTTTGTCAAAACAGATATTTTAAAAATTACTGATTTAGAGCAACTTCCAACTTCCGACTTCCAACTTCCAACTAAATATGACATTATTGTTTCCAATCCGCCTTATGTTCGGAATTTAGAAAAGATGGAAATTAAAAAAAATGTTTTGGACAACGAACCGCATTTGGCTTTGTTTGTAGACGATGATGATGCTCTTGTTTTTTATCGAAAAATAGCGCAATTGGCTAAAAAAAGTCTATCTGAAAAGGGACAATTGTATTTTGAAATCAATCAATATTTAGGAAAAGAAACGTTGGAATTGCTTGAGAACTTAGGATTCCAAAATATTGAATTGAGAAAAGATATTTATGGTAATGATAGGATGATTCGAAGTGAGAAGTAAGAGGTTAGAAGTAGGAAGTTTTCCATTTTTCTCAATCTACTCATACCGCAACGCCTCAATTGGGTCCAATCTAGAAGCCTTTAAAGCAGGATACGAACCAGAAACAACAGCTACGACAAAGGTAGTTATAAACGCTGCACTAATGGCTGCCCACGGAATCACAAAAATAAAATTCATAGCGGTCGCAATACCGTAGCCTGAGAGAATTCCTAAAATAATTCCCAGTAAACCACCCAGCTGTCCTATTACTAAAGTTTCCATAAAAAACTGTAAAGCAATAGTGCCTCGCTTGGCTCCAAGAGCTTTTCGGATGCCAATTTCTCGTGTTCTTTCGGTAACTGAAACCAACATAATATTCATTAGGGCAATTGAGGAACCAAAAATGGTAATGATTCCGATAACCCAAGCTGAAACGCCTAGGTATTGTGTAATACTCAGGATTCTATTTATCAAATCATCGCTTCTAGAAATTCCAAAATTATTGTCTTTTACAGGGCTTAATTTTCTCACTCTACGCATCATAGTGTAGGCTTCGTCAGTAGCTTGGTCTAATACTTCTTTTTTATCCACCATAACACTAATTTTATAGTTAATGTCGGGTGCCGTAAATAAAGAACGTGCCACCTGAATGGGAATCAAAACTCTTAAATCTTGACTGTTGCCAAAAGTCGAGCCTTTTTCTTTTAAAACGCCAATGACTTTAAATTTAGCACCACGAATAGAAAGTGTTTTGTCTATAGGATTGGTGTCTTTGAATAATCCTTTCTCAAAATCGGAACCTAGTATACAAGAATAGGTATTGTTAGCAATATCAAAATTGGTAAAATTTCTTCCTTGTGTGGTTTCCAAACCAGAGTTAGGAAGAAAATATTCATCAACACCTACTATGGTAATTTCAGGATCGGTTTTTTTAGATTCGAATCGTACTTCAGCATTTGAGGTTGCCGTAAATGAAAGCGAAGTGTTCGTGAGTGGGTAGTTGTATTTTTGTTTGAAGGCAGTAGCTTCCGGATAAGAAATGATAGGATTGTCAATTTTGTGCTCATTTCTACGTCCAATTCTTTCTGAAATATCATATTGTTCTATATTGAACGTGTTGGAACCCATGGAGGCAAAATTGCTTGATATTGTGTTTTCCAGAGCAGCAACAACAGTCAAAATACATACTAAAGCTGTAATCCCAATAGCGATAATTAAAACAGTAAGAATGGTGCGCAACAATTGCGTTTTGATAGAGCCAAGAGCAATTCGGACATTTTCTTTGAATAAATTCAGCATCATAGTAATTTGACACGAAATTACATTATTTGTTACAAGTTTGTTTTAGAAGCAAGTATTATTTATTTTAAAAATAAGATATTTGCAAAACGAAATAGGAAGTTAGAGATTAGAAATCAGAAGTAGTACAATTTGAAATTTTAAGCTTCTAACTTCCAACTTCTAACTTCTAACTTTAAAAAATGGCATCAAAACCAAGTATTCCAAAAGGCACTAGAGATTTTTCGCCCGTTGAGGTGGCAAAAAGACAGTATATCATATCGATTATAAAGAACAATTTCGAGAAATATGGTTTTCAACCGATAGAAACACCAAGCTTTGAAAATTCTGATACCTTGATGGGAAAATATGGTGAAGAAGGAGATAGGCTTATTTTCAAAATACTGAATTCTGGGGATTATTTAGATAAAGTATCTCAAGAGGAACTACAAACGATAAACTACAAACCATTAACTTCAAAAATCTCCGAAAAAGCACTTCGTTATGATTTAACTGTACCTTTTGCAAGATATGTAGTTCAACATCAAAATGAAATTGAGTTTCCATTTAAAAGATATCAAATACAGCCTGTTTGGCGTGCAGACCGTCCACAAAAGGGGCGTTTTAGAGAATTTTATCAATGCGATGCCGATGTGGTAGGTTCCAAATCATTATGGCAAGAAGTGGAGTTGGTACAATTATATGATGCTGTTTTTAGTGATTTAGGTTTAAAAGGCGTTACCATCAAAATCAACAACCGGAAAATTCTATCTGGAATTGCCGAAGTCATTGGTGCTAAAAATAAATTAATCGATTTTACGGTTGCTCTAGATAAACTTGATAAAATAGGAGAGAACGGCGTTAAAAAAGAGATGATAGAGAAAGGAATTTCCGAAAATGCTATCGAAAAAGTTCAACCACTCTTTAATTTTACGGGAAGCATTTCAGATAAAATCAACCAACTTTCAAATTTACTAGCTTCTTCAGATGAAGGAATGAAAGGAGTTGCGGAGTTACAATTTATTTGTGATAACGTGATAAAATTAGGATTGAAAGAATCTATTTTAGACTTGGATGTTACTCTAGCCCGCGGTTTGAATTATTATACAGGAGCTATTTTTGAAGTTACTCCACCAAAGTCTGTTGCCATGGGTTCTATTGGCGGTGGCGGAAGATATGATGATTTGACAGGCATCTTTGGATTGAAAGATGTGAGCGGTGTCGGGATTTCATTTGGGTTGGATAGAATATATTTGGTTATCGAAGAATTGAATTTATTTCCTGAAACAGTCGCAGCAACTTCCAAAGCCTTATTCATTAACTATGGTGAAAAAGAGGCTTTTTATGCTTTACAAGCTATTCAAAAATTGCGAGTTTCGAATGTTAAGGTAGAACTGTATCCTGATAATATTAAAGTTGGCAAACAATTTATGTATGCTGATAAACGCCAAATTCCTTTTGCTGTAATTGTTGGAGAAACTGAAATGAATGAAGGAAAGTTTGCTCTGAAAAATTTAGTTTCGGGAGAACAAGTCTTAGTTGATTTTGAAGAATTAAAAAATAGATTGTCATAATCTTAAATTGAACAAAAATAAAAAAGCTTCTCGACAGAGAAGCTTTTTTTACCTTTGATTTGGGGAAAAAAGGGTTTATTTGATGATGATCTTTTTATTGACATCACCTTTAGTTGTATGAACTTTTACAATATATGTTCCAGTACTTAAGTTGGTTACTGGGATTTCAATTTTAGTTTGATTCTCATTTTTAACATCCCAAGTGCGAATTGACTGACCTAGTATGTTGTATAGAGTAGCTGTTTTTACAGTTCTATCTAATGTGTCATTTTTGATAATAATTGAGTTGTTGTTAGTCGTAAATAACACCTCCACAGCCTTATTTTCATCAAAATTAGTAACACCTAATGCTGAATCATTTTTGAATCTCAATGAGAAGCGATCTGAAATTGTACCTGCTGGAAGATTTACTTCAAACGCTTGATTACGAATGTCGTGGTAAGTGCTAGTCAAGTTATCGTAGATATAAACATTTTGATTCGAATCAAGTTTTTCAGTTGCATCTAAGTTGAATTTCACTTTACCTTCAATTGCTGTTTTAACTCCTAAAGGATATACTTTTGAAGTATCAAAATAGCTGTCTCCTTGAATTACCAATTTGGTATTAGTATTTAAGAAATACATATCGTTTGGTTGAACATCAAGCAATGTTGCATCATATCCTGCATCGATTCCGCTAGTAGCATTTTCATTCATGAATCCAATTAGTAATTGTCTGTGGAAATCATTCGCAGAAATGAATCCTAGTCTAATTTTAGTAAATTCAGTTTCAGATGGAACCGCATCTTGCTTATTATTAAATTGATTATCAACAATTGAGCTAGCTGCTTGTCTGAATAAAGGATTAGAGTTTACAGCGTCATTTTCTTTGATAAATGCTCTTTGGTTATTGTTAAAGGTAATTGTTCCACCTGTTGCACTTCCGTTTACAAAGAATCCTTGACCAACTGGGATATATCTTCCAGGAACTCTTGAACTTGAGCCCGATGTGCTAATTCCAGCTGGAGCTACTGGAGCAGTTCCTCCAACAAGGTTTCTTGTTGCATATCCACCTTGGTACTGTACTAATATGTGAGAACTGTTTGTACTGTAATGTTCCCAGAAATAAAGTGTACCAGTTGTTGATGCTAAGTTATCATTAATGAATGCATTAGCATCTAAAGCACTTGGATATGGATTACCACTAAGATTAGAATTATTAGCCGCAATAGGACTCGTAATCGAACCATTGTTAGGTTTTCCTACGAAAGTATAGTTTTGAGTTGCCGTAGCAGCTGCGCTACCTTTCAACGTAAATCCTTGACCTGCTAACAAGCTTCCTGTTTGTCCAATTTTCGCCCAGTTTGCATATACAGGACTCACATTTTGGAATTTAAAAATCCAATAGCTACTTAGAGTGATAGGACTTGTTGCAGCTCCATCATAGGTTGGAACCCATGTGATGTTTTTAATATTATTTGGGTCAGTACCATCTTTCATTACACTATCAACTGTGTAAGGATTGTTGTTGCTTGTAGTACTCAAAGCTCCTACAGGTGATGACCAATAGTTATAGTTGAACTTGTTAGATTGACCACTTTGGTCTCTTTCAATCGAACCTGCGCTAGTTACTTCTAAATCTGAATTGATTGTTTGAACCAATTGTGATTTACCAACTAAATCAATTTTACCATCTAAGTCTAGATACCAATCATTTTGAAGTTTAGTATCATTAGTCATTTTAACCGTTACTCCAGAATCAACAAACATAGCCAAATCAGTACTATTAGCAGTCTCAGTAATATTGTGTTTTACTTGGATAATTGAATAATCAAAATCCAAAACATCTAGACCTCTGATGTCTTTTGTAGCATCATGAACTGCAGTTGAAAATGTTCCAGTTCTTATGGTTGTAAATGGCATAGGAGCTTGTTGGTAATTAATTACTTTATGGTTATACAATTTCATTCCAGTACCTGTATCGACAGATGCTGTTGTTAAATCGTCAACTATATCATCTTTATAAGTATCCATTCTGTAATATCTCAATACGTTTGCAAAAGGTAATGAACCAATATCTTTAGGAACAATTGCACCTCTCACTTGTGAAGCTGTATTTTGAATTTCTTGATACACCATTCTCTCTACTTGAGTGTTTGTTAGGGTGACGTTGAAAACTCTAACTTCATCAATTTTACCTTTGAAATAATTAGTATTTGTCAATGGATTTTTACCTAATGTTAGTTTACTAGCATCAGCAGCTATACTTCCAGCAATTGCCTGTGTAGCGACTAATTTTCCATTTAAGTAAAGTTTCAAACTACCATCACCGAAAGTTGCTGCAACATGATACCATTGAGATCTATTTAATGCAGTTCCAAAAGTTAGTGTTGTACCATTCACCACCGCTTGTAGTAATCTAGTGCTTGAAATTTTAATGTGGAATTTGTCTTGTCCCACAATAGTTCCTGCACTATTAAATCCACTATTTAAATCGATCCAAGCCATTAATGATGCATTAGCCAATCCGCCAAGTATAGCAGTATTTTCTGCATAATCATTTCTTCCATCAAAATCTAAGAATAATTTTCTATCTAGATCTCTAGGGGATCCTCTTAGAGCATCATCGGTGTCAAATGTATCAGTAATACCATCTCTATCAACATCTCCAGAGCCATCAATTTTTCCGTCTCCATCAGCGTCAAAACTTCCATATAATCCTGTTTGAATATCATTGACACCATCATCATTTGAATCCAATTGTAAATAATCTGATATTCCATTACCATCGCTATCTTGCGCGTAAGCTCTGAAAGCAGACCCAAATGCAGCTGAGTTGTCAAATAGATTTAGTAAACCATCACCTTCTGCGTCTAGACCATCACCTTTACCATCATCATTGATATCTCCATCACCATTTATAAGACCAGCCTCATTAACATCCCATAATGAATCGTTATCACTATCTAAATCTAAATGATTGTAAATACCATCTCCATCAGTATCAGGAATTACGTAAGTACTTGCAGAAATCATAGAATCTATGTAATCATTAATACCGTTTGCATTAGTATCTTTCCAATTTGCTACATTAGTTTTATCCATAGTAGCTGTGTTGTTGCTGTATTGTTTAAATCCACCTTCTTCAATATCTGGAATACCATCGTTATCACTATCAATATCAACAATGTCAGCAATTGCATCACCATCTGTGTCTACGCAGTTTTGGTTTATGATAATTTGTATGTCATCAATAAAGTTACCATACGATAATCCTCCCGTTGATGAAACGGCTGAAAATGCCAAGACGATTTGAGTTTGACCAACTGGAATAGCGAAAGTACCTGAATAAGAACCCCATGCAGTATTTCCATCAGTCATTGTTGCTACAGTTGCTACAGTTGCAAGAGTAGCACCAAATCGAACAGCTGCAGTATCAGTACCAGATCTTCCACGGTGTTTAATAGCCCAGTTGATAGTTCCTCCTGCTCCGTTCAAACAAAATGTCTGGTATAAAGTTCCAGGGATATTAGCATTTAATTCAGCGAATTGATTTCCAGCTGCTGCTGGAACGCCATTAAAACCAGTACTCCATATTTCAATAAAGTCTTCAGCACTTGTTTGCCAACCTGTTACATCTGAGGTGGGAAGAATTCTATAGGATGTTGCTGGTATTACTGGTAACTCAAAACTTCCATTAACAAATGGGTCACTCACACAAGTTCCGCATTCTACAGTATCTATAATCCCATCATTATCATCATCTTGGTCGGCGTTGTTTTCTATTCCGTCACCGTCATTATCTAGTAAACCTGTACCTTGTATCCTAAAAGTGTATGGGTTTTCGTCACTATCATTATTTACAATATTGATTGTTGCAGATCTTGTAAATACTGCACTTGGATTAAAAGTTACTGAAAATGTTGTACTAGAACCAGCACCAATTGTTAGGGTAGCTGGATTTGCAGATATACTAAATTCAGAAGCATTAACCCCAGTAATTGTTGGGTTTGAAATAGTTAAAGAAAGCGATCCTGTGTTAAGTATAGTAAAAGTACGAGTAACAGTCGCCAGGTTAATATCTGCTGGGCCAAAATCTGTTCCATCAGAAACTGAAGCTACCATATCTCCATTTGCAATTGAAAGGCTAAGTCCTTGAACATCTATTTCTCTTGGCGTTCCTGTTCCTTGAATATTAAAATTGTATGGATTTTCGTTAGTATCATTATTAACTATCGCAAAAGTTGCAGATCTTGTTCCTACTGCTGTTGGTATAAATCTAATAGTAAGTGTTGTACTACCAAATGCTGGAACTGTTGCTGCTGGTGCTGTTAATACAGTAAATTCGGAAGCATTAGTTCCACCAATAGTGATTGCTCCTAGAGTAAGGGTAATGTTTCCATTGTTATTGATGGTGAATGTTCTGGTTGCATTGGTAGAACCAAAATCAGTCCAATCAGAAGTTGAAGGTGTAATATCACCATCAACTATTGAAGTTGCATTACCCTGAATGTCAATTTCAGGTATTACTCCAAATCCTTGTAGAGCAAAAGTATAAGGATTTTCATTACTGTCGTTATTTGCAATATTTATAGTAGCTGTTCTAGTATTAATAGCTGTTGGAGCGAATGTTACTGTAAAAGTAGTTGTTCCGTATGCACCAACTGTAGAGCTTGGAGGAGTTGTAACAGTAAATTCAGAAGCATTAGCACCGGTTAATGTGATACTGCCAATGTTTAAAGTTATATTTCCAGTATTACGAATTGTGAAAGTTCTTGTTCCTGCAACGGTACTAAAATCAGTCCAATCTGATGTAGAAGGGGAGTTATCTCCACTATTAATTGAAATTGAATTACCTTGGATGTCTATTTCTTGTGCAACTCCAGTTCCTTGAATATCAAAAGTGTAAGGATTTTCATCAGTATCATTATTGTCGATAGATACAGTTGCTGTTTTTAATCCAACACTTGAAGGATTGAAAGTGATCACAAATGTTGTATTTGAACCAATTGCAACGCTTCCACTAGTTTCAGTGGTAACTACAAAGTCACCAGCATCTGCCCCAGAGATTGTAATTGGTCCAAGTGTAAGTAAAGCACTACCAATATTTCTAATGGTAAATGTTCTTATCACGTTTGTACCAAAATCAGTCCAATCCGATGTAGATGGAGTAACATCCCCACTCGTTATTGAGGTTGCATTTCCTTGTATGTCTATTTCAGGATAATTAATTGTTGCTACAACAGCAGTTCTAGGAGAAGAAGAACAAACGCCATTAACAGCCTCAACATAGAAAGTAGTAGTCGTTGAGATTACAGGTGTTACAAAGCTTGTTCCTGAACCTAACAATGTACCACCAGTCAATGAATCATACCAATTTAATGTTCCAATTGAAGCTGTTGCTCCAAGGGTAACACTTCCTGCTCCAGTTCTAGTTCTAGGTGTAGTTCCAGTTACTGTTGGAAAATTGTTTACAGTTATAGTTCCAGTAGCTGTAACAGCACCGCAACCTCCAGTGAGAGTCACCGTGTAGTTAAAAGTTCCAGATACAGTTGGAGTTCCAGTAATCGTTGCTGCGTTCGAGGCCCAAGTACCACTAACTCCAGTAGGAAGTCCGCTAAATGTTGCACCAGTTGCACCAGTTGTAGCATAGGTTATGTTAGTAATAGCAGTATTGATACAGCTGGATTGAGCATTAGTCCCAACAGCAGAAGTAAGTGTAGCAGTATTTGCAGGAGTAACAGTTATCGTTCCAGTAGCTGTAACAGCACCGCACCCACCAGTAAGAGTCACTGTATAATTAAAAGTTCCAGATGCAGTTGGTGTTCCGCTAATGGTCACTACATTAGAAGCCCAGTTACCATTAACCCCAGCAGGAAGTCCGCTAAATGTAGCCCCAGTAGCCCTGGTTGTAGCATAGGTTATGTTAGTAATTCCAGTGTTGATACATCTGGTTTGAGCATTAGTTCCAACAGCAGAAGTAAGGGCTATAGTATTTGCAGGAGTCACTGTTATAGTTCCAGAAGCTGTAACAGCACCGCAACCTCCAGTAAGAGTCACCGTATAGTTAAAAGTTCCAGAAGCAGTAGGAGTTCCACTAATGGTCACTACATTGGAAACCCAAGTACCACTAACCCCAGCAGGAAGTCCGCTAAATGTCGCACCTGTAGCCCCTGTTGTAGCATAAGTAATATTTGTAATTGCAGTATTGATACATCTGGTTTGAGCATTTGTACCAACACTTGAGGAGAGAGTAATAGTATTTGTAGATCCACAAGACCAAGAAATAATCACTTGTCCATCAGCGCCGTCACCACCATTGGTGAATATTGTACTTGACACTCTTTCTCCGGCACCACCACCACCACCACCAGGAATTGATCCAGAGTTTCCATCTAACGTACTATTTCCACCATTTCCGCCCATTCCTCCTCCAGCAGGAGCAGCACCAGCTGTTATAGTTGACCAAGTTGCAGCACCGGATGTTCCGTTTGCAGCAGTACCAGCAGAAGATCCACCAGGGCCACCTCGTCCAGTACTATTATTTCTTCCAGCACCACCTCGTCCACCAGAAAATTTTGTTGTTCCAACACCACTTCCTGCAGCACCACCATTACCACCTGCAGCACCAGAAACTAGAGTTCCTGAAATTCCTCCAGCACCACCTTTTGCAAGTAATACGGTTGTGCTATCAAACCATGAATCTCCTCCTGCAGTTCCATTACCAGTCGAACCTGTTCCTCCAGTTCCAACATTAACAGTGTAGGTAACACCAGGTGTAACAGAAATTGTAGTTGATTTGCTGTAAGCACCACCACCACCACCACCACCACCATCACGGTTTGATGCGTTTCCTCCACCTGCACCACCTGCACCCCAAGCTTCTACTGTTATGGTAGTAACACCGGCTGGACATGTCCAAGTACCTGATGAACTAAAGGTTTGTGAACTTTGTGTGAACCCTAAAGTAGAACATAAATAGAGTCCTATTAGTAGAATTAAGTTTCTGTATGTTAAAGTAATTGTTTTCATATCTTTTTTCCTCCCCGAAAAATGGTATTAGTTTTTTTTCTTTTTAACCATTCAAAAATATAACGGATAAATGAAACTACAAAATTTTTTATCGATTAAATGCATAAAATATCGATGAAATACATAAAATATGTAAAAAAGTAAGTAAAAAGATACATAAAATAACTTTTATCGGTATTATTTTTTTTCTGAATTAGTATAGTAAAAAAGAAATAAGTAAGAATTTACCTACTTAATAGTAAAAATAAATTCATAATCAAATAGTTGAGGTTGCTTTTAGTTTAGAAAATGGTGTTTTCTAGAATTTGAAGATTGTTTAGGATATGTAAAAAAAAATCTCTAAACAACAAATTGTCTAGAGATTTAATTTTGTAGCGAGAGGGAGATTTGAACTCCCGACCTCAGGGTTATGAATTGCGTTAAATCCCTGTATTTACGCTATTTTATATCAGTTTTGAATTAAAACGTATACTAAACCGTATACTGTTTTATAAATTGTTTAGACTTGATTATTGAACAAATATAAGTATTATTTTATACATATTTCTTAAGTTTTTCAAGATTAAATTGATTGTCAAATGAATCACAAAGACCGAAAGTTTCAATCAACAGTAATAAATTGGAGTTTATTTTTGAGAGTTTTACCACTTCTTTTTCATCTTTTGATAACTCTTCAATGCTTGTTCTGTTATTTACAGTAGAGAGGTATATATCTGCCAAATCAGTACCTGAATTACAATCTATATTTTCTATATAATTGCTAACTTTAATGTTGTAGCCTATCTTATTTAATTCATCTGCTTTTTGTTGCCAGTCTTCATATTCACTTTTATCAGGAAAAGCAATTATTTCTTTATTTTTTATCGGCAATAAAAGTTCTTCTTTCAAGTTTTGTTTGCTACCAGTAGCGAGCCAAACATATTCAGGTAGAAATAAACTCATCAATATTGCTGTCTTTTCAGATTCAGTTATAGCAATTCTATTAGATTCTTTCACTAAGTGTAAACCAAATAAACATTGCTTTAAGTTAAATTCATTTTGTTTTAGAATTGAGTGTACCCATGTAATATGAGGAAACGGTTCTCTTACTCTTTTGCATGTTTCTTTATCAAATAAGATAATTTTTCCAGCCCTGATTTTGTTGCAATTATCAATTTGCCAAAAAACAGTTGATCCTTCCCATGCTTTTGATGTTCCGATTTTGTATTTATTAAAAATAGTTTTGATTTGATTCTCCTCAAAAAAAAGATTTAGATAAACAAAAAAATTATTTTTGTGATATTGTTGCAACGATTTTTGTAGTATATCTAAAGGATGATAACTAGTATTCTTTATTGATTTTGTAACAAAAAAAAATTTTTGTTGTACATTTTTTTTTGTGTCATTATCAATTATTGGTTTTTTATAATAACCGCAACTTGTTTCTCTATCACATCTTCCATATATTTTATTTAAGTACATACCTGTCTCAATTTCTATAAAACATACAAATCTTTTTTTGTTACAACTTGGACAAATAAATTTTTTGCTGGATTTATCTAAATGATATTTCATATTTTTTTTATTCGTAAAACTCGTAGCTTTCGTAATTTTTTTTTCTTTACGAATATTACGAGTTTTACGAGTTTAATTTTTGAAAACATTCTTTATCAAATATTGAATAGCTTCTTCTTTTGATAAAATACTTTTTTTTGTTTTTGATTTATTGATTTTTTTTACTTCTAATCTTTTTCCAGCTAATTCCATAAATTTATGTTGCTCTTCTTTTGGAAGAACATCAAAAAAAGATATGAGGTTATTAGCTGTCAAAACAGATTATTTATTTTGCTCCAGAACGTTACGGACTGTACCCTCTGATATATATAACTGACGTCCAATTTCGCAGTTGTTCAATCCAACTTTGTTTAGTTCAATAATTTTATTATTGCGCTCAACAATATCTGTCTTTGTTTTTGGCAACAAATGTTCCTGTTCAACACTATACTCAATAAATTCAAACTGAAGGAAACTATTGATTTTTATAATTCGATATATTAAAATATTTTCAGAATGATAAACTTTAGAAACATTTCTTTCTTTAATCTGTTTGATATATCGAAGTTCATTATTTAGGAAACTTTCCCCTATTGCAAAACTACTATCACAAAAGTTCATGATGTTTTTGCTCCCTGAAACATCGTTTTTTGAAATAGGCTTACTAGGTTCTCTTTTGGGTGTATGTGCCAAGACTAATATTGAAACATCCTGTTTCTTTTTCAGAATATTTAATATTTTCATTAAACGCAAAGCATCCTTAGCTTTTTCTGTTTCGTTTTTTAGGTAGGTAATGTTATCGACAATAACGACTTCCGATTGATGGAATTTAATTTCGGATTCTAAGGATAATAATAACTCCTCTTCAAAGTCAGTGTTGCTATTACGAAGTTTTTCTAAATCTAATTCAGAACGAAGAAAGTTTTCATCAAAAATGTAGTGGTTGGTAAACTCTTCTGAATAACGATTTTCAAATTGTTTAGCAGTTAATTCAAAATCTAAATAGAGGACTTTTTGAGGGCTACACTCATTTACTAGATTAGCTGTTGATATGCCTTTGCTAATGCTATTCGCAATTTGTACACTAAGGATTGATTTTCCAAGATTAGTGTCCGAAAAGAGAATACAAAATTCTTTTTCAAACCATAATTCTCCAAATAGTTTTTTTGGTATTGGATTGTTCTTTGCAAAGTCAATCCAACTGTTGGTTGACATTGTTTTAAAAATAGAATGCTTTTGTTCCATTTCCATTTTTACATCTGTTTTTAGTTTATCAGTTGTCATAATTAATTTTTTAAATTATTTTGACAAATGTTTATAAAAACAGGATAGAGAATAAAAAAGTGAGCCTGAAACTCCATGTATTCAGGTATTTTCAGGCTTAGTCAGGGAGAAATTATTTTTTATTGATTATTTATCATCTTTTCAAAGACTAATTCAAAAGATTTTCTCTTCAATAAATAATTTTTGTCTTTATTAGAAAAATTTGGAATACTAAAAATTGAATTATAATGTGCAATATCTTTTCCACCAAATAATTCTTTCAAACTATCATAAATTTTTTGATAGTCACCATGATTTAATATTAAGATAGCCTCATCTTCTAAATATTGAATCAAATACCTCAAAGAAACCCCTTTCAAGTTTGAAAAATGAGTTTTTATTTTTGTTTCTATTTCGTCTTTGTTACCACGTCTTATAAAATCTTTAAAAGGTTTTATTTCAGTATTAGTTTTGTTAGAGTTTGCTTTTTTTGATGTGTACTTTTTTAAAATTTCAGAATTTAAAATATCATTGATAATTTCAGTTTGAGTTAATATTATTGGTTTAATATCTATTAATTTTTCAATATCAGTTAAATGCGTGCATAAAGATTGATTCTGGATTAAAAAAATCGACTTTGTTATTGAATCTTTAATAGGAGAATTAGTCTCAAAATGTTGGACTAAGAGATCTGAACATTTTTTATAGAATCTTAATTGTTCTAAATATTTGTCACAAAAGAATTTAAAAGCGTCAATATTTTCTGAATTTTTTAATTCAATGACTTCAAAACAATTTTTTGTTAGTTTATTTCTCTTAATTATAAAATCTTCTATTTTTAATTCGTTTGGTGCAATTATCAAATTTGAATTGTTATCTATCAATATTATCTTATCTAAATAAATATCTATGTAATCATTTATTTCTAAATCAATTAAAAAGTCATTTTCAAATATTGTCGTTGGAATAAAAAAAATAAAATTATTAAATATTTCAAGTATTAATTCGTTGCATTTTGAATTTAAGTCAGACATTTTAGTTATAAAATAGGATTAGACATTGATGTTCTACCGTTAGAAAATTTCCCAGTTCTATGACAATATTTTTCAGGATAATTCCAATTTTCATAAATAACCCATGACTGATAAGCTTCATAACTAAATGGTCTCGATGGGTCAAACGGGATTCTTACTCCAGTTCTAATGCAATACCCTAACTCTTGATTATTATTTCTATTATAATTTTGGTTTCTAGTTTTCGGCTCATTAACGGTTTGAAATTCTTCTCTTGTTGGTTTTACATCGGTTTGAAATAACTCATATTCAAAATCATTGTAAAATTTTTGTTCAAAGCTTCTGTTTCGATATAATGCGTTTGTTTGGTCAAATAATATTACATGACCGAGATGTTTTTTTGAAAGTCCTAAATTGGTTTTTTTGTAAAAAGGTCGCTTAACAAAAACACAAGGATTACTTTTTATGACCTCATTTGTTGAGTTCATGGAATCCGTATATAATTTATCTATGGTTAATTTTGAATTAGGAAATGAAATACCATATTCAACGTTGCCAGTCATTGATTTGCCTAACAAGTTTAGCGAAGTCAATAAAGCTTCGTTTTCGTTTGAATAATACTTTGCATGAAGATTATTGCAATAGATAATAACGATGTTTTCAAAGTCTTTGAAAAACTCCAAATCATCTTGATTTAAGCTTCTTTGTGTTTCTCCCTCATTTTTGCCAAAGACAATTATTATCTCCAGTTCGGGACTGTTTTTAAGTTTGCTAAAAATCTTTTTGCAATATTCATCCAATCTTATGAAAGGGGATAGTATTATTAGTTCTTTGTTAGCTTTCCATATAATATCTGTTAGCTTTTCATCTAATGCTTTCCCAGTAAAAAAATCTGCCATTTAATTGTAATATTTATTTTTGTTTTGTTAATCAACGATTAAGAATAATTAACGATTTCATTATTTCACCTCTTTTGTAATAAACACGATTTCCTATACCGTAGGCTGTAATCTTTCCTTTCTTAGTCCAACTCCATAAGGTCGTTAATTCAACTTTTAGAAATTTTGCGGTTTCTGTTCTAGTTAATAATTCGTCATCATTTTGATTAGAAATTAAAGTTGCAATCCTTTTTTCTAGTTTGTCAACTAATTTTTCAGCAATGATTTCAGTTAATTCTTCAACTGAAATATCTTCTATTTGAACAAGTTCTCTTTTCATGATTATTCTTTAATCAAGGAATTAAAACGCATTAAATTTATCCCCTAAATAATGTTTCAAGTTATACTTTTTGGTAGTATCTAATGCTCTTTCTAAACAAATGAACTTCTTATCTGTATTGGTTTTGAAATAATCTACTGTATCGGCATTAATTACTACATCAAGACAAATCAAAGTTTCTTTTTCGCCATCACTTGCAAGTTGTACTTCATTGCTTGCAAACTGGGTTTGCAAACCTAGTTTGTAGTTAAGATTATAACTGTTTTTCAGTAATATCTCGGTTAACAGTTCTGATTTGTTGAACGCATTGACTAACTGTGCTTCTTTCGTTGCAATGTATTGTTGTAGGGTTGCAACGTTCTCTGCTTCGGTTTTTTCAGGGTCAGGAGCAAAATCTACTCTAGGGAAATTTGACTTTTGCAATTTGAACACTTTAAACCCTAATCCTTGCAAGGCATCTTCTTTTTTATTGCCAGTAAATAAATCAGGCTGTTTACTTTCTTTTTCTTTTATGATATTTTCAATAACTCTTTTGTTGCGCTCAATAGTAATATCACTTATTTTTTTATAGCCTGCTTTATATGCCTCACTTTTTTCGGAGGTTGCTTCAGGCATTTGGATCAAAATAAATTTTCTATTAGAGTTCTCTTCAGAATTTAATTTAAAAATTGCATGACCTGTAGTTCCTGAACCTCCAAAATAATCAAGAAAAATATCATTATCATCAGATTTAATAGAACCAAGTAATAGCTGTATTAAAGAACTAGGTTTGGGGTAAGAAAAGTAGCTTTTCCCATCGAATATTTTTTCTAGTTCAATCCCTCCATCACTTTTCATTGAAATTATTGACCTCAATAAAAAACTCTCTACTTCATCAAAATATGTTACTGAACTTGGTTGTGTATTTTCGTCTTTACTAAACCAAATTTTACCACACATATAACTACCATCATGTAATTCAACTATATTTTGATATTTTCCATCTTTAAATTTTGCTGCTTCATCAAATGTTTCCTTTTTCCATCTCCAACCTCTATCAGGCACTTTTACAACCATTCCTGTTTTTGGATGTATAACATCATATCTAGGACCAAAAGTATCGGCGTTTGGCCAACTCATATTTATTTTACCCCACAATCTATAATTATCATCAAGCGAATTATATAAAGTTATACCTCTATCAAAATCATTTTTTTTATAAAGTTTCTTTATTTGACTTTCTGCATCAGGAATTGAAATCTTTTGCTTTTTCAATTTTGAAACTAGATTTGTCACATCATCTAAACCTCCTTTTCGCATAGTAAATTCATGCTTTATCAAAGCATCTTTTACATAGATTAAGATATATTCGTGGATATTACCAATACCTTTATCGTTTTTTGGAACTCTTTTATTCCAAGTTATACATTCTATGAAATTTTCTTCTCCAAAAACTTCATCACATAATTTTCTCAAGTGATGTATCTCGCTATTGTCAAGGGAAATAAATATTACTCCATCATTTTTTAATAGTTGCCGACTAATGAGTAAACGGCTATACATCATATTCAGCCAATTACTATGAAATCTACCATCTGTTTCAGAATTTGTATCAATTATTACTCCATTTTCCATATACTGGGAATCTTCCCAATAACTTTTTTTATCTTGTGAGAATATATCAGAATATACAAAGTCCTTATCCTTGTTATATGGTGGGTCAATGTAAATGCACTTTATTTTCTCACGGTAACTTTGACTTAATAGTTTTAAGACTTCAAGGTTTTCGCCCTCAATGATAAGGTTTTCACTATTGTTTGGATTAACGCTTCGGTCTTCGTCAAAAACTAACGTTGCATTGCTAGGCGTGAAAGCATTGCGCTTGGCTTGGCTTTTGCCAAACCAACGAAATTCATAACGTTCGGTCTCATTAACCAATTCAGGATTAACCGCTTTTTTAATTTCATCAATATTCAAATTACCCTCATTGGTAAACCAATCAGGGTATAGTTGTTTTAAGGTTTGCAAACGTTCGTTGTTCCAATCGTTGCTGTTTGGCATGAAGTCGTTTATGCTTTCCATCATTGTAAATCCTTATTTTTTTTGTTGGTCAAACCTTTGGCATTTTTGCCTGTTACAATTTTGTCGCCAGTTTTGGCTTCAATTTCTTTTCGGGTATTGCCTGCAATGGTTCCGCCTTGCTTGGCAATTATTTTACTTTCGTTAAATGTTTTTGGCTGTTTCTTTTTAGAAATTTCGGTTGTTGTTGCTTCTGCCAACATATTAAGTACCAATTCAAGATTGGTCATGTGGTCTCGCAGGTTCTCTTTTTTGAGGTCTTTTAACTGCTTGTACTGTTTGGTGGTAATGCCAGTCCAAGCCTTTGTAATTTCATCAGTAAGTATGGCATATTCTTGCCCTTTTTTAACCCCTCTTTTATCCCATTCATCCGTTAGTTCCTTGCGAACTTCAATACTTTTTAAACGTTGGTTTATCCATTCTTTAGAATATCCTTTTTTGAGATAGGTTTCCATTAAGCGGTCAATACCAATTTCAGGGTCTTCAATTTCATCAATTCTTTCACGCCCCATTTTGGCTAACCAAAGTTTAAAGGGTTCTGCTTTGGGTGAGGGAACGGATTGAATTAAACGAAAAAGTTGCTCGGTATCAGCTACATCGGTCATTCTCATTTTTCCGTCAGGAGCTTGCATTTTCAAAGCGTGACAATTCGTCACGGTTTCATTTCCCTCTGCTTTAAGTCGTTGTTTTAGTTTTCTCCAGTAGGCAGGAGCATCAACGCTTTCGGTTAAAACTGCCATAACATCAATTATGGAGAAATACCATTTTTCTTCATCATCATTCCAAACAGACCGAACTTTTTGGGTCTCGAATAGTTTTATACTTGTTTGTTTTTCCATAATTGTTTTAATGTTAGGTGTACGTTGTTATCGTACATCTTGTTTTCTTGAAAATTTCTACTGATTTTATCAGTTTGCTAACATCAGCAAAGTGATAAATCACTACCATTTTCCTGACGTTGGGAAAATGGTTATATGAGCGTATTTATTGTTTTATCTGCTTCGGTTTTAAAGAAACTATATTCTTTTACTGGAGCTTTGTATTGTACTTCTAATCCCAATTTTTCAAAATGCTTAATAGCACATCTTATTTTGTAAATCTCACTTTCTTTTAAAGCTTTTTTGTCATTGATGTCATTAGTTCCTTTGGTTTCAATCACAAAATAAAACTCGTTTTCATTGCCTTCTTTTAGGTTTTTGCGTTTCATTACTAAACCAAAATCGGGTTCATAGTCTCCAATAGGTGTTTTGATTTTATACCAACTTGGCAGTTTCAAAAAACAAACTACTTCTACATCTTTATCAGCATCCAATGAAAACTTTTTTTCTACATCACTATCAATAAGCATTTTATCGAAAACGCCTTTATTAGGGGTTGCAACGTACCCTTTGTCGGAAATGTTTTTGACAAAATCATTAAACTCAAAAGGGAAACTTTCTCCGGTTAATTCATAGTTTAATCCTCTAATCATTTCATCTAGTTCAGCGTTACGAATGATTGCGGAAGCTTCGTGAATGAATTTAGGTGGATTTTTAACCACTTCTTTAAGATTAGTCAATTGCTCAAATATTTTGAACATTGAAGCATAACTTAATCCTGTATTTTCACTTAACTCTTCAATTAAATCTAGTGGAGTGAAATTTGTTTTTTGTTTTACATTTTCCGAACCTTGAAAAGTATCTTGTTTTCCCTCTTCATTGATTGAATCAATCAAAAAACTAGATGCTTCAATGACAAAATCAGGAATTGTAATTTTATTGATTTCCTCAACGGCACTTTCAATCAAACGCTCTTCATCAAAATTGACTGTGTATTCTGTTTTTTTGGCTAAAGCACTCCAATATTTTCTGAAAGCTTTGTCAATATTTTCATTTGTATTTCGTTTAAATTTTACTTCATCAGTTTGAATCCCTTTATGGTTGTGTGTCATTCCTGCACCTGCATTAGTAGTGCCATAAACTGATTTAATTTCTTCTTGATACTGGGTTACAAATGTTTCATAAGTTTCATTAGGAATAACCGTTAGTTGGTTTATACGCTCACTATCATCAACATCAATTGCATCGTAAACTCTTTGACCTTTTTGATTAACACAAATACGCAAACCTCTACCAATTTCCTGACGTTTTTTGGTTTCTGAATACGAATTGTTAAGTGTTGCAATGTTGAAGACATTTGGATTATCCCAACCAACTCCTAGAGCCGAGTGTGAAAATACAAATTGAACAGGATTAGACAAGGTTAATAATTCCTCTTTTCCTTTTAATATCAATTCATAAATTTTGGCTTGCTCTTTTACACCACCCTCATTGTCTGCAAATTCGCCACTTGATTTTTGTGCGAAATAATAACCTTGAACACTTTGTATATGTTCATCAGTTGGAGTGTTTCCATTATGATATTCAGGATAAATCGCTTTATATTTTTCTACAAAAAGATTTTTGATAATTGGTGTTTCTCCAATGTAGTTTGCCACTCGGTCAATGAATATAAGCGACAAACATTTTATTTCTTTGGGAGCTAATTTTTGTGATTTTGCAAAATGTCTGTGAATTAACCACTCTATTTGCAACGCCCAAATATTTTCTAAAGTTCCTGAAATTTGTTTTTCTAAAATTTCTGCACCATTAGAAAAAGTAACAGTCCATTTTCCAGTTTTTAAACTTTTGTTGATGTTGGAAATTGTATAATTCAAATAACTAGGGTTATTTGTTTTTTCTCCCAAATTATCTCCATTGCAAAGCCAACCACTAACTTTAAATTCGATTTTGTTAGATGTTTTACTTAAATGCCATGCTTTCAATTTTACTTTTGGGTCTCCCTTTCCAAATTGTATGTCAGCCAATTCAATTTTTAAAGTTGCTTCGTCATTTTTTTCGGTTACTGTTAGTACTTCAATTTTCTTAACCAAACCCTCTTTGTAGCTGTCGTAAGGGGTTAATCTATAAATCAAATTCTTAACGACTTTATGTGTTGCCGAATAACGAATTTTATATAATGGATTGAGCTTTGCAATTTGAGTTATGGAATTGTCGGTATCCATTCCCTCTTGTGGTTCGTCCATTATAATTATTGGATTGGTTTTGCCAATGGCTTCAATAAAAGGAATATTGTTAAATAAATCTTCCCTTTGTGCTTGGTTCAAAATTTTATCTTCTGAATTGAAAGAAGCCAAAGTCATTATCATTACTTGGGGATATTGTTCCTCGATGAACTGACTAACTTTTTGAAGTTTTTTGCTGTCATATTCAAAAGCATCAGGTTTAAAACCATAAATGCTTTCGAGTTGCCTTTCAAAAGCTTTAAATGTTCCAATGATATTTTGACGAATTGCAACTGATGGAACTAAAATTATAAACTTTGTAAAACCGTATTCTTTGAAAAGTTCAAAAATAGTTTTGATGTAAACAAGTGTTTTACCTGTTCCAGTTTCCATTTCAACGCAAATATCTCTATCATTTGAAAGCTTTGCAATTTCCTCTGAAATACCGTTTTCTAGTAGTACATTTTTAATGTTATTTTTAATATCAACAGTAGTAAGTTTAGTAGTGTTTGAACGAATGCCCTCAATACAAGAATTGTCGAAATTATTTTTATCAGTACCATCAAAAATTTTCACAGCCGATTGGATTGCTATATCTTGATAGTTAAGGTTTTCTAACTTAAATTCCATTAAGGGAGATTGTTTGAAGGTTAAGTGTAAATATAATTAGAAAAAGATTATAATTTAAATTTCAAATAATTGATTTTATTTTTTTTTAACATTACTTTTAGTATGGAAATAAATGAAAAATTTATGATGAATTAGATAAATAACTAAATTTGCAAAAAGAATTTCAAATTTTTCTTTTACAAATAAATGATATATTCAAATCGATTATAATTTATTTGGATAAATTTTTTAGGTTTTGCCATACAGTGGAGGCAATGTAAAACAAACACCATCAACGCTTTTGTTTGTTTCCTAATTTTTTTAGGTTTTGCTATACAGCGGAGGCAATATAAAAACAAACACCATCAGTAATTTTGTTTGTGACCTAAATTTTTAAAGTAAGTAAATCTTTTAAGGGAGTAAGCTTAATTTTTTTATTTTTTTTGCTATTCCTAAAATTTTTTTGTTTAGACTTTCCTTATTTACAAGGCTTAAAATTGTTTTTTTTGATATTTTTTGGACAATGTTTTACTTAAAATTGCACTAAATTATTTAAGCAAGTTCGAATAGTCTTCAGGCAATTCTGCATCTATGTCACGAAGATATTTTTCCAAAGCAACAAATGTTGAATGACCTGTAATAAGCATTAAATCACTTTTAGTAACTTGTTGCGAGCTTGTTTCTCTCAGTTTTCTATATAGTCTTGTAATAAATGTGTGTCTAAAACTGTATAATCCGTAGTCTTTGTTTAAGTTAAACTCTTTTTTGACTACTTCATTAAAACGTTTTGAAAAATAATCTCTTCTATTATTTTCTTCTGCTTCCCAATTCATTCCAAATCCATCTGGAGTAAATAAATAAGTTTCAGGATCATATATTTTTAAATCAGGTAAATCATTAACTAATATTTCTGGTATTATTTTGACTTTTATAGGCTTGTTTTTTGCCCTTACATATAATCTACGTTCCTTAATATCAACATCTTTTATTTGTAGTCTACAAACTTCAATTGGTCTAAGAAAGCCGTATGAAATAAATTTAATGAATAGCAATAGTTGCTTGTCATTTGTTTCAAGATACTTGTATATATTCTCTTGAATTGAATCACTAAATGTTTTGTTTCTCTCGGGAATTGATTTTAATACCTTGATTTTAGCTATGAAATTATTTTCAATGTATTCGTTATTTTCAAGTTCATTGAAAAATGAGTTCAGGTCTGTTCTGTAATTATTTCTATTTCTTGGACTTGTTTTTTGTAGAACTTCATTTAAAAAATCAATAACATCTTTTTTTGTTATTGAAGTTATTGGTAATGATTTGTCGGGTAAAAAATCCATAAATCTCTTGATTCGTAATTGATAATTACCAAACGATGTCTTATTCATTACGTTTTGTTTTAATTTCAGAGTTAATTCAAAGGCTTCTCCGATAGTTGTTTGTTTTGAATTTACAGTTGGGGTAAGACTAGTCTTTTCATTTTCAATGATTTGAACTGGTGTTGTTTCTTTATTTTTTGTTGTTTTTGGATTACTAAGGAGTTCATCCAAATAGCTGAAATCATTACTCGAATAAGGATTAGCACCATTTTTTAAAAGTAATTCGAGGGCGTCTCTCATTGTGGTTAAATAAATTAATCTCTCTCTTTTGGTTTTATAAGAATTAGCATAACCTTTTATGGGAGTTTGACGTTTTAATAATCCTGTTTCGGGACATCTAAAACTATAATATATATACCATTCCTTTTTTAATGCTTTGTTTTGGTCTGATACACTATAAAGCTTCCATTTAGTTACGTCAACACCGCCAGTATATATCTTTGGAAATGAAAAATTAGGTTTTGACATGATTTTTTGCTTTGAAAAGTGATTAAAATACTCTGCAATATAAAAGAAATTTTGTTCAAAACCGTATACTGAATCGTATACTAAATCGTATACTTTGTGTAATGTTGGTAGAAAAGAAGACATAAAAAAAACGGTTTAGATAGTCTAAACCGTTTGTTTTCAAAGATTTGATTTTAGTAGCGAGAGGGAGATTTGAACTCCCGACCTCAGGGTTATGAATCCTGCGCTCTAACCGACTGAGCTACCTCGCCATTTTGTCGGCGCATCCTTTAATGCGGGTGCAAATATAGAATATATATCATAGGGAACAAATAGTAAGAGAAAAAAAATAATTTTAAAAATGCTTTTTTTTTGATTTAATATTTATATATTTCACAAAAATAAAATAACAAAATGAACCTTAAATCAAGATACGAATTGGAATTCCCAATTAATTCTTCACCACAATTGCTATATCAGTATATATCAACACCTTCGGGATTGTCTGAATGGTTTGCTGACAATGTAAATTCAAGAGGAGAATACTTTACTTTTATATGGAATGATTCTGAAGAGAATGCAAGATTATCATCAAAAAAAACTGGTGAGAAAATTAAGTTTCGATGGATTGACGAAAATAAAAAAGATACAGATTATTACTTTGAGCTCAAAATACTTGAGGATGAGATAACTAAAGATGTATCGTTGCTGGTAGTCGATTTTGCTCAAGAAGATGAGTTGGAGGAGGCTAAATTATTATGGGAAAATCAGATATCAGATCTGAAACATGTTATAGGTTCTGTATAGAAATTACTTTTTTTAAACTTATATTTGTCCCGTCTTATTCTAAAAATGAGACGGGATTTTTTTATGATTAATTACAACGGACAACTATTTTCTTCTGAAACTGTTTTATCAAATTCTAATCGCGGATTTCTATATGGTGATGCTGTTTTTGAGACAGTAAAAATAGTTAACAACAAGATTCTTTTTCTTGAAGATCATTATTTTAGGCTGATGTCTGCAATGCGGATTGTGAGGATGGAAATTCCGATGAATTTCACAATGGAATATATAGAAGAGCAAATTCTATTGCTTGTAAAAACTTTGAATTACTCCGATTCTGCAAGAGCCAGAATAACCGTTTTTAGAGAAGATGGAGGTAATTACTTACCAGAAACCAATTCTGTTTCGTATTTAATTTCTGCGACTGAATTGCAAAATAAATACTATTTTATTGAGAATAACTATTATGAGGTAGATTTATACAAAGATTATTATGTTGCTAAACAATTACTTTCATCAATAAAAACTACGAATAAAATTATAAATGTAACTGCAAGTATTTTCGCAAAAGAAAACGGCTTGGATAATTGTTTACTTATTAATGATACTAAGAATGTAATTGAAGCATTACAAGGAAATTTATTTATGCTTATAGGCGACAGACTAATTACTCCGCCAGTCTCTGAGGGATGTTTGAATGGTATTATGCGTAAACAGATTATAAGTTTAGCGAAAAGAATGGAAGGTTTAAGTATAATTGAAGAACCAATTTCCCCATTTGATCTTCAAAAAGCGGATGAACTATTTATAACCAATGTTATTAAGGGAATACAGTCAATAACTAAATACAGAAAGACTGTGTATAAAACGGATTTTTCCAACAAGCTTTTGGTTGAATTGAATACTTTAATTCAATAGTGGATTTTCAGGTGCGTTAGACCATATAATATAGTCTCCACCTAATTCTAAAATTTTTTCTTTCCAAAAATCGGTGGTAGATTTCCCTATGATTTTATTTTGATATAGATTTTCTGCAATGATCCATGAGTTTGTTTCCATTTCATTTTCTAATTGCATGGTTTCCCAACCTGTATAACCAAGAAAGAAACGAACATTATCTTTCTTTATTTTTCCTTCATTTATTAAATTTCTGGTCAATTCAAAATCACCTCCCCAAAAAATTCCACTAGAAATTTCGATGCTGTTGGTAATTAATTCGGGAACATTGTGAATGAAGTAAAGATTGTCTTGTTCCACTGGACCACCATTATAAATTTTGAAGTTCGCATCTATATCTGGAACTAGATCTTTAATAGTGTATTTTAAAGGTTTGTTTAGAATAAATCCTACAGAGCCTTCTTTGTTGTGTTCGGCCAATAATATGACAGAGCGGTTAAATGATATATCGCCAATTATAGAAGGTTCTGCAACGAGTAATTGCCCTTTTTTTAATTTTTCTGAAATCATTTTAGTGTAATTTTTAATAAATTTAACACATTTTTTTTTAATTGTGCAAATAAATTCTGTAAAAAATAAAAAAGTCTTCCAATTTGGAAGACTTTAATGTATTGTGAAATAAACTTTTTACTAGTTTACTGAACCTTCTAATTCTGCTCCAGCCTTAAATTTAACTACATTTTTAGCAGCAATTTTAATTGTTTTTCCTGTTTGAGGATTTCTTCCGTCTCTAGCAGCTCTTTTAGAAACTGACCAAGATCCAAAACCTACTAAAGATACTCTTCCACCTTTTTTCAAGGTACCACCTACATTTCCTAAAAATGACTCTAAAGCTAATTTTGCAGCTGCTTTTGTAATTCCTGCATCAGCAGCAATAGCATCGATTAATTCTGATTTGTTCATAATAAATTTATTAATTGTTGGTTAAACATATTTTTACTATAACAAATTTAGTAGGAATTCCTTACTACACAAGAGATTTAGAGTGTTTTTAGTAGATTTGTTGATAACTCGAATGTTTTGTTGATAAAGAGAGGCGTTTTTGTCTCAAATTTCCTTAATTCATAGTGTTTAAGAGGCTAGAGGGCATTTGTTATTTTAGAAAAATCCATACCATTTAGTAATTCTTTACTGTCCATTCTCTTTTTTCCTGGGAATTGAAGGTTAAGAATTTTTATAAAACCATCTTTTACAGCAATTTTTAATTCTTTTTTTGTCGAAACTATTTCACCAACAGTCAAGGTTTGTTTTTCTTTTTCAAATTCAGCTTCATATATTTTAATATTCCATTCTTGATTTCCATCACTGAAAGAACACCATGCTGAAGGGTAAGGCGAAAGCCCTCTAATAAGGTTATAAATTTCTGCTCCTGATTTTGACCAATCTATTTTGCAATTTTCCTTATCTAATTTGTGAGCTGTTTTTAAGGGATTTTTATCTTCTTGAATGGTTGTAACTACATTGCCTTTTTCAATTAGAACGAGTGTTTCTAGAACTGTTTTGCTTCCCAACTGCATTAATCGGTCGTGTAATTGTCCTGCATTTTCATTGGCTCCTATTTCTATTTCTGAACTTAAAATCATTGCTCCTGTATCGATCTTGTCGTCAATAAAAAAGGTTGTAACTCCAGTTTTAGTTTCTCCATTTATAATTGCCCAATTAATAGGAGCTGCTCCACGGTAATTTGGTAAGAGGGAAGCGTGTAGGTTAAATGTGCCCAACTTTGGCATACGCCACACGACTTCGGGTAACATTCTGAAAGCCACTACGACTTGTAGATTTACATTAAGACTTTTTAATTCTGCTAAAAAGGACTCTTCCTTGAGATTCGTTGGTTGTAGTAAACGTAAATGATGTGTCATAGCATATTCTTTTACTTCTGAATATTTTATTTTTTGACCACGTCCAGCTGGTTTGTCAGCAGCAGTAACTACTCCCACCACTTCGTAGTTGTTTTTAAGTATGCTATCTAGAATTCCAACAGCAAATTCAGGAGTTCCCATAAAGACAATACGTAGTTTTTCCATTATGATAGTAAGGTATATTTGTTATTTGATTGTATAGCTATTTTGTTCATTTCTAATAATTGTTGTAAAACAAAGATAATCTCATCAGATGTTTTTTTGGTTTTAAATTCTATTTCTCTTGAATTTAAATTTTCGGATTTTAAAAGTTTAAGAATTTCATTAGCCAAACTATTATCTACTACTTTTTTTACTTTTTTATTTATGCAGTTAGAGCAACTTCCGCAATCAGCTGTTGCATTTTCTCCGAAATAGTTCAGAATCAAACGGCTTTTACATGTTTTTTTATCTTGAACATACTGCAATACCGATTTGAATTGTTCTTTTTTTAAATTGTTTTGACTTTCTAAATATTTTGCAACTCTATTAATGGTACGTTCATCGTCACGAATTTCATTAAAAATAAGAGTCGCATCATTATTTTTAGTTTGGAATTCGACTATTTCTCTCTCTTTTAATTTTTGTAATAGGCTAATTATTTCTTCCTCAGAGTGATTCGATTTTTTAGCAATTAATTGAACATTAAAAGCAGTTTGTAGCTCATAAATGCCTGGATATGTTCTTAAAACCGTTAAAATAATTTCTTCATCATTAGGATTTAGACTTACATAGCGAATAACTTCCTTAGAGGGAATGATAAATTGTAGAGTAATTCTCTCTGAAAATTCTTGGGATAAACTGATAATGCCTTGTCTATCCAAAAACAGCAGTCCGTTGTAGGTTTTTAATGTTGGGAAGCCATATTTTACACAAAAGTGATTCAAGTTGAAAGTGAATTGCTCGTTGATGCCTTCACCATATGCAATTTGGAAATAATTGCACAATTTTATGTACATTTCATTTAGAAATTTTTTATCCAATAGCACATGAATAAATTGATTTTCGGCTTGAATTATATCTGAAGGATTTGTTAGTAGTATGGCATAGGCTTTTTCGCCATTTCTTCCAGCTCTTCCAGCTTCTTGGTAATAGTTTTCAAGATTTTCAGGAAGTTGAACATGAATCACAGTTTTTACATTCGATTTGTCGATACCCATTCCAAAAGCATTTGTGGCAACGATAACTTGAACGTTTTCATTGATCCATAATTGCATGTTTTTATTTTTTTCCTTTGTAGAAAGTCCGCCATGATAAAAAGTGGCTTTAATTCCCAATGCATTTAGTTGGGACGAAATATCCAAACAGGATTTTCTATTTCTAACGTATAGAATGGAAGGTTGAGGATTTTTTTTTAAAATTTGCTCAATTCGAAACAATTTATCCTCGGCCTCAAAGGTCATGTAAGCAATGTTTTGTCTTTCGAATGATTTTTGGAAAACTTCAGGATTGATTAATCCTAATTCTTTTATAATCTCCTCCTTTACTTTTGGAGTTGCCGATGCAGTTAAGGCTATAAAAGGAATTTTTGGGAAATGTGATTTTAGTTTTGAAATTTTTAGGTAAGCTGGACGAAAATCATGTCCCCATTGCGAAACACAATGCGCTTCGTCAATTGCGATAAGATTAATAGGTAGATTTTTTATTCTCTCTACAACCCAGTCTGATTGTAAACGTTCTGGAGACAAATAAACGAATTTATAGTTTCCGAATTCACAATTGTCTAAAAGTTCAATAAGTTCGTTTGATGCTATTCCGCCTGTTAGAGCAATGGCTTTTATATTTCGTTTTTGAAGATTAGCAACCTGATCCCTCATTAAAGCTACTAACGGAGAAATTACCAAACAAATTCCCTCCTTCATCATTGCAGGAACCTGAAAACATATCGATTTTCCGCCACCTGTAGGCATCAATGCAAAGGTGTCGTTTCCCTTTAAAACGGAATCAATTATTTCGCTTTGTGGCGACCTAAAGGAGTCATGATTCCAATATTTTTGAAGAATTTGTATTGCAGTCTGCATAAGGTTCAGATTTGTTTCCTACTTTTCATAAAAAGTAAGAATCCAATTTTAGAATTGCATTAAAATTCTAATCGAACTTGACTAGAATTAGAAATTTTATCTAAGATAAAAATAATTCGGTTATCCACACTATCTTTTGGAACTTCTATAAGTTCATAGCCATAACTTTCATATGTTTCAGTGAGGTGATTGTAGATTAGTTTGGCTTGTTCGTAGTTTTCATAACGAGCATCGTCGCTTACATAAATTTCTTCCCAGGGAGGTAAAATAAATATTTTAGAATATTTATGCTCTCTACAAGCTGCATCAAAAAAAGCTGGATAACTATCACCTATATAATGCATGTATGCCAATATATCAGGAATTCCTCTGTCTAAAAAAACAATTTCATGGGGTTCTTGTAAGGCATTTTGATATTGTTTTTTTCTGCCCTCTAAAAGTAATTCGCTAAATAAAAGTGGGTTTTCGAGAAAGAGTTGTTCAATCCCTTGTTTTTTGGCCTCTAGAGTTACTTCGCGAGAAATTTCAGGATAACAACAGTATCCTCTATCTATCAATCCATCTATGATTGTGGTCTTGCCTGTGCCTGGACCACCAATAATAACTATGATTTCTTTTCGCACTTTATCCAAATATGGGGCAAACTTACTTAAACTTATTGGGATTTTAAAAAATGATTGCGGTTAAAAATAGAGTATTTAATAAAAATTCATAATTCATAATTCATAATTCACATTTGAAACTGTATATTTGCTCTTATTTTAAGCTAAGAATGGATAAGAACACGGAAGAATTCTATGAAAGATTAAAAGTTGAGTTGGATATGAGCAATACATGGCCAGCAGAGTACTTATTCAAGTTCATAGTTCCAACAGATGCAACTAAAATTCAAAAAGTGGAAGACGCTTTTGATTGTATGGGGGCTGTAATTAAAACAACAAAATCTAAAACAGGTAAATTTACCAGTATATCTATTGATGTACAAATGAAAGATTCTCAAGAAATTATTGATAAATACCAGGAAGTTTCCACAGTTGAAGGTATTATTTCCCTTTAAATATGAATTCAAAATATATCAAAGAAAACGCTAATGATGTTGTTTTTAATTTAGAATATAATTCAGAAAGAAAACATTTAATCATTCCTGAGTATGGTCGTCATTTACAAAAGTTGATTGATCAGGCAACAGCCATTGAAGATAAGGAAGAACGCAATAAGGCAGCAAAATACATCATTCAAGTAATGGGAAGTCTGAATCCTCATTTAAGAGACGTTCCAGATTTTCAGCACAAACTATGGGATCAGCTTTTCATAATGTCTGATTTCAAACTTGATGCGGAATCTCCTTATCCAATACCTTCTCGTGAAGTTTTACAATTAAAACCAGATGTTTTAAAGTATCCTCAGAATTATCCTAAATATCGATTTTATGGCAATAACATCAAATACATGATTGATGTTGCCAACAAATGGGAGGAAGGGGAAATGAAAAATGCATTGGTGAAAGTAATCGCCAATCACATGAAAAAATCTTTTCTAAGTTGGAATAAAGACACGGTTAAGGATGATGTTATTTTTGAGCATTTACTGGAGCTTTCAGGAGGAAAAATCAATTTAACTCAAAGTTCAGAGGAACTTTTGAATACTACAGATTTGATGCGAACCAACAAACGTTTATCAAACAAAATAGTACCATCAGGAGGAATGAAACCTAAAAATTCCAAAAATGGGAAACAAAACAATCAAAATCATAAAAATCAAAATAGAAAACCTTTGTAAAATTGGTTTTAGGAAATCAAAATCCTAAATCCTAAATCCTAAAGTCAAAATATGGGAACTTTCAAAATTGAAGGAGGTATTCGTCTTAAAGGCGAGATTACACCACAAGGAGCAAAAAATGAAGCATTACAGATTTTATGTGCAGTTCTTTTAACTCCTGAAAAAGTAACAATAAATAATATCCCTGATATTGTGGATGTTAATAAGTTAATTACATTATTGGGCAATTTGGGTGTAAAGATTCAGAAGAATGGTCAAAGTTCTATCACTTTTCAATCAGATGAGGTAAACGTAGGCTATTTAGAAACTGAAGCGTTCAAGAAAGAAGGTGGTTCTCTTAGAGGTTCTATTATGATTGTAGGGCCACTTTTAGCTCGTTACGGTAAGGGATATATTCCAAAACCTGGCGGTGATAAAATAGGAAGAAGACGGTTGGATACTCATTTTGAAGGATTTATTAACCTTGGAGCAAAGTTTCGTTATAATAAGGAAGACCATTTTTATGGTGTAGAGGCTACCAATGGATTGATAGGAACTGATATGCTTTTAGATGAAGCTTCAGTCACAGGTACAGCCAATATTTTAATGGCAGCAGTTTTGGCAAAAGGAAAAACTACGGTCTATAACGCTGCTTGTGAGCCTTATTTACAGCAGTTGTGTAAAATGTTGAATTCCATGGGAGCAAACATTTCAGGAGTAGGTTCTAACTTGTTGACCATTGAAGGCGTTGAAAAATTGCAAGGTTGTACTCATACCATTTTACCCGACATGGTTGAAATAGGTTCTTGGATAGGATTAGCAGCTATGACCAAGTCTGAAATTACTATTAAAAATGTTAGTTGGGAGAATCTTGGTCTTATTCCTAATGTTTTTAGAAAATTAGGGATTACCATAGAAAGGAGAGAGGATGATATTTTTATTCCATCTCATGAAAGAGGATATGAGATAAAAACAGATATTGACGGCTCAATTCTTACAATTGCAGACGCCCCATGGCCCGGATTTACGCCAGATTTATTAAGTATCGTATTGGTAGTTGCCACTCAGGCAAAAGGGGATGTATTGATTCATCAAAAAATGTTTGAGAGTAGATTGTTCTTTGTTGATAAGTTGATAGATATGGGCGCAAAAATCATTTTATGTGACCCTCATAGAGCGGTTGTAATTGGTCATGATTTTAAATCTCAGTTAAAAGCTACAACTATGTCCTCGCCAGATATACGTGCTGGAATTTCACTATTGATTGCAGCTTTATCAGCAAAGGGAACAAGTACAATTCAAAACATTGAACAAATTGATAGAGGCTACGAGAGAATCGATGAACGATTGAGAGCTATAGGTGCCAATATTGTAAGAGTATAATTTTAGTAGTATATAAATTTTCTTATGACAAACGAACAAACTGCTCTAAAGGCTACTTATTTTAGTATTATTGGTAATGTTTGTTTGTCAATAATTAAGGGGCTAGCTGGTTTTTTTGGAAATTCATATGCCTTGATTGCTGATGCCATAGAATCTACTACAGATATTTTTTCCTCATTATTAGTACTTTTTGGAATAAAATACTCCAACAGACCCGCAGATGAAAATCATCCTTATGGTCATGGTAGGGCTGAGCCTTTAATTACTTTTTTAGTAGTTGGATTTTTAATAACATCAGCTACTGTGATTGCTTATGAAAGTATAAGTAATATTAGAACTCCACACAATTTACCAAAGTCTTGGACACTTGTTGTTTTAGGACTAATAATTATTTGGAAAGAATATTCTTTTAGAGTAGTTATGAAAAAAAGTAAAGAAAGTAATAGTTCTTCGCTAAAAGCAGATGCTTGGCACCATAGGAGCGATGCAATCACGTCAATAGCAGCTTTTATAGGAATATCAATAGCATTATTTTTTGGTAAAGGATATGAATCGGCCGATGATTGGGCGGCACTTTTTGCTTCGGGATTTATTTTTTATAACAGCTATTTGATTTTTAGACCTGCACTTGGGGAAATAATGGATGAACATCTTTATGACGATTTGGTTGATGAAATCAGAAAAGTGTCACTTCAAGTTGATGGTATTGTTGATACCGAAAAGTGTTTTATACGTAAAGCAGGTATGAAATTTCATGTAGATTTACACGCTATTGTCAATGCAGATATCTCTGTTAGAGATGGTCACGAATTAGCTCATAATTTAAAAGATACTCTGCGAATGCATATACCTGAACTTGGTCATGTATTGATTCATGTTGAGCCTTATGAAAAACATCAGAAAGAAGATGTTCTTCTACAAAAATGATTGAAGACCTAAATCATAGCTTTTAAGGCCAAATCCAATTATAATTCCTTTTGAGTTTGGAGAAATATAAGATTGATGTCTGAACGATTCTCTTGAAAACGTATTTGAAATGTGTACTTCTACTACGGGAGTTGTAATAGCTTTTATTGCATCACCAATACCAATAGAAGTGTGTGTATAAGCCCCAGCATTTAATACAATTCCATCATAAGAGAAACCAACATCTTGTATTTTAGTTATCAATTCGCCTTCAATGTTACTTTGAAAGTAGTGTAGTTCTATTTGAGGAAATTTATTTTTTAAAGTCTCAAAATAATCTTCAAAAGTTTGATTTCCATACACTTCAGGCTCTCGTTTTCCTAATAAATTGAGATTAGGACCGTTGATAATAATGATTTTCATGCTTGTTTTTTTTGTAAAAATAGGAAAAACAAAATGGAATTAGTATTAATCTGATATTTGATTTTGTTTGTGATAATGAATTTAGATGTCGTTAAATGTTAAAAATTGTAGTAATCGTAATTTGAAAGGGTTATATTTCATATTTGCTACTTTATTAACGCTAAAATATTTTTTTGTTAATAAACTTGTTGATAACTCAAAATTTAGTTAAAATTTAAAAATAGTATAATTTCTATTTTTGGTTTATAAACTTTAAACAAAATTTATTATGAAAAAAATTATTTTAACAGTTGCTGCGGTATTCGCTATGACGTTTGCCAATGCTCAAGAAAAAGAAGCTAAAGGATTTGGTTTTTCTGAAGGAAATGTTTTCCTTGAAGGAAACTTATCTTATAGCAGTACAAATGACAAAAATAGCGAAGTAAAAACAAGTAATCTTTCTTTCAATCCTAAAGTTGGTTATTTTATCAGTGATAAATTTGCTGTTGGTATCAATTTAGGTATTGGTTCTGGAAAAACTACTGAACCTAATGAGGATGATATCAAGACAAGCAACTTTAATGTTGGAGCTTTTGGTAGATATTACTTCTTAGATTTAGGAGAAAGATTTAAAACTTATACTGAGTTTGGATTTGATATTACATCAAATAAACAAGGAGATGAGGATTATCAAAAATCAAATGGACTTAGTGTTGGTGCTGGTCTTGGTATGAATTATTTCGTAACTCCTAAAATGGCTATTTCATTTGGATTAAGCAATGTTTTGAGCTACCAATCATCTAAAACTAAAGCAGATGGTGATGATGGACAATCTTCATTTGGAGCAAATGTTAATGTATTTAAAAATTTCTTCGATACTCCAACATTCGGTTTATTGTATAAATTAAACTAAGATTTTTTATTTTCATAAAAACCACGCTTAATGCGTGGTTTTTTTGTGCCCAAAAATAGCTTTACTTTGTACTATGAATTGGCAAACCTATATTAAAAGTTATCAATCGTATCTTAAGATTGAACGCGGTTTATCGAAGAATACTATCGAAAATTATACTTTTGATATCGTGCGCCTTTGCCTTTTTTTAGAGACTAATCATATTCAAGTTTCTCCTGCAAAAATTACTGAAGAAACGCTACAACAATTTATTTACAGCGTCTCTAAAGAAGTAAATGCTAGATCTCAAGCTAGAATTATTTCAGGCTTAAAAAGTTTTTTTTCTTATCTTATTTTCGAAGATTTTCGGAATGACAATCCATTAGAATTAATTGAATCTCCAAGAGTAGGAAGAAAGTTGCCAGATACTTTAAGTGTAAAAGAAATTGATGATTTAATAGGAGCAATTGATTTAAGTGCTCCTGAGGGTGAGCGTAATAGAGCTATTTTAGAAACTCTCTATGGTTGTGGACTTAGAGTCTCGGAGTTGGTTTCGCTCAAAATTTCGGATTTATTTTTTGACGAGGGTTTCATCAAGATTACAGGAAAAGGGAATAAACAACGATTTGTACCCATTGGAAATGTAACTCAAAAATTTATTTTAATCTATCAAAATTCAATTCGCTCTCATTTAACTATTCAAAAGGGGTACGAAGATACTCTATTTTTAAACAGAAGAGGAAAGCAATTAACTAGGGCTATGATTTTTACTATTATTAAGGATCTAGCTAATAAAATTGGACTTAACAAAAATATAAGTCCACACACTTTAAGACATTCTTTCGCTACGCATCTTTTAGAAAATGGTGCCGATTTGCGATCCATTCAATTAATGTTAGGCCATGAGTCAATTACTACAACAGAAATTTATGTGCATTTGGATAGAAAACATTTAACTCAAATTATGAATTCTTTTCATCCAAGGAAATGAATGTTTAATTTATATATATAAATCTTACAAAATATGTTAAATTTAATAAAAAACATGTATTTTGTCCGATAAAATTGCATTTTGTCGATTATATTATTATGTTTGAATTCGCTATTGAAGATTGATAGTGATTAGTATATCAAATTTTGCCCCAACTAATTTGTAGTACATTATATGGAAACTTATGCCTACTCAGATTTAAAATCGTTAGAAGAAAAAAATAATTTTTATAAAAAATTATTGTTTCAATCTCCAGATTTAATATTTCAATTTACTTTAACCAAAGAAGGAGCCATATTCTTTCCTTTTCTGAGTAAATCAGTCATTACTCACTTTGATTTGACACCAGAGGAAAAGAATCAACCCGCATTTGAAATTTTAAAGAATAAGATTATTCCCGAGGATTTTACTCTTTTTATGCTAACAATTCACCAAGCTAAAAAAGAAAAGAAATCTTGGGAGCATGAATTCAGAGCTATTCTTCCAACTCGAGGCTTACGTTGGTACAAGGGAATTGCTACCATAGAAACAGAGGAAAATGGAGATGTGAATTTTTTTGGTAAAATTACGGATATTACAGTTTATAAAGAGCAGGAATTGCAATTGAAACTTTCAGAGGAGCGTTACCTGTTTGCGTTGGAAGCTTCATCTGAAGGAATTTGGGACTTAGATGTATCTACAAAAAAAGTATTTTATTCTTCTCAATCCATGAAAATGTTAGGATTTGCTGCAGAAGATACAATTGACTTTATAGATAAGTGGGATGATAGGGTTCATCCTGATGACAAGCAAAAATACTTAACAGATATCCAATTACATATAGATAACAAAACACCGTACTATGAGAACGCTCAACGGGTATTGACTAAATCCAACGAATATAAATGGATTTTGAGTAGAGGAAAAATTATAGAAAGGGATGAAAAAAACAATCCTTTGAGAATAATAGGAACTCATACGGATATTTCGATTCAGAAAGAGAAAGAGGCTAACCTAATAAAAACGCTTCAGATTGTAGAGGAACAAAATAGTAGATTGTTAAATTTTGCTCATATAGTTTCTCATAATCTTCGTTCCCATTCTGGAAATATCGAAATGTTACTGAATATAATTGAGGAAGAACAAGGCCAAGAGTTCATATCAGAAAGTTATTCGTATTTGCGTTCTTCATCAAAGGCATTAAGTCAAACAATCGATCATTTGAAGGAATTGGTAGAAATACAAACCGAATTGATTCACAAAAAAGAGAATTTAAATTTAAACGAATTTTTAGCCAAAACACTAGAGATATTAGCAGAAGAAATTTCTAAGAACAAGGTTAAAATAAAGAATTTAATAAACAAAGAAGAAACTATAACTTATAATCCTGCCTATTTGGAAAGTATTTTGCTTAATTTTACAACCAATGCAATACGCTATTCTCATCCAGATAGGACACCTATTATTAGTTATTCTATTTCTACCGATAAAGAGAGAAAAGTTTTGAAGATAACAGATAATGGTTTAGGTATTAATTTAGAGAAGTATGGGAAAAAACTTTTCGGAATGTACAAAACATTTCACAAGCACAGAGATTCAAGAGGCATAGGTTTATTTATTACCAAAAATCAAATTGAAGCCATGGGTGGAAGTGTTCAAGTGTCTAGTGAAGTAGGAGTAGGAACCACGTTTAAAATATATTTTAATGAGTAAGTTTAAAGATGTATTTGTGATTGACGATGATAAAGTGTTTCACTTTATCATTAAGAAATTATTTTCAAAAAATAATATCGACATAAGCCCTTCATTCTACTTCAATGGATTGGATGCTATTGAAGAAATTAAAGAAAAAATTAATACAGGGAACACCTTACCTGATTTGATTTTATTAGATATTAATATGCCGATTATGGATGGATGGCAATTTTTAGACGAGTTTAGAAAAACTAGAATAGTCACTCAAGGCGAAAGAACCACCATCTATTTAGTAAGTTCTTCTGATAGTATTTCGGATATTAATAAAGCAAAAGAATATCAAGATCAGATTAAAGATTATTTTTTTAAGCCGATGACCATAGAAGATTTGAAAAAAATATTCTAATAAAAAAACCACTCATTGGAGTGGTTTTTTTATTAGAATTTAATTCATTTTATTTAGCAATATTTACTGCTCTAGTTTCTCTAATAACAGTAACTTTTACTTGTCCTGGATAGGTCATTTCGGTTTGAATTTTTTGAGAAATTTCAAATGATAAACTAGCAGCATTGTCATCAGAAACTTTTTCGCTTTCTACGATAACACGCAATTCTCTTCCTGCTTGAATGGCATAGGCATTTTTTACACCGCTAAATCCATAAGCAACTTCCTCTAAATCTTTTAGACGTTGAATGTATGAATCTAAGACTTGACGTCTTGCACCAGGTCTTGCACCAGAAATAGCATCACAAACTTGTACAATTGGTGACAATAATGATTTCATTTCGATTTCGTCATGGTGAGCTCCTATGGCATTACAAACTTCTTCCTTTTCGCCATATTTTTCAGCCCATTGCATTCCTAATAAAGCGTGTGGTAAATCACTTTCAGTATCGGGTACTTTACCAATATCATGAAGTAAACCAGCTCTTTTTGCTAGCTTCACATTCAATCCTAACTCGGCGGCCATAATTCCACATAATTTAGAAACCTCTCTTGAGTGTTGTAGTAAATTTTGACCATAAGAAGAACGGTATTTCATTCTTCCTACAACCTTGATAAGTTCTGGATGTAGTGCGTGAATACCTAAATCAATTACCGTACGTTTTCCTACTTCAATGATTTCATCGTCAATTTGTTTTGCTGTTTTAGCAACAACTTCTTCAATTCTGGCAGGGTGAATTCGGCCATCTGTAACTAATTTATGTAACGACAAACGAGCAATTTCTCTACGAACAGGATCAAAGCAAGATAAAATAATTGCCTCTGGGGTATCATCTACAATTATCTCAACACCAGTTGCTGCTTCAAGAGCACGGATGTTTCTTCCTTCTCTACCAATGATTCTTCCTTTTACATCATCAGATTCAATGTTGAATACTGATACGCAATTCTCAACCGCTTCTTCAGTACCCACACGTTGAATGGTATTGATAATAATTTTCTTCGCTTCTTGTTGAGCAGTAATTTTAGCTTCTTCAATAGTTTCCTGAATGTGCGCCATAGCTTTGGTTTTAGCCTCAGCTTTTAGGCCTTCCATCAGTTGTTCTTTGGCTTCTTCAGCAGATAGTCCAGAAAGCACTTCCAATTGATTCAACTGGCTTTTGTGCATTTTCTCAACTTCGTGTTGCTTTCTCTCTAAAATCTCAATCTTAGCATTGTATTCATTTGTTTTCGCCTCAAAATCATCGTTAATTCTTTTAGCCTTAGCTAATTCATTAGAAACCATTGATTCCTTGTCTCTTATTCTTTTTTCAACTTCTGCAATTTTTTTGTCACGAGCCAGAATAACCTGTTCGTGTTCGGCTTTTAGTTCGATAAACTTTTCTTTAGCTTGAAGAATTTTATCTTTTTTGGTGTTTTCTGCTTCAAGATGTGCATCTTTCAATATTGATGCGGCTTCTTTTTTTGCGTTCTTAATTAAATTAGAAACATTGCTTTTTTCTATAAATTTGGAAATAGCAAAACCTCCAGCTACTCCAACTATTCCTGCAATAATTATTAATAATGTACTGTCCATTGTTTGTTAAAATTTATGTATAAAAAAGCCTACATTAGGTGAATGAATAAACTCGAAAAGACAAGTTTTGAGCTAACTCACTGTTCAAGTTTCCTCGCCAAGGCGGGGCATGCTTTAGTAGTGATGATTCGCTCATTCTAATTTGTTAGTGTTGAGTTTACCAAATATGAACTAATGTAGGCAGTATTTTAGTCTATGTTAAAGAACGTATTATTTGTCGAGATAACGATTTAATAAATCATTAATTTTTTTTATTCGTTCAATGGTTTCTTTTCCATCAATAGAATTATCAATTTGTTTTTGTTCGAGTTGTGAGGCAAATTGTAAAGCACACATGGCTAATACATCTTGTTTATCACGAACAGCATAATTTTCTTCAAATTGCTTAATCATTATATCAATCTTTTTTGAAGCGCTTCTTAGCCCTTCTTCCTGAGACATTTCCACGGTTAGTGGATAGACTCTATCTGCAATTGATAATTTAATTTTAAGCTTTTCGTCCATATGTTTTACTAATCAGATAGCTGTGCTATACAGTAATCAATTTCACGAATTAATGAATTTATTTTAAGCTTGGTATCTCTTTTGTTTTCGTCACTGCCTAGTAATGAATTGGCTATTTTGAGTGTTTCACAATCCTTTTTCAAGGCGTCAATTTCTTTGGATTGATTTTGTATGACTACTGTAGATTTTTGTAATTCCTGATTTAATTCTAAATTCGTTTGCTCCAAATGCTCTATTTTTAACAATAGTTTTTTAAGCTTACTTTCTAGAATATCAATAATTTCTACAATTTCACTCATTATAGTTCTAAGTTCATTACTTGTCTCAACAAAGTTAACATTCCTATTCAATTAAACCAATACTTTTGCTAATATTTTAGTTTTGTTAAAATAATTTCTTCTAATATTTTGAATTTTAATACGTTATAATTTTACAAATACTCCTAAAATATAAGTGCTTTTTTTTACATTAGCAAAAAGCTTTTTGATGAAAATTATCTATTCCGTTTTGTTTTTTTACGCCTTTACAACAGTCGCACAGACTACTTATCCGAAAGATTATTTTAGGTCACCATTAGATATTCCGATGCAATTATCAGGAAACTTTGGAGAACTTAGACCCAATCATTTTCATGCTGGTTTTGACTTCAGAACAATGCAAAAGGAAGGTTTGAATGTGTATGCTGTTGCAGATGGTTATGTGTCAAGAATTAAAATTTCAACTTTTGGAAATGGAAAAACAATTTATATTAACCATCCCAATGGATATACTTCAGTCTATGCACATTTGCAAAGGAGTTTAGGTAAAATAGAGGAGTACATCAAGAAAGCACATTACAAAGAACAGGCCTATGAGATTGAACTATTTCCAAATCCACAAGATTTACTAGTTAAAAAAGGAGATGTAATTGCGCTTTCTGGAAATACAGGTGGTTCTGAAGGGCCTCATTTGCATTTTGAGTTCAGAGATACACAAACTGAAAAGGTGATTAATCCCTATTTTTTTGGGTATGATAGTTTCATGAAGGATACTAAAAAGCCCCAAATAGCTAGTTTAGTTGTTTATCCAATCGAGGAGAATAGTGTTGTCAATCAGTCACGAAGACCAGTTAATCTCAACTTGTCATTGATGGCTGAAGGAAGTTATCTTTCTCAAACAGTTTTAGCTAAAGGCAAGATAGGTTTTGGAATACAATCCTACGACGTTTTTGATTTTTCGTATGATAAATATGGTCTTTTTAAAGTTCAGACTTTTCTAAACGGAAGCCCTTCTTTTGGGTATCAATTAGACACTTTCTCATTTGATGAAACAAAGTACATTAACGCTTTTATAGATTTTTATAAATACAAAAAAACGAAGCAGAGAACCCAAAAACTATTTATGCGAAATCCGTATCCACTGAGTATTATTCGTACTGATTTAGCTAATGGTATTGTAGAAGTCGCATCAAATTTTACCAATCTTTATCGAATAGAAGTTTCTGATTTCTATGGGAATACAACTGTTGTTTCTGTGCCTATTCAATATGCTATTGATGAGCCAAAAATTACCGAAGAAATTGTAAAAACTCCATATTTTTTAAAATCTAAAACCGATGCTAATTACGAAAAAGACAATTGGTCTGTTTTTTTTCCAGCGGGAACCTTTTATGATGACTTTTATTTGAATTTTGACGTGAAAGATTCAATTATGACCGTTCATAATGATTTGGTAGCTGTTAATAATGCTTTTCAGGTTACCATCGTTGATAGTTCAGCAACAAATAATGACGAAAGAACTTTTATTGCATCACTAAAAGAAAATAAATTGAGTTACAATTCTACTAAAAGGAAAGAAAATACGTTTACTACTTATACTAAAAAATTAGGGCAATTTATTTTAGCTAAAGATACCATTGCACCAAAAATAAGTATTGCAAAACCAATAGAAGGAAAATGGTTATCGAATCAAAAAACAATTCAATTAACCATAAATGATGCCTTGTCTGGGATAAAATCCTACAATGGTTTCCTAAACGGACAATGGGTTTTATTCGAATATGAAAATAAAACGAATACCATAACTCACTATTTCGATGATGGAATAGTAGCAGAAGGTAAAAACGATTTAAAAGTTGTGGTTACAGATAATGTAGGAAATTCTACTATCTTTGAAACACAATTTTTTAGAAGTCAAAAAAAATAAAAAGGGACCATTTGAAAACAAAAAACAATTGTATTGCACTTCTTTTTTTCTTCATAGGAATGCATTTCTATGCTCAAACGGCGAGAATTAAGGGAATCATTCTTAATGAAAATAAAGAACCTGTAGAAAACGTAAACATAACTTGTAACAACAAGTCTACAAATTCAAATGCTAATGGCTATTATGAGTTGACTATTCCTGCCAATCAAAAAGTGATATTGGTTTTTAGTCATATTTCGCTAATGAAAATTACCACTTCATTGCAATTGAAGCCCAATGAAGATTTTGAGTTCAATGTGGTTATGAATGATAAGGCGGAGCAGATGGGCGAGGTTGTCATTGTAAATAGTAGAAAGCGTGTTCAGGGTATCACCAATTTAGAACCAGAAGTCATAAGAAAAATTCCTGGAGCGAATGCTGGAGTTGAAAATATTTTAAAAACACTTCCTGGAGTTTACTCCAATAATGAATTGAGTACCCAATATGCTGTTCGTGGAGGAAATTATGACGAGAATTTGGTATACGTAAATGATATCGAAGTCTATCGTCCTTTTTTGATTCGTTCTGGGCAACAGGAAGGTTTGAGTTTTACCAATACCGATTTAGTTCAAAATGTCGATTTTTCTGCGGGTGGTTTTCAAGCGAAGTATGGGGATAAATTATCATCAGTTTTAGATATTACATACAGACGACCAACAAAATTTGGAGCTACCGCTGATGCCAGTTTTCTTGGTGCCAATGTATCGGTTGATGCCGTTTCTAAAAATCAAAAATGGTCAGCAATTACAGGAGCTAGATACAGAAACAATAGTCTTTTGGTGAAGAGCCAAGAGACGGAAACCAATTTTAGACCTTCCTTTATTGATTTTCAAACTAATATTACCTACAATGCCTCTACTAAATGGCAGTGGAGTTTTTTAGGGAATATTTCTCAAAACAAGTATGACTATAAGCCTTTTACACGTCAAACTAATTTCGGTACAATTGACGAACCAATAGCACTCCAAGTATTTTATAACGGACAAGAGAAGGACAAATACGGCACCTATTTTGGAGCTTTAAAATCGACTTTTACCGTCAATGAAAATTTCAATTTAAAGTTCATAGGTTCAGCTTATCACACCATCGAACAAGAATATTTTGATATAGATGCTGCTTACGCTTTAGGAGAAGTAGACAGTAACATAGGTTCGGAAAATTTCGGAAATGTAACTTACAGTCGAGCCATTGGAAGTCAGTTGAGCCATGCCAGAAATGATTTGGATGCTCTAATTGTGAATACTGAAGTAAAAGGATTTCATACTATCAAAAAGAATCAAATAGAGTGGGGAGTTAAATATACTAGAGAAGATATTCGTGACCGAATCATCGAATGGGAAGTTATTGACTCTGCTGGATTTTCATTAAATAATCCTAAAATTTTGCCAATCAAAGACCAACCCTATCAACCTTTTGTAGGCCCTTTAGCACCTTACAATAACATAAGGGCTAAAAATTATGTCACTATAAATCGCTTTTCTGGCTATGCTCAGTGGAGTTTGAAAGACAAAATAGGTTCTAGTGATGTTTGGTACAATGCCGGAGTTAGAATGCATCAATGGCAGGTTTCGGGTGATGATTTGAATGGAAAAAGTCAAACGACTTTTAGTCCTAGAGCGCAATTTGCCATAAAACCTGACTGGGATAAAGATATGGTTTTCAGGATTTCTGGAGGATTTTATCATCAACCGCCATTTTATAGAGAGTTGCGTGATTTTTCAGGAACTGTCAATCCAAACGTAAAAGCACAGCAGTCTGTACATTTTGTTGTAGCCAATGATTTTAGTTTCAAAATGTGGAATCGACCTTTCAAAATGGTTACCGAAGCCTATTACAAAACACTAACCGATGTCAATCCCTACACTATAGACAATGTGAGAATTCGTTATGCAGCCAGTAATAATGCGAAGGCATTTGCACAAGGATTTGATTTGCGATTGAATGGTGAGTTTGTTCCTGGAACTGAATCTTGGTTTAGTTTTGGCTATTTGAAGACAGAAGAAAACACAGACAATAGAGGCTATATCGCTAGACCAACCGATCAAAGGCTAAAGTTTGGAATCTTATTTCAAGACTATATGCCGAATATTCCTAGTGTAAAAGTATATCTAAATTTGGTTTACAATACAGGACTTCCAGGTGGTTCGCCTTCGTATGCTGATCCTTATGATTATCAAAATCGATTGAGAGATTATCGTCGAGCCGATGTAGGATTTTCGTATGTATTTACAGAGAAAAATGCCTCCAGACCTCAAGAGCATTGGTTGAGAAATTTCAAAGATTTGTCTATTGGTTTTGAAATTTTTAATATGTTTAACAATCAAAATGCAATAACCAATACTTGGGTTAGAGATGTGTATACTAAAAATCAATATGCGATACCTAATTATTTGACAACACGCGTGTTTAATGTAAAAGTATCGATGCGATTGTAAGTTTAATGATTTAATTTTTTTCAAAATGAAAAATAGCTCAAAATATCTATTACTAGTTCTGCTAATCATTTTTATAAGTTGCAAAGAAGAGCCAAAGAAGCCAAAGGTAATTTATGAAAAAGCATCGAATGCTAAAGAACAACCTACTGAAGATACCACTCAGGTTGAAGTAGCTGATTTGCCATTGCAGATGGAAGGAACCAATTATTTAATTCATCCTGTTGCCTCTTTAAATCTCAATAGCGGAAATTCAAAATCAAAATACGATTCGTCTTCGAGCGTGGGTGGCCTTAGTTTTAAGATATCAAATTATGGCGAAGGTGAAATTACGGGTTACTTGCGCAATTTAAAGTTTCAGGAAATTGGTTCCGATTCTATAAAAGCATTAACAGATAAACCTATTCTGATTCAAACGGCTACGTATTTAAAATCGGTTTCAGATAAGACAAATCAACAAGTTTTGGTGTATTCCTTAGCAGATATGGATACGAATAAAGATGGAAAATTAGATACCAATGACATCAAATCACTTTATATCAGTGAAATTTCAGGAAATAGATTTACTAAAATTTCTACTGATTTTCAAGAATTAATCGATTGGAATTTAATCGAATCTAAAAAACGTCTCTATTTTAGAACCATTGAAGATACCAATAAAAACGGTCAATTTGATAAAAATGATGTGATTCATTATCATTATTTGGATTTGTCTAATAAAGAGTGGAAGGTTTTTGATTATAATCCGATTTAGAATGTAGATGTATGCTATTTATTGGTAACTTAAAATCTTACATAAAATATGAAATTAGATGAATTAGACAAAAAAAGAATCAAATTAGATATTAAATTTTTTCTAATTCTATCTACAATTTTTTTCGGTGTAATAATTTTAATTTTATCATTAATTGCTGGAATTGTTGCTTTCTTTTTTAAACCAACAGAAGGTTTTGGTTTAAGAATACTGTCGATATTTTTGATTTTTTTTGTGCTTTATATTTTGCTCAATTTCACAACTACTTTAAAATACATTGACTTAAAAAAGGGTAAAAAAATTAAAACTCAATTTAATTCATATGAAATAATTGAAAACAAAAAATCTGCTTTTATATTAAGTCAAGAACCTAAATTGAAAATTGAAATTGATAAAAAAATAATACAGTTAATAAATTTGAAGCTTCCATTAACTTTGGAATATACAAAGAATAGCAAAACTGTTTTGTTTATTTCAAATGACAAGAAAAATCTTTTAGATGAAATTGAATAAATTTAAAAAATTAGATCTTTCACTAACAATATCAAATAATATATAAATATTTTCCGTACTACAACAGTATCACAACAGTTATAAAAACCCCCTAAATCAAAATCTCGCTTTCCAAATCTGATTTTTCAATACTGAAATCAAAACCCAATCGTTTTACCAGCTCAATCACCAAATTTTTATACCAGTTTTCAGACTTGGGATGGATATAGATTTTTTCGATGAGTTGGTTAATATCGACATCAATTTTCAATCCGTTGTCTATCGTTAAGTTGTGTGAAGTCACATCAGAAATAATTCGGATTTCACGTTCGTATTGAAAACTTTTTCGTTTGAACAAAAACGGAAAAAAGGTATTGTCAAAAGGAATATATTCTTTTTTGTAATCAATATAATTCACCTCTCCAATGTGTTGCGCATAAGTTTTTTCAGGACTTAAAGCTTCTTGCAGCCTTCCTAAGGTGGATTGAATGGCTAGACCTTCACTTTTTTGAGTAAAAATTTGCCACATCGCAAAGGATTCATATTCGTTGATGTGCCAACTGCTAATTACTACATTTTTGCGGTGGGTTTTATAATAATCTAAAAAGTCAGGATTGTCAATGGAGAGTTTTCGGATTTCTTCAAAAGTAGGTTCGCTAAAAGTGCCTTCGTATTGATCTTCAAATTTATCCGACCGCGACATGAATAATTTTTTGTACAATAACAAATCGACAAATTTGGACAAGTCTAGGTATTTCCAAACAATAGTGTTTGGGTCTTGAGGCTGCTTGATGGATTTGTCATTGATGTACATAAGAATTTGAAAATTCAAATTATACTTAACCTCGATTTTTACACAGATTACACAAATTAATCTGTGAGAATGAGCGAACTTTTAGTCAGCGCTTTCTAGTAAATTTGAGTTTGTTACTCAAACGACTGCATAGTAACTAATTTGTTATACGTTCCGTTTAAAGTAATGAGTTGTTCGTGACTGCCTTGTTCTACAATTCTGCCTTTTTCCATAACTACAATCACATCTGCTTTTTGAATGGTCGAAAGGCGATGGGCAATCACAACAGAAGTTCGGTTTTGCATCATATTTTCTAAAGCCAACTGAACCAGTTTCTCACTTTCGGTATCTAAAGCAGAAGTGGCTTCATCCAAAATCATGATTGGAGGATTTTTTAAAACCGCACGTGCAATACTCAATCGCTGTTTTTGTCCACCTGATAATTTGTTGCCACTATCACCAATATTGGTATAAATTCCATTCGGCAAATTTTGTACAAATTCATACGCATTAGCAATTTTCAAAGCTTCAATAATTTCTTCATCTGTTGCATCTAGTTTACCCAGAGAAATATTGGCTTTGATTGTATCATTAAAGAGAATGCTATCTTGTGTAACCAATCCCATTAATCCTCTTAGTGATTTCAAATGGATGTCTTTAATATCAGTTCCGTCAATAGTGATTTGCCCTTGATTAACATCATAAAAACGGGTTAACAAATTAGCTATCGTACTTTTTCCACTTCCAGATTGCCCCACAAGAGCAACGGTTTGTCCTTTTTTAACTTCAAGAGAAAAATCTTTTAAAACAGCTTCTTCTTCATATTTAAAATCGATGTTTTTGATGGAAATCGAGGATGTGAACGATTCTTTTTTAATGGCATCGATTTTACTTGTAATTGGATTTTCTTGTTCCAAAATTTCCAAAACACGCTCAGCAGCGGCATTACCTTTTTTTATATTGTATGAAGCTTTAGAAATGGATTTAGCAGGAGTAAGAATGTTGTAAGCCAAACCCATATAGGCTATAAACGAAGCGCCGTTCAGAGATTTTTCGATTAATACCATGTGTCCGCCGTACCAAAGTAAAATAGCAATAACCATGATTCCCATGAATTCACTCACGGGCGAGGCTAAATTTTGACGATTTCCAATACTGTTGGATAAGCCAAAAAAACGAGCTGTTGAATCTTGAAATACTTTGTTGAAATAGTTCTCAGCATTGTATCCTTTTACCACTTTCAATCCGCCTAAGGTTTCTTCAATAGTCGAAAGAAAGGTTCCTTGCTCTTGTTGGGCGCGAGTAGATTGTTTTTTTAATCGTTTTCCTATTAATGAAATAATGTAACCCGAAACTGGAATAAAAATAAATACAAAAAGGGTTAGTTTAGTACTTATGGTAAACATCATGATTATGGTAAAAACGATTGTCAGTGGCTCCTTTACGATAAGTTCAAGTATAGAAAGGAAAGAGGCTTGTACTTCATTGACATCACCTGCAATTCTAGAAATAGTATCGCCTTTTCTCTTTTCTGAGAAGAAGGCGAGAGGCAAGTCTAATGTTTTTTTGTACATCGCATTTCGCATGTCTCTCAAAACTCCATTTCGTAAAAAAGTGATGAAAAACATGGCGAGGTAATCGGATAAATTCTTCAACAAGAAAATGGAGATGATTACAAAAACCATGATGGATAGGGTGTAACCAACTCCATAGTTATCAGTTGAAATGGTAATAAAGTAACTTAGATAATTTTCTAAAAAGCCTTTCACATGAATTATTCCTTCCCAAACAGGCATGGTAGTATTCCTTTTAGTCTGATCAAATAACACTTGAATCATAGGTATCAATGCCATGAATGAAAGTGTACTGAATAAGGCGTACAAAACATTAAAAAAAATGTTTAAATACCCATACTTTTTATACGGTACAATAAAAGGAAAAAGCTTTTTGAAATTGTTCATTAAATGATTTTTAAATCCTGTAAGATATTTTTTATTTTTTCATCAAGATACGCTTCAACTTTTGGAGCATTTTCCACAGCATCTAAAGTTGCATTTACACTCACGTAGAATTTGATTTTTGGTTCTGTTCCACTTGGTCTAGCTGCAATTTTTGATCCGTCTTCGGTATAATATATTAAAACATCAGATTTTGGAACATTCAAGGTTTCTACTTCTCCAGTAAGTAAGTTTTTAGCAGTAGAATTTTTGTAATCTTCAAGCATTACGGCTCTTTGTCCGTTGATTTCTTTCACAGGATTTTGGCGCATATCTACCATCATTTGATTTATTTCTGCTAGACCTTCAATTCCTTTTTTGGTCATAGCCACTAAATGTTCTTTATAGAAACCAAAATCGACATACAATTGTAGTAGCGAATTGTATACTGAACTTCCTTTGGCTTTAGCCTGAGCTGCAATTTCACAAACTAATAAGGTAGCTGCAACTGCATCTTTGTCACGAACTGCATCACCCACCATGAATCCAAAACTTTCTTCTCCACCACCAATGAATTTTTGTTTTGGAAAATCTTTAATCATTTTAGCAATCCATTTAAAGCCTGTTAATCCAATTTTACATTCAACATTATAGGCTGTAGCAAGTTCCATCATCATAGGAGTAGAAACTATAGTGGAACCAATGAATTGTTTTCCATCTATTTTTCCTGCTTTTTTCCATTGTTCTAATAAGAAAGCCGTCATCAAAACCATGGTTTGATTACCATTTAATAGAATCATTTTTCCTTCGTTGTTTCTAACCGCTACTCCTAATCGGTCACAATCGGGATCTGTTCCTATAACGATGTCTGCATTTAGTTTATCTGCTAATGCTAATGCCATTGTTAATGCCTCTGGTTCTTCTGGGTTTGGTGATACCACCGTAGGGAAATCACCATTTGGTGTAGCTTGTTCAGGAACAATATTTACATTAGTATATCCTGCTTTACTCAAAGTTTCAGGAATAGCTTTGATAGAAGTACCGTGTAATGAAGTGAAAACAATATTCAGATTTTCTTTGGCAGCAGTTGGAGTATTAAAACTTGCATTTTCAATTGTTGATTTGATGAAAGCCTGATCAATTGCAGTATCTATATATTCTATCAAATCGCTATTAGATTCAAATTTGATATCATCGTATTTTAAATTTTCTATAACTTTAATAATATCAGCATCTTGCGGAGGTACAATTTGTCCACCATCTTCCCAGTATACTTTGTAACCATTATATTCCGGTGGATTGTGAGAAGCAGTCAATACAATTCCAGCCTGACAACCTAAATATTTCAAAGTAAAGCTCAATTCAGGAGTAGGTCTCATATCTGAAAATAAATACACTTTAATCCCGTTAGCAGAAAAAACATCTGCAACTACTTTGGCTAAAGTTTGACTATTATGACGACAATCAAATGCAATTGCTACCTTTAATTGTTTTCCAGGAAAAACTTGTTTCATGTAATTGGAAAGTCCTTGGGTATTTTTCCCCAACGTATATTTGTTAATTCTATTGGTTCCCACCCCCATAATACCTCGCATACCGCCAGTTCCAAATTCGAGATTTTTATAGAAACTTTCTTCTAAATTCTTTGGTGATGAAGTCATCATCTCTTTGATAGCTTCTTGTGTGTCGTTGTCAAATACGGGTGTTAACCACTCGTTTACTTTGTCTAAAATGCTTTGTTTAATATCCATAATTCTATTTTTTATAACCAATTTTGGTCTTTCTGTTTTATTATTTGAGTTATTATCTTTATCAACTAAAAAGTTTAATGCTTTGTAGATGTCAGGGAATTGGCTTTCTATAGCTATTATTCTTTCTTTCAATTCGCTGTAGGACAAAGTGAATTGTCGCATTGTTACAAATGCACGAATAATTGAAATGTTTATTGCTATTGCTTTTTCACTATTTAAAACACTTGAAAGCATTGCTATTCCTTGTTCTGTAAAGGCAAAGGGTTGCGATCCACCAAGAAAACTTTTAGATGGTATCACAAATTGTGACACCAATTGATTTATCTCATTTTCTGATAAAACAAACATAAAATCTTCAGGAAATCGATTTATGTTTCTTCGAACAGCTTGTTTCAAAATTCTATTCTCAACAGTATACATCAAAGCTAAATCAAAATCTAGCATTACTTTGTGCCCTCTTATTTCGTGTATTTTATTTTTTATAACTTCTAATTCCATCATTTAATTTTGAAAATCATTTAAAATTGACTTCGGTAGAAATTTTATAACGTTCTTCATTGTTTTTGGTTCGGAGAATAATTTCCCCTAAAAATCCTGCCAAGAAAAGTTGAGTTCCAATAATCATTGTTGTCAATGAAATATAAAACCAAGGATTATTAGTTACTAAATCATAAGGTAAATCGTGATACAATTTATATAGCTTCATAAATCCGATAAAACCTGAAGAGAGAAATCCGATGATAAACATCAAAGAACCCAAAGCGCCAAATAAATGCATAGGCCTTTTTCCAAAACTAGATAAAAACCAAATGGTAATTAAATCCAAAAATCCATTGATGAAACGATCCATTCCAAATTTGGTTTGACCATACTTTCGGGCTTGGTGTTGTACTACTTTTTCTCCAATTTTTCCAAATCCAGCATTTTTTGCTAGAACTGGAATGTAGCGATGCATTTCTCCAGAAACCTCAATATTTTTCACAACGACATTTTTATACGCTTTCAAGCCACAATTAAAATCGTTCAGTTGAACACCAGATGTTTTTCTAGCAGCCCAATTGAATAATTTGGAAGGAATATTTTTGGCAAAAACAGAATCGTATCGTTTCTTTTTCCACCCAGAAACCAAATCAAAATTTTGACTGGTAATCAACTCATATAATTCAGGAATTTCATTTGGATTGTCCTGTAAGTCAGCATCCATAGTGATAATTACATCACCTTGCGCCCTGTCAAAACCTGCATGTAAGGCTTGAGATTTTCCGAAATTTTTCAGAAAACGAATTCCTTTTACATTTTGATTTTCGTTAGATAATTGTTCAATAATAGACCAAGAATTATCTGTACTTCCATCATCAATAAAGATAATTTCATACGAGTAATTGTTGTTTTTCATCACAGAGACTATCCAATTATGGAGTTCTTGTAATGATTCTTCTTCATTGAGAAGTGGGATTACGATAGATAAATTCATTAATTACAGGCTTTGAGGTCTTTCTTTTTTGATAATTAAAGCACTAATTAGTCCAATGATACTATATATAATTAAATTAAAGATAAACCCTTTTAATTGACCAGCTGTTCCAAAAGAATCTGATTTTTGCATTTCTTCCACCATTTTATTGATGTCTGAAGGTTTTGCGCCAAATTTTTCCATCATTTCAACGGTATATTTGATGATGTTTTCAGTGATGATGGTTTTGGCGTCTGTATCAATAACATTAAATAGAAGTATACTAAATATAGTTGAAATAAAAAATCCAACAACTACTGTGATAAAAAAACAGCTGAAGGTTTCTTTAAATGATATAAATCCGCCAATACTTTTTTTGTATTTTAGTGTAGAAAAAACTCCAAATCCTGTTATCGCAATCACATTTACAATTCCAATCCATGAACTGGTAAATAAACTGATATCAATAGAATAGATAAGTGTTGTTACTAAAACTAAGAACAATCCTAGAAATATTCCTATATTTAGTGAAATTTTTCTCAAGTTTTCCATTTGAAGAATAGTTGGTTATAATGAACTTACAAATATAACAATTCTCTATTGAATGAGTGAAATATTTCCTCGTTGGATATTCTTTAAAAAAAGTGAGTATAAGATTTGATTATTAAAAAATAATTGTAAATTTGCACACTCAAAAATAATAAAGTAAAAACAAAAGGTTGTTTTTCGTTGATACCTTTATCTTAGAGAAAGAAAAGCATCAAAACGAGAATAATCATTAAATAATAAAGATTCACAAAATGAAAAAAGGAGTTCACCCAGAAAATTACAGATTAGTTGCTTTCAAAGATATGTCGAATGAAGATGTATTTATTACTAAATCTACTGCAGAAACAAGAGAAACAATCGTTCATGAAGGAATTGAATATCCTGTAGTGAAGATGGAGATTTCAAGAACTTCTCATCCTTTTTACACTGGTAAATCTAAACTTATTGATACTGCTGGTCGTATCGATAAATTTAAAAACAAATACGCAAAACACGTTAAATAATAACACGTTTTATTTACATACGAAAGCCTTTCAATTTGAAAGGCTTTTTTGTTTTTATCTCATTGAAAACTTTGTAACTTTGGTTTTTTGTAACTATTGAAATTTTAGAGATGAATTACATACTTTTTGATGGAACGGTTAGAACCGCTCTACTTCCATTTACTTTTACACGTCCTGTAGCTGATATCCGTATTGGTATTTTGACCATAAGAGAAAAATGGGAAAAATATTTAGGTACAACCACTACGACTTTGACTGAGGAATACCTGTCTGAAAAATATCCTATGGTAGAAATGGATGAAAATGTGATGATTAATGCATCTTATTTGCCTAATCCAGTCTTGGCCGAATTGGTAAGTAATTTAGAATCCAATCAAGCTATTTTTAAAGGAGAAGAAGTAATTGCATTTTTTACGCAAGAGTCTCAAGAAGAAGTAAATTTTGATTCCTATGAAATTATTGAATATACTGATGATTGTCTTTTTATAGCCAATCCTTGGGATATTTTTTCTAAAAATGATGCCGCTTTACGAGAAGATTTTGAACTCCTAACAGAGGACAGAAAATCTCAGCCCATACCCAAAAGTGTAAACGTAATTTCACCTGAAAATATTTTTATTGAAGAAGGAGCTAAGATGGAATTTGTAACTCTAAATGCTTCAACTGGTCCTATTTATATTGGTAAAAATTCTGAAATAATGGAAGGTTCTGTAATTCGTGGTCCTTTTGCTTTATGCGAAGAGGCTCAAGTAAAACTAGCTACAAAAGTATATGGAGCAACTACAGTGGGTCCTCATTGCAGAATAGGAGGCGAAGTAAATAATTCGGTGTTGTTTGGTTATTCTAATAAAGGGCATGATGGTTTTTTAGGCAATTCTGTTCTTGGTGAATGGTGTAATATTGGTGCCGATAGCAATAACTCCAACCTCAAGAATAATTACGAGGAAGTAAAATTGTGGAGTTATGAAACTGAAGGATTCAAGAAAACGGGTTTGCAGTTTTGTGGTTTAATGATGGGTGATCACAGTAAATGCGGAATCAATACGATGTTCAATACTGGAACGGTCGTGGGAGTTAGTGCCAACATATTTGGAAGTGGTTTTCCTCGAAACTTTGTGCCAAGTTTTTCATGGGGTGGGGCTTCAGGATTTACAACTTATATCACTAAAAAAGCTTTTGAAACGGCGCGAATTGTTATGTCAAGACGCCACGTAGATTTTGACGAGAAAGAAGCCCGAATTTTGGAACATGTTTTTGAAGAAACAAAAAAGTATAGAAAAGAATAACTTTAATTATTCGTTTTTTTTAGTTCCGAATTCCTACAGGAATATTTTTTTGAAAAAAAAGTAATTAAATTTTGTTGAATCAAAATAATATATAACTTTGTAATTCAAAGTACTTTATTATGAATCAAAAGCATCAAGAAGATTTATCTCACATTCGCTCTATGATGGAGCGTTCTTCAAGATTTATTTCATTAAGTGGACTCTCAGGAGTATTTGCTGGTTTATCAGCTTTGATAGGTGGTTTGTATGCATATCAATTATTTAATGAAAATGGAATCAATTATTTAGATGGGAATTCACATTCCGTAAACATTGATCTAGTTCGCAAACTGCTAGTTACTGCCTTAGTTGTTTTGCTTTCAGCTTTTACCTTTGGAATATTTTTTACGTTGAGAAAAAGCAAGAAGTATAATTTACCGATATGGACAACAGCAACGAAAAAAATGATTTTTAATCTTGCAATTCCTTTGATTGTTGGTGGTATTTTTTGTTTTGCTCTTATTTATTATCAAATATTTGGTTTAATTGCTCCAGCAACTTTACTGTTTTATGGATTGGCATTAATTAACGCTGAGAAATATACCTTTTCAGATGTTAAATATTTAGGTTTTTGTGAACTGTTTTTAGGATGTATTTCTCTTTTCTTTCTCGGATATGGTTTAATCTTTTGGATTTTAGGATTTGGTATTTTGCATATTTTTTATGGATTAATAATGTTCAAAAAATATAAATAAACCTTTCAGATGGGAATCATTGATAAATTGAATAAAGATTTTGAAAGTCGTGTCAGATTAGGTATTATGTCTATTTTGATGGTAAATGATTGGGTTGATTTTACTGAAATGAAAACACTTTTGGATATTACAGATGGAAATTTAGCTAGTCATTCTTCAGCATTGGAAAAGGGTGCATACATTGAAATAAAGAAAGAATTTGTGGGAAAAAAGCCAAAAACATCATATAGAATTACAAATTTAGGAAGAGAATCTTTTGTCTCACATCTAAACACCTTGGAAAAATTATTCAAATCTAAATAACTCTTTTTTTTAACTTTTTACTTTGAAAAACAAAGTACTTTTAAATTTTTTTAACTATGAAAAAACACCATTTAATTTTTGTTAGCAGTTTGATTTTTACACTGCTTTTTTACAATGAGTCAGTAGGAGTGAACTTGGCTATTTTTGGATTATTACTAACAGGAATAATTAGTTACTTCTTTCAAGAACGTTTTACAACTAGGTCACACTTGGTTTTAGTAATCATGTCAGTACTTTCATGCCTTGCTTTTGCTTGGTACGGTGATTTCGTTTCTTTTTTAGCCTTAGCATTATCTGTTATTTTTTTACAATTTAAAGTTCAGGAAGAAAAGCTAAAAATGATATTAGTTTTTCCACTTATATTTTTAAACGGAATTACTTCTCTAGGTCGTATATTGATGTTTAGTCAATGGCTTCCTAAAAGGAAATTTAAAAATGATTTTGCTAAAAAATTAATTGCCTATTTCATTATACCTGCTGTATTTGTTATATTATTTTTCATCGTATATGCATTCGGAAGCAAACATTTTTCATCTTTATTTACGAATTATACTTTAGATTTAAATCTTTTTGAAGTTATTCTAATTACTTTATTAGGTTTCTATATTTCATTCACTTTTTGGAATTATTGGATACCAAATTTCAGTCATGATTTTAATTCAAAATTGGAGAATGATTTTAGTAACGAGAATAGAGTTTCTAATCAAATGACATTTTCGTTTCTCGATATTGATTTTGAGAGGAGAAGTGGAGAGATAACTTTGATACTGCTAAATATTTTGCTTTTAGTTTTTATAGTCACCTTTAATTATGAGCAATTTTTTGAAGCTATTAAAACATCAACATTAAGTGACGCAACACATGAAAGAGTTAATGCAGTTATCTTTTCAATTATTATGGCTGTTGGTGTTATTCTATTTTACTTTAAAGGAAGCTTCAATTTTGATGAAAAATCTAAATACTTGAAGAAGTTGTCTAAAATTTGGATTCTATTAAATGGGATTTTGATTCTGAGCACTATTATTAAAAACTCAGAATATGTTGCTTTCTTTGGGTTAACTTATAAGAGATTAGGTGTTTATGCGTTTTTGTTATTAGCTATCATCGGTTTGTTCTTTGCTTTTGTAAAAATTACAAAGCAAAAAACTAATGCTTATCTTTTTAATCAAATGGTATGGTATTTTTACGGGACAATACTTTTGTGCAGTTTTATAAATTGGGGAAATCTAATTACGAATTACAATATTTTTGTAAACAAAGGTGTAGAACCAATGTACTTAAGTAGTTTGAATTTTAACGATCAAACCCGTAGAAATTATTTTGCACTAAAAAAATTAGACGGACAGTATACAGAAATTTCGAGAGAAGAACGAATTTCTCAAAGACAAAAAGATAGTTTTTTATCGAAAGCTTTGTATTATGAATTTATTCATCCCAAATAGATAGAAAAGACGCTGTTTCAAATTTTTGAAACAGCGTCTTTGATTTTAATAATCTCCTTTTCTCTTAAATCTAGGATCATCTCTTTTGATGAATTCCGTTCGTCTATTTGCAGGTTTAGTTTTAGGTAGACTCGCTTCTTCTGTTTTGCTTGAAGGTTCAATGAGTTGATTGAGTTCTTTGATTTCGGCATCGGTCAAATCACGGTAGCGACCAACAGGTATATCCAGTGATATGTTAATAATTCGAATGCGTTTTAATGTATTAACTTCATAGCCTAGATATTCGCACATTCGACGAATTTGTCTGTTTAATCCCTGGGTGAGAATGATTTTGAAGGTGTATTTGTTAATTTGTTCCACTTTACATTTTCGCGTAACAGTGTCTAATATAGGAATCCCATTTCCCATACGTTCTATGAATCGATCGGTTATAGGTTTGTTTACCGTTACAGTATATTCTTTTTCGTGATTATTACGTGCTCGTAAAATTTTATTGACAATATCTCCATCATTGGTCATAAAAATGAGACCCTCACTGGCTTTGTCTAATCTGCCAATCGGGAAAATACGTTTGGGATAATTAATGTAATCTACAATATTATTTCGAACTTCAAGATTTGTTGTACATTCAACACCAACGGGTTTGTTGAAAGCAAGATATACAAGTTTTTCGCTATTGTCTCGAATTAATTTTCCATCTATTCGAACCTCGTCATTTGGACTAACTTTTGTCCCCATTTCAGGGACAACTCCATTTATAGTAACCCTGCCTTCTTCAATGAGTTTGTCAGCTTCACGTCGAGAGCAATAGCCTGCTTCTCCTATAAATTTATTGAGACGTTTTAGATTTTCTTCCATTTGGTAAAAATAAGTAATTTACTTTTTAGTATTCAATCTAAAATAGTGATACAAGAATTTTAATTCAAACAAACGAAGTTCACGGAGTATCAAATAAAAATTGAGTTACTTTTTTATACAATTCATCATCGTGCATACTGTGTCCTAAACCTTTTGTTTCAATAAAATCTGCATTTTTCCATAAACTGGCTATTTTTTTTGCTTCTTCGAAAGAAACTACAGTGTCGTTATAATCATGCGCAATTAAGCCCTTAGTATCTAGTTTTGAAGCAAATAGATGACTAGAAAACTCCTCTATTTTGAGTTTAAAATGATTTAAATAATGATTTTCAAGCTCTTTAGCAATTTTCGAATTCAAGCTTAATAACTTAATATAATTCTGGAGTAGGATTTTAAAATCACTCGGGCTCCCTAGGATGACCATCTTTTTAATTCCTGAATTTTGATAGCGTGATTGAAAATACAAACAAGTTTTACCACCTATAGAATGCCCTATGAGATATTGAGGTTGGTATTTTGTAACCACTATATTGATGTATTCTGCATAATCAGGTATGGTAAATTCTTTTCCGCTAGACAAACCATGAGCAGGTCCATCAATGGCAATTATTGTACTTCCTGATTTTTTTAGATGAGGTAATAGATTTTCCCATCGTGAAGAGTTACTTTCCCAACCGTGGATTAGTAGTATTTTGGTTTCATTTCCTGACCAAATATAAGCTTTAAAGTAATCCTTCTTGTATTGAAAAGTCTCAATATGAGTTTCTTTTAATATTTTGGGAAGTTTATTTAAAATCAATTTCCCGCTTCTTGGTTCACTAAAAAAGGCATACGCTAATTGCGATGACTTTCTTGGTAATACGAAACTCAATACGTTAATGTATAACCCAATAGACTTGGTCAGTAGAAAGAGGTACACATTTTTCATATTAAAAAAAGTCCCGATGCAATCGGGACTTCAATTAGTTTAAAACTTTGAAAATAATTTTTCCATTTTTTCTTTTTCCTCTTCAGCGAGCGAGGTATCTACTAGGATTCTTCCTGAATGTTCATCAATTATAATTCTTTTTCTTCCTGCAATTTCTACTTGAGTTTGTGGTGGAATCGTAAAGAATGAACCAGCAGATGCTCCTCTTTCAATTGAAACGACCGCTAAGCCATTACGAACACTTGAACGAATTCTTTTGTAGGCAGCAAGCAAACGCTCTTCAATTAAAGCTTCATATTCAGCTGATTTTTCAGATAAGAAAGCTTCTTCTTTTTCTGTTTCGGCCATAATATCGCTTAATTCTGCTTTTTTGTGCTTCAAGTGATTTGATTTTGCTTCTAATTTTTCTTTAGATTCAGCTATCACTTGTTTTTTGTGTTCCATTGAAGCTCTCATTTCTTTAATTTGCTTTTCAGCTAATTGAATTTCAAGTTCTTGAAATTCAATTTCTTTTGTTAAAGAGTTGAATTCTCTGTTGTTGCGAACACTATCTTGTTGTTTAGTATATCTTTTTATAGTCGCTTGGTGCTCCTCAATAGCATTCTTTTTTAATTTGATTTGCTCTTCAATATGCTCCAAATCTTGTTTTAGTTTTTCGGTGCGAGTACTTAAACCTGCAACTTCATCTTCCAAATCTTCTACTTCTAGAGGAAGTTCACCTCTCACATTTCTAATTTCGTCAATTCTTGTGTCAATCAATTGTAAATCATACAATGCTCTTAACTTTTCTTCAACGCTTAATTCTTTTGTATTCGCCATAATATTTATAAGTACTTAACAGGATTGGTATTTTCTTCTGATAAAATGATTCCGCCCACAGGCGAGACGGGTGCAAAATTAAGAATTTTTTTTCTAAGAAAATCAACAATATAATTTTTTGTGTAGCGTTCACTTTCAAAATGGCCAATATCAGCTAAAAGCAGCTGATTTTCAGCTTCATAAAAATTGTGATACTTTAAATCAGCTGTTAAAAAAGCATCTGCTCCAGCAGCAATTGCATTTTTTATGGCAAAGCTTCCAGAACCACCAAGAACAGCTACTTTTTGAATTGATTTTCCTGTGAATTCAGAATGTCTTATGCTTTGTGCTTGCATTTTTTCTTTAACAAATAACAAAAAGTCTTTCTCATTCATGGGTTTTTCAAGTTGTCCAATCATGCCAAGACCAATGTTTTGATGCGTATTTTCTAATGAATAAATTTCGTAAGCAACTTCTTCATAAGAGTGCGCGTTGAAAAGTGCTTTCAGAATCTTTTGCTCTAAATGTTTTTCGAAAGTGACTTCAATTTTGATTTCTTTATTCTCAACAAATTCGAAGCGTTCTCCAATTTCTGGGTTACTACGTTCATTTCCCATATAGGTTCCTATGCCTTGCGAATTGAAGCTACAATTTTCATAGTTTCCAATGGTTCCAGCTCCTTCATTAAACAAAGCATTTCTGACTTCTTCAGCATTTTCTGGTAGGGTATAGGTTACCAATTTTCGGATGTAGTTTTGCTTAGGAATTAAAAATTTAGGTTTGATAATTCCCAAAGCATCACAAAATAGTTTGTTTACACCATTCTGATGATTATCAAGTGCAGTGTGAAGAGCATAAATGGCAATATCATTTTTAATTGCTTTGATGACTGCCCGCTCCACATAATTTTTACCTGTAATTTTTTTTAAACTTGAAAAAAGTATAGGGTGAAAACAAACAACAAGATTGCATTTTTTTGAAATTGCTTCATCTATAACATTTTCTAGTGCATCGTGACCAACTAAAATTCCTGTTATTTCAGTTTCTGGATTTCCTACTAGCAATCCAACATTATCAAAATCTTCTGCATAAGCTGTTGGCGCAAGCGTCTCGAGTAGGGATGTGATTTCTTTTATTGTGCTCACTTTTAGAGTTTTTTTAATTTTTTAAATTATGTTGACCATGAATTAAGATATTCTTTGATAGTCCATGTTTCATTTACCTTCTCCATCAAAAGTACAGTTCCACTATTGTGTTCTATGTTTCTAAAAAAGACAACTTTGACTAAAGCGATTGTGCCCTTTGAGTAATAAATAGGCTTGTTAACTATCATTAATCGTTGATTATTGAGATTCAAACGCTTTGAAATTTCTTGGTATTTTTCAAGACTCAAACAGCTATTAACTTTTGATTTTAATTGATTTTTATCAGAGGTAAAGATTTGTTCTAGTTCATTTGACCAATCTTTCTCGGGACCATTATCGTTAATTTTGATTTGAATTTCTGAAAGGAAATCTTTTGGTAACTTTTTTCCTTTTACGGCTTCAATTAATTCTTCATTGTTTTTGGGTTGATTGCAGTATAAATAAAGCAATTGACTTCGTCCTTTATAGACTGGTTTTTCATTTTTGTAATAGTTTTCTAAAATGGTTTTTAAAATCAATTGATTTTGATTTTCTTGACCAAATGACCATTGAAAAAAGAGGCAAATAATGCACAAATTAATGCCTTTTAGACTAATCTTTAGCGATGGTTTCAAGGATAGAAATTTAAATTATTTTTTCTTTCAAAGATAAAATATTATACATTCGTAGAATGATATTTTTGAGAAAAATACTGTTTCCGTTTGCAGTTTTGTATGGATGGATTACACAATTTAGGAATTTCCTTTATGATAGAGGTATTTTCAAATCGTATACTTTTGATGTCCCGATTATTGCTGTTGGAAATTTGAGTGTGGGCGGCACTGGAAAAACACCTCAAATAGAATATTTAATCCGATTACTTTCAGATAAGTACAAAGTAGCTACATTAAGTCGAGGCTACAAAAGACAATCTAAAGGCTTTATATTAGCCAATGCAACTTCTACGGCATCGCAACTTGGTGACGAACCTTATCAGTTTTTTAAAAAGTTTCCAAATATTGATGTCGCTGTTGATGCCGATAGAAAGAACGGAATTGAACAATTACTTTCGTTACCAAAAAAACCGGAAGTTATTTTACTTGATGACGCTTTTCAGCATAGAAAAGTGAAGGCTGGTTTTTACATTCTGTTGACATCTTATGATGATTTATTTTGCGATGATTTTATTTTGCCAACGGGGAATTTGCGCGAGGGTAGAATCGGAGCCAAAAGAGCTGATGTAGTTATTGTAACAAAATGTCCAGAAACAATTTCACAACAGGATCAAGAGAGAATTATGCGTAAAATAGGAATTGACAAACCCATTTTTTTTAGTTCTATTGCTTATGAAGATTCTGTTTATTCTCTTGGTAATTCTCTGAAAGTAAGTGAAATAAAAACTCTTACTAAATTACTTTTGGCTGGAATTGCAAAACCTAAATCCTTTTTTGCATATTTGCAGAATGAAAACGATATAGTAATGAAATTTTCGGATCATCATCATTTTAGTGAAGATGATATTGTTAACATAAAAAAGAAAGCTAAAAACAATTTAATTATTACAACTGAAAAAGATTTCGTGAGGCTAAATACAAGTATCTCAAAAGAACAACTTTTTTATCTGCCAATTAAAACATTTTTTGTTTTCGGTGGTAATGATTTTGATAAAACAATTTTAAATTATGTGGGAAAAAGTACAAGAAACAGTTAGTTATATACAAGCTAAAACTAATTTCAAACCAGAATATGGGGTAATCTTGGGGTCAGGTCTTGGTGGATTTACAGGTGATATCACTATTGAGCATACACTTCCCTACAGCGATATTCCAAATTTTCCTGTTTCTACGGTGCAAGGTCATAAAGGAGCATTAGTTTTTGGAACTATTGGCGACAAAAAAGTAATGGCAATGCAAGGAAGATTTCATTTCTATGAAGGCTATGACATGAAAGAAGTAACTTTTCCTGTTAGAGTTATGAAATATTTAGGAGTTGAAAAGTTAATCGTATCTAATGCATCTGGAGGTGTAAACAACAATTATGAGGTAGGTTCAATTGTATTGATAAAAGACCACATTAATATGATGCCTGAGCACCCATTACGCGGAAAAAATGAAGAGCGTTTTGGACCTCGATTTGTTAATATGAGTGAGCCTTACAGTAGAAAAATGCTTTTGAAGGCTAAAGATTTGGCTAAAGATCTTGGAATTACAGTTCATGATGGAATTTATTTAGGTTTACAAGGGCCAACTTTTGAAACTCTTGCAGAATATAAAATGGTCAAAATTTTAGGTGCTGATTGCGTCGGAATGTCAACAGTTCCAGAGGTAATTGTAGCGTGCCATATGGAAATGGAGACATTTGGAATATCTGTAATTACTGATATGGGTAATGAAGATAGCATTGATACTGTTAGCCATGACGAAGTTTTGGAGGCCGCCAAAAAAGCAGAACCACACGTTAGAAACCTAATAAAAGAATTGATTAAGCAGTATTAATTAGGTTGCTAAGTTTTGAGCAACAGCCTTATAGAACTCATCTGGTTTGAATGGTTTTGTAATCACGTCATTCATTCCGTAAGATAATAGCATTTCTCTATTTTCATTTAATGATATAGCAGTTAATGCTATTATTTTTGTCTTTTTGTCAAATGTTCGAATAGTTTGGGTTGCAATAGTTCCATTTATTCCGGGTAAATGAACATCCATTAAAACAACGTCATACTTATTGTTTTTAACGGCTTCAATGGCATCTTCTCCGTTATCAATAACCTCACAAATCATTCCTTTGTTTTCTACCATTTTCTTGGTAATCATTTGATTGATTTTGTTATCTTCAATCAAAAGTACCTTTTTGTCTTTAAGAATGATATCGTCATAATCTACTGCTTTTTCAGTAATGATTTCGTTTTTACCAATTTTAAAACTTAAATCAAATTTGAAAGAAGAACCTTTCCCTACAATACTCTCTACTTCGATTTTTCCTCCAAGAATGTCTACTAACTTCTTAACAATAGTTAAACCCAGACCTGTTCCGCCGTATTTACGATTAATTTCTATAGAGCCTTGGGAGAAACTATCAAAAACAGATTCTAATTTTTCCTCTGGAATTCCAATACCAGTATCGAGTACCTCAAAATGAATGGCTGTAAATTCTTCGTTTAATTCAGTTGTTTTTAAGATTACTTTTACTTCGCCATTTTTTGTGAATTTCAAAGCGTTATTTACAAGATTTAAGAAAATTTGAGATAACTTAGTTGGGTCGCCAATGAGAAAATCGGGTATGCTCTGGTCAATGTCAATAGTGAAAGCATTGTTGTTTATTGAGGCAAGCTCTTTTAGAGAATTTTGAATGTTGCCCAATAGTAATTTTAAATTAAAATTGATGTTTTCTGTTTCAATTGCGCTCGATTCAATTCGGTTTATTTCAAGAATTTCATTGATGAAAGTAAGTAAATAATTTCCCGAAAACTTTAATGAAGTCAGGTAATTCATCTGTGATTCTTTCGGGTCTTCTTCCAATAGTAAGTGGGTAATTCCGTTTATAGCGTTCAAAGGAGTCCTCAATTCATGACTCACAGTCGAAAGAAATTCTGCCCTAGCTTTTGAGGCTTTTTCGGCTTTTTCTTTTGCTAATTGGAGTTCGTTATTTTTTTCTTTTAACAGTAAGTTGGATTTGTTTCGGATAATATTATTCTTGTACAACGACAAGCTCAAAAGAGATAATATAGAAATCAAAGCAATGGCAAGAATACTGATTAACTTGGCTACTTTATTCGCTTTTTGTTGTTCTTTATTTTCTCTATCCATTTGTTCGATGGTTTTCATTCTTTCGCCATCTTTAAATTCAGCATAGTCTTCTGAACCTAATTTTTTAGTGTTCAATGCTGATATGCTGTCTTTTAACTGAATATATTCTTTGAGATATTTATGGGCTTTATCTATGTTGAGTAATTTTTCATAAACCATACTCAATGAAAATAAAATTTTCGATTTTTGCTCCATATTTTTATCCAAAGCATTGAGATCGTAGGCTCGTGTTAAATAGTTGAGCGCCAAATTTTTTCGGTTATTTTCTAATTCTATTTTCCCAATTTGATACAGAGCCTCAGCTTTAGTTTTGAAAATATCTTGTGAATCGGGCTTAGCTATAATTTGATTAAAAATTGGAACTGCTAGTTTGTATTGCCCTTTGGCTTTGTAAACAATTGCTTTTTGAAGATTCAACAATTCAATAGCACTTGTAATCTTGATCGAAGAATAAATTGTTTTTGCCTTATCAAAATAAGTATCTGCTTTTGAAAATTCACCCTTTTCCATAAAGCACAAACCTAGTTTATAATAGGCGTACGCTTGTTGACTAGATGGACTAAAAGTATTGTACTGAGCAATACTTTTGTAGTAGGACTCTATGGCATCGTCGTATTTTTTTAAATCAAAATATAGTGATCCAAGAAGAGAAAATCCTCTAGCTTCAGCTTTTTTGTTTTTTGTTTTTTTAGCATAATCAATCGCTTTTTGGGCAAAAGAAAGGGAAAATTTATAATTGTTGGTTTTGATGTTAAAGTTAGAAAGTTCAATATAGTAATTTATACTATCTATCTTAACAGTATTTTTCTTTTGCCTTTGTGCAAATGCAAATGAACTTAAAAGGATGCAAAAGAAAAAAATAGACCTCATGAATTACTTATAATTTGTTGTTCAAGGGTTTAAATATAATAAATTATTTTTTAATCATTAAACTTATTAAGTCAATAATTCGTGAAGAATATCCAATTTCGTTATCATACCAGCCTACGACTTTAACCATTTTATCGATTACTGAGGTTAATTGGGAATCAAAAAGACAAGAGTTAGTATTTCCGAGTATATCCACAGAAACAATTGGGTCTTGAGTGTAAGCTAAAATACCCTTGAGCTCGTTTTCGGATGCTTTTTTAAAGGCAGTATTAATTTCTTCGATAGAAACCTGTCGTTTTACATAGCAAGTAATGTCGGTCAATGAGCCATCGGGAACTGGAACACGAATACCACTACCTCCAAATTTCCCTTCAAATTCGGGAAAGATTTTTGTTAAGGCTTTTGCAGCTCCGGTCGTAGTTGGAACTATAGACTGGCTTGCGCCTCTAGCTCTACGCAAATCTTTATGAGGTTGGTCGTGAAGACTTTGATCAGTAGTGTAGGAGTGAACAGTGGTGATGTAGGCTTGTTCAATTCCGCACAATTCACTAATGATTTTAATCATTGGAGCGGCATTGTTTGTGGTACAACTGGCATTGGATACAATAGTTTCTGTTCCGTCAAGTATCGAATCATTTACGCCTAGAACAACCGTTTTTATGGTATCCACTTCTGATGGTGCGGAAAGAATTACTTTTTTGGCTCCAGCCAAAATATGAGCGTTGATTTCATCAAAAGTTTTGTATTTACCTGTAGATTCTACAACAAGGTCAATATTCAAGGATTTCCAATTTAGATTTGGAATGTTTTTTTCATGAAAAAACAAGTATTGTTTGCCTCCAACCCAGATAGAAGTTTCGTCATAGGAACATTCCTCTGACAAAACACCATGAATACTGTCGTATTTGATTAAATGCGACATGGTTCGGTTATCGGCAATGTCGTTAATGGCAATAACTTCAATAGTTGGATGATTCAAAAGTAATCGGAAAAGATTGCGTCCAATTCTTCCAAATCCATTGATTGCGATTCTTGTTTTCAAGGTTTTACAGTATATGTTTTGCTGCTTTGTAAGAGGAACGAACTAGAGCGCCACTTTCAACATGTCTAAAGCCTAGTTCAAGCCCAATTTTTTCATATTTTGCAAATTGATCAGGAGTAATGTATTCTTTTACTGGTAAATGTTTTTTGCTCGGTTGTAGGTATTGACCAATGGTAACTACATCTACGTTGGCTTTGCGTAAGTCGTGTAGTGTTTGAATTACTTCTTCCTCAGTTTCTCCTAAACCTAACATGATGCCTGATTTGGTTCTGTTGATTCCTTTTTCTTTCAGGTAGCGCAATACTTCTAAGCTTCTATCGTACTTGGCTTGAATACGAACTTCACGAGTCAATCTTCGAACAGTTTCTACATTATGTGAAACTACTTCTGGATTGGCTTCGACAATACGGTCAATATTTCTTTCTATTCCTTGAAAATCAGGAATTAGGGTTTCTAAAGTTGTTGTGGGATTCATTCTGCGAATGGCTTTTACGGTTTCTATCCAAATAATGGAACCTCCGTCTTTCAAATCGTCTCTATCTACACTTGTAATCACCGCATGTTTGATGTTCATGATTTTAATAGAGCGAGCTACTTTTTCGGGTTCATCCCAATCTACCGTCTCTGGACGACCTGTTTTAACACCACAAAAACCACAAGAGCGCGTACAAATGTTTCCTAATATCATAAACGTAGCTGTACCTTCTCCCCAACATTCACCCATGTTTGGGCAACTTCCAGAGGTACAAATCGTGTTTAGGCTGTATTTATCAACTAGGCCACGAAGCTCAGTATATTTCTGACCAATAGGCAGTTTTACTTTGAGCCATTTTGGTTTAGCTACAGGTAATGTATTGTCTAAAACGGTTTCCATAGTAACAATTATTGAAACGCAAAGATACGCAATGGAATGAGAATTGGAATTGGTTTTTTGTTAATTTCAAGTTAGAGTTAGTAGAGCTTTCTTTTTGGGTTTACTGTGCTTATTTTGGATTTTTAAAAAAAATGAATAAGACGATTTGTTTTAAAACTATTTTGATTGATAATGCTAAGCAATGGTTTTCGCGTAATAGTGGGAATTATTCTTCGGTTAGATTTATTTCGTTTTTGTTTATTCCGTTCAAGTCCATAATTGTAAAAATAGTTTCTTCCGTTTTTTTACAAAGTTTTACCATTTTTTGAACGTTTATATCCTCTACATTCTCAAAATGCTTTAATGAAAATGAATAAACATCGTTTAGGTCAAATGTATCTTTTAAATGACTAAATTCATTTGACATTGCAAGATTTATTATTTGCTCAAAGACGATTTCTCTGGCTTCAATTAAGTTGTTTATTTTTTCAATTATTTGTTCTCTATAAGTCAGATTCATAATTACTTGCCTTTAAAAAATGCAAGTTCTAAAGCTCTGTTTTCAGTAATTTCATAGCCAACTTTTTGGTTCATTAGTTGGTAAAAAGTTTCGAAGGTTTTTTCAGTTTTTAATTTTTCGATTAATTCAATGTAGTCAAGATAAACATTTGTTTTTTCAAGTTTATATTTATGAGGTTCTTCATTGTTTAAAAATCGAAAAACTCTGCTGTCCCAAATTGCGTATTGTTTTGGGTTAATGAAGTGTAATAGTTTTGATGTTCCGACAAGAGAATTGTTAAATGCTCTTTTCAAAGTTGCAAGCTGCTCTTCATTTATTTTTTGTCCATTTTTTACTTTGTTTAAAATCGAAAGTAATTTTTCGGGATTTTCGATTTTAATTGATTTTAAAATTGTTGGCATCCATGAATACGTAAAACTTATTCCGATAATTAAGTTTTCCAAATTTATTGTTTTAAGGTTTTTGAAATAATTCAAGAAGTGTGGATAGGACAGAAGATAATTTTCTTTAGTTGAATCGAAATTATCTGCAATTTTAGTTAGTTGTTCAATAATTTCTTGACTAGATTTTTCGCATGTTTTCATTGTTTAGTATGTTTGAAAAGGAGATCAGCTAACTATTTTATAAACAAAACTTGCCAATCTATTCAGAAAGATATACACGAAGTCATGTTTCGTATTATTCCCAAATATAAATAAAATTACAAATCCTTTTATTTTCTTCGAGACAATTTATTCCATTATAACCGTTATGGGCAGGTTGTAGGAAGTACGAACAGGTTTGCCGCTAATCATGCCTGGAGACCATTTTGTCTTTAGTGATTTTAATACTCGAATTGCCTCCTTGTCTAAACCATAGCCAGGATTATTTTTTACATGGATATCAGTCATACTGCCATCTCGTTCAATAACAAAGTACACATAAACTCGAACCGTTTTTTCCTCATTAAGTTCAGGCTTTTCAAAATGGTTCCCAACATAGTTGTAAAATTTACTAATTCCTCCTGGAAATTCTGGTAGTTTGTCTAATGTAGCTGTAGTATTGATTAAACTCTCTGTGCCAGTTGTAGGAGCTACTCCACCAGTCTCCGTTGAATTTGAAGTAGTTGCACTTGTTCCAACTGTTGCCGTTGCATCGGTATTTGTATTGGTAGGAGTTTCAGTATTCTTGGCAATATTTTGATTTGCCTCTGTAGGTTTAACCACTACTGGATTGATGAGTTGTTCTTTTTTGATATCATCCGCAATTTGTTTTTTTGCTACAGGGAGAACGAACTGTTTTTTTTTAGGGACAATAGGATGAATATCACTCAATATAATGTGCGTGTCAATAAAATCGGGAGTTTCAATCTTAATTTTTTCGGGTGTTGTAATAAGGTTGATTAGTGCAGAAATACTAACAAGGCTCGTAACAATTACTACTCCCATGAAAAGAGCCAATAAGGTGGTTTTATCACTGTCTTTTCTCAATTGATAAGCGCCATATTCTTTGTTTTTGCCTTCGAAAACAATATTAATCCAATTGCTTTCGGTGATACTTAATTTTGACATAATTAAATGGTTTAGAGGTTAAGTATCAATTAGTCATAGGCAAAAATTGTTTTAACAGATAACGTTACAATTTTCTGTTTTATTGTGGACTTAATTTTTTAGCGCAATTGAGAAGGTTTACTTAACGTTTGTTCTCGATGATTTCTGCCAATAATTTTTTGGCGCGTAGTAATTTAATCTTAACGTTATTCAATGGTTCGCCAAGTTGGTCGGCGATTTCTTGGTAACTCATTTCTTGAAAATAGCGCAGTTGAATTACTTCTTGATAATGAGGTTTTAATTCTTTGATATACTGAAGTAATTGCGATAAATTTTGTTCTGTGATTAGTTCATCTTCTGCCGATGGAGTAGAGTCGGCAACATTATAGGCTTGGTTGTCGTCTTCATCAGTGATGTCGATAAAAAGAGAAGATTTCTTTTTGCGAAGTAAGTCAATATGAACATTTTTAGCAATGGCAATTAGCCAAGTATTGAATTGAAATTCAGGATTGTAAGTGGCAATTTTGTCAAAGGCTTTAGAGAAGGTTTCTATAGTAATATCTTCGGCATCCGTTTCATTTTCTGTTCGTTTTAACATAAAACTGTACACTTCACTCCAATAGAAATCCAATAGAAAAGTAAAGGCTACTTGGTCTCCTTTTTTTGCTTTTTCTATGTTTTTTTTTATTTCCAATGTACTGGTTTTGAAAAAATATTTTTGAAAAAGATATTGAGTTGGGTAAAGATAAGTACTATTTCAATAATTGGGAACCAATACATTACGTCTTTTTCTTTTAATTTTCCTGATGAAAACCCAAGAGTAATCCATGTAAATAGATAACGAAATCCTATCAAACTCAGAACAATAATCCACTGGAATTGAAAGGCTAGTAAAAGTATGGGAAGTAAAATGAACAACAACTGCGACACATAAAACAGAGATAGATGTGCTCTATCGAAAAATTTGTAAAATTTGGCCGTTGAGACATGTCTGCGTTTTTGGTCAAACCATTCTTTGAATGTTGTTTTAGGTTGTGAGTAGGTAAAACTTTCAGGTGTATAACAAACGGTTGTATTTTTTCCTCTAGCAGCTTGATTAATAAACAAGTCATCATCGCCAGAACGGATTTTCATATGTTCAATAAATCCGTTTACATTGAAAAATTCTTCTTTTTTGTAAGCTAAATTTCGACCTACTCCCATATATGGATGTCCCATTTTAGCCCAAGAAAAGTATTGAACAGCAGTCAGCATCGTTTCAAATCGGATTAATTTATTTAGAAAGGAACCTGGAATTTTTTCGTAGGCACCATATCCTAAAACGATGGTTTTTTGTTGGGTAAAGTGAGAGCTCATTGCCGCAATCCAGTTTTTTGAAGTAGGGTAGCAATCTGCATCAGTAAACAAGAGATATTCTTTTTTGGCGGCTTTAATTCCTAGAGTTAAAGCAAATTTTTTATTGCCCCAAAAAGCTTCATTATTGATCACTTTTACTAAGCGAACATTAGAATATTGTTTTTCGAATCCTTCAAAAATTTCTAAGGTTTCGTCACTTGAAGCATCATCAATCAGAACAATCTCGAAGTCTGGATACTCTTGTTCAGCTAGCAGCGGAACGAATTTTGTTACATTTTCAGCTTCATTTTTTGCGCAAACAATAACTGAAATAGGAATTTTTTTAAGAGTACTCTTTTGTGTTTTTGTAAATGCAAACTTCCCAAAAACAATCAGATAGTAAAAGAGTTGTATGGCAACGACAAGAATAAACAGGTAAAAAGTAATAGTCAACATATAATCGTATTGTCTTTTAAAATCGTGTGCAAAGGTACAAATTCAATCCCGAATTAAGAACTATAAATTGTGAATTATTTGTTGCGAATTTGAAGTCTAAATTATGTTTACTTCTGCTTCAATATGGATGCCAAATGTCTCTAAAATAGAAGCTTGAATAGTTTTAGCCACATCTAGAATTTCTTGACCAGTAGCTTTGCCATAATTGACTAAAACCAAGGCTTGATTTTTGTGAATTCCAGCATCGCCAAAACGTTTTCCCTTGAAACCTGCTTGTTCAATGAGCCATCCAGCAGGCACTTTGACTTCGGTATCAGAAACTTCATAGTATTTCATTTCTGGGAATTTCTGGTGAATTTTCTCAAAATCAGTTTTTAAGATAATTGGATTTTTAAAAAAACTACCGCTGTTTCCCAATTCTTTTGGGTCTGGTAATTTACTTTGTCGGATTGCAATTACTGCATCAGAAACATCTTTAAGAGTTGGATTTTGGATGTTTCTATTTGAAAGTTGTAGTGATATATCTCCATAGGAAATATTGATTTTATGATGTTGTTTGGTTAACTTAAAAATGACTGAGGTAATGATGTATTGGTTTTTGACCTCATTTTTAAAAACACTTTCTCTATATCCGAAATGGCAATCCTCTTTTGAGAATGTTTTCATTTCTTGATTGGAAATTTTCATTGCATCACAGGAAACAAAAGTGTCTTTTATTTCAGTGCCATAAGCGCCAATATTTTGAACAGGAGTAGTACCTACATTTCCCGGAATGAGCGACATGTTTTCTAATCCGCCAAAGTTTTGATCAATGGTCCAAAGCACAAATTCATGCCAATTTTCTCCTGCTTGACTTTCAACCCAAACATAATTTTCGTCTTCTTTGATGATTTTTTTACCTTTCAAATCGATATGAATAACTAAAGCATCGATGTCTTTTGTCAAAAGCATGTTGCTTCCTCCACCTAAAATAAATTTTTCATCATTAGGATATTGCTCTAAGATACTTCTCAAATCAGCAACAGAATGTACTGCTACAAATTTTTTGGCTTTGGCCTCTATTCCAAAAGTATTGAAGTTTTTGAGAGAAAAATTTTCGTGGAGTTCCATATAATGATTGCTGTTGACGGTTCAAATTTAAAGTAATATTTTGGAATCTATTAGGATTCTAATTTCAAAACATTAGAAAATTTTTCTGTGTAATTTTTAATCCAAATGTGCATCATGAATAAAGGCATAATATAAGGAATCATTTTTCGGTCTCCTTTTTGCAAATTGCCAATTAACTTATTGATTTTAATGTTTTCAAAATAAGGCATTTGAAACATCGAACTTTTTGCAAAAGATTCCATTTCGTCTTTAAATGCGGGGCTTTTAATAATGTAATCACCCCAAGGAACACTCAATCCCACCTTTCTGAAATTTAGAATTTCCTTTGGTAATCGATTTTCCATAGCAGTTTTGAGGATGAATTTTCCTTTTTTTCCAGTAAAGAGCCATTCGTCATCGAGTGAGCCTAAGCCCACAATTAATCTTGGGTCTAAAAAGGGTTCTCTGCACTCGATAGATGCTCCCATGGTACAGCGATCATTTCTGTCTAAAAGTGAGCACAAATAGGTATGTTGGTCGAAGTAAAGAGCTTGTCTTTTTAAATTATTAGGATACAGTGTTTTTGCGTCTTCGTAAATTTCTTTTCGGTATTCGTTTTTGGGGATACTGCTAATTCCGAAATTCTTTTTGATATCATTTTTAAAGATGTTACAGCTATTAAAGAGAACCAAATCTTGTTCGTTTTTGAATTGTGAATACCGAATTAATTTTTCATATCTCGGTTTTTTTGAAAACATATCTATAGTTCCAATTGTGGCAATTGACTGTAATAACGAAGGATGTTTTAAAGCTTTGTATCTCACATAGCCTCCCATCATTTCATCAGCTCCTTCACCTGAGAGTAATACTTTTACGGAGGGTTTTGCCATTTGAGAAAGTGCCAAAAGATGAGGTTCACTCAAATGCATTATGGGTTCGTCCTGATAATAGGTAGAGGTAATTAATTTTTCGTAGAGTAAATCATTTTCTAATTGCATGCTATGAAAGCCGTAATGGAATTTTTTTGATAACATTTTTGCCAAATGCGATTCATCATGCTCTTCTTCTTTAAAACCAACATTGAAAGTTTGTAATTTTTTGAATTTTTGTTGGTATAAAGAGGCGAGGATGGAAGAAGAATCCAGTCCACCACTTAATAACACACCAACAGGCACATCACTCACCATTCGTAAACGTACGGCATCATCAAAAGTGTTGGAAAACCATTCTAGAGGATTGTCTATCTCACTGTGATTATTAATTTCGATTTGTAAATCCCACCACTTTTCTGTGTGTATTTTACCATTTTCATAAATGGTGATGCTATCCCCAGGTAACACTTTTTTTATGTTTTCATATAAGGTGTTTTCGCCAGCTACAAACCGATTAAAAATATATTCTCCTAATCCATCTTGGGCTATTTTTAGAGGGACTCCCGCCGCAAACAACGCCTTTTGTTCTGAGGCAAAATACAGTGTTTCATTATAAAAAGAATAATACAATGGTTTAACACCCATTCGGTCGCGAACCAAAACTAGTTTTCTTTCTTTTTTGTCCCACACAGCAAACGCGAACATTCCGTTGAGTCGATTCAACATTTCTAGACCGTACAGTTGGAAAAGTTTCATTAAAATCTCTGTATCAGAGTTGGTTTTTATATCAAATCCATGACTTTTGAGTTCAGAATAGAAATCTTTGAAATTGTAGATTTCACCATTATATACCATTACATATCTTCCATCCTCAGAAAGAAAAGGCTGATGCCCAGCCGAAGTAACATCTAACACAGAAAGTCTTCTGTGCCCTAAACCAATACTGTTTTCTATGAATAAACCTTTGTCGTCTGGTCCGCGATGCTCTAAGGCGTCACGCATTTTGGTGAGCACTTGTTCATCGACTTTTTTTTGCGATTGCAAATGTAAGATTCCATTAATTCCACACATACAGCATTATTTTTTTGTAGTGTAAATTAATTCATGATACCGGTCAGCGATTTTCTTCATATTCACTTTATAATTCGCTTTTTCTTCAACATATTTTCTATTGTTTATGACTGCCTGTTCTCTGTAGGTTGGATTTTCAACAGCCCAAATGAGTTCTGATGCTAACATTTCATAATTATCAACAGCAATCAATTGTCCGTTTTTGCGATGTTGAATCCAACTCTGATTTCCTGGAATATCGGTTACTATCGGATAGCAGTTTGTGGCCATAGCTTCAAACAGAGAGGACGATACCCCTTCGGTAATAGGCATACTGATGTAGAAATTGGATTGTTGCAGTAGTTGAGCTAACTGTGAATTGGAAATTGTTCTAGTAAAAATAACTTTTGTTTCTATCTTTAGTTTTAGAGACAGTTCTTTTAAGGATTGCAATTGTGCCCCGTCTCCAACAATAGTAAGTTGAAAATCAAATCTTTTGTTGTGAAGAATTGCAAATGATTTCAAAATAACTTCATGGCTGTATTCTGCAGATAAAGAACGGGTTACAATAGCCTTAATACGGTTTGATTCTGCGGTGTTTTTATTTTCAAAAACGGATAAATCAATACCTTTTGGCAACACCATAACCTTATTCATATCTACATTGGCTTTTTTCATAGCAATCGTCATTGCTGGTCCCCAAGCGTGAATCAGATCCGCTTTTTTGAATGCATAATTTTGAATTTTTCTCTTTAAGGGCAATAAAATAGAGTTTGCAGGCCACAAATCGGTGATGCCTTGCTGGGCAATGACCAATGGTCTAATTCCAGTTAATGCAGCCAAAAAACCATAGCTTGTTGTTCTTTCTCCAATAACCAAATCGGGTGCATATTGTCGTTTCATTTTTCTAATTTCGAAAAAAGAGCCAAAATATTCCAGAATTCTTTTCATGCGATTTAGAACTCCATTGCTAGGAGTTTTCAATTCCCATGTTAGAATTTCGAAGTCGCCAAATTCTTTTAATCCATTTATCCAAGTTATTGCGTCTTGCCTGTAGGTTTCTCCTAAAAAAAGTATTTTCTTTTTTTTCATAGTTGCCAAAACGACATTAGTCAGATGCTAAACCTCGATTTAAAAAGTCAATCAAGGGTTTTAAGACTAAAAGCCTCTCTGAAGTAGACTTTACAAAATTTTGTTCAAAGAGCATTGAGTCTTCTATTGGCATTGAAACGGTGAAACTTTTTAGCCTTAAAAATTCAATAGCTGGATGGTCTTTTTCATAATCTTTTGGTGCACTTTTCAGCGAATTGGTTTCGTTTCGATCTAATCCCTTGTAGTATTTTTTAAAGGTAGCGTCATTGACAATTTCTTCTAAATCCTCGTAGAAGAAAGCTATTTCTTTACGAATTTTTTTTAAATCAGCAGCCTCTGGTGAGTAGAATCCCCCGGCTATGAAACTCTTACCTTTTTCGATGTGAATGTAGTACCCAGGGGCATTTACACCACTTAAATTGGTGTTCATCCATATACCCATATGGGTTTTGTAGGGCGATTTATCTTTAGAAAAACGAATGTCGCGATTAATACGAAAAGTACAATTTTTAATTTCTAGCATTTCTAGTGAAGCATCCTTAGGTTTCATCATTTCGAGAAACGAACCAATCAATTCATGATACTCTTTTTTGTATTCCTCGTAACGTTTTTTATTTGCTAAAAACCATTCTCTGTTGTTATTGGATTTTAAATCTTCAAGAAATTGTAGCGTTTTTTTTGAAAGCATAAAATTAATTTAATTGTTTTTTTAAATCTTCTTCACTAATAAATCCTGAGTGTTTCCACTTGATTTCATTATTTTCATAGAGAATCAGTGTAGGAAGTTCGTCAATTTTGAGTTCTTTAAGAATGGTTTTGTTTTCATCGGCATTGAATCGTAATAATACGATTTTGTCAGCCATTTCTGTTTGCATTTTTAGGAGATAAGGAGTCATTTTTTTACAAGGGGCACACCATTCTGCATAAAAATTAACCAATACTTTTTTATCTGACTTTATTGCGTCTTGATATTCTTGTGGGCAAATCCCAATGATTTTATCGCTTGGTGAATCTATTCCAGCAGAATTCCACTTTAAAATTCCACCTTGTAGATTGTAAATTTTTTTAAAGCCTAATTCTGATAATTTATTGGCCGCTTGTTGACTTCTGCTTCCAGCCAAACAATATACAAAAACAGGTTTTTCTTTGTTGAATGTATTTGCTTTTTCTACAAAATTGTCATTTTTCCAATCCACATTTATAGCATGGTCAATGTGTTGATTTTTAAACTCTTCAGGAGTTCTTACATCGAGAATTTGGGCATTAGGAGTAGCATTTATTTTTTCTGCAAAGATGTTTGCAGGAACAGTTTCTAAGCTTTCAGACTGCTGCCCCTTACAACTGAGTGTAAGAAAATAAATTAAGGATACGAAAACAGTTGATACTTTCATTTGTGGTATTTTGTGAGAAGCTAAATTACAAATTCAAAAGGAAATTATAGGTTAAACATTTTATAACTTTGATGAGTTGTTTTAACAATGTTTTCTGTTCTATCAGCATGAGTGTCAGAAATGAATAGTTGTCCAAAAATGTCATTGTTGACCATTTCTACAATTTTACTAACTCGTGTTTCATCTAATTTGTCGAAAACATCATCAAATAATAGGATGGGTTTTACCCCAGATTGCTTTTTTACAAATTCAAATTGAGCTAATTTTAAGGCGATTAAGAAGGATTTTTGTTGTCCTTGTGAACCGAATTTTTTTATCGGATGATGATCGATTTCAAAAGACAAATCATCTTTATGTATACCAACAGAAGTAAAATGTAAAGCTCTGTCTCTAGTACTATTTTCTTCTAGAAGCGTCAATAATTTTTTTTCAAACAATTGACTTTCATAGACTAATTGTACTTGTTCTTCTGAACCTGTTATGGCTTGATGATGTTTGTTGAAAATAGGAATGAAATCTTCTAAAAATTGGTTTCTTTTTTCAAAAATTCGGTGTCCTAAATTATCTAATTGCTCATTATAAATGGATAAGGTGTCGTTTTCAAAAACATGATTTAATGCAAAATATTTCAGTAGTGCATTGCGTTGTGTTAGGATTTTTTGATACTGAATCAGTTCTTGTAAATAGTTAGAATCTAGTTGTGAAATCACACTGTCGATAAACTTTCGTCTCGTTTCGCTTCCTTCAATAATTAAATCTCTGTCAGCTGGCGAAATAATAACTAGTGGTATAAACCCAATGTGGTCTGAAAATTTTTCATATTGTTTTCCGTTGCGCTTCAGGATTTTCTTTTGGTTTTTTTTGAGACTGCAAACAATTTGCTCTATTCTTTCATTTTTTTCAAAAGCACCATCAATCACAAAAAAATCTTCTCCATGTTTAATGTTTTGTATCGCCAAAGGATTAAAGTAACTTTTTCCATAGGACAGGTGATAAATGGCATCGAGAACATTTGTTTTGCCTACGCCATTTTTGCCTACGAAACAATTAATTTTAGTGTCGAATTCGAAATTAGCTTCTGAAAAATTTTTATAATTAAATAATGAAATAGCTTTTAAATACATCTACAACGCTTGCTGATAGTGAGAACTTTGAAAATTTTACCAAATGTTTTTTAAGGGACTGCAAATTATTGAAAAATATCGATAAAAATGGCTTTCAAATATCAATAAAAATTTTATTTTTGCCACTCACTAATTTAAAATAAATGGCAACGTATAATAAAAGAGGTTATAAAGCTCCAAAAGAAAAAGAAGAAAAATTAGATACTAATTTTATTGAAGATGTAAATGTTGATGAAAAAGACAGTACAACTGCAGGCGTTTTTAATTCTTTAGACCAAACAGCATCAAAAACTGAAGAGTGGGTTGCAAGAAATCAAAAATATATTTTTGGAATTGTTACAGCAATTGCTGTTGTGACAGTTTGTTACTTGTTGTATCAAAAATTTGTTGCACAACCTAACGAAGAAGCTGCAGCAACCGAGATGTTCGAAGCACAACAAAATTTTCAAAAAGCAGTAGATGGAACTAAAAGTGACTCTTTATTTGCTCTTTCTTTAAAAGGTTCAGAGGGGAAATATGGTTTTAAGGATATTGCTGAAAAATATTCAGGAACAGCAGCAGGAAATTTAGCTAATTACTATGCGGGAATCGCCTCTTTAAATACTGGCAAATATGATGATGCAATTACCTATTTAGAGAAATTCAAATCGGATGATGCTATATTGAGCGTTTTAGCTGTTGGAGCTATAGGAGATGCTTATTCTCAGAAAAATCAATTGAAAGAAGCTTTGGAAAACTACATCAAGGCATCTGAAATGAATAAAAACGATTTTACTACACCACGTTTTCTTTTGAAAGCAGGTCAAACTAGTTTAGCTTTAGGGAATAAAGCAGATGCTTTAAACTATTTTACTGAAATTAAAGAAAAATTTGAAAGTACTCCAGAGGCTTCAGATATCGATGCTTTAATAGGATTGGCGCAGTAAAAACAGTTTAGATTTCGGATTTCTGAATTTAGAATTTCATACCTTTGATTTATGCATTTAAATCCTGAATTTTAATTCTAAAATCTCAAATACAAATGGCTACCGCTAACAAAAATTTATCGGATTACAATAAAGATACTATCCCAAATGCGAAAAATTTTCGGTTTGGGATTGTTGTTTCAGAGTGGAACGAACACATCACCGAAGGCTTGTACAAAGGAGCAGTAGAAGCTTTAACAGACTGTGGAGCTCTCCACAAAAATATCATCAGGTGGAATGTGCCAGGAAGTTTTGAGTTGGTTTATGGTTCCAAGAAAATGATTGAAACTCAAAAACCCGATGTTGTTATTACCATAGGTTGTGTTATAAAAGGAGAAACGCAACATTTCGAATTTGTCTGCGAAGGGGTTACTCAAGGCATAAAAGATTTAAACGTACTTTCAGATGTTCCAGTAATATTTTGCTTGCTGACCGATAATTCAGAGCAGCAATCTATAGATAGAAGTGGAGGAGCTCATGGCAATAAAGGTACCGAAGCCGCTATTGCTGCAATTAAAATGGCATACCTAAGACAACAAGCTTCCATTGGACATCATTTTGATAGAAGACAATTATTAAATTCAGGTGCTTTACAAATTGATGAAGGTTCCCCTTTGGAATTGAAGGAGTAAGCAATACCAATTAGTATTAAATCTATACTATTTGTAATCAGATAGTATGGATTTTTCTTTTTTATGATTACTTTGACTATAAAACCCAATAGAAATTACTTAAATTTGTGACCTTGGGAAAAAGAGATTGCTTCGTCCCTCGCAATGACCAACAAACAAAACTAATGTCGAGTATTATTCAATTACTTCCTGATCATGTTGCCAACCAGATTGCTGCGGGTGAAGTAGTGCAACGTCCTGCATCGGTGGTGAAAGAACTGCTAGAGAATGCTGTTGACGCCAAGGCTACCGACATTAAATTGATTATCAAAGACGGTGGGAAATCGTTAATTCAGGTTATTGACAACGGAGTTGGGATGGGTGTCACAGATGCACGACTGTGTTTTGAACGCCATGCCACCTCCAAGATTCGTCAGGCTGAAGATTTGTTTTCATTACATACTAAGGGTTTTCGAGGTGAAGCATTGGCATCGATAGCTGCTATTGCTCATATAGAGATGAAAACCAAGCAAGATCAAGAGGAATTAGGCACACACATTATCATTGAAGGGAGTAAATTTATCTCTCAAGAAGTAGCGGTTTTGCCAAAAGGAACTTCATTTGCGGTTAAGAATTTGTTTTTCAATATTCCAGCGCGACGCAATTTTTTGAAGTCGGAAGTGGTGGAGTACCGCCATATTGTTGATGAATTTCAGAGAGTAGCTTTGGCGCATGCCAATATTCATTTTACTTTTTATCACAATGGAAGTGAAATGTTTAATTTGTCTCCATCGAATTTCAGACAGCGGATTGTCACTATTTTTTCGGGTAAAACCAATGAAAAACTCGTTCCTGTGCAAGAAGAAACCGAAATTGTATCGATAAAAGGATTTGTAAGTAAACCTGAATTTGCTAAAAAGAGCAGAGGAGAACAATTCTTCTTTGTGAATGACCGTTTTATAAAAAGTGGTTATTTGCACCATGCTATCATGGCTGCTTATGAAGGCTTACTGAAAGATGGTGCTCAACCAAGTTATTTTTTATACTTACAGGTGCCGCCCAATACAATAGATATTAATATTCATCCTACGAAAACTGAAATTAAGTTTGACGATGAGCACGCCTTGTATGCTATTTTGCGTTCGGCGGTGAAACACAGTTTGGGGCAATTTAATATTGCGCCAGTTTTGGATTTTGATAGGGATGCCAATTTAGATACACCCTATCACTATAAGGATTTGGCAGGAGCAGTTCCTACTATTCAAGTAGATGGGAATTATAATCCGTTTTCAGAAGATTTGCCTAAAAAAAGCTTTAAATCAGACAGTTCCTATCCCAATAAAAAGATGGCTAATAGCGATTTTTCAAAGCAAATAGGAAGTTGGGAAGGGTTGTACGTAGGTTTAAAATCGGATATTGACTCAAGTCTTGAAGGCGAATTGACACAACAGGCACTAGTTGAAAATGATACATTTCATTTGGAAAGTGACGAAGTAACAGCTTCCTTATTTGATGAAGATGAGGTGGAAAAAGTAGTGAATAAGACCTATCAAATTCATAAAAAATACATTGTTAACCCAATTAAATCGGGCATGCTGATTGTAGATCAACATCGCGCGCACCAACGTATTTTATACGAGCAATTTTTAACCAATATGACGGTGCATCAGGCATCAAGTCAGCAATTGTTGTTTCCTCTGCAGTTGCATTTTTCCAAAAATGAAATGGTTTTAATCGCTGAGTTAAAAGAGGCGTTGAGCAATACGGGCTTTGTTTTTGGAGATGACGATGGAGAAAGCGTACTCATTTTAGGATTGCCTACACATGTTTCTCAAAGTGAAGTTTCGGTGGTTTTAGAACAACTTTTAAGCGATTTACACAATGGTATTCCAGAAAATAGTTTTAGCCAAAATGATAGTATTGCTAAGTCATTGGCACGAAGTTTGGCCGTAAAGACAGGTGTGCCACTTACAGAAAAAGAACAAGAGAATTTGGTGAACGGACTTTTTGCTTGTAAAGAACCCAATGTTTCCCCTTTTCAAAAACCTACTTTCATCACCATGCGTGTGGAAGATTTAGATAAAAAATTTGCAGTATGATGACTATCACACCCACTGTTAAGCAGTTATTGATAATTAATATTTTATTTTTTATTGGTTCTCAAATAGTACCAACATCTTATGATTTATTTGCTCTTTACTATCCAGAAAGTGATAAATTCAAAGGATGGCAATTAATTACACACATGTTCATGCATGCACCTTTTCCAAATATTATGCACATTCTATTCAATATGTTTGCGTTGTATTCTTTTGGGTCTGCATTAGAACATTTTTGGGGTGGAAAAAAGTTTTTGTTTTTTTACATTTCCTGTGGATTGGGAGCTGCATTATTGCATACAGGAGTGAATTATTATTTCTTTCAAGAAGGTATGAGTATACTTAATTCAAATGGTTTTACTAAAACTAAAATTTTAGAAATATTAAATCAAGGAAAAATAGATACAACTTGGCAAGAGTTAATGTCAGCCACTGATTTTGAAAATTTTACCAGTTCTTATTTTGGAACTATTGTTGGAGCTTCGGGTGCTATATATGGTTTGTTAGTTGCTTTTGCCTATATGTTTCCTAATGCTGAACTCGCTTTACTATTTATTCCCATACCAATTAAAGCAAAATATTTTGTGCCTGGTATATTGGCAATCGATTTATTTTTAGGATTCAAAGGACAATCAATTTTTGGAGCAGGAAGTACAGGAATTGCCCATTTTGCACATATTGGTGGTGCCTTAACTGGTTTTTTAATGATGTGGTATTGGAAGAAAGACCAGTTTAGAAATAACCGTTGGGATTAGTTTTAAGAGAAAGATAAAATTGAGTATGAATATTTTAGAAGATTTGAAATTACAATATCGTATGGGTGGTTTTGAGCAAAAAGTCATCTACTGGAATATTGGCGCTTTTTTAATTTCGATTGTGTTTTTTTATCAATTCAAGTTAGGATTTTTTGATTTCCCAACATGGATTGCTTTGTCTTCTAGTTGGGAAACAGTTTTATTTACGCCTTGGACATTGCTTTCCTATTCTTTTTTTCATGCCGGATTTTTTCATCTATTTTTCAATATGGTGGTTTTAAATTTTTCTGGGCGAATTTTTCTCACATTCTTTTCTCAAAAACAGTTTTTAGGATTGTATTTGTTGAGCGCTATTTTTGCGGGAATTGTTTTTGACGCAATTTATTTTTTACTAGGTCAAAATACTTCAATTGTTGGCGCTTCGGGAGCTATAATGGCGATACTAGTGGCAACAGCTACCTATGCACCATTTATGAATTTGAGACTGCTATTGATAGGTAATGTGAGGCTTTGGCAATTTGCTTCTGTGATATTGTTATTGGATTTTATACAGATTTTTGCAGAAAACACTGGGGGACATATTGCTCACTTGGCTGGGGCTTTTTTTGGTTTTATCTTCATCAAATTATTGCAAAAAGGGATAGACTTAAGTAGAGGCGTGACAATTGTTTTGGATTTTTCGACCAATTTATTTAGCACTAAAAAGTCTACTCCATTTAAAAAAGTGCATCGAAATTATCATTCTCCAACAGAAAAAAAGACACCTAAGATTGTTTTAAAAGATAAGTCTCAACAACAAATTGATGAGATATTGGATAAAATTAGTCAATCGGGCTATGACAGTTTAACCAAAGAAGAAAAAGAATTCCTGTTCAAAGTAGGTAAATAATAAACATAGATACATGAAGCGACTTTCGTGGTTCAATAAAGTGATGTTTTTTTTCAATATAGTTTTAACTATACTGACATTCATTGCTTATGTTTTACCATTTTTAGCCCCAAAAGTGTTTCCTTTTTTATCTGTTTTGACGCTTATATTACCTTTTTTTCTCATACTAAATAGTTTATTCTTTTTATTTTGGTTGATACAATTCAAAAAGCGGATGTTTCTATCAGGATTGGTGTTGTTGATGGGAATTACATTTATCAATAAGTTCTACAAATTTTCGGAAAAGGATTTACCAGAAAGCGAAAGTGATTTCATTGTTATGAGTTATAACGTAAGACTTTTTAATTTGTTTGATTGGATGTCTAAGGATGTAACGCCTGAAATTCAAACTTTTATAAATGATAAGAATCCAGATATTATATGTATTCAAGAATTTTCTACTGCTGCAAATATTGATTTGAAAGTCTATCCTCATCGCTATATTTTCATGCAAGGCAATAAGATAAAAACGGGTCAAGCTATTTTTTCTAAATTTCCAATAATTGATGAAGGAAATCTAGTATTTCCAGATTCGAATAATAATGTAATTTTTGCCGATATTAAAAAGGGGAAAGACATTATTAGGGTGTATAATATGCAATTACAATCTATTAAAATTTCTCCAGATGTAAACGAGATTTCTGAAAATATTGATGGTATCAATCAGCAGAAATCACAGATGGTAATAAACAGAATTAGTGTCGCCTTCAAGAAGCAACAACAGCAAGCAGAGATTATCAAAAATCATAAAAAAGATTGTGAGTATCCTATTATTATTTGTGGAGATATGAACAACAGTGCCTTTTCGTATGTATATCGAAACATCAAAGGGAATCTGAAAGATACTTTTGAAGAAGCTGGCAAAGGATTTGGGAAAACCTATAATTTTAAGTATTATCCAGTTCGTATTGATTATATTTTTGCTGATGCAAAGATGAAGGTTAAGAATTTTCAAAATTTTCCAGAATTTGAAAACTCTGACCATTATCCATTAATGGCGCGATTGTCAATGGAATGATTTTTTATATTTTTTGATTTTTCAAATAATCCAAAGCGTATTTACCTTCGTTAAATAGTAGGTCTAGAATGCTTAAATTATTGATGTAACCGTGCTTATCTTCAAAGACTTGAGTGTAGTTTTCAAATCTAGAAGCGTCTTTTTTTCCGTTAGCTAAAAATCTAAAATCGCTGTATTCAGGAACTTCGTGGAAATATTCTTCGGTCTTTTTAAAGTCAAAAGGAATTCTCAAACACTTTGAAACAATTTCCATAGTCTCGAAATTTAAGTCCATCAAAAAAGTATGCTTTTTATTGAATATTGGAGCTAATTCATCTTCAAAAAATTCGAAAAAAGGAGACGTTCTATAGGCGGCTTCCAAGGATTTAAAATGTTGCTTTTGCCAATCGAAAGAAGTTTCTAGTTGTACTTCTTTCGTTTTCTGATGTTTTTCTTTCGTATGTTTTATAGGAATATTTAGCAATTGTATCCCATTAGGACTATAAATATACGTCCTATTTCTATTGGTTTGTTTCTGAAAGTTATCCTCAGTTTCAAAAGTAATAGTATCCGATTGCACCATTGCCACATAATGGCTTATGGATGGAAAGTAGGTTGGATATACTAATACATTCATCTTCGCTTGGTTCAAATATAAGTCTTATTGAGCGTTTTCTTTTTTCTTATTCATGTAAAAAGAAATACCAAAATAAGCGGCAAGACCAATCAAGAAAAATTTAAAATAGGAGTAAGGCTGCCCTTCACCACCAACAGTTGTGAATACACGATCCCATCTTACTTTATTTAGTCCTTTTCCATTTGAATCTAAACTCATCCAAATGAAAACTGGTTTCCCAACAATATGATTTTCTGGAACATATCCCCAATAACGACTGTCTTCAGAGTTGTGACGATTGTCTCCCATCATCCAAAAATAGTCTTGCTTGAAGGTATAGGAGTTCGCCACTTGTCCATTGATTCTTATCTCTTGCCCATTTACTTTTAAATCATTGCCTTCATATTCGGTAATAATTCTTTTGTAAAAAGGCAAATTTTCAATAGTCAAGGATATTTTTTTACCTTGTTGAGGAATGTATATAGGACCATAATTATCTTTATTCCATTTGTTTTGTATTTGTGGGAATACATTTGGTTCAGGAACATTAGAAACATTTCTGGTAACATTTGTAACTATTGGATTGTTTTTCAATCTATTTGCTGCTACATCTGTTAATGCAGTAAAAAGAAACGTGTTTGCGGCAGTTTGATATATACCATCAGTAATGTTCAATTCGTTTACAAGATAAGTTGGGTCAAAAGCTTGACCGTTTGTCGTAATAGTATAGGAATATTGAGGCTTTGCTCTTTCAGGAAGGATTAATTGTTTGCCATTTATGAAAACAATGCCATTTTTTATTTGAAGAGTATCTCCAGGAATTCCTTGACAGCGTTTAACGTAATTTGATTTTTTATCGATAGGTTTATCCGCTTTTCTTTTTGATGTATCGAAGAATTTATAAACGGTATCTACTGGCCAGTTAAAAACTACAATATCATTTCGTTTTATATCTTGTAGACCTGGTAATCTGAAATAGGGAAGTTGTGGCCATTTGAGATACGATCTTTTGTGTAATAAAGGAATCGTATCGTGCACCATTGGTAAAGCCACCGTTGTCATAGGTACTCGAGCACCATAATTGTATTTGCTTACAAACAAGAAATCGCCCACCAATAATGATTTTTCCAAGGATGATGTTGGAATAGTGTAGGGTTGCATCACATAAGTGTGAACCAATGTTGCTACAATAATTGCAAATAATAAGGAGCTAATGGTATCAGCAGTTTTGTTGGTTGGAATTAAACTTCTATCAGAAATATAATTGAGTTCTTGGGTGTAGTTGATATAGTAAATATAAAATCCAAGAGTCGCAACCCCTAAAATGGTATCTAGTGTTGAATTTTTTCCAAAACTTCTCAAGGTTTCCACCCAAATCACTGGAAACATAATAAGATTTATGATAGGAAGAAATAGCAAAATAGTCCACCAAGTAGGGCGATTGATAATTTTCATCAAAACAATTGCATTGTAAACAGGGACCAAAGCTTCCCAGCGTTTTCTTCCAGTAGCTTCATATAATTTCCAAGTTCCCATAAAGTGAATTACTTGCACAATCAGGAAAAATAATAACCATTGATAAAGTGTCATAAAAAGTCGTTTTTAGATAAGAATAAAAAAATATTTTTTGTTACAAATGTTTTGTTCTATTAACTGAATTTTAACTTTATACTAAATTATTGAAATTCAATACATCCTTCATGGTAAAAACACCTTTTTTGTCAACAATCCATTCGGCTGCGATAACAGCACCTAGAGCAAATCCGTCTCTATTGTGTGCAGTATGCTTTATCTCAATGGCGTCAATAGGTGAATTGTAAGTAACTGTATGTGTTCCTGGTACAGTACCAATTCTTTTGGCTTCAATATGTATTTCGTTAGAGTTGGGCTCTTCTAATGTCCATTTTGTGTAGGCACTATTTGCAATTACACCTTTTGCCAATGAAATTGCAGTTCCACTTGGAGCATCTAGCTTTTGGGTATGATGAATTTCTTCCATTGTTACCTTGTAGGTGTCAAATTTTGACATCATTTTTGCTAAAAGTTCGTTGAGTTCAAAGAATAAATTTACACCCAAACTAAAATTGGAACTAGAAATAAAAGCACCATTTTTTTCTTTGCATAGCGAAACCATTTCATCATAATGTTCTAACCAACCAGTAGTTCCAGAAATTACAGGAACATTTTCATAAAAACAACTCGAAATATTACTTACAGCAACAGCTGGAATACTAAAATCTATGGCTACATCAGCATTTGATAGCCCTTCATAAGTATTGAATTCATCTTTTCGTAAGACAATTTCGTGACCTCTTTCTAAGGCAATTTTCTCAATGGCTTGCCCCATTTTTCCGTATCCTAAAAGTGCTATTTTCATCAGAAAGTGTAGTTTAATGCAAGACCAAGGTTAGTCTTGTAGTTGATATCGTTTTGATCTATTTTTGGATGTAATGACAAGTTATCATTAACGTTGAATTGAAGTAAATGGGCATCAACATTGGCATCGACAATATTTAGAATATAAAAACCAACTGTCAATAATAGCGAAATATCTCTATTTCTTTGATGAAAGCGTTGAGCTTGAATCAGTCGAGCATTATCTAAATATTGGAATTTATCGTTATTGTAGCCTGCTAATCTATTTTTGTAGGCATCTCGATATTGATTGTACTTTCTGTTGTTCCAAGTATAATAATACAAACTCGTTCCCATTGCACCGTACACTAAAGGAATTTTCCAATATTTCTTGTTGTAGGCTTGACCCAAACCGGGTAATACGGCTGAATAAAATGCAGCCTTGGCTGGGGATAATGGATTAATTTCTTGACTTTTCACAGTGTCTTTTGCCACAAGTCCGGTTTCAGATTTTGCTTGTGCAAAAATCAAGACGTTTCCAAAGAACAGCAGTAATAGTATGGTTATATATTTGTGCACTAACCTTTTATCAATTTAATAATTCTATTAAAATCTTCTTCAGAGTGAAAAGGAATAGTTATTTTTCCTTTGCCATTTCCAGCAACTTTAATATCTACTTTTGTTCCAAAATAGCTTGAAATAGTTTTCTTTTGGTTTTCAGCAATTTCGAACGAACTTCCTTTTGGCGTTTTTGCAGGAACAGGTTTTAAACTTTCTTGATAGGTTTTTACCAGAGCTTCTGTTTCACGAACCGATAAATTTTGACTTACAATTTTTTGATAAATATCAGTTTGAACGTCTTGATCTTCAATGTTTATGATTGCTCGACCGTGTCCCATGCTTATAAATCCGTCACGAATTCCGGTTTGAATAATTGGGTCAAGTTTTAAAAGACGTAAATAATTGGCAATTGTAGAACGTTTTTTTCCTACTCGTTCACTCATCTGCTCTTGTGTTAATTGAATTTCCTCAATCAATCGTTGGTAGGAAAGCGCAATTTCAATTGGGTCCAAATCGTGTCGTTGAATGTTTTCAACCAATGCCATGATTAAGGATTCGTTATCATTTGCAATTCTGATGTAAGCAGGAATTACAGCTAATCCAGACATTTTTGAAGCACGAAGTCTTCGTTCACCAGAGATTAATTGGTATTTATTGAAATCAATTTTTCTGACAGTAATGGGTTGGATAACCCCTAATTCACGAATAGACGTGGCTAATTCTCTTAACGATTCTTCATTGAAATTGCTTCTAGGTTGAAACGGATTAATTTCAATGGAATCTATATCAAGCTCAATGATGTTTCCTACAACCTTATCTGCATTTTTGTCTTCAACCGACTGAATATTGTTTTCAGGGTCTTTCAATAATGCGGATAATCCTCTACCTAATGCTTGTTTCTTTACTATTTGTGTCATGCAAACCTACTTAACTGTTTTTTTGTATAATTTCTTGAGCTAGAAGTAAATAATTTGTAGCTCCTTTACTCGTAGCATCATAATTAATGATACTTTCTCCGTAGCTTGGTGCTTCACTCAGCTTAACATTTCTTTGAATTATAGTGTTAAAAACCATATCGTTGAAATGTTTTTGAACTTCCTCAACAACTTGATTGGATAATCGCAATCTTGAATCGAACATCGTTAGTAACAAACCTTCGATATCTAATTCTGGATTGTGAATTTTTTGTACACTTTTTATGGTGTTCAATAATTTCCCAAGACCTTCTAAGGCGTAATATTCGCATTGAATAGGTATTATAACTGAATTGGCAGCTGTCAATGCATTTAAAGTTAATAATCCTAAAGATGGCGCACAGTCAATTAAAATATAATCATAATTATCTTTAATGTTTTCTAGTGCTTGTTTTAGCATATATTCTCTACTTTCTTTGTCGACCAATTCTATTTCGATGGCTACCAAATCAATATGAGCAGCAATGACATCAACATTTGGAGCTGACGACTTAATGATTGCTTCTTCGGGACGATTACTGTGTTCAACGATTTGATACGTTCCAACGGTAACATTTTCAATATCAATCCCAAGACCTGAGCTTGCATTGGCTTGTGGGTCGGCATCGATAAGTAAAACTTTCTTTTCTAAAACTCCCAGAGATGCTGCCAAGTTTACCGAGGTTGTTGTTTTACCAACGCCTCCTTTTTGATTGGCTATAGCAATGATTTTGCCCATTTAATCTTTATAATTTTGAGCCGTAAAAATACAATTTTTTATGGTTTTTTCAAGGCTTATTTGTTAACAAAAGTTAATATTGAAACATTCTTAGTTTTTCTAACTTTTTTCTTGATTTTAAAATAGTTTTTCTATGTTTTATTGCAAAAAAAAAGAGAACTCAACGAAGTTCTCCTTTTTAATATTTGAAATTATTTATTCTTTTTTGCCTTAATCATCATTTCTAACATGTCCCACATTTCTTCAGGAATTTGTTCCAATAAATTAAACTGTCCCGCACCTTTCAACCATTCGCCACCATCTATTACTACTACTTCACCATTGATATAAGCTGAAAAATCAGATACTAAATAGGCAGCTAGATTCGCTAATTCTTGATGGTCGCCCATACGTTTCAGAGGGACTTTTTTGGACATATCAAATTTTTCGGCTAAGTCTCCAGGCAATAATCTGTCCCAGGCTCCTTTGGTTGGAAATGGGCCTGGAGCAATGGCATTGGAACGAATACCATATTTTGCCCATTCTACCGCTAAACTTTTTGTCATGGCAAGAACTCCTGCTTTTGCGGTAGCACTTGGCACCACATAGGCAGAACCTGTAAAGGCATAAGTCGTTACAATATTTAAGATTGTCGCTGACTCTTGTTTAGTGTCAATCCAATGTTTTCCAAAAGCTAGAGTGCAGTTTTTAGAACCTTTAAGCACAATATCAATTACGGTATCGAAGGCATTAGAAGACAATCTTTCGGTAGGAGAAATAAAATTTCCTGCCGCATTATTGAGCAAAACATCAACTTTTCCGAATGTTTTTAGAACTTCGTGAAGCATGTTTTCTACTTGATCATAATGACGAACGTCGCATTGAATCGGAAGACATTTTCCACTGGTTTGGCTATGCCCAGTTCGGCTTTGCCTCGTGTCTTTTTCAAGTTCGAGAGCAGTATTTTTGAGTTTTTCTATATCTCTTGATGTGATGGCAACTTTAGCGCCTAGCTCAAGAAAGTACTTGGTCATGGCTTTGCCTAAACCGCTTCCACCACCTGTTACTACTATTACCTTGCCTTTTAAGGCATCATCACGAAGCATTTTTGCTGAAAAGTCCATAGTTTTATTTTAATTTAAACGTAAAGATAGAAAATAGTTAGTATGCACGCATAATAAAGAGCTATATTTTTGATATTCTTTCTACCGCCTTAATTAATGTTTCATCGTCTTTTGCGAAACAAAACCGAATGCATTTTACGTCTCTGCCTCCAGCATAGAATGGAGAAAGCGGAATAGTAGCTACTCCATAATCGGTTACCAATCTTTTAACAAAATCTAAATCATGTTCTTTAGATATATTTTCATAGGAAGCCACTTGAAAATAAGTGCCTTCGCAGGGGTACAATTCAAACTTGGTATTTTCCATGAGATTCCTGAAGAAATCTCTTTTTTGTTGGTAAAAATTTCCAAGTTCCGAAACTTTCACGACATCAATATAATCGTTAATGGCATATTGGGCAATGCTATTTATGCTGAAAATAAGGAACTGATGCACTTTTTTAATTTCTATCATTAAAGATTCGGGAGCAACAACATACCCAATTCTCCAACCGGTAATATGCAAGGATTTCCCAAAAGAGGAAAGACATACACTTCTGTTCCAAAATTTTGGTCTATGATGTACCGAGATATGTTTGTTTTCGAAAGTTATGTACTCATATACTTCATCTGAAAGCAATATCACATTTGGATACAAATCTAGAAGTAGTTCTAATTGATTAAAATCATTTTCAGTCCAAATTTTCCCTGTAGGATTGTGAGGATTGTTAGTAATAATCATTTTGGTATTGCTGTTCATTGCTGCAGCAATTGCTTCCCAATTTGGTGAAAAATCATCGTTTAGTTCCAAACGAATGGGTTTACCCTGACATAACAAAACGGTGGGTTCGTAACTATCAAAACTAGGGTCTAAAATAATCACTTCATCATGAGGATGAATTAAAGCCTGGATGGTTGCAAAAATCCCTTGAGTAGCTCCAGCTGTAATTAAAATTTCGGTGCTAGAATTTACTTTTCGTTGGTATGAATTCTCAGTAAGAAGAGCAATTTTTTCTAATAAAGGGGAATAGCCTGACATAGGGAGATACTGATGTATTTCTTTTCCTGTCCATTGGGTAACTATGTTTTTTAATTTTTGATCAACAGGAAAATTAGGAAATCCTTGAGACAAATTTATGGCTTGGTGTTTGTTTGCCAATTGCGACATAGTGGTGAAGATACTTGTACCTGTATTTGGGAGTTTTGACATAGACTTTCTTTAGAAATCTAAAGATACATTTTTTACTTGATAGGCAAAAAAAAGCACCGCAAATTTGCAGTGCTTAAATTATAAAAATTCAGATATTATTTTTTGGTTGGTTCGGGCATATCAGAAGCTCCCATGTCTCTAATGCAAACATATTTGCCCTCTCTTTTTACGAAAAGGCTCATATAATTCCCTCTAAAAATAGTATTGTTAGTAGAATCTACAACTTTGTAACTCCCTATTTCAACTACTTGTTCACCATCGTTAGATGGAAAAATTTCATTTGCAGAAAATGAAATTTTATCTCCTTTGTTGAAAGAGGTCAAGTCGTCTTTTAATGATTTGTCTATGGCAAATTTTCCAACTAATGGCGGTCTGTTTTGAGAAAAACTAACAGCATCTTCTGCATAATATTCTTCTGAAGCAGCACTTCTAAGGTTGTACATTTCTGCCATTTTAGCCTCTATAGCTTCAATTTCTGCTTTGATTTTTTCTGAATCGACCTTTGAGTCAGAAAGTAAATCCATTTTTTTGGGATTACAGGCAATAACAAATAGTAATACCCAACATGATAAAATTCCTTTTAATATCTTGCTTTTCATAAAGTGTGTGTTAAAAATTAATTAATCAGGTTAAAACACAAGATTTAGGAAGACTAAAGTTAAGTATAATATGTTGAATTTTAGTAGTTTTGTCTCAAAAAAATGGATATTATTTTTTAGATAGGATAAGTAGATAAAGAGTTAATCTCTGTTTTTCTTTTTGCTTATTTTGAATTGATAGTTTGATTTTTTTAATGTACTTCTCCTTTCGTTTGCCCTTAATTTTAGGGTAACTTCGATGTTCATACCAACTCTTGTTAGATACTCATAAATTGGAGTATATGTTGGGTTGATTTGAGAATCCTGTTTTACGGGTTTTAAATCTGTTTTATTAGAGGTAGTTGAAGATACTTCATCTGACTTGGTGCTAGTAATTGTATTTGCTTTTTTTGGTGAAGGAAAATCAAAAGTCAATATAAATTGTTCTTTTTTTTGATTAATATCTACTTCAAAATTATTTATTATATAATTGTCTGATATAATTTTACTTTTTAAATCAAGAGCTTCATTTAAGATTGATTCATAATCAGTATTTTCAGTAGTAGTATCGTTCAAATAATTTATGATTTCTTCAATGGCATTTTCAGCATCATCATATTTAATGTATCCGTCCATTCCTACAAAAATAAGTGCAGCTTTAGAACCAATATCAAATTTTTTTGATAGATATACTTTTTGAAATGAGATTGTATTTAGATCCGTTTTAGAGAAGCTAGTAATGGCATAGGTATCATCTAAATGATGAAAATAATAGTCATTTTCCTGATTGGAATAAACAGGAATTCGGAAAGAATTTTCTTTTGTTTGTTTGATATACCCTACTAACCTCATTAAAAATAATTTTAAATAAAGCTAATCTATAGACAATGCTAAGGCATTATATCTTGAGATTTATAAGTTTACTAGGATATGGGACAACTAAAGTAAGAAAATAAATCAAATAAGTTCAATCTTTTTTTTATGATTAATTTCTTCTACTTATTTAATATCTCTAAAATTGTAATAGCTGCGTTGCTAATTTTTGTTCCAGGACCAAAGATTGCAACTGCTCCCGCATCGAATAAAAACTGATAATCTTGATGAGGAATAACTCCACCAACAATAACCATAATATCTTGACGATTGTATTTTTTGAGTTCTTCTATAACTTGAGGAACTAATGTTTTGTGTCCAGCAGCTAAAGATGAAATTCCCAAAATGTGTACGTCGTTTTCTACAGCTTGTTTTGCCACTTCGGCAGGTGTTTGAAATAAAGGACCAATATCTACATCAAATCCTACATCTGCGTAGCCAGTAGCTACAACTTTAGCACCTCGATCGTGACCGTCTTGTCCCATTTTGGCAATCATTATTCTTGGTCGTCTACCTTCTTTTTGAGCAAACTCATTGGCCAATTGTTTTGCTTTTTCGAAACTTTTATCGTCTTTAATTTCTTTACTATACACACCGCTAAAGGTTTTAATTTGTGCTTTGTATCTTCCAAAAACTACTTCTAAAGCAGCACTGATTTCGCCAAGAGTTGCTCTATTTCTTGCGGCATCGACTGCTAATTCTAGCAAATTGCCTTCATTATTTTGTGCACAAAGGGTTATTTTTTTTAGTGAATTATTTACTTTTTCAGTATCTCTAGATGATTTGATTCGTTCTAATTCTTTGATTTGTTGTTTTCGAACCATTTGATTGTCCACATCAAGAATATGCAAAGGATCCTCTTTTTCTAAACGGTATTTGTTAACTCCAACAATGATGTCCTGACCACTGTCGATTCTAGCCTGTTTTCTTGCGGCAGCCTCTTCTATTCGAAGTTTTGGAATGCCCGCTTCAATGGCTTTGGTCATTCCACCTAACTCTTCTACTTCTTCAATAAGTTTCCAAGCCTTTTGAGCGATTTCATGGGTTAAAATTTCAACATAATAGCTTCCAGCCCAAGGATCTACAGTTTTGGTTATTTTGGTTTCTTCTTGTAAGAAAAGTTGCGTATTTCGAGCGATTCTTGCAGAAAAATCTGTAGGTAAGGCAATAGCTTCATCAAGTGCATTGGTGTGCAACGATTGTGTACCTCCAAAGGCAGCAGCAGCAGCTTCAATACAAGTTCGCGAAACGTTATTGAAGGGATCTTGCTCTGTTAAACTCCAACCAGAGGTTTGACAATGTGTTCGCAATGCTAAAGATTTTTCATCTTTTGGGTTGAATTGTTTTACTAATTTTGCCCATATCATTCTAGCCGCACGCATCTTTGCAATTTCCATAAAATGGTTCATGCCAATAGCCCAGAAAAAGGATAAACGTGGTGCAAATTCATCAATTTTCATTCCAGTTGCTAATCCAGTTCGTATGTATTCTAATCCATCGGCTAGGGTATAAGCCAGTTCAATATCGGCGGTAGCACCCGCTTCTTGCATGTGATAGCCTGAGATAGAAATGGAATTGAATTTTGGCATTTTTTTGCTAGTATATTCAAAAATATCAGCAATGATTTTCATGGATGGAGTAGGAGGATAGATATAGGTATTACGCACCATAAACTCTTTCAGAATATCGTTTTGAATTGTTCCTGATAGTTGTTCTGGTGAAACGCCTTGTTCCTCTGCAGCCACTATATAAAAAGCCATGATGGGTAGAACTGCACCATTCATAGTCATTGAAACTGACATTTCATCAAGTGGAATTTGGTCGAATAATATTTTCATATCTTCAACGGTGTCAATGGCAACTCCAGCTTTTCCTACATCGCCCACCACTCGTTCGTGGTCTGAATCATAGCCACGATGGGTTGGTAAATCAAACGCAATTGAAAGTCCTTTTTGTCCTGCCGCAAGATTACGTCTATAAAAGGCATTACTGTCTTCAGCAGTTGAAAATCCTGCATATTGGCGTATGGTCCAAGGTCTGCGAACGTACATCGTGGCATAAGGACCTCTAAGGTAGGGTGCAAAACCTGCCCCGAAGTTAAGATGTCCAAGATGTTCAATATCTTGTTTGGAATAGGTTGTTTGTAGCTCAATATTTTCAGCCGTCATAAAGGTTTCTCTTTTTGAGACTTCTCTACTCGGATCTTTACTTTCGGATTTTAACGTTATATGTTGGAGATTTTTTCTCATTTTTTTTGAATTATTCTTTTTCCAACCGTTCTTGTTCTAGTTTTTCTGACAATCTTTTCTCTACAATAGGGCTAATTAGTGTTTTTCTTGGTTTGTTTTTTACAAAAGGAAACAGTTCTAAATCATGCTTCATTTTGTCGTCTTTATTAGGATATTTGTTAGTGCCTAATAGGATTTCTTTTCCTGAATCGAATAATTCTTGTTCCTTATCTGCACTTTCCTGAATTTTTCTTTTGATAATTCCCTCATTGAGTTGTTTCAAGAAACCGCCATTTGCCTCAATTTCTTTGAATAATGTCAAAGATTTTTCCGCTAATTGTTGGGTTAAACTTTCAATATAATAACTACCATCAGCTGGATTAGTAACCTTATCGAAATAGCTTTCGTGTTTTAAAACTAACAATTGATTTCGGGCAATACGATCGCCAAATTCATTGTCTTTATGATATAATGAATCATAAGGCAAATTGGCTATAGCGTCTGCACCTCCTAGTATTGCCGACATGCATTCCGTTGTGGTTCGTAGTAAATTTACATTGTAATCGTATAGTGTCTTGTTGCGTTTGGTTGGAGATACTAAAAAATGACAATCTAAATGGTGATTGTATTCTTTTGCTACCAAATTAAATAACAATCGTAAAGCTCTAAGTTTGGCAATTTCAAAAAAGTAATTGCCACCAACTGATAACTGAAAAACAATAGGCTGATTGATGGTTTTAATTCGATTAAAATACTCGTTAGCATGAGACAAACTATAAGCTATTTGCTGCACCATGTTGGCTCCTGCATTTTGGTACAAGCTGCTGTTGATACTCAAAAGGGCACTAGTACTAATTTGGTTAGAAAGAAGATTTAAGGTCTCAAAATTATCTTTTTCATTAGTTAGAAACCAATTTCCTTCTTTGGCAAGTTGTCCTATTGGGTCAAGATTACAGAAAATAGATGCTTGTTTTTCTTTGGCTATACTATCAATTTTTTTTACGAAATCGATTGAAAGAAAAGATAAATCGAAATAAATTGTTGCTTTCTCTAGAGGAAGGTTTTCAAGTAGTTTTCTTACATCGATTTTTTCATTATGAATCGTAAATCGAATGCTTTCTGCACCACGTTCAATACTTTTATTGCCTCTTGCAATTGATTTATCAAGATCGTGTACAAAAATATTTTGACAAATTTTGAATGAATGGTTTTCTCTGTTCGAATTATATGCACTATTAAATTCATCGACATGATAAAAAGGTTTTACTTTAATATCTTCAGGAGAATTCCAAATTAAAGTATCATTATAGTCGGCTCCTTTCAGTTCAAATTGTATTTGCTGTTTCCATTGTTTGGATGAAATTCCGTCAAATTCTTCGAATAAATTTTTTGCCATTACCTTAATGTGTTAACAAATCAGTTTTGCCGTTTTTTTACAGTGTCTCCTTCAAATTCTATAATGTAAATATCTTCACTATCTTTTTTCATGAAATATTTTTCTCGAGCATATTTTTCTATTTGAGTTGGATTTCTAAGTAGTTTGATGTTTTCTTGGTCTTTTTTAATTTCTTCTTGATAGTATTTTTTATTATCCTCTAATTCTTCAATTTCTTTGTTCAAAATTCTGTGATCAAAATAAGAATAGTTGTCTAAGAACAGCATCCAAACAGAAAAAAACAGCAAGACCCACATGTATTTATTGCTTAAAAATTTGAACCAAGAAGCATCTTTATACGGATTTGCCATTTGAATTTAGATTAGTATAAAAATAAGAAAAAATTACGATATTCTTTGATTAATTACAGCGCGAACTACATCAATGGCAACGGTGTTGTATTTGTCGTTTGGAATAATGATGTCAGCAAAAGCTTTTGTAGGTTCAATAAACTGCTGATGCATTGGTTTTAGTGTTGTTTGGTATCGATTCAATACTTCGTTCATGTCGCGACCTCGCTCAGCAATATCTCGTTTTAAACGACGAATAAGTCTTTCGTCTGAATCAGCATGGACAAATATTTTTACATCAAAAAGGTCTCTTAATTCGGGATTGGCTAATATTAAAATCCCTTCGACAATCATTACTTTTCTGGGATGTGTAACTACGGTGTCATCGGTTCTGTTATGCTTTAAAAAGGAATAAACAGGTTGGTTGATTGTATTTCCTGCTTTTAATTCTCTAAGATGCGAAACCAACAATTCAAAATCAATAGCTCGAGGATGATCAAAATTGATAAGTGCTCGTTCATCAAAACTCAAATTATGGGTTTCTTTATAATACGAATCTTGAGATATTATTCCTACTTCAGTCTGGGGTAATTCATTCATTATTTGGTGAACAACGGTAGTTTTTCCGCTACCTGTTCCTCCAGCAATTCCAATAATTAGCATACAATAGTTGTGTTATGTTAAGTTGTTACAAAAATAGGAATTTAATTTAGAGTGAATTTTGTTTTTCTTTGAAAATATTTTTTTCAAAAGCAGAAAACAAATTCTAAAAATATTTTGAATACCCATATATAGTAGTATATTTGCAACCTGAATTTCGGGGTGTAGCGTAGCCCGGTTATCGCGCCTGCTTTGGGAGCAGGAGGCCGCAGGTTCGAATCCTGCCACCCCGACAAAAAGACTATCATATGATAGTCTTTTTTTGTTTTTATTGATAAATCTTAAGGTATACGAGCTAAAATTTCTCCCCCATAGAAACCTGATTCATCGTTCAAAGGAGAGTTGTTTGAAAAAAATAAATACATATAATTTTCATTTGTACCAATGATGCATTTGTACTTTGTTATTTTATTCGAACCGTTTTTATATTCTAATTTTAAATTTTTACCAGGCTTTCTAATTATGGTATAAGTACCACCAGCATACCCTTCAATTTCATTGGAAATAAAGGTTTTGTTGCTTTTTAATTCTAGTTCGTAACCATTGTCAACGGTTAGTTTTATTGGGTTACCATTTTCATCTTGTTGGATGACGTCCGAAAAATATTCTACTAATTTCCATTTTCCCTGTATACTTTTAAATAAATCATCTCCAGAATCTGAGTCATTCGAACAATTCATGAACAAAAAGATTATAATAAGTAAACTAAATAGAGTTATATTTTTTCTCATTTGAAATATCTAGTAGTTAACTATTTACTGGTTGCAAAATTTTGTTTTTCAAATATAATAATTTATTTACGAGCCATTATAAATAGTCATGTTTTATAACTTCATTGTTAATTACTATTTTAATCAGTGATAAATAAATCGTTTAAAAAGTTAACTTTGCAACGCATTAAAAAAATACAATTATGTCTGATACAATTGAAAAAATAAAATGTTTAATTATAGGTTCTGGTCCAGCGGGTTATACGGCTGCCATTTATGCCGCCAGAGCAAATATGAATCCTGTGTTGTACCAAGGAACTCAACCTGGAGGTCAGCTCACCACTACTAATGAAGTTGAAAATTTCCCGGGATATGTTGATGGTGTTACTGGTCCTGAGATGATGATTCAGCTACAAAAACAAGCAGAACGTTTTGGAACTGATGTACGAGATGGTTGGGCAACAAAAGTTGATTTTTCTGGACCAATTCATAAAGTATGGATCAATGATACAAAAGAAGTGCATTGTGAAACGGTAATTATTTCGACAGGAGCATCAGCTAAATATTTAGGACTTCCGTCAGAACAGCATTATTTAAAAATGGGAGGAGGGGTTTCTGCCTGTGCCGTTTGCGACGGTTTTTTCTACAGAAATCAGGAAGTAGTTATTGTTGGTGCAGGAGATTCGGCTTGTGAAGAAGCACATTACTTATCGAAGTTATGCAAAAAAGTAACTATGTTAGTACGTAGTGAAAAATTCAGAGCTTCGAAGATAATGGAAGAACGTGTGAGAAAAACCGAGAATATAACCATATTAATGAATCACGATACCGTTGAAGTTGTAGGTGATGGACAGGTAGTAACTGCTGTGAAAGCTCTAAATAAAACACTGAATCAAGTCGTAGAAATTCCTGCGACTGGTTTCTTTGTAGCTATTGGTCATAAACCTAATACGGATATTTTTGCGGATTATCTTACTCTAGATGAAACAGGTTATATTGTTAATATACCTGGGACTTCTAAAACGAATGTAGCTGGAGTTTTTGTAGCAGGTGATGCAGCTGACCATGTATATCGTCAAGCTATTACTGCTGCTGGTACTGGATGTATGGCAGCTTTAGATGCAGAAAGGTATTTAGCGGCTTTATAATTATTTTCAGTTTATTGATAAATAAAGTAGCCCAAATTATTTTGGGCTATTTTTTTTGATGTTATTTAGAGTATACTTTTATTTATTCAGTGGTTTTTTGTACAAAGTGGCGCTGTCTACAAAATTTCGAAGGTCGATTTTTTGAGTACCAAATAGTTGTATTTCAGATTTTCCCGAAGCATCTATAATTGCTTTTGTATTGACTTGAATGCTACAATTAGCATATCCTTCTGTTGTAATTTCAGCATTTTTTGAGTTTAAGTTTTTCCCTGAAAATTCAGCATTATTGTCTAATCGTAGTTTTAAATTTATTGCATCTCCTTCAATTACTGCATTTGTTTTTTGATACATGTCGAAAGTTAATTGTGAGGATGAAATTAAGGCTTTTAAGCGCGAGTTTTTACTCAATTCAACAGTAGCTTGATCTGATTTTAGATTGAGCTCTATTTTTGATTTATCATTGGCCATTAAGGTAAAATCTTTTGTTTTTACATAGGCAAAGATTTTAGATTCATCAAAACTTTTAAAAGTAAAATCGTTCAAATTTATCTCTGCAAGTGCAGTAATATTCGATTTGTCTTTGGCAATTATCATTTTAAAATTGTCCGTATAAGTCACACGAACACTGAATTTTTTTGAACTAATTACTTCTTTAGTGCTTGATAGTTGGAGTACGCTACCGTTAACATTAATATCAATTATATCGTGAAGATTGTCATCGGCTTCAATTTCAACACTACATTTATCCCCTTTTATCAAAAATATTTCAAGATTGTCCTCTACTTCAAGATTCTCAAACGGTTTAACTTCCTTTTGTTCAACAGTTACTATTTTAGTGCCTTTTATTTTTTCTTTTTCTTGGCCTAGAACAGTAAGGTTGAATAAAAGTAAGAATATAATGAGTATTGAATTTTTCATGTTACTATATTTGCTTCAAATATAAAAAAAAATCATCCCTTTTGAGGATGATTTTAAAATTTAAAGATATTGTTTACTCTTTGTCGATATTCCCACCCGAACTTGTTTTTTTATCTAATTTTTTTGGAGTGTTGAAATAGATTATGTTTGCGCCACTTGAAGCTTCTGCCTTTAAACTTCTTAGCGGATAAACATTAATAGAACTTCCGCTTGAAGCATCTGCCTGAATATCATTTGACAACAATTCTTTAGCATCGATAGAACTTCCGCTTGAGGAAGTTGTTTCTAGGCTAATAGCTTTTCCTTTCACTATAATTTGGCTCCCGCTAGACGATTCACAATAGGCTTTATCAGCTTCAACGGAAACTTCTACTTTAGCACCACTACTACTGTTAATCGAAATGGTGTTACTTTTAAGAGTATTTCTAGATTGTAAATAAGCAGCGCTACTTACTTGAATTCCCTCAATAATAGGCATTTTGACGATTACTTTTTTAGATTTTACATTGTGATAATTGTTGATATCTGAGCTAATGTGTAGAATTCCATTTGTGACTTTTGTAATAATATGCTTTTGTAAATTATCATCGGCAATGACAGTTATGCTAGTAATATCACTTTGTTCAACAACAACTTCTAGGGCTTTTTCTACTTCAATGTTTTTAAAACTAGAATTGATTGAGCGGTTTTCAGTTGTAACATTGCCGCTACCTTCAATGCCTTTAAATTGACATGAAATAGAGAATATACTTAAAATTGCTAGGAGTATAGTCTTTGTGATTATTATTTTGGAAGCTTTCAACATGCTTATTCAGTTTTAATGGTTATTCCATCTTTATTTATTTTGACACTTTTAACTTCTTTATCAACTTCTTCTTTGTTTTGTTCTTTAATAAGAATTCCCTTTTCATTCAATGTGACACTTGTTGATGTTGAGTCGGCATCTGTATTTTCTACATCATTCCATTCATTTTCTTCTGGAGGACAATTCAAACATTTAACTTGAGAATTCCCCACTTTGTAGATGTAATCGTCAGAACTGAAGTGTAAATTAAAAAAAGAATCATCTGAATTGTCGTATTCTTGAACACTGCTATCTGGTTTTAAAAGCGTACCTTCTGGTAGGTATAATGATAATTCTACTTCTTGATCTCGGTATTTATTTTTAAAATCTGTTATCAAGTAATTGTCTAAAACGATTTTATTACCAATAATGCTGTATCCGTATCGTATTTTTTCAGCTGTTTTTCTTGCATCAGACAATGATTTTCCTTTGGCTTCTTTTTCAATTTGTAGGTAAGGTAGTTTTTCATCTGTTTTTAGAACATTCAAGCGCACTTGATTTGAGTAAATGACATTAGTGCCCAATGAATCTTCGGTAATCATAAAATTATTGTAGTCATGAACATCTTTGGCAAAATAATCGTTGTGTCTAAATTTAATGAACAATGTATCAGTGGCTTGCATTGTGATAGTTTCTTTTTTAACTACTCTTCCGTTGACTGCAAATTCGCTGGCTTGTTCAATACCAATACTGATTAAGATTCCAATTGTGATTAACCATAATGCTAGTAGTGTATATTTTGCAATATTTCCTATAGATTTCATACTTGGAGACAATAATTTGAAGCCTAGAAGCAGTAAAAAGAAGAATGGAATTCCGATTGCTAAAAACATTAAAACCCCAAATGCCCATATTGGATAATCAGAAAAATTACCAGCATTTATAAAATCTTGCCAAGGCAAATCTATGAATGCACTTGAACCTAGAGTAAATACTCCTATGAAAAGGATTACAAGTATGGCAAGACTAGCCATTATTAAAATCACACCTAATATTTTTGTGAAAATTTTAAAAATACTTAAAAACACTTCGCCAATTTCTCCAGCAAATTTTCCAAAACCAGTTTTAACTTGGTTTCCCATTTTGTCATAATTTGCATTTTTGAACTTATCTGAAACGTTCTCAAATTCTTCTCTAACTTTTTTCTCAATATTAGAAATGGTTATGGGTTCACCAGTCATTTCTAGTTTTTCAGAGGTGGTAACCGCCTCGGGCATTACAATCCACAGAATGATATAGGCTATAATTCCGAAGCTAGTTGAAGCTAAAATCAAGAACAAAATTTTAATCCAAACAGCATCTATACCAAAGTAGTGACCTAAACCGGTACAAACTCCTGCAATGGAACCTTTGTCTTTGTCTCTGTATAATTTTTTATGGACTCTATTTGTAGTATTGAAATTGTTTTTTTGAGGCTCGTCACCATCGGGATCAATTCTGTAATCTTCAGGTTGCCCCATTACAGCAATAATTTCGTCTAATTCTCTCAAATTAATGACTTGTTTGTCATTGGTATGTTTTTCCGAAACTAATTCTGCAATACGCATTTCAATGTCTTTAATTATTTCGTCTTGACCATTAGAGTCTGATAAAGAACGCTTTATAGCATCAAAATAGCGAGATAATTTTTGGTAAGCGTCTTCATCTATGTGAAAAAACATACCTCCTAGATTTATATTTACAGTTTTATTCATGACTTTTATTTTTGATTGGTTATTATGTTTACAGCATCTGAAAGTTCAGTCCAAGTGCTATTTAATTCGTTTAAAAATGTTTTTCCAATTTCGGTTAGGCCATAGTATTTTCGTGGAGGCCCAGAGGTGGATTCTTCCCAACGATAGTTGAGCAATCCATCGTTTTTTAGCCTTGTTAATAGCGGATAAACGGTACCCTCTACAACAAGTAGTTTAGCGTTTTTCAGAGTATCTAATATTTCTGATGTGTAAGCATCTTTTTCCTTTAGAACTGATAGGATGCAAAACTCGAGAACGCCTTTTCGCATTTGAGCTTTTGTATTTTCTATATTCATGATTTCATTGTGTTAATGGGGATTTTTTTATTCTTTTCGATAGCATTGTTTTAGTAGTTAAATGTTACTAATTGTTTGTTGGTACTATTTTTTTGAAAAGATTCTGCTTCGTCGTTCAAGTTAATTTTTTCAGGATATCCTGTGTAAGAAACTTTGGCTTCATCGGCTACTGTTACAGCGATAGCTTTTTCAACATATATTAGTGCTAATGATTTTCCGCTAGCATTCAAGACGATATTGGCAGCAACAAAGTTTTTAGCTTCAAGTAGGCTAGAATCTGATGCATTGATAATTGCCTTTTCTGTTTTACCAGACAAATTGATTTTTGAATTGTTTTCAAAATTTCCAACGAATGATGTTGTTTCTACACGACCGTTAAAAATAGTTCCAGAATTAGCAATTAATGTAGTTTTACCTTTAGTAATAATTATTCCAGAGAATTGTCCTTCAGATTTTAAATTGATAGCTAAATTTTCAGCTGAAATAGGATCTATTACAGTAATCTTTGCTTTTGAATTTGCAGCAAATGAAGTAATTTTTTCTGAGGATAAATATACCTTGATGTTTTTTGTTACCTCATTTTGATTTCCTTTTTTTAGTAAATAGATTTTTAATGTTTTTCCTTTTACTTCCGTGATTACATTTTTTAAAACAGATGAATTTTCTGCTTCGACTCTCAAAGAGGGTGTCTTGTTTTCATTGTAAATGAGTTCGATACCGTTCTTTACTTCAACTTTAGAAAATGAAGATAATGTTCTATTTTCTACTTCTTGACCTTTTGCTAGCATCCCAATTAGGAATAGACTTAGCGTTGTGATAATTTTTAACATGATTTCGTTTTTTTGATTGATGAATGATTTGATTTTTAATGATTTATTTTAAGAACTTTATTGAAAGGGGATAATTATAACTTTCATTATTTGATGCTTTTAGAGCGGCTAAGATGATTAGGACAAATTCCAAGACTTTAAGACCTATAAAAAGTACAATTGCTGTAATTGCAACTACCACAATACTGCCACTATTTTCAAAATTTAGATTATGGAATATGAAATTATGATGATCAGAAATTTCATGAATGTTGCTATTTTTTAGAATCGTTATTAAAAGTATGGGAATGGCAATTAAACAAAGTAGTAAGCTGTAAATAAACATACTCAATTGAAAATTGATTACGTTTTTTCCTTGATCATTCAAGTATGCTGATTTCTCTTTTGTTGAACTCCAAATCACGATTGGGATAATAAAGTTTCCAAAAGGAATACAATATTGTGTTAGCGCACTTAGATGTAGTAGTGTAGCTGTTGTTTTATTTGAATTTGTTTCCATGTGTAAAAGCATATAGTAATTTCTTATGCAAATATATATCTAAAAGACAGTATCTTGTATCACATAGTAGTAAAAATTAACAAAATATTAACAAAATAAAAATTCTAATGCTGACGGAAAATGGCAATTAAATATATTGAAAATCAGTTATTTAGTTGTAAATAGTGTATTAATTTACATCTTACTAAAGTAGTAAATAAAAAAATGAGTATATTTAAAAAAAATATATTTATGAGTTCTGAAGTTAGAAAAATCAACACATTTCTGCTTTTAAAATTACCATCAGCTTTCTTTTGTGGGGTAAGAGTAAAAAAAATTAACGAACTACGATGTGTAGTTGCCGTGAAGTACAGATGGATAAATCAAAACCCATTTAATTCGATATATTTTGCTGTTTTAGCAATGGCAGCAGAACTTTCTACTGGTGCTCTTGTGATGAAAAAGATTGAAAAAAGCGGTAAACGAATTTCAATGCTCGTAGCAAACAATCGGTCGACCTTTTCAAAAAAAGCAACAGGTAGAATTCTTTTTGAATGCAAGGATGGCCATTTGGTAGATACAGCAATTCAACAAGCACTTCAAACTGGAGAAGGACAGACATTTTGGATGAAATCAGTAGGAACCAATCAAAATGGGGTTGTTGTTACAGAGATGGATTTTGAGTGGAGCATCAAAATTAAAAGTTAATTTTTTATAAACAATCGTTAAATCCAACCTAATTTAGTTCTCAATCCAATAGATGATGACTAACTTTGAAATAAAAATGAGAATTCTAATAACAGGCGCCACGGGATTAATAGGTTCTGAATTGGTTTTACTTTTGTTGCAAAATGGCATCTCGGTTCATTATTTAACTACTTCCAAGAAAAAAATTGAAAACCAACCCAACTACAAAGGTTTTTATTGGAATCCAAAGCTTGGTATGATTGATGAAAATTGTTTGATGGGTGTAGATGCTATAATTCATCTCGCGGGAGCATCAATTTCTAAAAGATGGACAAAAGCCTACAAGCAAGAAATCATTGAAAGCAGAATATTTTCTTCTAATCTACTATTTAAGGTACTGAAAGAGTATCCAAATCAAGTCAAACAAATAATTTCTGCTTCGGGAACAGCAATTTATCCGAATAGTTCTACGGCAGTTTACACTGAAGAATCAAAAATGATTTCGGATAATTTCCTATCCAATGTTGTTTTAAAATGGGAGGAAAGTGTCGATAAATTTCAAACTTTAAATATCAAAGTTTGTAAATTAAGAACTGGAGTAGTGTTTTCAAACAAAGGCGGAGCTTTGATAGAGATTGCCAGACCTATTAAACTCGGTCTTGGTGCTTCATTTGGCGATGGTAAACAGGTACAATCTTGGATACACATACACGATTTAGTTTCCCTATATTTATTTGCTGTTCAGAATTCTTTGGAAGGCGTTTATAATGCTGTAGCTCCGCATCCTGTTTCTAATGGTGAATTAACAAAAAGTATTGCTACTATTCTTAACAAACCTCTTTTTATGCCCAATATTCCTAAGATTGTTATGAAATTAATTCTTGGCGATATGCATGAACTTTTATTTGAAGACAAGAGAATCAGTGCTCAAAAAGTAATCAACTCAGGTTTTGTATTTCAATATCTCACTTCAGAAAAAGCTTTAAAAGATATCTTAACATAAAAAAAGCTCCTTTTCAGGAGCTTTTTTATATAACAATTTGAATTAATAATATTTTAGAAGCTTAACGCTAACCTTAAGATTCATTTATTAGTAATATTATTTACTAGAACAAACTTACTAAAAACGAAAACGAAATAGTCTTAAAATTTTATTAATTTTTATAGCATTCATTTTTCATTTTCATTTCAATATTTGTAATTAAATCACTTGCAACAAAAAACAAAAAAAACAATGACAATTTGACATTTTGTTAGAAATGGCAGTAATTTTGATACTAGGAAAAAATGAAATTCAAAAAAATATTCAAAAATAAAAGCAAAATGACCACTGAAAATACAGAACAAGATCAGGAATTGGATGATGTTACATTAGAGAAGAATGCTAACGGTGAACAACTAATTGTGGAAGAATTACCACTAGAGGAACAATTAGCACAAGATTTAGCAAAAGAAAAAGACAAGTTTTTAAGACTTTTTGCCGAATTTGAAAATTATAAAAGGAGAACTGCCAAAGAGCGATTGGATTTATTTAAAACTGCCAATCAGGAAGTATTGCAAGCCATGTTGCCAGTACTTGATGATTTTGATAGAGCATTGAATGAGATTAAAAAATCGGATGACGATGTTTTACTAAAAGGAGTAGAGCTTATTCATGAAAAATTAAAAAACACACTAAACTCAAAAGGTTTAGAAGAAGTGGAAGTAAAAGTTGGTGATATTTTTAATGCTGATTTTGCTGAAGCAATAACTCAAATTCCAGCTCCATCTCCTAATTTAAAAGGTAAAATAGTTGATATTTTAGAAAAAGGATACAAGCTTGGAGATAAAATTATTCGGTTTCCAAAAGTAGTAATTGGACAATAGTCCATTTATAAGAGCAAAATATAATTTGTTCATTTTATTGTATAAAAGATGAAAAAAGATTTTTACGAAATATTAGGCATTTCAAAAAACGCAACAGAGGCTGAAATTAAAAAAGCATATAGAAAAAAAGCTATAGAATTTCATCCTGACAAAAATCCTGGTGATGCTGTTGCCGAAGAAAACTTCAAGAAAGCGGCTGAGGCTTACGAAGTATTGAGTGACCCAAATAAGAGAGCCAAGTACGATCAATACGGGCATCAAGCTTTTGATGGTAGTGGAGGTTTTGGTGGAGGCCATGGAGGAATGAACATGGATGACATTTTTAGTCAATTTGGAGATATATTTGGAGGCGCTTTCGGAGGAGGATTTGGCGGCGGCGGAGGTCAACGCAGAATGAAAGGAAGTAATCTTCGAATAAAAGTTAAATTGACATTAGAAGAAATCGCTAATGGTGTCGAGAAAAAAGTAAAAGTTAAGCGTAAAGTTCAGGCTCAAGGTGTTACTTATAAAACTTGCTCAACTTGTAATGGTCAGGGTCAAGTGATGCGAGTTACCAATACCATTTTGGGAAGAATGCAATCTGCTTCAACCTGTCCAACTTGTGGTGGTTCAGGTCAAATTCTTGACAGAAAGCCAACTAATGCCGATTCTCAAGGGATGATTGTTGAAGACGAAACAGTTTCTATCAAAATCCCAGCCGGAGTGGTAGACGGAATGCAATTGAAAGTGTCCAATAAAGGAAATGATGCTCCGGGGAATGGTGTGCCTGGAGATTTAATCGTGGCTATTGAAGAGCTAGAGCACGAGTTTTTAAAGAGAGAAGGCGAGAATTTACACTATGATTTATATATTAGTTTCTCTGAAGCTGTTTTAGGAGTTTCAAAAGATATTGAAGCTGTAAATGGAAAGGTAAGAATCAAACTCGAAGAAGGAATTCAATCAGGTAAAATTTTACGATTAAAAGGAAAAGGTATTCCAAGTATAAATGGTTATGGTACTGGCGACCTATTGGTTCATGTTAATGTTTGGACACCAAAAATATTAAATAAAGAACAACGACAGTTTTTCGAGAAAAATAGTACCGACGAGAATTTCATCCCTCATCCTGAGAAAACAGATAAGTCTTTTTTTGAAAAGGTAAAAGATATGTTCTCATAAGTTTACTTACGATATTAAAATAAAAACCCATCCTTGAAATTAAAATTAGGGATGGGTTTTTTGTAACATAATCATTCCATTCACTACTAAATTGTGTATTTTTACACGCCTAACAATGTATAGGCAATCTGATTCAATAAATTAAAATAAGTATGAGTAATATACTTGAAGTAAATAAAGTTCTCAAACAATACGGAGATTATACAGCGCTTAATGAAGTCTCACTAACGGTTCCAAAGGGCAGTATTTATGGACTTTTAGGACCAAATGGTGCTGGGAAAACTTCCTTAATTAGAATTATCAATCAAATTACTTTACCCGATAGTGGAGAAGTTATTTTTGATGGAGAAAGATTGCAACCGAAACACGTTCAATATATTGGTTATTTGCCAGAAGAGAGAGGTTTGTACAAAACAATGAAAGTAGGGGAACAATGCTTGTATTTAGCTCAGATGAAAGGTCTTTCAAAAGCTGAAGCCAAAAAACAACTCGATTATTGGTTTGACCGTCTAGAAATTCAAGGTTGGTGGAACAAAAAAATTCAAGAATTGTCAAAAGGGATGGCTCAGAAAATACAGTTTGTAGTTACCGTTTTGCATCAGCCAAAATTACTCATTCTCGATGAACCTTTTTCTGGTTTTGATCCTGTAAATGCTAATTTGATTAAAGATGAAATTATCGAATTAAATAGAAAAGGTACTTCCGTAATCTTCTCAACTCACAGAATGGAAAGCGTTGAAGAAATGTGTGACCACATTGCATTAATTCACAAATCGAATAAATTGATTGAAGGCAAATTAGATGATGTAAAACGCCAGTACAGAACAAATAATTTTGAAGTAGGTATTTTATCGGATAATGTTGAAGGTTTAATGTATGATATTACTCAAAAATTTACTGTAGCTCAAACTAATTTTAAATCACTCAATGACGAAATAAAACTTGAAATTCAATTGGGAGATAATCTGCCCAATGAATTGTTGCATCTTCTCACACAACGCGGACAAGTAACTCATTTTGTTGAAAAAATTCCGAGTGTCAATGATATTTTTATTCAAACGGTGAGCGAAAATTAGATGGATTTAAAAAATCTAAAATCCTAAATTTAAAATCTAAAATTAGAAAATGAGCATTCTATCCTTAATTATAAAAAGAGAATTTATTGCCAAAGTTCGCAACAAATCCTTTATTGTTATGACTTTTTTGAGTCCGTTACTCTTTGTTGGAATAGCAGTTTTTATTGGCTATCTAACCTCTATGAAAGCAGATGTAAAAACGATAGCCATACATGATGAATCGGGTATTTTTGTCAATGAATTTAAAAATACGGATGAATATAAGTATTTGAATTTAACTTTAATTGATTTCAAAGTCCTAAAGGATAGTATTTTTAATGATAGTTATGAAGGGTTATTATACATCCCAAAAACATCAAGCAGTAAAGCTTTAGAAAATAAAATCCAATACATTTCGAATAATAGTCCTAGTCTTGGTTTCTTAGAAGCGACTGAAGATGTCATTGCCAAAAAGTTAACTAAGATTAATTTTGAAAATGCCAAACTAGATACTTTAGCTATAAAAGAGGCAGAAGCTCATGTTGATATTACTTTGACAAAATCCTCTGGAGAAGCGGGTCTAAAAGGATTGAATGAAATAAAAATTGCTATTGGTGGTGCTTTTGGGTATCTTATTATGATGTTTATTATTATTTATGGCAATATGGTCATGCGAAGTGTCATCGAGGAAAAAACCAACCGCATTATTGAGATTATTATTTCGTCGGTAAAACCTTTTCAATTGATGATGGGAAAAATTATAGGAACGTCGTTAGCGGGAGTTTTGCAGTTTATAATTTGGGCTATTCTTGGAGTATCAGCAATGTTTATCATTTCCTCGGTTTTTGGAGTTCAAATGGGAGCCACATCGGCAGTACAAACTCAAGAAGCATTAAAAACAGCCCAAGAAGCCACCAGTAGTGATATTCAAATGTATATTAAAGAACTTTGGAATTTACCTATCGCTACTTTATTGTTCAGCTTTATCATTTATTTCATAGGAGGATATTTTCTGTATAGTTCTTTCTATGCCGCTATAGGTGCTGCTGTTGATAATGAAACCGATTCGCAACAGTTTCTTTTGCCCATTATTATGCCTTTGGTTTTGGGTGTTTATATTGGTTTTTTTACCGTTATGAATAACCCACATGGAACTGTAGCAACGGTATTTTCGATAATTCCACTGACGTCACCAATTGTGATGCTTATGCGAATTCCTTTCGGTGTTACGTGGTGGCAGTTGGTACTTTCTATAGCAATTTTATTTGGAACATTCTTTTTAGTGGTGTGGTTTGCTTCAAAAATATACAGAGTAGGAATATTAATGTATGGCAAAAAGCCGACATGGAGGGAATTGTACAGATGGTTGAAATATTAATAATCGAAGAATCAAATGAGTAAAATACTAATTATAGAAGACGAAGCAGCCATTCGAAGAGTATTGACAAAAATACTTTCTGAGGAAAGCGAAACATACAGTGTAGAAGATGTAGAGGACGGTATTCAAGGTCTCGAAAAAATTAAAAATAACGATTACGACCTTGTTTTGTGCGATATCAAAATGCCAAAAATGGATGGTGTCGAATTATTGGAAGCGGTAAAAAAAATAAAACCAGAAATCCCAATGGTCATGATTTCGGGTCATGGTGATATGGAAACCGCCATTCAAACCATGCGACTTGGTGCTTTCGATTATATTTCAAAACCACCCGATTTGAATCGATTATTGAATACGGTTCGAAATGCTTTAGATAAAAAACAATTGGTGGTCGAAAATAAAATTCTTAAGAAAAAAGTCAGTAAGAATTATGAGATAATAGGTGAAAGTGAAGCTATCAATCATATCAAATTGATGATTGAAAAAGTCGCTAAAACCGAAGCTAGAGTTTTAATCACTGGACCAAATGGAACAGGGAAAGAACTTGTTGCCCATCAATTACATGAAAAAAGCGAAAGAGCCAACGCTCCTCTAATTGAAGTAAATTGTGCTGCCATTCCAAGTGAGTTGATAGAAAGTGAATTGTTTGGACATGTGAAAGGTGCTTTTACTTCGGCGGTTAAAGATAGAGCTGGAAAATTTGAAGCAGCCGATGGAGGGACGATTTTTCTGGATGAAATTGGCGATATGAGTCTTTCGGCTCAGGCAAAAGTGTTGAGAGCTTTACAAGAAAATATAGTAACTAGAGTAGGAGCAGATAAGGATATTAAAGTCAATGTTCGTGTTGTTGCAGCAACCAATAAAGACTTGAAAAAAGAAATTGAGGAAGGTCGTTTTCGAGAAGATTTATATCATAGACTAGCAGTTATCTTAATTAAAGTTCCAGCTTTAAATGATAGAAGAGATGATATCCCCTTGTTGATAGAGCATTTTGCAGAAAAGATTTCTTCTGAACAAGGAATAGCAACAAAATCCTTTTCAAATCAAGCAGTTAAGTTGTTGCAAGAATACGATTGGACTGGTAATATTCGTGAATTGCGAAATGTTGTTGAGCGTTTAATTATTCTTGGAGGTAACGAAATTTCCGAGACAGATGTTAGCTTATTTGCTTCTAAATAAATTTAAAGATTTAATGATTGAAAAATTTAAAGAGTAATATTTCAATCATTTAATTTTTTAATCTTTCAATAGTATAAATGAAACTAAAGAAAATAAACAGTGCGTTACAAAAAGCGCTTATAGAAAATGGACTTACTGAAGCAAATGAGTTGCAGCAGGAAACTTTTTCTACCTTAAAAAGTGGTGCCGATTGTATTATTATCGCTCCAAAAGGTTCGGGTAAATCTACTACAATTGTTATCAATGTCATTCAGCAATTAGTTGCAGCTGGAGAAGAATCTCCAAGAGCATTGATTGTTGTTGAGGATAAAACCAAAGTACTTGAAATGGAAACTTTATTTGAAAATTTAGGTTGCGAAACTAATTTGAGAGTCTATGGTGTCCATGATAAAGGCGATATAGAATACGACAAAAACTATATTTCAACAGGAATCGATGTCTTAATTGGAACTCCAAATCGACTGAATGAAATGTTTACCACAGCGGGTTATAATGTTAATAGGCTAAAAATGTTCATTATAGATGATACAGATACACTATTAAAGTTACGACACGATACTAAAATTGTACGCATTTCTAATAGTATTTCTAAAACCCAACGCATTATTTTCTCCGAACAACTTACTGAACGAATAGAAGCTCTAGCAGATAAAATCATGGTAGAACCCTTTTTATTTGAAATCGAAGAAAATGAAGAAGAGGAAGATGATTTTGAAGAAGTATAATCTGTCTGAAATACAACAACAAACTATTAATAACAAACAATAAACGACAGAATGGGTTTAATGAAAGTATTCTCGGGAAGCGAGATTTTGGCACAAGCACTACAGCAAAAAATTGAAGCTAATGGTATAGAAGTTGTCATTAGAAGTAATAATCAAACGAATGTTCAACCCAATCTTCAGAATAAAAAAGCCGTGGAGGTTTTTATACAAGAAATCGATTTTTCAAAGGCAAATCCTATTATTGAAGAATTTCGAATGAGTATATAGGTATTGTCATAAAATACTTCAATTAATCTATATTTGCACTTTCAAAAAAATAAGTAGATTGAAGCTTCTTACTTTCATCTTCTAACTTCCAACTTTATAAAAATGATTACAGTCAATGATATCTCCGTGCAATTTGGCGGAACTACTTTATTTAGCGATGTTTCTTTTGCTATTAATGAAAATGATAAAATAGCCTTAATGGGTAAAAATGGCGCAGGAAAATCCACTCTTTTAAAGATAATCGCTGGCGAAGCAAAACCATCAACAGGATCTATTTCAGCTCCAAAAGAGGCAATTATAGCCTATTTGCCTCAGCATTTATTGACCACCGATGGCGCTACTGTAGTTGAAGAGGCGTCGAAAGCTTTTGGTGAAATTTTTAAGATGAAAGCAGAAATTGACCAAATCAACGAACAATTGACTATTCGCACCGATTATGAAAGCGATGACTACATGAAATTAATCGAAAGGGTTTCTGACCTAAGTGAGAAATTTTATGCCATCGAAGAAGTGAATTATGAAGCTGAGGTCGAAAAAATTCTCATCGGTTTAGGATTTGTTCGTGAAGATTTTACGAGACAGACATCAGAGTTTTCTGGTGGCTGGAGAATGCGAATTGAGTTAGCTAAAATTTTACTAAAAAAACCAGATTTAATTTTGCTTGATGAGCCAACCAATCACATGGATATTGAAAGTATTCAATGGTTAGAAGACTTCTTAATCAATTCAGCCAAAGCGGTTGTGGTAATTTCTCACGATAGAGCTTTTGTCGATAATATTACCAATCGCACCATAGAAGTGACTATGGGAAGAATCTATGATTACAAAGCAAAATATACGCATTACTTAGAATTAAGAAAAGATAGGCGAGTGCATCAGCAAAAGGCATACGACGAGCAACAAAAGATGATAGCCGAAAACATGGAATTCATAGAGCGATTCAAAGGAACTTATTCTAAAACTTTGCAAGTGCAATCTAGAGTTAAAATGCTCGAAAAATTAGTCCCTGTAGAAATTGACGAAATTGATACATCAGCTTTGCGATTGAAGTTTCCTCCCTCAGTTCGTTCAGGACAATATCCAGTTGTAGTTAAAGATTTAGCAAAATCGTATGGCGATCATGTTGTTTTTAAGGATGCTAATATTGTTATCGAACGTGGACAAAAAGTAGCTTTTGTTGGAAAAAATGGTGAAGGAAAATCGACTATGATTAAAGCAATTATGAAAGAAATTGCAATTGATAGCGGAAGTGTTGAGATTGGGCACAATGCTCAAATTGGTTATTTTGCTCAAAATCAAGCTTCGCTTTTGGATGAAAATGCTACTATTTTTGAGACCATAGATGGTATAGCTGTGGGCGAAATTAGAACACAGATAAAAAATATTTTAGGCGCTTTTATGTTTCAAGGTGATGATATTACCAAAAAAGTGAAAGTGCTTTCTGGTGGCGAGAAAACCCGTTTAGCCATGATTAAATTATTATTAGAACCAGTTAATTTATTGATTCTTGATGAGCCATCGAATCATTTGGATATGAAAACCAAAGATATTATTAAAGATGCTCTGCGCGATTTTGATGGTACTTTAATCTTGGTTTCTCACGATAGAGATTTTTTGGATGGATTGGCAACCAAAGTTTTTGAGTTTGGAAACAAGCGTGTCAAAGAACATTTTGAAGATATTGCAGGGTTCTTAGCACACAAAAAAATGGAAAGTTTACGAGAGATTGAGAAATAGCTAGCGCTCAAGAATGAGTTTATAAATAGAGGATACCAATTCTTCAGTATCATTATCTTCACAAAGCAGCAATTCGATATGAGTTGCTGTTTTTTTGTATATTGTCAATCCTTCAAATTTGTGTGTATCACTGATTTGAATACAACTTTTAAGCGTCATTGCTCTCAAGTCAATGCTTCCAATACAACTTCCTAAAACGTCACCATCTGAATAAGTGGAATCGGTGTCTTCGGCTGTTGCCAAAAAATAAATAGTTTTATCCACTAAAATAGCATCAGTAAATGTGCTTGAAACACTATTGATTTTTGGTAACTCAAAAGGTATAAATGTATATTTGGGTTTTTCAGTTCTGCCATCAGTGAAGAAAATTCCGTTTTTATTCAAACCGCCATTCCCTCGTTGAAAATAATAAACGGCTTCATTGTCGACAATACATCCTTCAATATTTAATTCGTTATCTTCAAAAGAGTGTTCAGATTTAAGTAAAGAGTAAATTTCATCAAGACTTTGAACAGTTATTTCTTTTGATTGTAAATCAAATGCAATCATTGCGTTTCTAGTTGCAGTTGAACCAGAACCTAGAATAAGTAATTTGTCGCCTTTTTTGGTAATGGCTTCAAAATCGGGTTTGTCTTTTTTTGCAATGTTTTCCTGAGCATTTTTGACTAATGGAATCTTTGTTAACATTTTATTTATCATCAGATATTCATACAAATAGGTACTGCTGTCAGAGATAAGATACAGCTTGTCCTCGAGATAAACCAATCCCGAAGCAGAACCAATTCCTGTTATTTTGAACAGTAGTGAAAGTTGAAATTTTTCCATAAGTTTACAAATATAAATACTTAAAAGATGGAAAGTATCAATCCCAACGATTTTAAAGTAACTACTACAATACGATTAGCCACTATTCCAACAAAATTAGATATCGATTCCAGCAAAGAGCAAGAGGCAATAGCACTTGATAAAATACAGCAAAAGTTGAGTAAGAAGCAAGATGCTATGTATGCACACAATCGGCATGCCTTTCTCATCTGTTTGCAGGGGATGGATACTAGCGGAAAAGACAGCTTAATTCGCGAAGTTTTCAAAGAATTCAATCCACGTGGGGTAGTAGTGCATAGTTTTAAGACACCTAATTCTACCGAATTGGAACACGATTATTTGTGGAGACATTACTTGGCATTGCCAGAAAAAGGAAAGTTTGCAGTTTTCAACAGAACGCACTATGAAAATGTGTTGGTTACTCGCGTGCATCCAGAATACATTCTGTTTGAAAACCTTCCAGGAATAGAAAAAGTTGAGGATATCACGCCTCAGTTTTGGGAAAACAGAATGGAGCAAATCAATAATTTTGAAAAACATATTGCTCAAAATGGAACTAGGGTTTTAAAGTTTTATTTTCACATGAGCAAAGAGGAGCAACGCAAGCGATTGTTGAATCGACTAGAGACTCCAGAGGATAATTGGAAATTCTCGACAGGAGATTTAAAAGAACGGGAACGCTGGGACGATTACATGAAGTATTACGAAGAAGCAATTAATAAAACAGCAACTTCTTATGCGCCTTGGTACATTATTCCCGCCGATGATAAAGGTGTAGCTCGCTATATTGTAGCCAAAATTATTTGGGAGGAAATGCAGAAACTAACGGATATCAATGAACCAGAATTAGACCCAAAGGTGAAGGCAAATATTGATTTGTATAAAGAGCAATTGAAAAAATAATGTCAAAAAACAATTTCAATTTCAAAAGTCAACTTCAATTTCAAAAAACAACCTCAAATTCAAAAACAAGTTCAAAAGTTAATATTAAATTTTAATCAAATTTAGTTGAGAGGATGTTGTGTTGTTAAAATAAAAATTCAATTTGTGAATTTGCGGTTATCATCATTTGCAATTGATTTTTGAACTTGACCTTTGAATTTGCTTTTTGAATTTGCTTTTTGTCATTGCCATTGATTAAGCTATCTTTGCAACCTTAAAAAATGCAAAGTGAGTTTATCGCAGTACACCAAAGAGTTTTCCTATAATTTAAAATTAGCCTATCCTGTAATTTTAGGAATGTTAGGTCATACCCTCATTGGAATTGTAGATAATTTCATGGTGGGAAACTTAGGTTCAACAGAATTAGCGGCGGTTTCACTTGGCAATAGCTTTATCTTTATAGCGATGTCAGTAGGAATCGGTTTTTCTACGGCTATTACTCCACTAACGGCAGAAGCAGATGCTGAAAAGAACGAAAAGAAGCTTCGTTCTACCTTTCATCATGGGCTGTTTTTGTGTATGGTTTTAGGAGTTACATTATTTATTTTGACTGTATTGTCTAAGCAAATAATGTACTTCATGCATCAGCCTAAAGAAGTGGTTGACTTGGCTTCTCCTTATATCGATTGGGTGGCTTTTTCTTTAATTCCAGTGATTGTTTATCAAGGGTATAAGCAATTTGCAGATGGTTTGTCTCAAACAAAATACTCGATGTATGCGATTTTTATGGCTAATGTGGTTCATATTTTTTTTAATTATGTATTAATTTATGGTGTTTGGATTTTTCCTAAGTTAGGTATTATAGGAGCCGCATTGGGAACAGTTATTTCTAGGATTATGATGGTCGTTTTTATGCATTTTCTTTTGAAAAATAATGAACTTTTAAAGAAATACTTCAATAAATTCAGTTTTAAAGAAATTCGAAAATCGATGCTCAAAAAAATAATTGACTTAGGTTTTCCATCGGCTATGCAAATGTTGTTTGAGGTAGCTTTATTCACAACAGCAATATGGCTTTCAGGTTCGTTAGGAAAGAATAGTCAAGCGGCTAACCAAATAGCCTTGATTTTAGCCTCATCAACTTTTATGGTAGCTATGGGTTTGAGTGTAGCTTCGATGATTAGAGTGGGATATGCTAAGGGATTGAATAACTATAAAGATTTAATTATTATTGCTCGATCTTTATTTTTGTTGACTATAATTATTGAATCTGTTTTTGCGCTATTATTTCTGATATTTCATAATTTTTTGCCTCATTTATTTTTAAATATGACCGATGTTACCCAAATGGTGGATAACAACGAAATCATTTGGATAGCTTCAAAATTGCTTTTGGTTGCTGCTGTTTTTCAACTATTTGATGGGATACAGGTAGTGGTTTTGGGAGCTTTGAGAGGTTTACAAGACGTAAAAATTCCTATGTATATTACTTTTATAGCCTATTGGGTTATAGGATTTCCAATATCTCTTTATTTAGGAAAATATACCGATTTGAAAGCCATAGGGATTTGGATAGGACTTTTGGCGGGATTATCATCGGCGGCTTTATTTTTGTACATTCGCTTTGCGAGATTAACCAAAAGATTAGTCATAGAAAATGCAAAAGAATAAACTCAAAACTTATTTTTCAACCAACGATTAAAAACATTCACACTAATGGAATTACCAAAATTTTTACTAGGCGACAATACTGATTTTCCTGATGATATCTTCATCATACATCTTGATTATCCACGATTTATCATCAATCTAAAAGATGATGAGGTTGAGTTTATGGAGGAAGCCGAAGACCTTGACGAAGCTGAATTAAACGCTGAAATGGAGGGACTAATCGTTCTTGCTAATGAGTTTTATGATAGGGAAGTGCAACGCTACGAAGAGTAATTATGAAATTGCAAAATTTCTATATTCTTATTTTTTTTCTGTTTTTAAACTTGATGTATTGTCAAGAAAAGAACAGTTCAAAAATTATAAAAAAGGAGATTGACTATGGTTCGCTCATATATAGTACCATATCCAACGAACAAATAAAAAGCATACTAGCCAGTGAGAAGTATAATGCTACAATTTATGTGTACTATAATGGGAAATTCTTTTCAAGTGACACCCTAGCAAAAATTAAAAATATAAAGGATTATAAATTTGAAATTATAAAAATACCTGATAGTATTTCAAAAGATATTCAGACGATTATTTATTTGAAAGAGTAAGACTATTCGTGAGTAATTAGTAATTTTAAATTCTAGTAAATCCCGAATAAATTTAAAGCCTCAAATTTTTTACGTAACAAAAAAATCTTTTTTTTTAAAATTGTTGCAACTCTTGCAACAAAATTTTTATTTTAAAAAAAATGTTACAATCAACAAGTTTTTTGATTATTTGAGTTCAGATTTAAAATATTTTTCCAACAACAATTGAGCAGCTGCAAAAGGAGAAATTTCACCATTTTGCACTGTTTTTTTTTATTCCTCTGAATGAAGAAAATTTAATTTTATTCTACTGTAAAACCAAATTGATAATTGATGCTAGTCTCTTTTTTATTTAATGGAATGGGTTGATTTTTATAGAGAATTTTACTAACCAATACTTTATCTCTATATTTCAGTACTTCAAACTGCAAATTTTCAAGATTAAAATTAGGAGCATTATTTATATAATAACTTCCAAAAAGACCGATCTCTTTTTGTTCCAAATAAATACCTGGAGTTAGATTGTTATCTATTTTTAATGTTGATACATTGTAAAGAGGAAAAAGTAAAAAGTCATTGTTTAGGTCATTGATTTTTAATTTTTGTACTTTTTTTCCCTGATACCAAATCTCAATTTGATTTTTCGAATTATTAACTAGTCCCTCAATTTCAATACATGGCAAGACATCAATAGATTTAATTTTTTTGTCGTTGAGATAATGATAAAAGAAAGGATCAATTAATGCTTCTGCAATTGATTTATTGAGTTTTTTTGCAATTTTTTCCCAATGATTCTCTTGTTCTTTTTCTAGAACTATTTTTTTTAGCTTCCATGCTTCACCAAAAAGATTGATTTTTAGTTTGATAATAATTGTTATTTATTATTTGAAAAACAATAAAAAATATTTTTATAGTTTGTCTGGTAATTATTATATAGAATCAGAATTCTCTGCACAATCTCCATACATTTCGTCATCATGATTAAAAACAAAATAAATTAACCTAGATTTCTCATTTTCATAAAGATGTTTTAATTTTTGCAATTCGGTGAAATAATCCTGACCAAGCCATTCTTTATAGGAAATCAAAAACTTTTCTTTTTCTACTAATTCGGGATAGTAATCTTTTAAGACATTAATATGTATCTCTTTTAAATTAAAAATTTTACTGTAATCAAAATCTATTAATTCTTTTAAGTCGATATAAGAGGCACTGTGGCATATTTCCATTTTGTTAAACCAAAAATAATATTCACAAACAATAGGGTGGGAACTATCTTTAGGTAAACCTTTACACATAGGAAATAATGTTAGTGGGCTATTACACTCAATTTTATTTAAAACATAAAAAAGGTGAGTCCTCTCAAAAAAAGGTTCTACTTCATATGTAGTACAATCATGTAATAAATTAGGTGGTTTATTAGCATCATAAATGCATTCCCACTGGTTAGTTTCATTATTGTAAATCTCCAAATAACAAAAAGTAAGTTCCATTAGGAATATATTTATTGTTATATTTATTTTAATGCCTTAAAATCAAAAATTGATGCTCCACAGTGACTCTCGTGAACATTTGTATTGTATTTGTTATTTAACGCCTCGCTAATTTCTTTAAGATTTGGTTTTGCACTTGTTCCTGTTTTGTATATCTCAACAGACATTCCTTTTACTACTTTGCCATTATTTTGTTTCGCAGTAACTTGCCATAAATATCCAGCCATACTAATATTATTTAATTGTTTTGCTTACTCTGTTTGGTTTTTAGCTTTCCCTTTTTATTGTAAACAAAAATAGTATGTCAAATGGTCAAGGCATGTCGTTGAGAAAAAAATATTTAGGAAAGCTCATTTATCATTTTTTCAAAATGATTTTTATGGATTAAGAAGTATTCCATAAAATTAGTAATAATATGTTTTACAAAATTTTCTTGATTTTCATTTTTTTCGAGTAAGTACTCTATCAATTTACTATCTCTAAAACTCGCTTCTAAATTATTATAATTATCTAAAAAAATATAATCATTCCACCAGCCACATTGATTTTTTCTCTCATTCGTATAATAGTTATTAAAGTACTCCATAGCTCCATTTTGTCCCCAAACAACAAAAGAAAGCTTGTACCCCAAAAGGCTGTTTCCGGATCTAAATGAATTAAATCCTTCGATGCCGATATACCAATCTTTTTTCTCACAATTTTTAGGTTTGATATAAATTTGCCCACCTTTATCATCTATACTTTTATTTTTTTCTGCAATAATCCAATCTTCATTCTCGATTAAAGGCACTAGTTCTTTAACTGTAGCTAATAATATATTGTTAGATAAATTTAAAATAGCTCTATTAAAATTATCAGAGATTTCTTTTGCTGCTAAAAAATCTTTTAAAATTAGTTGTTGTATTTCATTTCCCATATTGTCACTTAAACTCTGATTTGTTAAACTTTTAATTAAAAATAAATATTGATTTAAAGTCTCTCTAATTATTGGTTTGTTAACCAGTTTTTCAATACACTTTTCCAACCAGTTTTTTATTGTAGCAGAATAAGAAATGCAAACAAAATCTTTATTTAAAATTAAATTTCCTTTTGAATTTTCTGATGGTTCTTTTCCGTTTAAAGTTAAATATAAAATAGGGGCATTTTTATCATACCCATTATATCTTAACAATTGTTTTGACTGATCTCCTGCATTTATTTTATTCTCTATAATAATGTTGTTTTTACCATCATTGATTATGATATCAATCCTACCACCTTGGTCGGAATCATTATCAACTCGACCTGTATAATGTTCTTTTATAGCACGACTTTTTTCGATGTCAAACTTTTCTAAAATTTTTTTCGCTTCCGATTCTTCTTCAAAATTATTTTTAACTTCATCTAAAAATAACTGTAAAAACGATTCTTTCTGTCTATGTTTTCCTTTCACATCAAGCAAGTTTGTCAATATAGCAGAATGGCTTAACTCATCTGAACGAACTCCTAGAATGTCAAAAATATTATAATGTTCACCTGAATTCTCTGCTAAGTCATTGTATTTTTTTTGAATGATTGATACCTGTTGTAGTAAATTTTTTATGTTGTCCATTCAGTTTATAGTTTATTATTTTCTTCAACAAATTCATCAAGTTTCTCATACCAATTTTCAAGAAATTTTTTACGCTTTTTCCTTTTGAAAGTGATAATTAATTTATTTTCTGCTCCATTATTTTTGATAACAATTTTTTTTAAATCTTTATCAATTTTCAAATTTAAGTCTTTTTTTGCCATACATTTTTCTAGGTATATAAGTCTAACATTTTTATTACTTTATTTTTTACAGATTCCTTCAAAGCTTTAGGTTCTTCCACTTTTACATTTTCACCATATTTCATAATTTCCATGATAAAATCATTCGTTGGGTGCATAAAATATTCAAATCGCCACCAATCTTTATCTTCAAAAATTATTTTTTGTGATGAGTGCAAGGGTAATGATTTTATATACTGCGCTTGATAGGCATTGAAATTCAATATAATCTTTACTGCTGGTTCATAGGTTTCTACGCCAAATGCATTTTGATAATGAGCTTTGGTATCAAAAGCAATGGGTTTGAATTTTTGTTTTTGAATTTCTAAAGTTTGAATTCGGTCCAAACCAAAATTTCGGAAATCTTTTTTAATGGTATCGAAACAAATTAAGTACCAACGATTTTGAGATTCTTTGACAGCAATAGGTTGTAGCCTTCTCATTTCAGGTTTGTCTTTCCAATAACTTTTATGTTGGATTACAATTTCAAAATGGTTTTCAATAGCATATAATAAGCCGTGCATGTATTCCGTTCCTTTGCTAGCTCTTTTTTCCAGTATTAATTTATCAGAAACATGTTCAGAAAAATTCAAAGCACTCAGGGTTTCAAAAGCTTCTAATATTCGTTCGAAAGGTTTTTCTTCTAATTCTTCTGTAATCTCATACCAGCCCTCTTTTTTATTGTATTTTATATCAATACCATAAATCGTGGTTATTTCCTTAACATCACGTTGAAAGGTGCGTTGTGAAATATCGAAATTTTCACCACTAATTTCTTGTTTTCGAACCAAGTATTTTTTTATTTCCTCAAACGAAGAAGGGCTAGTTCTCAATTTTCGAATGATTAATAAATGCCGTTGTATGTATTCTCTCTTTGCCATGTATCTTAATTTCTGTCAAAAGTAATTAAGTTAAACGACAAAAAATGTCGTTTTAAGGCGAATCTATGATTTTAGATTTCAATCCTAAAATGGAAAGATTTTTGTGACTTAATCTATTTAATATTTAAAATACTTTTCCAACAACAATTGAGCCGCTACAAAAGGAGAAATTTCACCGTTTTGCACTGCTTTTTTATTGGCTTCGAGTAGTTGTTGAATTGAAGCATCTTTATAAAAATGCAATTTCAATTGGTCGTTTATGGTTTCCAGCATCCAATATTGGTTTTGTGCTGCCCGATTTTCAAAGAAATAGGTATTGGCTTTGGTACGTTCTACATAGTCAATAATGGTTTCCCAAACTTCTGGAATACCCTCACGTGTAATTGAGCTACAAGTGGACACTTTGGGAATCCATCCTGATTTTTTGGCTGGAAATAGATGAAGTGCTCTATTAAATTCGGTTTTGGCTAAATTCGCTTTTTTAAGATTATCGCCATCGGCTTTATTGATAATTATGGCATCTGCCATTTCCATGATACCCCGTTTGATACCTTGCAGTTCATCGCCAGCACCAGCAATTTTTAATAGCAAAAAGAAATCGACCATGCTATGCACTGCAGTTTCACTTTGTCCTACACCAACAGTTTCTATAAGTATGGTATCAAATCCAGCGGCTTCACAAAGGGTAATTGTTTCTCGAGTTTTTCTAGCAACACCACCCAAAGTTTCCCCTGAGGCAGAAGGACGGATGTACGCATTCTTGTCTTTTACCAATTCTTCCATTCGGGTTTTATCCCCAAGGATACTTCCGTGGCTAATGATACTACTCGGGTCAATTGTGAGTACAGCTACTTTTTTGCCTAAACCCGTTAGATGTTTTCCAAAGGCTTCTATAAAGGTACTTTTTCCTACTCCTGGAACTCCTGTAATTCCTACACGCACCGATTGATTGGCATGAAGCAAACAGGCAGCAATAATAGCATTGGCTTGAGCCAAATGGGTAGGGTTGGTACTTTCCACTAAAGTTATGGCGCGACTCAAAGCGGTAATATCCCCTTTTAAAAGTGCGTCAATCAACTCTTCAGAATTGGGTTGCGTTTTCCTAAGCTGTTGAATATGTGCTACAGCAGTAGGACAGACAATCTCGGGTGGAGCAATTCCATATTTTTCGTGTAGCGCAGAAGTATTTTTGTTTTTAGAGTTCAATTCACATCACATTTTTGTAAAATTACTAAAAAAACCTTTGGGTGTAATTTGTTTTTTAAGATGCATTACCTTAGTCACAATAACCATGAGATGTTAGCGATTCGTGGGGATTTTTTCTTCTTCAACGTATTCTAAGATATCACCTGGTTGGCACTCGAGTGCCCTGCAAATAGAGTCTAAAGTACTAAAACGAATTGCTTTTGCTTTTCCCGTTTTTAAGATGGAAAGATTAGATAATGTCAAATCAACTTTTTCGGAAAGTTCATTCAGAGAAATTTTTCTCTTTGCCATCATCACGTCTAAATTTACAATGATTGCCATAACTTAAACTGTTAAATCGTTCTCGTTTTGAATATCAATTCCTGTTTTGAAAATAGTAGCAATCATGTAGATTACTGCCGCCATCAAAATGAATGCCTGACTGTCTTCCCAAAACGGGTTTAAGTTGTCGGTAACGTAACCATGATGTACTAAATTCTTGGCAGTTTGTCGGGCAATGTAACTTAATATTCCAATAGTAAAAGTATAGTAACTAATTTGTGTGATGTGGTTAGAAACATAATTATCAAATGGTTTTGATAAATTAATTTTAGTTACAAGCTTAATGACAATATAGAATAGATAGGCTTTTAAAAAAGATATGGACAAGATAAAAGAGTACATACCGTAAAAAACCCACTTATTTCGGGTATACATTTCACTCAAGTCTAATTTTTGATAAAGATTTGAAATAAATTCAGGTTTGTAAAGACTGAAAATAAAATTGACTAGTAACCCACCTGCTTCAATGCATAAGCCTACAAATAGTATCCAAGCAACAATTTTTAAGACTTTAAATACGAAGTTATTTGTTTTTGACATAACGATTAAAATTTAAAATTACATCACAAAAATAATAAATATTTATTGAAAAACAATAAATATAAGTTTATATTCAATTAATTATAGGATTTGAATTGTACAACTTCTAGTTTGGCTAAATCTTTAAACTATGATTACTACTTACTATTTCGAGTAAGTATTTTTGTGTTATTTTATTTCGGTTACTGGAGCTATCGAGATAACAAGTTATTGTATTCTGATTTTTTGATGTTCCTTTGCAAAAAAATAGTATACTTTATGGACAATATTATTTTGGTCTTTCTATGTTTATTCATAGGGTTTGGATTGCAATTTGTGAAAGCATTTCCTAAAAACGGATACCTTGCTTTAAATCAATTTATCATTTACGTTGCCCTTCCAGCCTTGACCTTATTTTATATTCCTAAAATCGAAATTAATGCTTCCTTATTATACCCTTTAGGGGTTGCTTGGTTGGGATTTGTCATGGCGTTTCTTTTTTTCTTTTTGTTAGGAAGAAGATTAGGATGGTCAAACAAATTGATAGGTTGTCTTATTCTCACAGCGGGTTTGGGGAATACCTCCTTTGTAGGGTTTCCCATCATCAATGCTTTATATGGAGAAGAAGGTTTGAAAACTGCCATTATTGTCGATCAACCAGGAACATTCACAGTATTAACTACTTTCGGAATCTTAACTGCCTCACTTTTTTCTAAGGGAAAACCAAGTTTAAAATATATCATTTTAAAAATGATAAGTTTTCCGCCATTCATTGCTTTTGTATTTGCTATCGTAATGAATCTTTTTGAGATATATTTTCCAACGGATGTGCAATCCGTTTTTCAAAAATTAGGAAGTACCATTACGCCCATAGCCTTAGTTTCCGTAGGATTACAAATAACTATTGACAAAAAGAGTCAGCATTGGGGATTTTTAACATTGGGATTATTTTACAAGCTGATGATTACTCCCGCGCTTTTCTATCTTTTATATAAAGTTGTACTTCATGGAAAAGGACTTGCTGTTGATGTTTCTATAACCGAAGCGGCTATGGCACCTATGATCACGGGCTGTATTTTAGCAGCAACCTATGGATTAAAACCTAAATTGAGTGGCATGATGATTGGTATTGGCATACCGTTATCCTTTATTACTGTAGCGTTTTGGTATTGGATTTTGACTACTTTTTAGTATTCAAATTAACTTGTGGCACTCTCTAAAAAATACTAATTTTGCCATTCTAAAACAGCACCATGAATACTGAAATAACTCCTGAAATACAGCGTCAACTCATTCAAATTGTAGGCGATTCTTATGTTTTTCTTGATGAGGAAACACGAAATCATTACGGTCACGATGAAACTGAAGATTATGTTTTTCCGCCTGGTGTGGTAGTAAAACCAGCAAATTCTCAAGAGATTTCTGAAATCATGAAATTGGCAAACGAATATAAAATTCCAGTGACACCCATTGGTGGTAGAACGGGTTTAAGTGGTGGCGCTTTGAGTATTCATAAAGGAATTGGTTTGTCTACAGAACGATTGAATACCATTTTACAAATAGACAAACAAAATCTGCAAGTCATTACAGAGCCGGCAGTAATTACCCAGGTTTTGAGAGAGGCTGTGGCTGAGAAAAATCTTTTTTATCCACCCGATCCAAGTAGCCAAGGAAGCTGCTGGATAGGAGGGAATGTAGCGGAAAATGCTGGTGGTGCCAGAGCAGTAAAATATGGTGTTACTAAGGATTATGTGTTGAATTTAGAAGTGGTGTTACCCAATGGAGAAATCATTTGGACTGGTGCCAATACTTTGAAAAATTCAACAGGATATAATCTCACTCAGTTGATGGTGGGTAGTGAGGGAACCCTTGGTATTATCACTAAAATTGTAATGAAATTATTACCAAAAAGCACTCACAATGTATTAATGTTAGTTCCATTTTATAAAGCTGATGAGGCCTGTGAGGCAGTTTCTGCGATTTTCAGAGCAGGAATTGTTCCTAGTGCTCTGGAATTTATGGAACGTGATGCCATTGATTGGGTTTTACAATTTGTAGAAGGTTTGAATGTGCAAGTATCCGATGAAATTCAGGCGCATTTGCTGATTGAAGTGGATGGGAACTATCCCGATATTCTTTTTCAAGAAGCCGAAAAAATAATGAATGTCGTAGAGCAATTCAAAATAGACGAAGTTCTTTTTGCTGATACAGAAGATCAAAAAAATGCACTCTGGAAGATGCGCAGAAGTGTAGCCGAAGCGGTAAAAGCGAATTCTATTTATAAAGAAGAAGATACCGTAGTGCCTAGATATGAATTACCCAAATTATTGAATGGGATTAAAACCATTGGGAATAAATATGGCTTTAAATCGGTTTGTTATGGTCATGCAGGTGATGGGAATCTCCATGTAAATATTATTAAAGGAGATATGACAGATGAAAATTGGAAAACAGAAGTAACCAAAGGAATTCGCGAAATTTTTGAATTGACAGTTTCTTTAAACGGAACTTTATCAGGTGAACACGGTATAGGTTTTGTTCAAAAAAACTATATGGATATTGCTTTCAGTCAAACCCAATTACAACTAATGAAAGGCATAAAAGCTATTTTTGATCCTAATGGAATATTAAATCCGGGTAAAATTTTTCCTGATAATCTATAAAAAAGGGTTCACTCAATGAACCCTTTTTTAATCTCTTTTAGGTGTATTTTTCTTTTCTCTTTTTTCCGCTTTTTTTTCCTTTGCTGTTTTCAGAGGTTCTTTTTTCACAGTTTTCTTTGCGTCTTGACTTTTAGACATACTATTAGTTTTTAGGTTATCTATTTAAGTAAAGATAGGTTATATATTTTAGGTATTTTATAATCCTAATACTTTTTTTATATTTTCATTAAAACTAGTTTTGAAAATTTCTCTTTGTGAGGAATCATCAAAGTTGAAAAACTTCCATTCATTGCCTGTAGTTTCGTCAGCAATAGCTATCAATTTAGAAACTCGTTTTACATTAATGCTATTGCGTTTGGGTTCAAAAAAGACCTCTTTAGTATTGTTGTTTTCTTTCAGCCAATCAACTTTTTTCAAAGCAGTAGCATTGTCGAGTTTATTTTCAAAAAAATAGCGTATTGGATTTCTATAAGTAATAACACAAAATGTTTTTCCTTCTATTTTTTTTATGTCAGAATATTGAAAAACTGGGGTTACGAGTTCCAATCGCATGCGGTATTCTTCGTTTTGATAGTCTAAATCTAGTTTTTCTAGGAAGCTGTCTTTATTTCCAATAGACTCCACAATTTTTGGATAAGTAAGCTTTGCGATTACATCAAAATCCATGGTATAATTAGCGTCGTAGATTTTTTGGGTTTCCAACTTTAATTTTTCCAAAGATTGTGAAAAAGAAAATGAACTGAATAGCGTAAATAAAAATATAAATTTTGTTTTCATAACAATTGATTTATTCAAATATAAAAAAATCCCCAACTACTCTCGCAGTTGGGGATAGATATTTTAGGTTTCTCCATTGTCTAAATGACAAAAAAGGAATTAGTCATTCACAATAACCCATTCTCCAGAATTAATCATGCCTTCTGCTTTTTTGTATTTTAGGGTATCTGTTTTCCCACTTAATACATGTTTGATGGTTACCGTATCGTTACGATTAATTTTTGGCATTTCTCTAACAATCGTTTCGGTTACTTGACGTTGTTGGGTTTGCCCAGCTTCACGATTTTGTTCAGCAAGTGTGTCACTGTTTGGAACTTCGTCTTTACTGGTTTTATAATTTTCTTTTACCTTAACTTGTTTCGCTTCTTGAATGCTTGGAACATTTTGTTGTGGCAGATCGCCTTTAAACAAAAATGAAATAACTTCTTTGTTTACCCCATTCAACATAGCACTAAACAAATTGAAGGCTTCAAATTTATAGATAAGCAATGGGTCTTTTTGCTCGTGAACCGCTAATTGAACGGATTGTTTTAGCTCATCCATTTTACGCAAATGCTTTTTCCAAGCTTCATCCACGATCGCTAAAGTGATGTTTTTCTCAAAATCGGCTATCAATTGTTTTCCTTGCGATTCGTAAGCTTTCTTTAAATCAGTAACTACATTCAATGATTTTATTCCGTCAGTAAAAGGAACTACTATGCGCTCGAATTGATTGTTCTTATCCTCAAATACATTTTTGATGATAGGAAAAGCTTCTCTGGCACTACGTTCTGTTTTTTCGGTATAAAATTCTAAAGTTGCTTTATATACTTTGCCTGTTAATTCTGATTCGGACATTTTTTCAAATTCGCTTTCAGAAACTGGAGAAGTAATCGAGAAATAACGAATTAATTCGAATTCAAAATTTTTAAAGTCGTTTCTTGGCTTGTTAGCCTCAACAATAACCTCGCAAGTATCATACATCATGTTGGCGATATCGACTTTAAGACGTTCTCCGTGCAAGGCGTGACGACGACGTTTGTACACTACTTCACGTTGTGCGTTCATCACATCATCATATTCTAATAAACGTTTACGAACACCAAAATTGTTTTCTTCTACTTTTTTCTGAGCACGTTCTATCGATTTGGTCATCATCGAGTGCTGAATTACTTCTCCTTCTTTTAACCCCATTCTGTCCATTACCTTGGCAACCCTTTCAGATCCGAATAAACGCATCAAATTATCTTCTAAAGAAACATAAAATTGAGAGCTTCCCACATCACCTTGACGACCAGCACGACCACGCAACTGACGGTCCACACGACGTGAATCATGACGCTCTGTTCCTACGATAGCTAATCCACCAGCGGCTTTTACTTCTGGAGATAATTTAATATCTGTTCCACGACCTGCCATGTTAGTTGCTATGGTTACCACTCCAGATTTTCCGGCTTCTTCGACGATTTGAGCTTCTTGTTTGTGCATTTTTGCATTCAATACGTTGTGAGTAATACCCCGCATTTTCAACATTCGGCTTAATAATTCTGAAATTTCTACCGAAGTTGTTCCAATTAAAACAGGTCTTCCAGCCTTTGATAGTTCGGTAACATCTTCAATAACTGCATTGAATTTCTCACGAGTAGTTTTGTATATAAAATCTTCTTTATCAATTCTAGCCATAGGTCGATTGGTTGGGATTTCTACCACATCCAATTTGTAGATTTCCCAAAGCTCACCTGCTTCAGTAACGGCTGTTCCAGTCATACCAGCTAATTTGCTATACATTCTAAAATAATTTTGAAGTGTAATTGTTGCAAAAGTCTGTGTGGCAGCCTCAATTTTTACATTTTCTTTAGCTTCAATAGCTTGGTGTAAACCGTCTGAATACCGTCGACCATCCATGATACGACCTGTTTGTTCGTCAACAATAAGGATTTTATTGTCGATGATAACATACTCAACATCTTTTTCGAATAGGGTATAGGCTTTTAGTAATTGTGTCAGTGTATGAATTCGTTCACTTTTTACGGAGAAGTCTTGGAATAATTTTTCTTTTTGTTCTGCTTCGGCATCTTTGTCTAAATTTAACTTCTCAATTCGGGCAATTTCAGTTCCAATGTCTGGAAGAACAAAGAAGTTGCCGTCTGTATCGGTAGACAAGAATTTGATTCCGTTATCGGTTAATTCTACTTGATTGTTTTTTTCTTCAATGACAAAATACAACGCTTCATCAATAATATGCATGTCACGATTGTTATCTTGCATGTATTGATTTTCCGTTTTTTGAAGCAATTGTTTGATTCCTTCTTCGCTTAGAAATTTGATTAGAGCTTTGTTTTTTGGTAAGGCTCTGTAAGCTCTCAACAAATTAAATCCTCCATCTTTTGTATTTCCTTCTTTAACTAAACGTTTTGCTTCGGCTAAAAATCCGTTAGCCAATTGTCTTTGCAGTGTTACCAAATTTTCGATTTTTGGTTTCAACTCATTAAACTCATGACGATCTCCTTGTGGTACGGGACCAGAAATAATCAAAGGAGTACGCGCATCATCAATCAAGACAGAGTCGACCTCATCTACAATAGCAAAATTGTGTTTTCTTTGAACCAAATCTTCTGGTGAATGCGCCATATTATCTCTCAGATAATCAAAACCAAATTCGTTATTGGTTCCGTAGGTAATGTCTGCTTCGTATGCTTTTCTTCTGGCATCAGAATTCGGTTGATGATTGTCGATACAATCCACAGTTAAACCATGAAATTCAAACAATGGTGCTTTCCAAGTACTATCACGTTTGGCTAAATAATCATTAACCGTTACCAAATGTACACCGTTTCCAGTTAAGGCATTTAAATATAATGGTAATGTAGCCACCAAAGTTTTTCCTTCACCTGTTTGCATTTCTGCAACCTTCCCTGAGTGCAATACCATACCTCCAATCAACTGAACATCATAGTGAACCATGTCCCAAGTAATTTGTTTACCAGCAGCATTCCATGAGTTAGCCCAAATAGCTTTGTCTCCATCCAATGTGATGTATGATTTTGAAGCAGAAAGTTCTCTATCCTTTGCCGTAGCAGTAACAACAATTTCTGTATTTTCTTTAAAACGTCTTGCCGTTTCTTTGATTACAGCAAATGCTTCAGGAAGAATTTCGTTTAGTGTTTTTTCAGAGATTTCGTAGGCTTCTTTTTCAAGAGAATCAATTGCAAGGTAAATATCCTCTCTTTTATCAATATCCTCGATAGATTCAACTTCAAGTTGAAGTGCACTTATTTTAACATCTTTTTCAGCACGCGCCTCTTTTATTTTTTCTTTGAAGGCAATCGTTTTTGCTCTCAAATCATCATTTGATAAACTTTCTAAGGAAACTCCAATTGCTTTGATTTTATTGACATTGCCTTGTAGTGCTTTAACGTCTTTCTCAGATTTATCTCCAACAAAAATTTTCAGGATACTATTTATGAAACTCATACTATTTGTGTAATTTCTTGATTTATAAAGTGTGCAAATTTAAGCAAAAAAAAAGCCTCAACTGAGACTTTTTATTGGTTTTATCATTTTTTTAATATTCATCCTCATTCCAAAGATAATCTTCGTCTGTTGGATAGTCGGGCCAAATTTCCTCCATTGATTCATATATCTCGCCTTCGTCTTCTATAGATTGCAAGTTTTCCACTACTTCTAGCGGTGCTCCTGCTCTAATTGCGTAGTCGATAAGCTCATCTTTGTTAGCTGGCCAAGGCGCATCGCTTAAATAGGATGCTAATTCTAATGTCCAATACATCTTATTTCGATTTTAATTTATGCAAAAATAAATTTTTTACTCAAAAAGTCAAGTTAAATTTAATTTATTTTAAAAAAAAGTTAAGAACGTATTTTTTTTATAACTAATACCCTGTTTTAATCTTAATTTTGCAATATAATCTATGATTTGTATACAAAAATTAAAGCTTTACCTACGAATTTATTTTCGTGGAATCCACTTTACTTCAACAGCGTTTAAATCTTGAGACAACTTTCGTGCCAGTACAAAAAGATAGTCAGAAAGTCGGTTGAGGTACTTAATTGCGTTCTCAGCAACTGGTTCGTTATGGTCGAGGTGAACGGCTAATCGCTCAGCACGGCGACAAACACATCGGACGATATGACAATATGACACTGTAGTATGTCCTCCTGGCAAAATAAAATGAGTCATTTGTGGCAAAGCTTCCTCCATGGCATCCATTTCTTTCTCTAACAATTCGATATCACTATCAATGATTCCAAGTTTTTTCAAACGTAATTCTCCATTTTTTTTTACTTCTTTTTCCGGTGGAGTGGCAAGGATAGCACCGATGGTGAATAGCCTATCTTGAATTTCGATAAGAATTTCCTTGTGATGCGGTTCTATCTCTTGATCGCGTAATAATCCAATATGAGAATTTAGTTCATCAACAGTTCCATAACTTTCAATGCGAATGTGGTCTTTAGGAACTCTTGTTCCCCCAAATAGTGCTGTTGTTCCTGTATCTCCTGTTTTTGTATATATTTTCATTTTGATTTAGGATTTAGGATTTAGGATTTAGGATTTTTATCCGCAATCAAAAATCAAATTAAGTTTTCAAAGATAGAAAATAATTAAAAGGATTTTAGTAGATTTTGATGAGGTAAATGGTTTTGGAAACTGCGAATTTATTTTTTAGTATCACTTTCAATTATTCCGTCTCGTAATCGAATCACTCGATGGGCGTAGGCTGCAATTTCTTCTTCATGCGTCACCAGAATCACAGTATTCCCAAGCTTGTGAATATCGTCAAATAATTTCATGATTTCATTAGACGTTTTACTGTCTAAATTTCCAGTAGGTTCGTCGGCGAGAATAATAGAAGGTTTGTTAACTAACGCTCTGGCAATAGCTACTCGCTGTCGTTGTCCTCCTGATAGTTGATTGGGTTGATGATCCATTCTGTCTGCTAAATTCACTTGTTCTAATACTTCTTTGGCACGTTGGTTTCTTTCCGATTTGGAATATCCAGCATAAATCATCGGCAAGGCTACATTGTTTAATGCAGTTGTTCTAGGCATTAGATTAAAGGTTTGAAAAACAAAGCCAATTTCCTTATTTCTAATTTCAGCTAATTCATCATCATGCATGTCGCTTATGTCTTTTCCATTCAAAACATAGGTTCCTGAAGTTGGCGTGTCTAAACAACCCAAAATATTCATCAGTGTAGATTTTCCTGAACCCGAAGGTCCCATGAGTGCTACATATTCGCCTTTGTTTATTTGTAAATTTATTCCCTTCAACACATAAACGGTTTCGTTGCCAAGAATAAAATCTCGTTTGATATTGGTTATTTTGATTAATGGATTATGCATCTAAAATGACAAATTTAGTATTGATGAGTTTCAGTTTTTTGTGGGGCAAAGATACGTTTTAATTCACTGCTTGATAAATCCACTGGCCTAAATGATAGCCTGCTTTAGTCATAGATATGATTCCTATGATTATTGTAATTGGTAACAAAATTTTGTGTTTTTTTGATTTGAAGTAGTTTTTAGTTTCCATATACTATTGGTTTAATATTAAGTTTATAGGTACTAAAAATTTTAAATTTGTTACAGAATTCTTTTAAATTCTTATCGTAAAATGTTCTTTTTCTTGCTCCATTCTGAAGAATACTATTCCCCATTGAAAAGTATCAATAGTTACAGTTACTTTTGGATGTTTCTTAATGATATTCCAAGCTTGTTCCATTTCAACAGACCAATGAATATCATCAAAAATCCACACGGTTTCGTTGGTTATAGTTGGAAGTAAAAGTTCAAAATAGGCTAAAGTGGCTTGTTTAGAATGATTACCGTCAAAGTAAATCAATTGATAATTAATATTTGATAATTGATGATTTTTGAGATAGTTTGAAAATTCTGTGTTAACAAAATCAATAGTATTGAAGTTTGATTTTTGCAATTGCAATTGAGCTTGTTTTAAGGTTTCAGGACAACCTTCTAATGTTGTAATTCTAGCTTTCGGATTTCCTAAAGACATAGCTGAGGTTGCTAAACCTAATGAAGTCCCTAATTCTAAAATACAATTGGGTTTAAAATAATGAACAATTCTAAATAATAATTCAGCTCTTTTTTGACTAATTCCTGCTGTTCGAGCAATTTTAGATATTTGTCTTTGGCTGCTTTTAAAAACTTTAGAACCAGCACCAAAATCAATAACATTAATATGATTTTTGTTTTTCAGAAGGGAATTTCGATACTTTTTTAACCCTAAATATTCTGGTTTTTTTGTTGTATCATAAAAACATTTTGTCACCAAATCAAATACAAATGGAGAATGCACTCCATGTTCGTTCTTGGAGTTCCAAAGGAATTTGAGGTATGATTTTAAAACGTATAGCATTTTTTAGTAATTAGTGATTAGTGAAAAGTAATTAGATAGAGCATTAAAACTACTCACTAGTTACTCTTTACTAATCACTCTTATTCTTCCATTTTACCCGAAAGTTCAAACCACCGTTCTTCTTTTTCTTCAATTTTAGCAATGATTTTTTGCAATTCATTTGCTTTTTTTTCAATATCGACGTTGGCTACTTTACCGTCAGAAAACAATTGTTCGATTTCCTTTTTTTGGTATTCCAAATCTTTGATTTCGCGTTCAATTTTTTGAAATTCTTTCTGCTCATTGAAAGTTAAATTTCCAGTAGGATTATTTTGTTTCCATGTTTTTGCAGGATTCGAAGCACCCTTTTCAGTATTAACAGCATCTAATTTTTTGGGTTCAGCAGAATCCTCATACGCTCTGAAATCTGAATAATTACCAGGAAAATCTTCAATCACACCATTACCTCTAAAAACAAATAAATGGTCTACAATTTTATCCATAAAATAACGGTCGTGGGAAACAACTATCAAGCAACCTGGATAATCCAAGAGAAAACTTTCCAGTACATTCAAGGTTACAATATCCAAATCATTAGTTGGTTCATCCAGAATCAAGAAATTTGGATTTTGAATCAAAACTGTACACAAGTACAGTCGTTTCAATTCTCCACCACTGAGTTTCTCCACATAATCGTGTTGTTTTTTTCTGTCAAAAAGAAAACGCTCTAATAGTTGTCCTGCAGAAATAATTTTTCCTTTTGTTAGCGGAATAAATTCACCATATTCCTTGATAATATCGATAACTTTTTGTCCTGGTTTAGGATTTATGCCACTTTGAGTATAGTAGCCTACTTTTATGGTATCGCCTTTTACTACTTTCCCACTATCAACAGGAATGGTTCCTGTAATTAAATTCAAGAAAGTAGATTTTCCAGTGCCGTTTTTACCAATAATTCCAATGCGCTCTCCACGTTGAAAATCAAAACTAAAATTATCTAAAATAACACGGTCTTTGAACTTTTTAGAAACCTTATGCAGTTCGATAATCTTACTTCCCATTCGTTCCATGTTGATTTCGAGTTCAACAACATTTTCTTTTCGGCGACTTTCGGCTTTTTGTTTGATGACATAAAAATCATCCTGACGTGATTTTGATTTTGTTGTTCTTGCCTTGGGCTGACGACGCATCCATTCCAATTCTTTTACGAATAGATTTTTTGCTTTGTCTATACTTGCATTTTCAGAAGCAATTCGCTCTTCTTTTTTGGCTAGATAATAAGAATAATTCCCTTTATATTGGTATAATTTTCCATTGTCGAGTTCAATAATTTCATTGCAAACACGCTCTAGAAAAAAGCGGTCGTGAGTCACCATGAAAAGTGTAATATTTTCTTTAGCAAAATAACTTTCTAACCATTCAATCATTTCCAAATCTAAATGATTCGTTGGTTCATCTAGAATTAATAAGTCAGGACGATTGATTAAAATAATAGCTAGAGATAACCTTTTTTTCTGTCCACCGGAAAGGTTTTTAACTTTTAGTTTAAAGTCTTCCAGCTTTAATTTGAACAAAATTTGTTTGAATTGCGTTTCAAAATCCCAAGCATTATGCTGATCCATTTTATCAAATGCTTTTTGATAGGCATCTTCATCTTGAGGATTTTCTAGCGCTTTCTCATATTCTTCAATAACTTTTAGGGTTTCGTTATCCGATGCAAAAATGCTTTCTTCAATAGTGAGTTCGTCTTGTAAATTAGGAACTTGAGATAAAAAAGCCATCTTAATTTCTTTTCTCAAAACCACTTTACCAGTGTCAGGTTCGTCTTCACCATTTATAATGTTCATGATGGTAGTTTTTCCAGAACCGTTTTTGGCAATAAAAGCAATTTTTTGGTCTTTGTTTATGCCAAAAGAAATGTTTTCAAATAAGGAGCGTTCACCAAAAGATTTAGAGATATTTTCGACTGAAAGATAATTCACGAGAGTAATTTTTTGCAAAAATAGTCTTTTGTTTTCAAACATTGAAAATTCGTTTTTTTGCAATTCTACAACTTAAAATATATCTTTGAAAAATGCAACTATCCGTCATCATCCTCAATTATAATGTACGCTATTTCTTAGAGCTATGTGTTTTGAGCGTTCAAAATGCTATACAAAACATGGATGCAGAAATTATTGTTGTCGATAACAATTCGTCTGATGACAGTTGTGCCATGATGAAACAACGTTTTCCAACAGTTACGCTTATAGAGAATAAAGGCAATTTTGGGTTTCCAAAAGGGAATAATATTGGTGTAAAAGAAGCCAAAGGCGAATACATTTGCATACTCAATCCAGACACTGTTGTTGCCGAAGATACTTTTGAAAAGATAATAGCATTTGCAAAAACAAAACTTGATTTGGGAATTGTAGGCTGTAAATTAATAGATGGTGCTGGAAATTTTCTCCCAGAAAGTAAACGCGGTGTGCCAACTCCATTTGTGGCATTTACAAAAATAGTAGGGCTGTATAAGTTGTTTCCAAAATCTAAAATCTTCGGGAAATATTATGCCCAGTATTTGAACGAAAACGAAACGGGAAAAGTGGATATTTTAGTGGGAGCATTTATGGTGATGAAACGAGAATTGTATCTTGAAGTAGGTGGTTTTGACGAAGATTGTTTTATGTATTCAGACGATATCGATTTGTCATACATGGTTTTACAAAAAGGGAAATCAAACTATTATTTCCATGAAACTTCTGTTATTCACTACAAAGGTGAAAGCACAGTAAGAGATGCTGTCTACATGAAACGGTTTCAGCAAGCCATGCATTTTTTCTATCAAAAACATTTTAGAGTATCCGTTTTTTTTGATGTTTTTTTGAAAATAGGAGCCTTCTTTTTTACATTGTTTAAGAAAAATCAAGCGAGTACTATTTCTCAAAAACCAGATGAATATCTAGTGTTATCAGAAGATGAAAACACGAGAGAAATAGTTGAAAACTTGTTAGGAAATAAAGTCGAGCTTGTTGATTCTACAAAGAAAAATACTATAAATTCGCTTACACTCGGTAATGTAAGAGTTGAAATTATCTTTGATAATAATTATTGGAGTTTTAAATCGATTATTCAAAGTATGGAAGAGTTAAAAAAAACGAACCGCACTTTTAAGATTTTGCCCCAGAAAACACATTTTATTATTGGTAGTAATACCAGCAATGATAGAGGTCAAGTAATCAAAATTAGTAAGTAAAGAATTAGGAAATTCAATAATTCTTAACAAAAAATAAAAAGGAATAGTTAATTTCGCAAGCTGAAAGTAAAAAGCACCGTTAGGATAGCAATATGGCAAAATTCGAATTGAAACTTCCTAAAATGGGAGAAAGTGTTGCAGAAGCAACTATAACAAATTGGTTGAAAGAAGTAGGCGACAGCATCGAAATGGACGAAGCTGTTCTTGAGATTGCTACCGATAAGGTAGACAGCGAAGTACCTTCAGAAGTTTCAGGTGTTTTAGTTGAAAAACTTTTTCAAAAAGACGATTTGGTAAAAGTGGGTCAAACCATTGCTATTATTGAAACGGGTAGTGGTGCTATTCCTGAACCTGCAAAAGTTGAAAGTGCTCCTGCTCCTACAATCGTTGAACCAATTGCTGTTCAAGAAGTTGCCAAAACTGTCGAGGCAGCTAAAGATTTTGTAGCTGCACCAGCGAGCCCTTCAAAGCAAGACTTTTCACATTCCGAAAAATTCTTTTCACCTTTGGTTAGAAATATTGCTAGAGAAGAAGGAATTTCAGTTTCTGAATTAGAGCAAATTAATGGCTCTGGGAACGAAGGACGTGTTACTAAAAATGATATTTTAGATTATATAATCAACAGAAATAAAATTCTAGCTGAAAAACAACAGGCTCCTGTAGTAACTGAAGAGGTGAAGCATGAAGCACCGAAAGTAATTCCTCAACCTGAAATAGCACCAACTGCAAATACTCAATCAGCAACTCCAGTTGCTGAACCAGCAAAACAAACCAGTCAGAAAGCAGCACCAGTTTCTGTAAATGGTCAAGACGAAATCATAGAAATGGACAGAATGCGTAAGCTTATTTCTGGATACATGATTCAGTCTGTTCAAACTTCGGCTCATGTGCAATCATTTATAGAGGTTGATGTAACTACAATTTGGGATTGGAGAGAAAAACATAAGGATGCTTTTGAAAAAAGAGAAGGCGAAAAGTTAACGTTCACTCCCATTTTTATGGAAATCATCGCCAAAGCATTGAAAGATTTCCCAATGATGAATATTTCAGTAGAAGGTGATTACATTATTAAAAAGAAAAACATCAATCTTGGAATGGCAGCTGCTTTGCCTAATGGGAATTTAATTGTTCCGGTTATTAAAAATGCCGATCAGTTGAATTTATTAGGAATGGCGAAAGCAGTTAATGATTTGTCTTTCCGAGCTAAAAATAATCAATTAAAACCAGACGATATTCAAGGCGGAACCTACACAGTAACCAATGTGGGAACTTTCGGTAGTGTTTTTGGTACACCAATTATCAATCAACCACAAGTTGGAATTTTAGCTTTAGGAGCTATTCGTAAAGTGCCTGCAGTTATAGAAACTCCCGAAGGTGATTTTATAGGAATTCGCAAGAAAATGTTTTTGTCTCACAGTTATGATCATAGAGTTGTTGATGGCGCTCTAGGCGGAAGTTTTATCAAACGTGTTGCAGAATATTTAGAAGCTTTTGATGAGAAAAGAACAATTTGATACGATATAATTTAGTTATTCAACCCGACAAATTTTTAAAGTTTGTCGGGTTTTTAATTTTAAGAAAAACTTTATAAAAAATCGATAAACGGTAGCTTCAAAACTCTATATTTGTAATCCTAAAATTCAAAAATGGAACTCAAATTAAAGAAACCCATCTGCTTTTTTGACCTTGAAACTACTGGAATTGAAGTAGCCAAAGACCGAATTGTAGAAATCTCTATATTAAAAGTGTTTCCCAACGGAAACAAAGAAAGTAAAACGTGGTTGGTGAATCCAGAAATGGTGATTCCGCCAAATGTAATTGCGGTTCACGGGATTACTAATGAGAAAGTAGCAAATGAACCAACATTTAAAGAGTTAGCTTCGCAAGTCTATAATATGATTAAAGATAGTGATTTGGCTGGATTTAATTCGGATAGATTTGATATTCCATTATTAGCAGAAGAGTTACTCCGTGCCGGCGTAGACTTTGACATGAAAAGTCGCGTTTCGGTTGATGTGCAGACCATTTTTCATAAAATGGAAGAGCGAACTTTGAGCGCAGCTTTGAAATTTTATTGTGGCAAAAGCCTTGATAATGCGCATTCTGCCGAAGCTGATACTATGGCAACTTACGAAATTCTCAAAGCTCAATTAGATAAGTATCCAGAATTAGAGAATGATATGAAATCATTAGCCGAATTTACAACCAGAAAAAAAACAGCTGATTTTGCAGGTTTTATTGGGTATGATAAAGATGGTGATGAGGTTTTCTCTTTCGGAAAACATAAAGGGGTAAAAGTAGACAAAGTGCTTGAAGAAGAGCCAGGTTATTTTGGATGGCTACAAAATGCGGATTTTCCTTTGTATACTAAAAAAGTTCTTACCGCTATTAAATTAAGAAAAATGAATACTAAATAGAGTGATTAGTGAATAGTAATTGGTGAATAGTTTTCTCGCTAATTACTATTCACTAGTTACTAATTACTTAAAAAAATGAAAATTATCTGCATAGGTAGAAATTATACCAAACATATAGAAGAATTAAGCAGTGAACGTCCTGACGAACCAGTTGTTTTTTTGAAGCCAGATTCGGCAGTTTTGTTAAAACAACATCCGTTTGTAATTCCTGAATTTTCAAACGAAGTGCATCATGAAATTGAACTTATCGTGAGAATTAATAAAGTAGGAAAATACATAGAACCAAAATTTGCCCACAAGTATTATGACGAAATAAGTGTTGGTTTGGATTTTACTGCTCGCGATTTACAGGAAAAGTTGATAGCTAAAGGTTTGCCTTGGGAAAAGTCTAAAGCTTTTGACGGTTCAGCGGTAATAGGTGACTTTATGTCGAAAAAAGTTTTTAGTTCGCTGGAAAGTCTTAATTTTGAATTAACAAATAACGGAAAAACGGTTCAAAAAGGAAATTCCAGTCTGATGTTGTGGAAAATTGACGAGATTATATCCTATGTTTCTCAATTTTTTACACTTAAAATTGGAGATATTATTTTTACAGGAACGCCTGATGGAGTAGCAGCAATAAAACCAAACGACGTTTTAGAAGGATTTTTAGAAAATAATAAACTATTTAGAATACAAGTAAAATAATGGCACTAAACTATAACTTAGCAAAAGTATATGCACTTTCAGATAATGATCCTGAATTTGTAAACCAAATCCTCACACTTTTTGTAACGGAAGTCCCGGTCGATTTAATACAGATAAAATTGGGGATTAAAACCAAAGACCACAAATTAGCATACAGTTATGCTCATAAAATAAAACCTTCTTTGGATTTATTAGGAATGAATGTAGCTTTTGAAGAAATCCTTCAAATAGAAGCTTGGACCAAAGCCGAGGGCAAAAGAAAAGAAATAAAAGCTACTTTTGATAGCGTTGAATCTCAAATTGAGAAAGCGGTTAAAGAAATCTCAAAAGATTTTAACTTGTAGTATTTAAGTGTGTTGGCAGTAAATGAAACAAGTCAACCTCAAAATATGAAATATAAAATAATACTGTTTTTAATTGTATTAATTGGTATTCCATCATTTGGTCAAAAGAAATATTTATTTGACTATATGATGGAATATGATTTAAAAGATACTGATACTTCAAAGGTTAGAAAAGAATACATTCTTACCAATTCAAAAGATAATAGCTATATTTTAAGAATATTCGAAAAAGACAGTCTGAATTTTGTACTTAATTTTTTCGATCAAAATGGTATATACTCTAAGTCGATTCTTGATAAAAAAAGTTTTAGTAGAGCTGAGTTTGTAACGCTAAACTGTGGAGTTGTTTCAGGATATAGCAATCCATATAAGTATCAAACTAAAAATTATGATTTCATAAATAAATCCGATACGATAATTGAAGGTCAACATTATTCTCATTATTTTCTTAAATCAAATAAACCAAAAAAAGAAAAAAGGAAAAAACTCGCTACTGAACATTTTATTATTGAAAAAAACACTTCTTTTCATCTTCCTATTTTAGAATTCTCAACAACTTATGAAGAGTGGAAATTGGAAAAAAATATTCCAAATGGTATTCCTAAGGAGATGTTTTTGTTATCTTTTAACAAGAAGAAATATTCCTTTTTCCACAAACTAAAGCAGTATGCTAGGATTAATAAATATGTCACAATTCCAGAGGAATGTGATTATACTAATCCAGATGTTATTAAAAGAAGAGATTCTTTATCAAATATTTCTATAAAAAAATTGAAAAGTAAATCTCTTATGTTCTCCTTTTAAATCCCAAACTAACAAATGAAAGCAACCATAGTTACTATTGGCGACGAAATTCTTATCGGTCAAATAATCGATACCAATTCGGGTTTTATAGCCAAATCATTGGATAGGATAGGAATAGAAACCTGTGAAATGATTTCTATTTCAGATGACAAGCAACATATCTTAAATACGTTTTCTCAGCTACAAAACAAGGTCGATTTAGTCATTATAACTGGTGGTTTAGGCCCTACCAAAGACGATATTACCAAGCATACTTTTTGTGAATATTTTGGAGATAAGTTGGTGGTAAACGAATCGGTTCTTGCTCATGTAACCCAAATGATTGAAGGATTTTACAAACGTCCTATAACTCAACTCAATAAAGATCAAGCTTTGGTTCCATCTAAATGTGTTGTTTTGCACAATCAAATGGGAACTGCACCTGGCATGTGGATGAAGAAAGAAAATACCGTTTTTATTTCGTTGCCTGGAGTTCCTTATGAGATGAAACATCTTATAGAAAATGTAGTTGTCCCTAAATTAGTTAAAGAATATGAGCGTCCCTACATTATTCATAAAACCATTTTAACCTACGGAGAAGGCGAAAGCAAATTAGCGGAACGTATTGAGGAATGGGAAAACAATTTGCCAACTTTCATCAAATTGGCCTATTTACCCAATCCTGGAAGAGTCCGATTGCGTCTCTCAGCAAGAGGCACTGATAAAACTATTTTAGAAAAAGCTATTGAAGAAAATGTAGCGTCTCTGACTGAGATAATAAGTGATGTTATAGTAGGATTTGACGACGATGAAACCATTGAGACAGTTATAGGAAGATTGTTAAAGCAATACAAAAATACTATTGCTACCGCCGAAAGTTGTACGGGTGGTAAAATAGCCGAAGTTTTAACTTCAGTAGCTGGTGCTTCTAGCTACTTTAAAGGAAGTATTGTTTGCTATGCAACTGAGGTAAAAATTAATCTTTTGGGAATAGATGAAACTTTAATCAATCAACATTCAGTTGTGAGTGCCGAAGTAGTAAAAGAAATGGCTCTCAACGTAAAAAAAATCATGAAAACTGATTATGCCATTGCTACTACAGGCAATGCAGGGCCTTCAAAAGGAGATTCGAAAGCAGAAATCGGAACTGTTTTTATAGCTGTTGCAACACCTCAAGATGTTGTTATTCAAGAGTTTAATTTTGGTCAGCCAAGAGACAAAGTAATTGACAGAGCGGTAAATAAAAGCCTCGAAATGGTACAGAAAGAAATTTTAAAAAATCTGCTTTAATAATTTTGTATTATAGGTTTATTTTTTGTTTCTTTGCACCCTGATTTTGAATAACGATAAAAGATAAGTATAATGTCAAGAGTTTGTGACCTTACAGGTAAAAGAGCGATGGTGGGAAATAACGTTTCTCATGCTATGAACAAAACTAAGAGAAAGTTTTCTGTAAACTTAGTAAAAAAGCGTTTTTATCTTCCAGAAGAAGACAGATGGATTACTCTTAGAGTGGCTGCATCTACAATAAAAACAATCAATAAAAATGGAATAGCTGCTGTTTTGAAAAAAGCACAGACTGAAGGATTTATTAAATAATCTATTATTCCTAATTAAATATACAGCAAGATGGCAAAGAAAGGTAATAGAATCCAAGTAATTTTAGAATGTACTGAACACAAAACTTCTGGTGTTGCAGGTACATCAAGATACATAACAACTAAGAACAAAAAAAATACTCCAGATAGATTAGAGATTAAAAAATTCAATCCAATCTTGAAACGTGTAACTGTTCATAAAGAAATTAAATAATTAAGTCATGGCAAAGAAAACCGTAGCATCGTTACAAACAGCTTCAAAAAGATTATCAAAAGCCATAAAAATGGTAAAATCTCCTAAAACAGGCGCATATACATTCGTTGAATCTATTATGTCTCCTGAAGCAGTTGATGAGTTCTTGAAAAAGAAATAAATAAATTTATACAATACATAGAAAAGCTACTTTCATTTCGAAGTAGCTTTTTTATTTTTTATATTTGCAGAGTTTTTCAATAATCACAAGATTTAAACATCTAACGATACAATCAAATGAGTTTTTTTAAGAAAATATTTTCATCAGAAAAGAAAGAGCCTATCTTAAGCGAACAAGATAAGCAAACCTTAGACAAAGGTTTGGAGAAATCTAAAGTTTCTTTTTTCTCTAAACTGACAAAAGCAGTAGCTGGGAAATCAAAAGTTGATGATGATGTTCTCGATAATTTAGAGGAAGTTCTTGTATCTTCTGATGTTGGTGTTAATACAACTCTTAAAATTATATCCCGTATCGAAAAGCGAGTTGCAGAAGATAAATATCTTGGAACAGAGGAACTCAATCAAATTCTTCGTGATGAAATTTCGGGATTACTTTCGGAAACTAATTTAGGAGAAGCAACAGAATTTGTAATTCCAGTAAATACCAAACCTTATGTTTTGATGGTTGTTGGCGTTAATGGAGTGGGTAAAACAACCACTATAGGCAAATTAGCTCATCAGTTTAAGAAGCAAGGCTATAAAGTGGTTCTTGGAGCTGCAGATACTTTTCGTGCGGCTGCAATTGATCAATTACAAGTTTGGGCAGATAGAGTAGGCGTTCCGTTAGTAAAACAACAAATGGGTAGTGATCCCGCTTCAGTGGCTTTCGATACGTTACAATCTGCGGTTTCTCAAAATGCCGATATTGTTATTATTGATACTGCTGGACGTTTGCACAACAAAGTTAATTTGATGAATGAATTAACTAAGGTAAAACGAGTAATGCAAAAAGTGGTAGCAGATGCGCCTCACGATGTGTTATTAGTTTTAGATGGTTCTACGGGTCAAAATGCTTTTGAACAAGCCAAACAATTCACCGCGGCAACTGAAGTAACTTCATTAGCAGTAACCAAACTTGACGGAACTGCTAAAGGTGGTGTGGTTATAGGTATTTCAGACCAATTTCAAATTCCTGTAAAATATATTGGAGTAGGTGAAGGCATCGAAGATTTACAGGTTTTTAATAAATACGAATTTGTGGATTCCTTTTTTAAATAATAATTATGTTAGAGAGATTAAAGAATGTAAAGTCTGTTTATATTTATCTTTTAGCAGCATTACTTTATATAATTGGACAAACATTTATAGATACGGATTCTATTTTTTATGATTTTTTTGGAATTTTATGTGTTTCCATTATTGTTTTTGGAATTTATAAATTCCTCAATTCAAAATAATCATTGACATAGAGTATTGATTCTCGTTGATAGTCTTTGCGTAATGACCAAACCGTTTTTTAAACAGTTTATTTTTATGAAAAAAATAGTACTAATTGTCTTTATTTCCATACAATCATTTTCTTGTACAAAGAAAGTGACATCATTAGATATTCCTAAAATTAACGGTTATTGGGAGATTGAAAAGGTGAATTTTGCTGATGGTAAGCAAAAAGACTATACTATAAATCAAACATTTGATTATTTTGAAGTAAAAAACAATAAAGGATTTCGTAAAAAAGTAACACCTCAACTAGATGGAACATTTCTAGTCAATAATGATTTTGAAAAGATAGAAATCAAACAGTCAGGAGAAACATATTTTATTTACTATAGTACCTCTTTCTCAAAGTGGAAGGAAGAACTGCGATTGCTTTCTGACAATGAGTTGATACTGGTAAATGATGCTAAAAATGAATATCATTACAAAAAAACAGCTCCAATAAACTTAACAGATAATGGCAAAGAGGTTAAATAACGAGAGTTCCATTGGTGATGTTCTTAAAGAGATTATCCAAGTAAATAAACTGCAATCGGGAATGGATCAAGTTTTGGTTAAAGAAGCTTGGGTTTCCTTAATGGGTAAAGGGGTGAACAATTATACTAAGAATATACAACTGAAAGGAAACACATTGTATGTTGAACTAACTTCGGCAGTTTTACGTGAGGAATTGAGTTACGGAAAAGACAAAATCATCAAAATGATCAATGACGAACTCAAGCGTGAGCTTATTACCGCTGTTGTTTTGAGATAATAGAGAGTGGTCAGTGTTCAGCTTTTAGTATTCAGTTTAGTTATATGAATAAAAAAATCCCATTTATCAAAAGGAAAATGGGATTTTTAGTAATGATATAAATCCTAAATTAGAATTGTTCTCTTCCTGCAAAATGAAAAGCGCTTTCAATAGCTGCATTTTCATCGCTATCAGAACCGTGAACGGCATTTTCTCCAATTGAGGTAGCATATTTTTTACGAATTGTTCCTTCGGCAGCCTCAGCAGGGTTAGTCGCTCCAATTAAGGTTCTGAAATCTTCAATAGCGTTTTCTTTTTCTAAAATAGCGGCAACAATTGGACCTCTTGACATAAATTGTACTAACTCTCCATAAAAAGGTCTTTCAGCGTGTACAGCATAAAATGCTTTGGCATCAGCCACGGTAAGTTGTGTTAATTTCAAAGAAACAATTCTGAAGCCTGCTTCTGTAATCATATTTAATATTCCTCCGATGTGTCCATTTTCAACAGCATCAGGTTTAATCATTGTAAATGTTCTATTTGTAGCCATTTTTATGTTTTTTAATTCGGGTGCAAAAGTAGTGTTTATTCATTGATTTTTAAAATCAAATAGTTTTTTGCAAAAAAAATCCCTCACTATTTCTAGTAAGGGATTTTCAAAATTGAAAGAAACTAGTTTTTAGTTTTTCATCAATTTAATAGTTTCAGTTGCTTTAGCAGTAGCTATTTTAGCAAAATAGATTCCTTTTGTTAAGATAGTAGCATCTACAGAAGCATTGTTAGATTTAGGAGAAACGGTTAGTACATTTTTACCTAAAACATCAACGATTCTAACTGATTCTATTCTTTCGCTAGTTGAATTAAAGTTCCAAACGTTTTGTGTTGGGTTTGGATATACTTTAAAGTTAGCAGAGCTAAATCCTTTTGTTGATAAACCATCGTCAAATGTATATTCTCCAGTTATAATATTGAAAGTAACGTTGTAAGTTCCATCTACAGCAGGAATGTTATTAATTCCATCATTTGTTCCCGCTGGCCAACCAGCACCACCCCAAGAAACTGTCCAAGCGTGATCTTGACGGAATTTTATCTCTGAACTTGCAGGATCGCCAGAAGCAGCGACAACAAGTCCATTAATAGTATAGGTAACACCATCAACAGTAGTCAAATCGGTATCAACACCCCAACCACCTACACCAGCACCTGTAAGGCTAACAGTAGGGAACGCAAAACTATAATCTCCAGTATTCAAATCAAATGTAACAGTAAATATTCCAGCAGGTACAGGAATGAAATTTGTATCAGCATCTGCATTTCCTGTAGGGTAACCTGTTCCACCAGCAAGAGCTCCATCAATATCAAACTGAAGTGTGCCTTCTGTAAATGTTGAAGTTACTTTATAAATAGAACCATCTCCAGTAACCATAGTAATACCTTCAGCTGCCGTAGCAGTTCCTACTAATTTTACAACAGATATTACTGGTCCGCCTTCAAAGGTATAGGCCCCTGTGGTAATGTTAAAAGTTACATCATACGTTCCAGCAATTGCAGGAATGTTTGCTCCTGCTTGTGTACCTGTTCCTGAAGGCCATGAAGCAGCTCCCCAGTTAATAGTCCAGTCATGGTCTTGACGGAATTTTATTTCAGTACTACCGTCAGTTGGAGCAACAACTAATCCGCTAATTGTGTAAGTAATACCATCTGTAGTAGTTAAATCGGTGTCAACTCCCCATCCGCCTACACCTGCTCCTGTTAGGGAAACCACAGGGTTAGCAGCTTTTGCGCCAAAACTCAACATGAATACGACAACAAATAAATAAAGTACTCTTTTTTTCATAATAAAATTGTGTTTAAATTAATATTTTATAAAAGTACTGAAAAAATACGTTAAAAAAACACGTATGAAAAAAATATAAAGACGCAAACGTTTTCGTGTTGATAATATTTTATGCGATTTTGAAGTTGTTCTAATTTATTAGAATGTGATGCGCCAGAATTGATGCTCTAGCGGGTTTAAATTAGTGAATAACTTTTCAATTAAAATGTCACTATATTCTAAATAAAATTCTGAAAAATTAGCTTGACGTTCTTGTAAACTTTCTTGAGGGAATTATTGATTTTGCAAATCAATAATTCGTTCTAACTCGTCAGTATATTTTTCGTTTTTGAGCTTTTAGTAGTCGTTTAAGGTATTCAAATAGGAGACAGTTATTTTAAATTATCAAAACTTGTAAAAATTGCAAGTTTTGATAATTTATTTTCTATTTTTGCTTTATGGCAAATTATACAAATCGTAAAGAATACATTAGAAAAATACTCTCCTACAAAGACAAAGACCTTATAAAAGTAATAAGTGGTTTGCGTAGGTCGGGCAAATCAACCCTTTTAGAATTGTATCGAGAGCAATTACTAAAACTGGGTGTTGGAAGGCACCAGATTCAGTTTTACAATTTTGAATTACCCGAAAACTATCTCAACAAAAACTGGGATAACATTTATTTTGAAATCAAAAAAAAACTACAAGTGGATGCACTTAACTATGTTTTTTTAGATGAAGTTCAGAATATTCCTCTTTTTGAAAAATTGGTTGATGGACTTTTTGCAACCGAAAATGTGGATGTTTATATTACGGGTTCAAACGCATTTTTGTTGAGTAGCGAATTAGCCACTTTATTAAGTGGTCGCTATATTGAAATTTCTATTTTACCTTTTTCATTCAACGAATATCTCACCGCGCGTAGTATAGACATAGGTAATAAATATCTTAATTATGAAGCGTTGTTTTTTGACTATGTAAATGAAACATCGCTACCGAAAGGTATTGAATTGCGTGAAAGTGGTTTTGATAAAATCTACGAATACTTAGAAGCGATTTACGCAACCATAGTTGAAAAAGACATCACACAACGACATCAAATTAACGACAAACGAGCTTTTGGAAACATTGTAAAATTTGTTGCATCAAATATTGGTAACGCACTTTCGCCAAGCAACATTTCCAAAACATTAAAGCAAGACGGACAAAGCATACATCACGCAACTGTTGAAAAATATTTAGAATACTTAGTAGCAAGTTTTGTGTTTTACAAAGTAAACCGCTTTGATATTAAGGGCAAAAAGTTGTTAGCCACTCAAGAAAAATATTATATAGTAGATGTAGGACTACTTGATATTTTAGTTGGCAAAGATCGCACTACTGACAGAGGACACATTTTAGAAAACGTTGTTTATCTTGAATTACTTCGTAGAGGTTATAAAATTTGGACAGGAACAAGTCGTAACAGCGAAGTAGATTTTGTATGCAAAACCCCGAAAGGCGACATAGAATATTACCAAATAGCTTGGCAAATGACAAACGAGAACACCATTGATAGAGAGTTTAAAGCATTAGAAAAAATTAGTGATAATTATCCGAAATTTCTACTTACAGCAGACTCATTTACTCAAAGCCGAAATGGTGTAAAACATTTGAACGTATTTGGTTGGTTATTAGATTTTTAAAGTACTAAATTTATTTTCTAAAGGTTTCAATTCATTAATTAATTTTGAAAATAGAAGATTTCCATTTTCCAAATAAAATTCTGAAAAATTAGCTTGACGTTCTTGTAAACTTTTTTGAGGGAATAATTGATTTTGCAAATCAATAATTCGTTCTAACTCGTCAGTATATTTTCGTTTTTGAGCTTTTAGTAGTCGTTTTTCAAGATTGTCTAATCCTTTTATTTGTTTAGTTTCTTGAGCTTTTACGGCTCCAATAAAAGAGGTGTCGGTTTGATGAGCAAGAGTTTTTAAATACCCAAATTGTTTTTTAAGAATTTCTTTTTGAATACTAAGGTCTATTGGAAATTCTGAAAACTGTTTTGTTTTTAAATTTACTAACTCTTCTTGTTTTGAGAATAGGTTTTCCCAAGTTAAATTTAATCTATCTGCTTTTTTGGTTTGTTTTTCAGTAATCAACAAAGCCGAATTTCGCAATAAAAGTATTGGAAAAGTTATTTTGGCATTAGTAAACATAGATTTCAATTCCAGCCAATAGGCAATTTCGCCTCCACCGCCAATGTAACATAAATTGGGTAAAATGACTTCTTGGTATAAAGGGCGCAAAATTACATTTGGACTAAAACGCTCTGGATGTTTTTCTAATTCAGTAGTAATTTCAGCTTTAGAAAATTGAATTTTGGTATTGTTCACCTTGTAAACTCCATTTTCTAGAATAATTCGCTCTCTTAAAGTATTATTTATGTAAAATAAATTAATCTCACGAGGAGTTACTTGAACAGTATATTCTTTTAATTTTTTTATAGTTTCGAGAACTAATTTATTGGAACTTTGATTCCATAATTCGTCTTTGATAAAAGGGATAAATTGTCTTTTTAAATCTGGAGTATCGGCATCAAGAATAACAAGTCCATGGTCGCCAAAAAGCTCATTTGCTAGAAAGCGTGTGGCATCGGCTAAGTTAGCGTGGTTGAGATACGCTTCTTTAAAAAGCTTTTTTATCGCATTAGCATTGTTACTCGTCCCTATTTCTTTAGAAAAAACATCAAAAACTTCCTCTAAGCCTTTTGTTGATAATCTGCCAACTGGTCCTTTGCTTTCGGTATTCCAACGAAATTTTTTCCCTTTGAAAATGAAGTAATTTATTTCTTCAAAATCATGGTCTTCAGTAGCCATCCAATATATAGGTACAAAATTATACTTCGGATATGCTGCTTTAAGTTCTTTTGTTAGGTTTATTGTTGAAATTATTTTATACAAAAAATATAATGGTCCAGTAAGTAAATTCAATTGGTGTCCTGTAGTAATAGTAAAGGTATTTGAATGTATAAGTGATTTAATGTTTTGTTTCGTTTTATCAGAAGTAGTTGTACCTGAATATTGATTCTGTAAAACAGCAACCAGTTCTTTTCTATGTGTTGGATTAAAATTACCTTCTTTCTCGATTATTTGAGCCTTAAAATTTTCAAGAGTAGGGAAACGATTGTATAGCGGTTTTAAATTCGGCTTTTGGTCTAAATAGTCATTAATTAGAGCAGAAAAATATCCGGAATTTTGATAGCTTATGCAGTCAGTAGGCATGGTTAGGAATGGCTTAATTTTTTGTAAAATTAACAAAAAGTAAAGTTATGTTTTTTTGAATTAACAAAAAGATAGTAAATCATGATTTTTATATGGGAAAAGGTATCCTTTAATTGGAAATTATATCGATTGAAATTGTTAAAAAACAGATTTTTTTTGTTAAATTTGATAGTAATTAAAAAATGGGTTTATGAGTACAAAATATAGAGTAAATGTTAATTCTACTTTTCAATTTGATTTAGATAAAAACCATACCGCTCAACTAGACGCAGTACCTGTAGAAAAAAATAAATTTCATATTCTGCATGAAAATAAATCCTATCAGGCAGAAATTATAACTTCGGATTTCAATCACAAAAACTATACTGTAACTATTAACAATAACACTTATTCAGTAGTTATTGCAAATGAATTGGATAGGCTTATTAAAGAAATGGGATTTGAGATAGGTGCAACAAAGCATATAAATTCCATAAAAGCTCCAATGCCGGGATTGATTCTTGAAATTTTTGTGGCTGTTGGTCAGGTTGTTAAGGAAAATGACACCCTGTTGATTCTTGGCGCAATGAAGATGGAAAATAGTTTTCTTTCACCACGTAATGGTACTATTAAATCGGTTTCTGTTGCTGTTGGAGATGCTGTAGTTAAAGGTCATTTGTTAATTGAATTTGAATAATATATGAAAAAGATATTAGTTGCCAATAGAGGTGAAATAGCCATACGGGTAATGAAAACCTCCAAAAAAATGGGGATTAAAACGGTAGCTGTTTATTCCACAGCCGATAGAAATGCTCTGCATGTAAAATATGCTGATGAAGCCGTTTGCATTGGTGAAGCCCCATCAAGTCAGTCCTATTTATTAGGAAGTAAAATTATTGAAGTAGCCAAAGTATTGAATGTAGATGCTATCCATCCGGGTTATGGATTTCTGAGTGAAAATTCAGAATTTGCAGAAGAAGCCGAAAGAAACAATATTACTTTTATAGGTCCAAAATCAAAAGCAATAGAAATCATGGGAAGTAAGTTAGCCGCAAAAGAAGCGGTGATGCATTACAATATCCCAATGGTGCCTGGAGTTGATCATGCCATTATTGATATTGACGAAGCCAAGAAAACGGCTACTTCTATTGGGTTTCCCATCTTAATTAAAGCATCGGCTGGTGGTGGTGGAAAAGGAATGCGAGTGGTAGAAAATGAAAAAGATTTTGAAGCTCAGATGAATAGAGCTATCAGTGAAGCGGTTGCAGCTTTTGGAGATGGATCGGTTTTCATTGAAAAATATGTAGCTTCTTCACGGCATATTGAAATTCAAATTATTGCCGATAGTCACGGAAATGTAGTCTATTTATTTGAAAGAGAATGCAGTATTCAGCGTCGTCATCAAAAAGTGGTTGAAGAAGCACCATCCTCAGTTTTAACTCCAGAAATTCGCAAAAAAATGGGTGAAGCGGCAGTTCTTGTTGCAAAATCCTGTGATTATCTAGGAGCGGGAACAGTAGAGTTTTTATATGATGAAAATGATAACTTTTATTTTCTCGAAATGAATACCCGTTTGCAAGTTGAGCATCCTGTAACAGAATGGATAACAGGAGTTGATTTAGTAGAACTTCAAATACGAGTAGCTAGAGGAGAAGCATTACCCTTTAAACAAGAGGATTTGGAAATAAATGGACATGCAGTAGAATTGCGTGTGTATGCGGAAGATCCAATGAATGATTTTTTACCCAGTGTTGGACATTTGGACGTTTACCAGTTGCCTGTTGGAGAAGGAATTCGAGTAGATAATGGTTTTGAACAAGGGATGGACATTCCTATTTATTATGACCCTATGTTAGCCAAGTTAATTACTTATGGAAAAACACGTGAAGAAGCCATTCAAGTGATGCTCAAAGCAATTGAAGACTATAAAATAGAAGGCGTTAAGACGACCCTGTCTTTTGGAAAGTTTGTTTTTGAACACGAAGCTTTCCGTTCGGGTAAATTTGACACCAATTTTGTTAAAAAATATTATGATGCAGACGTTTTAAAAATTCAAATGGCGAAAGAAGCTGAAATAGCTGCTCTGGTGGCATTAAAACAATATTTTGAAGATCAAAAAATAGTACGATTACCAATTCAATAAAGTTATGGAATCTAAAATTAAAATATTAAATGATAAAATAGCCTCAGCCAAATTAGGTGGAGGTCAAAAACGTATTGAAAAACAGCACGAAAAGAAAAAACTCACCGCCAGAGAACGTATCGAATATCTAATGGATGAAGGCTCTTTTGAAGAGATTGGAATGTTGGTTACACATCGAACAACTGATTTTGGTATGGAAAAAGAAATTTATTACGGTGACGGAGTAATTACTGGTTATGGAACTATAAACGGTCGATTAGTATATGTTTTTGCTCAAGATTTTACTGTTTTTGGGGGAGCACTTTCTGAAACCCATGCTGAAAAAATCTGTAAAGTAATGGATATGGCAGTAAAAGTAGGCGCACCCATGATTGGATTAAATGATTCTGGCGGAGCTCGAATTCAAGAAGGAGTTCGTTCACTTGGTGGTTATGCTGATATTTTTTATAGAAATGTTCAAGCTAGTGGTGTCATACCACAAATTTCTGCAATTATGGGACCTTGTGCTGGTGGTGCGGTATATTCCCCAGCCATGACCGATTTTACGATGATGGTTGAAAATAATAGTTACATGTTTGTAACGGGACCCAATGTCGTAAAAACAGTAACTAATGAAGAAGTTACCTCTGAGGAATTGGGTGGAGCTGTTACACATTCTACTAAATCAGGGGTTGCTCATACCACTTCTCCAAACGGGGTTGCGTGCATGGAAGATATCAAACGATTGTTGTCATATATCCCTCAGAATAATAAAGAATTGACTCCAAAAGTTCCTTATGTTTTAGGCGATGAAATTAGAGAGCAATTATCAGATATTGTTCCTGATAATACCAATAAACCCTATGACATGCACGAAGTGATTAAAGGAATTATAGACGAAGATTCCTTTTTTGAAATTCATAAGGATTTTGCTGAAAACATTATCGTTGGTTTTGCTAGAATTGCAGGTAGAAGTATAGGTGTCGTAGCCAATAACCCCATGTTTTTAGCAGGTTGCTTAGATGTAAAAAGTTCGATAAAAGCTGCTCGATTTACCCGTTTTTGTGATTGTTTCAATATCCCATTATTAGTGTTAGTTGATGTTCCAGGCTTTCTACCTGGAACTGACCAAGAATGGAACGGAATTATTGTTCATGGAGCCAAATTACTCTATGCTTTAAGCGAAGCTACCGTTCCTAAAGTAACTGTAATTACTCGTAAAGCCTACGGAGGTGCTTATGATGTAATGAATTCTAAGCATATTGGTGCCGACATGAATTTTGCTTGGCCAACTGCCGAAATTGCGGTTATGGGAGCAAAGGGAGCTTCAGAGATTATCTTCAAAAAAGAAATTAGCGAAGCAGAAGACCATGAAGCTAAACTGTTAGAAAAAGAAGCAGTGTACTCCGATTTATTTGCCAATCCATATACTGCCGCTCAGCGAGGCTTTATTGATGAGGTAATACTGCCTCAAGATACTCGTAAAAAATTAATAAAAGCTTTTAGCATGTTAGAAAATAAAGTTGTGGCGACTCCAAACAGAAAACACGGAAATATTCCGCTTTAAATTTGGTTCGAATCATCGTAACTCTGATAGGTTTCACTTTTTAGCGAAATTGTATTTAAACTAGAAATACAAACACAGATTTTCAAAATTATATCGGATTTTAATTATCTGTGTAAATTTGTGAAATATGTGTTGGTTCTCTTTACTATATTCCAAAAGCCTACTAAAATTTGTTATTTTCAAAAAATAAGTTCAATTTTATCAAAAATAAAAAGCAAAGATAAAATGAACGAATCAGCAAATACAAATAAAGTTAATTCTTTGAAACACGTTCTTTTTGGCAGTTTAATAGGAACCACCATTGAGTTTTTTGATTTTTATATTTACGCCAATGCAGCCGTATTGGTTTTTCCACAATTGTTTTTTCCTGGTTCAGACCCAACCACCTCTATATTAGAATCGTTAGCTACATTTTCAATTGCTTTTTTTGCAAGACCATTAGGTTCTGCTTTTTTTGGACATTATGGTGATAAGATTGGAAGGAAAGCCACTTTGGTTGTGGCTCTGTTAACCATGGGAATTTCAACAGTTTGTATTGGTTTATTGCCTACATATTCGAGCATTGGAGTTATTGCACCTTTATTTTTAATGCTATTTAGATTTGGACAAGGCTTGGGATTAGGAGGAGAATGGGGTGGAGCTGTATTATTGGCCATCGAAAATGCACCGCCTCATAAAAGAGCTTGGTATGGTATGTTTCCTCAATTAGGAGCACCATTAGGTTTGCTATTATCTGGAGGAACTTTCTTAGTATTGAGCGATACGTTATCGGAAGAAAGTTTTTTTGATTTTGGGTGGAGAATTCCTTTTGTATCCAGTGCTATATTGGTTCTAGTAGGATTTTATATTCGGTTAAAAATTACCGAAACGCCTTCTTTTGTCGAATCTGTGGAAACTAAGAAACAAATGAAAATACCATTACTTACGGTATTAAAATCCTATCAAAAAGAACTTATTTTTGGAACTTTGGCGGCAGTAACTACGTTTGTATTGTTTTATCTAATGACCGTTTTTACATTAAGTTGGGCTACAACTGAATTAGGTTTTATCAGAAGAGACTTTTTAATCATTCAGCTTTTTTCTGTTTTGTTTTTTATGATTGCCATACCCGTTTCGGCACTATTAGCGGATCGTTATGGACGAAGATTGATATTATTGTTGATATCTATTTCAATTATTGTTTTTGGTTTGTTCTTTTCTTTCTTTTATAATTCAGAAAGTGCTAGTTTGATTACTATTTTTTCATGTTTAGGAATGACATTAATGGGGTTAACTTATGGACCTCTTGGCACTTTTTTATCAGAATTATTCCCTACTGAAGTTCGATATACTGGAGCTTCAATGACCTTTAATTTAGCGGGTATTATAGGTGCTGCATTTGCTCCAATGATTGCTATTTGGTTGGCTAAAAATTATGGTATATCTTATATTGGGTTCTATTTGTCTGGAGCTGCGGTATTGACTTTTGTATCACTTTTAATAATTACGAGAAAAACACATCAGTTTTAGTAATATTAATAAAATTCAGTTAAAGTAAATAATCTTACTTTTATACAAACAATTTCCTTTTGAAAACTAAAATCTTCCTAATAGCGCCTCCGTTTACCCAACTGAATACACCTTATCCAGCGACTGCCTATATCAAGGGGTTTTTAAACACTAAAAATATAGAATCGGTTCAGGCAGATTTGGGTATTGAAGTGATTTTGAAATTATTTTCGAAAGAAGGTTTAATAAAAATGTTTGAAGTTTCAAGTTTCAGGTTAGATGTTGAAGTACTTTCAGATAATTCAAATAGAATTTTTGCTTTACAAAACGAATATATCAAAACTATCGATTCGGTTATTGCTTTTTTGCAAGGAAAAAATCCAACGCTGGCACTTCAAATTTGTAGTGGTGATTTTCTTCCAGAGGCTTCTCGATTTGAACAATTGGAAGAAATGGATTGGGCTTTTGGCGCTATGGGAATGCAAGATAAGGCCAAACATCTTGCGACTTTATATCTTGAAGATATTTCCGATTTTATTGTAGAATGTATTGATGAAAATTTTGGTTTTAGCCGCTATGCAGAGCGATTAGGTAGGAGCGCTAATTCGTTTGACGAATTATATGAAGCCTTACAAGGTAAACCAACTTATATTGATGAGTTGTTGCTTACTATTTTGGCAACTAAATTAGAAACAATTCAGCCCAATTTGTTTTTGATATCCGTTCCTTTTCCAGGAAATTTGTATAGTGCTTTTCGTTCGGCTCAATACGTAAAGAGACATTATCCTCACATCAAAATTGCTATGGGTGGGGGTTTTCCTAATACAGAATTGCGTTCGCTTTCGGAGATTAGAGTTTTTGAGTTTTTTGATTTTATTACTTTGGATGATGGTGAAGCTCCAATAGAACATTTAGTGGAGCATTTGGAGGGAAAACGTTCGTTAGAAAATTTGAAACGCACTTTTATTGTAGTCAATAATGAAGTTCAATATATCGATAATTCAACATCTAAAGATTACAAACAATCGGAAGTAGGAACCCCAGATTATTCGGATTTACTTTTAGATCAATACATTTCAGTTATCGAAATTATCAATCCAATGCATCGCATGTGGAGTGATGGACGTTGGAATAAATTGACTATGGCACATGGTTGTTATTGGGGAAAATGTACGTTTTGTGATATTTCGTTAGATTATATAAGAGTCTACGAACCCATTGCGGCTAAGCTTTTGGTCGATAGGATGGAGGAGTTGATTACTCAAACTAGAGAAACTGGATTTCATTTTGTAGATGAAGCCGCTCCACCAGCTTTGATGCGTGAACTAGCATTAGAAATTATTAGGAGAAAAGTGGTGGTGACTTGGTGGACGAACATTCGATTTGAGAAAAGTTTTTCTAAAGATTTATGTTTACTGCTAAAGAGATCAGGTTGCATAGCTGTTTCTGGAGGTTTGGAAGTCGCCTCTGATCGATTATTAAAATTAATAGACAAGGGAGTAACCGTTGAACAAGTAGCAAAAGTAACACGTAATTTTACCGAAGCAGGAATTATGGTTCATGCCTATTTGATGTATGGATATCCCACACAAACCATTCAGGAGACTATTGATAGTTTAGAAATGGTAAGGCAAATGTTTGAGATTGGTATTTTACAATCGGGTTTTTGGCATCAATTTGCAATGACGGCTCACAGTCCAGTAGGTATGTATCCAGAGGAATTTGGTGTTAGTAAAGAGACAAAATCAATAGGTACTTTTGCTAACAATGATATTAATTATAAGGATAAAACAGGAATTAATCATGATAAGTTTAGTTTTGGATTAAAGAAATCTTTATTCAATTTCATGCACGGGATTTGTTTTGATTATGAATTGCAAGATTGGTTTGACTTTAAAATTCCGAAAACGAAAATTCCTCAGGATTTTATTCATAACGCTTTACAAGAAGAAGTAGGTTTCAATATAAAGCCAAATGCAAAAATAGTTTGGTTAGGAGGAATGCCTACTATTGAATTTTTTACAAAATCCAAAAAGGGAAGCTCTTGGGAAATGACAAAATTGGTTTTTCATGATAAAAAAGAAAGTTTTAACATTCAGTTAGCCAAAAAAGAAGGCGAATGGCTGGTTAAAATACTTGAAAAAGTATCCGTCTACAATTCGAAAAAAGTAACCTTTCAAGAAATTAAATTGGATTTTGAGCAGGATTTTCAGGATTTTGAGATTTTTTGGTATTCAAAACCACTATTTACTTTAAGAGATTTTGGATTATTGGTTGTGCTATAAATCTAAATAGTACATTGTTTTCATGAAAAAGTATAATTTCATTGAAAAATTATTTTATATTTATGACAAATTATAATTTTTTGTGAATTCTACCTCAAATTTATGAATAAACCTTTCAATCTTAAAATATATTCCAAACTGTTATTTTTGATTATTGGAACTAGTTTGCTTTTTTTCTTATTATATCTATCCCTTTATTTATACACTATTCAACAAGAAAAAGAAGTTTACATAACTACAAGTGAGCAATTTGATAGCGAAATATCAACTTTGTTTGAACTCAATTCAAAAACACATTCGGAAACAATAAATGATGTCACATACTGGGATGGGTTATATAATTTTGCTAAAACGAAAGATATTAGTTGGTACAACCAATTCATCAATGAAGAATTTAAATCCTACGAAGTTAATTACGTTAGTGTATATGATGTTAACAATCAATTTATTGTAAAGACTTCCACTCCAGAAATCTCTTCGTCTAATTTTATACCTGGACAAGTATTTAGTAAGCTATACAAATCAAAATTCATAAGGTTTTATATGAGGATTCCTGATGGTGTTGTGGAAGTTTTTGGAGCTACAATTCATCCGTCTGATGATCCTCAAAAAAATAAATTCAAGCCTTCAGGATATTTTATTATGGCAAGGCTTTTGGACAAAAACTATTTTCACAATCTTCAGAAAATTAGTAGTTCCAAAATTAAATTAGTAAATGACAGCAAATCTGATTTAATTGATGAGGATGAGGTTATAACATCTGAACTAAATTTAAAAAACTGGAATGGGGAAGTAGTTTCAAAATTACTTTTTGAGAGACCATTTAATCTAGATTTTAAAAGTACAAAGAAGATATTATCAATAATTGTAATTGCTTTTATATTTAATTTAATACTCTATTTGCATTATGCTAAAAGATGGATGTATTCACCACTTAAAACGATTACAAATATTCTTGAAACAGGAAGTGAGGACTCAATTGATGATTTAAAGAAAGCCCCTGGAGAGTTTGGTTACATAGGAAATCTTTTTGAAGAAAATAACAATCAAAAAAAACAATTAATAATTTCAAAACAAAAAGCCGAAGAAAGTGATAAACTTAAATCTTCTTTTTTAGCTAATTTATCTCATGAGATACGAACTCCAATGAACGCCATTATTGGTTTTAGTGACTTGTTGAATGACTCAAAACTTAGCGAGGAAGATAAGTCAGAATATTTGAAAATCATACGAAATAGTGGAACAAATCTAGTTTCAATTATTGAAGACTTACTTGAAATGTCTAAAATTGATGCCAAACAGATTTCTCCTAAATTAGTCAGTTTTGATTTAAACAAGTGCATTCAAGATTTGTATGCTACTATAAAAGTAACAATTCCACCAGAAAAGAAAATCGATTTTTATATATTGGATAATCCAAATCCGACAACTAGTAATATTCTTTCGGATGAAATTAAACTAAAACAAATCATCACAAACTTAATAACCAATGCTGTAAAATATACTGAGAATGGTAAAGTTGGTTTTGGATATGTGGTTAATGATAAAGAGAAAGTTTTAGAGTTTACAGTAAAAGATTCAGGTATTGGGATTGACAAGAAGAATGTCAGCATCATCTTTGATCGTTTCAGAAGAATTGAAGATGATTTTTCAGCGGAATTAAGTGGTTTAGGACTTGGATTAGCCATTTGCAAGGCATACATCGAAATGTTAGGTGGCACCATACAAGTTGAATCTACCGTTGGTGTTGGTTCTAACTTTGTATTCACAATTCCATTACAATATGATGAGAAAGTTGTTGAGAAAACTGAAGAGGAAATCCGAGAAGATTTTGAGTTAAATAGTGACAAAGTCATCTTGATTGCAGAAGATGATAATATCAATTTTTTATTACTCAAAAAAATTCTCGAACTAAAAAATTATACAACAATACGGGCTGTAAATGGTCAAGAGGCGGTAACTATTTGTTCTACTAATCCAGCTATAGACCTCGTTTTCATGGATATTAAAATGCCAGTTATGGATGGATACAGTGCTTTTGAAAAAATAAAAGTATTTTTACCAAACCTTCCTGTAGTTGCACAAACGGCTCATTCTTCATCTGAAGATAAGGAAAGAGTCATGCAGGCTGGTTTTACAGATTATATTACTAAGCCCTTAGATAAGGATAAGATTTTTGAGCTTTTAGAAAAAATTTTCAAAAAAAATAATCAATCAAAATAGCAATTCTAAATTGTAATAGTTCTAATTTTTTAGATTGACTTTTAAGTTATTGCTTTTCAGAAATTTTATTCTATATTCGTTTAACTTTATTTTAAATGACTCACAGAAAAAATGGTAATTAAGAAGACCTATCCAAAAATATTGCTGTTAATTTTTTCTTCAAGTATTTTTTTCATCGGATTGTATTTTGCACTTTACTATTATACTATAAAAGTGGAGAAAGAAGTATATGCAAATTCTAAAAATCAGTTCAATAATGAGGTCAACAAATTATTTGTCTTAGATTCAAAACCAATTCGAGTTGCCATTAACAACGATACAAATTGGGATGAGTTTGTTGATTTTATTAGAACAAAAGACACAGTTTGGTATAACGAAACCATTGGTAATGAGTTAGATATCTATAAAGCTGATTATTTAGGTGCTTATGGCGTTGATAAAAAATTTATTATCAGAGCAGCTTCACCCAAAATAAAATCAGTTGATATTATCCCTAAAGAAGCAATTGCAAATCTCAGTAAAGGTGGGCTCTCACGGTTTTATATGAAAATTCCTGAGGGTATAATTGAAGTTATTGGTGCCTCCATCCACCCATCTGATGATCCTCTAAAAAACAAAACAAAACCCTTTGGTTATTTCTTTGTTGTAAGACTTTTAGACGAAGATTTTTTAAAAGATTTAGAGCATTTAACCAGTTCTGAAATTAATTTTAGCTCAAGTTACAGCGAAACAGAAATTGGCAATCATAAGATTTTTGCGGCGATTGATTTAGACGATTACAAAAACAAGCCTGTAATAAAATTAATTTTCCAGCGAAATTTTGATGTTTATTTCGACAATACTATTACTATTTTATACTTAATAATTTTAGCTTTTGTTGTCAATTTAGTCATCAATTTATTTTTGACACGAAAATGGCTTTATTTCCCTCTAGACCTTATCACTAGAGTTCTTGAAACAGGTAATAAAAAAGCTATAAAAGAATTAAAACACACTACAGGTGAATTTAGTTATATTGGAAATCTCTTTGAGGAAAATAACAATCAAAAGATTGAATTGATAAAAGCCAAATTAAAAGCTGAAGAAGGTGATAGGTTGAAAGCCTCCTTTTTAGCCAATTTATCTCATGAAATTAGAACTCCAATGAACGCGATTAATGGGTTTACAGATTTGCTCATTAATACTAAAATGAAAGAGGAAGAAAAATTAGAATATTTAAAAGTTATTGATAAAAGCGGTAGAAACTTAGTGTCAATTATAGACGATCTTATTGAAATGTCAAAAATTGATTCTAATCAAATAAAACCAAATTATGCAACCATAAATTTAGAATCTTGTATTAGCGAGTTATTCGAAACCATAAAAATAACAATCCCCAAAACAAAAAAAATTGATTTTAAATTATTAGAAACTAAAAATCCTGTAACCTACAACATCATAACTGATGAAGTAAAATTAAAACAAGTTCTAGTAAATCTAGTCAATAACGCAATTAAGTTCACTGAAAAAGGATATGTAGCTTTTGGATACGAAGTTGATGAAAAGAATGAAAAAATAATTTTCAAAATCAAAGATACAGGCCTAGGAATTGATGAAGACAATCACAAACATATATTTGACCGATTTAAGAGAGTTGAAAGTGATGTGTCTATAAAGGTTGGAGGACTAGGTTTAGGTCTCGCTATTTCAAAAGCTTATGTTGAAATGATGGGAGGAACAATTACTTTAGAATCTAAAGTAGAAAAAGGCTCTGTGTTTTCATTTTCTATTCCACTTAAATATGATAAAGTACAAAGAATTATCGTTCAGCCAATTAATAGTGTAAAAACTAAAAAAGGCGAAGAAGATGGAACTATATTAATAGCCGAAGACGATAATCTTAATTTCTTATTGTTTCAAAAAATAATGCAGCTTAAGAATTATAAAATTATTAGAGCGGTTAATGGACTTGAAGCAGTAGAAATTTGTATCAATAATCCAAGTATAGATTTGGTTCTGATGGATATAAAAATGCCAATTATGAATGGTTTTGAAGCCTTAGAAAAAATTAAAGCTATTCGTCCTGAATTGATTATAATTGCACAAACAGCCTATTCCTCGAGTGAGGATGAAGAAAAGATATATAATGCTGGTTTTTATGGTTATATCACTAAACCTATCAAACGAGAAAGATTATTTGAGATTATTGATGATGTATTTCAGAAGAAAAACAATAAGTAGTTATAAAAAAAGAGAGGTAATTAACCTCTCTTTTTTTATTGAATTAAATGTTCATCAGCTATGCATAATGCTTGAGAAATTATAGCCAATCCCTCGTCAACTTGTTCTTTATTGATAATCAAAGGAGGAGCAATAAATATGTAACCCCAACGTACAAATGTGTATAAGCCTAAAGCTCTTACTTTTGCAGCAATAAGATTTGTTACTTTTAAATCATCGCCTGCGGCATTATAGGGAGCAATTAGTTCGCCTGTTGTTTTATTTTTCAAAACATCTAAACATCCTAAAAGTCCGGTGTTCCTGAATGTTCCCATACTAGGGTGCTGCTTTCTCATCTCTTCAATTCGAGTTTCGATGTAAGCTCCCATGTTTCTGGCATTCTCTAAAAGATTGTCGCTTTCGTATATGTTAATTACTGCCAAAGCTGCTGCCATTGCTACAGGATGTGCATTATAAGTTAGCCCAATCATCATTGGAGTATTCTCAAATTTTTCAGCAATTTTATCAGACACCATTAAGCAACCTAGAGGTAAATACGAGGAAGTCAATCCTTTTGCCATACATACCATATCAGGTATTATGTCGTGATTTTCAAAACCAAACCATTTTCCCGTTCTACAAAAACCACTCATTACTTCATCGGCAATGAACAATATTCCATATTTTTCACAAAGTGCTTTTACGCCTTTTAAATATCCTTTTGGATAATGCAAACAGCCTGACGAACCACTTTCTCCTTCAAAAATAAAGGCAGCAATATTGGTTTTACCTTCAAAATGAATAACTCTTTCAACATATTCTAAACTCAGACTTAGTTTTGTAGCTTCATCTAAATTTTTCATTCCGAAAAAGTAATACGGATCATCCAAATGAATGGAATTAGGCATTTGTTGAGAATCATTCGCTAATTTTCTCGGGTCTCCACCTACGGACATTCCACCAATAGAACCTCCGTGGAATGCTCTGTATCTCCCAATAATTTTGTGTCTTCCAGTATACAATCTAGCTAATTTTATAGCATTATCTACAGAGGAAGTTCCGCACAAAGTAAAGAAAGCCTTGTTTAAATCTCCTGGGCAGATCTCAGCCAATTTTTTTGCCAATTTAGCTCTTATTTCTGTAGTACAAGTTGGAGTTACAAAACTCACTTTCTGCATTTGTTCAACAACAGCATCAGTTACTCGTTGATCACCATGACCTATATTAACGGACATTAATCCACTAGAAAAGTCGATAATTTTATTTCCATCATAGTCATATAAATAAACCCCTTCAGCTCTTTCTATAGCTATTGGGTTAACACTTGCTTGAGCAGACCATGAAAATAAACTAAATTGTTTACTGTCATTTATTATTTGCTCTTTCTTTGAAATTAAGGTATCTATCATAATTTTTTAAATAACGTATATTAACTCATCCAATTAACACCTGCTTCAGGATTCCATTTGGTTGTAGTTTTCTTTTCTTTTGTAAAGAAACCAATAGAACTCTTTCCTGTAATGTCTCCAGAACCAAATCTAGATTCATTCCATCCACCAAATCCAAAAGGCTCTCTAGGAACTGGTACACCAATATTTACCCCACACATACCTGCAGAAGCATTTTCGGTAACATAGTTTGCTAAGCCACCACTTTGTGTAAATACTGAACAAGCGTTTCCATAAGGATTTGCATTTTCAATAGCTAGAGCTTCATCGATAGTTTTAACGCGAACAATAGTAAGAACAGGACCAAAGATTTCTTCTCTGGCAACTCGCATATCAGCAGTAGCATAATCAATAATGGTTGGACCTACATAAAAACCATTTTCTTTTCCAGGTACTACAGTATTTCTACCGTCTAATATAATTTTTGCGCCTTGTTGTTCTGCTTCTGTAATATAGCTTTCAATTCTTTCTTTAGCAGCTTTTGAAATTACTGCTCCTAGTGTAGTTCCACACTGAATTTTTAGTGCATCACCAATTAGTTTATCTAAAATAGCATCACAATCACCTACAGCAAGTAATGTGGCAGCAGCCATACATCGTTGACCAGCACATCCGCTCATTGATGCAACAATATTAGAAGATGCCATATCTGGATGCGCATCAGGTAATAAAATGATATGATTTTTTGCTCCACCTAAAGCCAATACTTGTTTCAAGTTATGACTGGCTCTTTGGTACACAATTTTGGCAACTTTGGTGGAACCAACAAAAGTAACCGCTTTAATATCTGGATGATCACAAATATTTTCTACAGTTGACTGAGTCCCGTTTACAATATTAAACAAACCATCAGGTAAACCAGCTTCTTTCAAAAGACGAGCTATGTATTGACTGCTAATTGGCACAGCTTCTGAAGGTTTTAGAATCATAGCATTACCCAGAGCAATAGCATTTACCACTGTCCAATGAGGAACCATACTTGGGAAATTAAAAGGAACAATCGATGCCACAACTCCTAGAGGATGTCTTGTTGCGGAACAATATACTCCACGACTTACTTCCATATTTTCTCCGTTTACAAATTGAGGAAGAGAACATGCAAATTCAGTAAGTTCAATAGCTTTGTCAATTTCTGCTTTTGCTTCACCATGAATTTTTCCATTTTCGCGGTAAATTATTTCTGTTAGTTCGACATTGTTTTTTTCTAACAGTTGTTTGTATCTGTAGAATACTTGAACACGTTCTTTTAATGTTACTTTTTGCCAAGCTTTTTGTGCTTTTTGCGCATGCTCTATAATTTCATTCAAGTCAGCCATTGTAGACTCTTTGAATGTTGATAATGTTTCGCCGTCAAGTGGTGATATTACAGCATGAGTTTTATCGGAACTTCCTGGTTTAAAAGATCCGTTTACAAAGTTTTTTACTTCTTCGAATTTCATATTTTTGATATTTTTTTTGAGACGTCAAATATACGATATTTTACAAAACGGCAACAATGTTTTTAGTTAATATAAAAAAGAAATGTTAATTTTATAAATTAAATGCAATAATAGTTTTGCTATATTCGCTAGTTTTAAACAAGTGTTACTATCTAACAATAAATCAAGAATCATGAGAAAAATACTATTTAGTGTAATAATGGCTTTGAAATTTTGTATAATTTCAGGTCAAGTTCTCGATAATGAGGTTTCGAAAGACAGTATTTCTCCTGAATCGGTCAAGGGTACTTGGGATATGAATCTTGATTTAGCTTCAAGATATATTTGGAGAGGGCAATCGTGGGGAGGAGATTATCCTGTTTTGCAATTGTATGGTAATTATAATCTAAGCGAGCAGTTTTCTGTGGGTTTTTGGACAACGACTAATTTTAAAAAAGAATATTACGATAAAGATAGAGCTTCTAAAGGATATCAAGAGTTGGATTTTGTTCTCAATTATGCGCCTACAGATTATTTAACAGTTTCATTACAAGATTATTACTGGCCATCAACTGACAAGCAAGAAGGTGTTTCGAATGATTTTTTTAATTTCGGTAACGACGGTTCTCAATCTGTAGATTTACAATTTTTATTTGATTTTTCTGAGAGAAAATTACCGTTTTGGACTACATTAAGTACATTAATAGCTGGTAATGATTTTAGGTATAAAGATGAAAATGACGAAAAAGGCAAACAAAATTTCACCACTTACATTGAATTTGGATACACCTATGAAGCACCTTTAAAGACTCAATTGGCTCCAGTGGTTGGTTTTGTGATTAATAATAAGGCAAAGTACTATACCTATGCCGATTATGACAAACCTTCATTTGTGAATTTGGGATGTAAATTATCTAGAGATTTTGAATTAGGAAAACATTTTATAATGCCAGTTTGGTTAAATTATACCTACAATGCGGCTTCTGATTTGGATAATTTAGAGCCATTTGGAAAGCAGTTTTTGGTTGCTGGATTGACGTTGACTTATGAATAAAATTTATCTTAAAAACAAAAAGCAGTTATCAATGAGATAACTGCCTTTTGTTTTAATACTAATAATTAGCAAGAGTAAGTTTGTCTAATAGGTGTATGCGGTTGCTCTTAATTCATTTTGATTATTTGCTTCGATAACAATAAATGAATAACCATCGGCTGCCGCTTTTTCTTTCAATCTTCTTTCTGCCAATTCTTTTGCTAATGGTGCAGGTTGTCCCTTTGCTAATGCTGGGAAAAGACTAATGGTGCCTGCTTTTTTTAGTCCAAAGGTTTCTGATGGTTTCAAAACCACAATCTTTTTAGAATCAGATTTTCCAGAAATTTCAATTTTTTCAGAAATGGTTTGAACGTTGTTTTTAGCTTTATTTTCCAATTGGGCTATTGCGAATTTACTAATCTTATTTTCTTCTTCGCTTCCAGGTAAGGAATAGTAAACTAAATCATCTTCAATTTTTATAAGGTTTACATCGGTCTTTTCGCCGTTGTGTTTGATGATTGCATCTGTTTGACCAAAAAATGGTCCGCTAATAGTTAATAGTAGTAATACTAATATCTTTTTCATGAGTTTTTATTATTAGAATAATTGAAATGTTTGTTTAAAATTGTACAGGTATTCTAATAATTAATTCTGGTGGAGGATTAGTGACATCCGATTCAATTTCTTTAATATTGAAAGTAAATAGGGGAGTTGTTACAATAAAAATTGACGTTAACAAGAGAAATTCGGTTGAATCTTCCAGAAAAAGTTCCATTAAATTTTTGGTTTCTTTCTCTACAAAATTCTCAGACATTTCATAAGATGTATTTTCAGCACCATCACGAATTGTGCTGAATGTTTCATATATCCATATTACGGATAGCATGAAAATGATTGCTAAATAAATATACTTTATTACTCTTGTCATATATCAAAAATACAAACTAAAGACATTTTTTACAACCCTAATGAGGTTAATAATAAGTTAAATCAAGTTTTAAATAGATGAAATTTTGGTTCAAAAAAGTCAATTTAGTTCAAAAATGAACTTTTTGTTGGATGTCATTTTTTTATTTTTTTTATTTTTAAAATACAATACCCTAATTTTGATAGGGTATTTTTGTTTAAAACATAAAAATTACATCAATATACCATATAAATTAATGGGGTATTATAAAAATATTTATGTTTGCTCAAGGATTAACAAAATATTTTGTTTTTCAGAAAATAAAAAAACAATATGAACTAAATTAAATTAAACATGAAAAAAACGTTACTAATTTTAGCTTTAGCGCTAACGACAAGCGCAACATTTGCACAAGAGGCTGCGGCCCCAGCTGCTACAACTTTTGCAGGATCTGCAGATATGTATTATAAATACGATTTTTCAGATCAACAAGGAAATGGTCAAACTAGTTTTACTAATTCCCATAATTCTTTTGAACTTGGTATGGCTACTATTCAGGCATCACACAAATCTGGAAAAGGATCTGTATTTGTAGATTTAGGTTTTGGAACAAGAGCGAGTGAATTCACATACAATGATGATGCAACAAGTTTTATGATTAAGCAATTGACTTTTACTTATGATTTATCTGATAAATTCAAAGTAATAGCGGGTTCATTTGCAACACACATCGGATACGAACTTGTTGATGCAATTGGCAACAAAAATTACAGCATGTCTTATGCTTTTACTAATGGCCCATTCTTTAATACTGGGGTTAAAGCACAATATACTTCTGGCAAATTCAGTTTTATGGCCGGAGTAACAAATCCAACTGACTTTAAAAGAGCTGTAGAAGCTGGTTCTACTCAAAAAACTTTCATAGGTCAAATTGGGTATACTGGAGAAACAGGAAGTGCTTTTTTTAATGTAACTTCAGGAAGTGCTAATCCAAATCCTAGTTTTGGTGAGCAAGCAGGTGGAAGTTCAACAAATGCCACTCAAATCGACGTAGTAGCTTCTAAAAAGGTAAACGATAAATTTAACTTAGGTTTCAACGGAACTTATAGAATGCTTACTGATGATTTTGATAGTGACTTAGATGGAAATTGGTTTTCATTAGTTGGGTATGCTACTTATGCAGCTAAAGAAAATTTAAGTCTTGCATACAGATTAGAATATTTTAATCGTGATGAAGCTTTAACGGGAGTTGATGGAGGTATAAGCATACTTGGTAACACGTTATCATTGAATTACAAAACAGGTAATTTGACAATTATCCCTGAGATTCGTTTTGATAGTGCTTCAGAAGAAGTTTTTTCTGATAGTGATGCTCTTGGTACAAAAACAAATGCTTACGTGTTATTAGGAACTACTTATTCTTTCTAATAAATAGTACATCAATATTATAAAAACACCGTTCTAAAATTTTAGAACGGTGTTTTTTATTTCAATTAGGACTTTCTGTTTAAAATAATTTTACAATGGCTCACCATACAAGTCAAACTCAGTGGCTTCAATAATTTTTATAGATGCAAATTCGCCTGTTTTTAAATAATATTTTGAAGCATCGATTAATACTTCATTGTCAACATCAGGGCTATCAAATTCAGTTCTTCCTACAAAATGTCCACCTTCTTTTCTATCAATAATACATTTGAATGTTTTTCCTATTTTCTCTTGATTTAAATCCCAAGAAATTTGAGATTGCAATTCCATAATTTCATTGGCTCGAGCTTGTTTTACCTCTTCAGGAACATCATCTTCAAGTAAGTAGGCATGAGTGTTTTCTTCATGTGAATAAGCAAAGCATCCCATTCTGTCAAATTTCATTTCTTGAACAAAATCTTTCAAAATTTCAAAATCTTCTTCAGTTTCTCCAGGGTAGCCAACGATTAAAGTGGTTCGAATTGCCATGCCAGGTACAGCCTCGCGGAAGTCTTTTAATAATTTAGTTGTTTTTTCTTGAGTAGTTCCTCGACGCATCGATTTCAAAATAGAATCGGAGATGTGTTGTAGAGGAATATCAATATAATTACAAATCTTAGGTTCACGCTTCATGATTTCTAAAACATCCATTGGGAAACCTGTAGGGAATGCATAATGTAATCGAATCCATTCAATGCCTTCCACCTTAACTAGAGCTTCTAATAGTTCTCCAAGATTTCTCTTTTTGTAAATATCTAATCCATAATAGGTTAAATCTTGAGCGATGAGAATAAGTTCTTTTACTCCATTTTTGGCTAATCCTTGAGCTTCTTTAACTAATTTTTCGATAGGTTGTGATACGTGTTTTCCACGCATAAGAGGTATAGCACAAAAACTACAAGGTCTGTCGCAACCCTCGGCTATTTTTAGATAAGCATAGTTTTTAGGTGTTGTTGTCAAGCGTTCGCCCAATAATTCATGTTTGTAATCGGCACCTAATGCTTTTAGGAGTTGAGGTAATTCGGTTGTGCCAAAATACTGATCGACATTAGGAATTTCTTTTTCTAAATCGGGTCTATAACGTTCTGATAAACAGCCAGTAACGAATACTTTGTCGACTAATCCACGTTCTTTTTTATCGGCATACTCTAAAATCATGTTTACCGATTCGGCTTTGGCATTGTCAATAAATCCACAAGTATTTATCACTATAATATTTCCTTCTTTTTCAGCTGGAGCCTCGTGTTCAACATCTTTTCCATTGGCTCTCAATTGTCCCATTAGGACTTCACTGTCATATACGTTTTTGGAACAACCCAGGGTAATTACATTGATTTTGTTTTTCTTCAATGATTTGGTTCTCATAGACTTAAAAATTGGAGTGCAAAATTACGCTTTTTATTATTTAGAAACATCATGGTTTAAGAATATTATTATTTGCAAATAGTGACTCTGAACTAATTTTTGAAATAAAAAAGCCATTGATATTAAGTCAATGGCTTTTAAATTCATTTTTTTATGTATTTATAGTTCAAATAATAATGTCACACTAACGTTACTATTTTTTGTTTTCACTGAAGCACTGTCGGTAAACCCTTGTGAGAAAAATCTATTTTGAGAATTTCTATTAGATGCTGAATAGGATAAATCAAGTTTTGTATTGCCAAAATTATATCCAATACCTCCAGACATACTAGTTAAATCACCAATCGTTTTTTCATTTTTGTAAGGGCTTTGTTCATTGCGGAACCCCCCTCTTAAACTCCATTGTTTTATTCTATACTCGGCACCAACTCTTAGTTCACCTGCTGTTGTCAGTAGATTTGATAAATCTGAATTTGTGTTTTTAAATTCATTCCTAGGAGTAAATTTAGTATTGCTGTAATCTTTCAATGCATAATCAACGCTAATTAATCCAGACTTTCCAAAAATATACGCTAAACTTCCCGTCCACTTCCCAGGAGTGCGAAGGTTATAAGGGTCATAAATGATGACAAAATCAGAATCGACAGTTGTGGTAGTTAAGTTGGGATTTGAAGGATTACCATAATTAAAGCCTTTGCTTGAGAGCGTTTGTCTCAATTCATCATTCAATCTGTACCAAGTTGGAGAATCGTAGGTTAGCCCCAATCTAAATTCTTTGGTTATTTTCGCTATTGTACCAAGTTGAAAAGAAAATCCGTCTCCGTAAGTGTGCAAATCATTGTTAAATCTAAGGCTTCTAACTCCAGTGTCGGAACTATTATTGTTGGATTCATAAAAACTTGTAGAGTGTCTGTAATCGGTAAAATGTGAATTTAAGTTCACACCAATGTACAGTTGGTCTTTGTATTGAGCGGCAAAATTAAAATTCAATTTGCCATTATATCCTGTTGATTCAAGGTAATTTTCTTGATAATAATTTCCGCCATTGGGTACGTTTGTAACATACATGTCGTTATTTGGATTTGATGCATCAACTGGATTGATGATATAACCGTTGTATCCTAAAAAGGCTTGTTGGTCTGAATAATTTAGATTTTCGTAATACGAATTCTGTAAAGTTTTTAAATAAATGCCTCCTTGATCTATACTCGGATTTGCATTTGCATAACTCAAGAAATATTTGTCGATAGAGTTAGTTGGATTAAATCCTGAAGTATATAGTGAATTTTCGAAATTATTGATGCTTTCATAATTCACTCCAAAAGCAATTTTTTTCCAATCATTTTTTGGATTAGCATCATTAAAGACTAATACTCCTCCTGCTTGACTAATATTGAAATTAGAATTCGTAGCATCATTTTTTATTCCAAAATAATCAGATTTATTTCTGATAGAAAAATTGTTTAAGGTAAAGCCTACCTGATTATTTGAAAAGATAACCGAACCAGCAGGGTTAACATTTATTGCAGAAAAATCTCCTCCAAGGGCTCCAAAAGCACCACTTAAAGCGCTAAAACGAGCTGTTCCATTTAAATCGTTATGTGAGAAACGCAACGCATCAGAAATGCCTTGAGAACGAATTGAACTAATAGAAAGCACAGCTAAAAATAAAACAATGATTTTTTTCATTTTGTATTTTTTTATTCGGTTATTGATTACCTTCTACCACCACCCGATGAACGTCCGCCACCACCGCCATTATATCCACCACCGCTACCTGAGGTACTTGGGGTGTATGACCTTGAAGGTGAATTATTGTAATTTCTATTGGTATTGCTTTCAGTTCTTGGAGTGTAAGTATTATTTCTACTAGGATTATTTGTTGAGTTTGGTGTATAACTTGGTGTCGTAGTTCGAGTAGGAGAATTTTGATTTCTAGAATTATCATAATTATTCATTCTACCATCATTGCTGTTTGTGCCTCGGCTACTATTTCTTACAGTGTTAAAATTGCTACTTCTGTTGTAACTTCCGTTGGAGTTTCTGTTGCCAATGTTATAGTTTGTATTCCTATTATTTCTACCAGAGTTATAATAATAACTACCATTTGAGTATCTTCCATACAATCCGTCTCTTCTTCCGTTTGCACGATAATAGTTGTTCCAATTATTTCCGTACCAACCATTCCATCCCCAGTTAGGTCCGTACCAATTATTCCAACCCCATCCCCAGTTAGGACCATACCAAGAATTCCAACCCCATCCCCAACTAGGGCCATACCAAGAATTCCAGCCCCAACCAATATTCCAATTCCAGTAGTTGTTCCAATAATTATATCCCCAATTGGCATCGTAAACATTGATGTTTACATTGCTAGAATTATTACCCCAGCTTGAATAGCCCCCAGAATATTCTGAATTGTTATTTTGTTGCGTATTGTCATAATTTGATTTGTAGCTTTCAACATCTGTAAATGTTTCAATGGTTTCGTCATTGTTTTGAAGAGAACTAAAATAATCTTTATACTGATTGTTTTGTGGGCTTGTTTGTGAATTTTGATTGTCATTTTGTGGTTTATCGATGTCACCATATACGCCATCTCTGTCATAGTAGGAACTGTTTTGATAGGAACCACAAGAACTAGCAACAATAGCCATAAAACCCAATAATGAGTATATGGAATTTTTTTTCAAAGAAAAATAATAAGTTTTCATATCTAGGGTATTTTTATTGTCGGACATTACAAAATTAGTTAGTTTTGCCAAACTATTTAGTTAAAATAAGTTAAACAATTTTTGTGCCAAACTAATAATATGAGTAAGAACCTTACTACAAGATCAGAAGATTATTCAAAGTGGTATAACGAGCTAGTTGTCAAAGCAGATCTTGCTGAAAACTCTGGTGTTAGAGGCTGTATGGTGATTAAGCCATACGGGTATGCCATATGGGAAAAAATGCAAGCAGAGTTAGATAGAATGTTCAAAGAAACTGGGCACAGCAATGCTTATTTTCCACTTTTTGTTCCCAAAAGTATGTTTGAGGCAGAGGAAAAAAATGCAGAAGGTTTTGCTAAAGAATGTGCAATTGTCACTCACTATAGATTGAAAAACGATGCTGATAGGCCAGGTAAATTAATGGTTGATCCTAATGCCAAATTGGAAGAGGAACTCATCGTTAGGCCAACAAGTGAAGCTATTATATGGAGTACCTATAGAGGTTGGGTTCAATCCTACAGAGATTTGCCTCTGCTAATTAATCAGTGGGCAAATGTTGTTAGATGGGAAATGAGAACTCGTTTGTTTCTTCGAACGGCAGAATTTTTATGGCAAGAAGGACATACTGCTCATGCCTCCAAGCTCGAAGCTATAGAAGAGTCTGAAAAGATGATGAATGTATATGCTGACTTTGTCGAAAATTTTATGGCAATCCCAGTTATCAAAGGTTTGAAAACAGAAACAGAACGTTTTGCAGGTGCAGAAGAAACCTATTGTATAGAAGCTTTGATGCAAGATGGGAAGGCTTTGCAGGCAGGAACTTCGCATTTTTTAGGACAGAATTTTGCTAAAGCATTTGACGTAAAATTTGCTAATCAAGAAGGAAAGCAAGAACACGTTTGGGGAACTTCTTGGGGAGTTTCTACCCGTTTGATGGGAGCATTAGTAATGACTCACTCAGATGATAACGGTTTAGTTTTACCTCCAAATTTAGCACCAATACAGGTTGTCATTGTACCTATATACAAGAGTGAAGATGAACTAGCTACAATTACTAAAGTAGTAGAAGATTTGATGCTTCAATTTAAAAAACTGAAAATCTCGGTTAAGTTTGATAACAGAACGACTCAAAAACCAGGATTCAAATTTGCTGAATGGGAATTAAAAGGAGTTCCTGTTAGAATAGCTGTTGGTCCAAAAGATTTAGAAAACGGAACTTTTGAAGTGGCTCGAAGAGATACATTGTCAAAAGAAGTTGTTTCTAAAGAGGGTATTGTAAATTATATCAATGATTTATTGGAAACAATTCAAAACGATTTGTTCAATCGAGCACTCCAGTATAGAGATGCTCATATTACCGAAGTAAACAGTTTTGATGAATTTAAAGATGTTTTAGAAAACAAAACAGGATTTATTGCAGCGCATTGGGATGGTACTCCAGAAACAGAAGAAAAAATTAAAGAACTCACCAAGGCAACTATACGTTGTATTCCTTTGAATAGGGTAGAAGAAGAAGGAAAATGCGTTTTTTCTGGAGCGAAATCTACTGGTAGAGTGCTGTTTGCAAAGGCCTATTAAAAAAAAATAAAAAAAATAACTTCTACTATTGTACGAATAAAAAATAGTTGTATTTTTGCATCCGCATTACAGAAGTATGGCCCGTTCGTCTATCGGTTAGGACGCCAGGTTTTCATCCTGGTAAGAGGGGTTCGATTCCCCTACGGGCTACAACAACTCAATATATATTGAGTTTTATAACAACTAGAAGAATAATGGTCCGTTCGTCTAGGGGTTAGGACGCCAGGTTTTCATCCTGGTAACAGGGGTTCGATTCCCCTACGGACTACAAATTATAAAATAAGAAAAAAAATAAAATGGCAAATCATAAGTCGGCATTAAAGAGAATTAGAAGTAACGAGAAAAAAAGAGTGTTAAATCGTTATCAACATAAAACTACTCGTAATGCAATTAAAGCGTTACGATTAGCTACTGACAAATCAGATGCTTCAAGCAAATTATCAAGCGTAATTTCTATGATTGATAAATTAGCTAAGAAAAATATTATCCATGATAATAAAGCTTCTAACTTGAAATCTAAATTAACAAAACACGTTGCTAAATTGTAATTTTACAATCAGTTATATACTTAAAAAACTCTCCAATTCGGAGAGTTTTTTGTTTTAAAGCCTTTCTTTTAAATGTTCTATTATTTCTTTTGTAATGGGTTTTGAAAGAAAATCAAGCACCATAGGGTATGTTTTAGATTTTTGAATATCGTTAGGATCAATAGTTGATGAGAGTACTATAATCTTTGTGTTTTTGAAGGCGGTGGTATATTCTTCTTTTGAAAAATGATCTAAAAATTCCCAACCATCCATGACTGGCATATTCAAGTCTAGGAATACTAACGAAGGATATTTTTTAATTTCGGCACCTAAATTATTTAGTTTTAAATCGTCAAAATAATTTAAAGCCTCTTCTCCGTTTTGAGCTGTGATTATTTCAGTAGCAAAAGAAGATTTAGCAATTACCATTTTGCAAAGCATCAGAGTAATTGGGTCATCATCAACACATAAAATTAAGTCCAGCATTTTTATTATTTTTTAAATGTTATAGTAAAGGTGGTTCCTTTATCTACTTCGCTCTCTACATTTATTGTTCCTCCCATAGATTCTACTTGCGATTTTACCAAATACAAACCTAAGCCTTTACTGTCGGGATAGTTATGAAATCTTTGATAAAGTCCAAAAATTTTATCGCCATTTCTTTCTAAATCAATACCAATACCATTATCCTTGAATACTAAGACGATGTTTTCGCCAACCTCTTTTGAAGAAACAAATACACGAAGCGTTCTTTTAGGAGATCTGTATTTTATAGCATTGGTAAACAAATTTAATAAAATACTTTCAAGATATGCCTTGTTAATGTTTAATATGGTTACTTTTTCGAGCTCAATTTTTAAAATGGGTTTGTGCAAGCTAATTAAAAAGCTCAATTGGTTGAATACATTTTCAAAAACATCTTTTATAAGTACTTCCTCTTTTTGAATGGATGGATTGTCTTTTATAATAACCACTTTCACTAAATCGTTGATGGTTTCATTCAACAAATGGGTTGACTTAGAAAATCCATTCAAAATTTCTTTGAGTTCTGGATTGTCTACAGGGATTTCTTCAATTAAGTTTAATAATCCCGTCAAATTAGACAATGGAGCTCTTAAATTATGAGAAGTTATGTAGGAGAACTGTTTTAAATCCTTGTTGTTTTGTGTCAACTCTCGAATGAGTTGCTCTTTTTCTTTTTCTCTTTTTTTCTCTTCAGTGATGTCTCTTTGTATGGAAATCCAATGCGAATGTTCTCCTTCCTTGTTGGTAATTGGAATCATAGAAAAATTGACCCAATATTCCTTACCGTTTTTAGTATGATTTAGCGTTTCAAATTTAAATTCTTCTTTTCCTTTGAGCGCCTTTGATAAATTACTTAATTGATTTTCAACCGATTTTCTACCCATGAAAACGGTAGGTGTTTTACCGATAACTTCACTCGATTTGTAGCCCGTCATCGTGGTAAAAGCGGGATTGACGAAAACTATTTTAGGTACTGTTCGGTGTGATTTTTCAGATTCGGTAATAATTACAGCATCCTTAGTTTGTGTAATAACGGTTTCAAGAAGTTTAAGTCTTTGTTCTTCCTCTTTTTGTTTGGTAACGTCCTGAATGGTTCCAATCATTCGAATGACATTTCCGCTTTCGTCTTTAACTAAAAATCCTCTATCAAAAACATATTTGTAGGTTCCGTCTGCACATTTAAAACGGTATTCATCCTGCCATTTTTCTGTTTTTTGCTCGATAAAAGAATATAATTTTATCGACATTTTGATACTGTCCTCTGGATGAATTCTATCGAACCACCATTTAGATGTTTTTCCTACATCTTCTCTATTGTAGCCAAAAACATCCTGAATTCCTTTATTCCAAACAAAATCATCTTCTTGAATTTTCCAGTCCCATATAGTGTCACTCGTAGCTTTTGCAACTATATCATAACGCTCGTTAGATTCTCTAATTTCATCATTACTTTTTTGGAGTGATTCAAATATCTTGTTGTTGTGACGGTCATTTTTTGTGAGAACATATTTAAAAATAATTCCAGCCAAAAAGATAAAACCAATATCTTTCATGAAACTGTAAAAAACTAAATCGGGTTGTGAAGGGAAGACTTTGCTTAAAAGTAAATAGCTTGCGATAGCAAGAGATGCGTAAAAAAGTACAAAAAGTAATGTTATTTTGGTCGATTTATTTTTCATTACTCAAATATAAAAAAATATTGTACATTTTAAAACGATACGTTTAAACTTATTGAATTAATTAACAAAATCTTCAGCATAAGTTACTAAACTGCAACTAATAAACCCAAAGGTTTTTTATATCGAAATAAAGTGTACCTTTGCACCCATTAAAATTTACAGATGGAATCTATTAGAAACATTGCAATTATTGCCCACGTTGACCACGGTAAGACTACTTTGGTTGACAAAATTATGTACCATTGTCAACTTTTTCGTGAAAATGAAAATACAGGTGACTTAATTCTTGACAACAACGATTTAGAGCGTGAAAGAGGGATTACAATAACTTCAAAAAATGTTTCTGTAGTATATAAAGGTACAAAAATCAATATTATCGATACTCCAGGTCACGCGGATTTTGGTGGAGAGGTAGAACGTGTTTTGAACATGGCCGATGGTGTTTGTCTTTTGGTAGATGCCTTTGAAGGCCCTATGCCACAAACGCGTTTTGTATTGCAAAAAGCACTTGACTTAGGTCTAAAACCATGCGTTGTTATCAACAAAGTTGATAAAGAAAACTGTACTCCTGAAGAAGTTCATGAGAAAGTTTTTGACTTGATGTTTGAATTGGGTGCTGAAGAATGGCAATTGGATTTCCCAACTGTTTATGGTTCGGCTAAAAACAATTGGATGTCTGATGATTGGAAAAATCAAACGGAAAATATTGAACCACTATTAGACATGGTTATCAATAATGTTCCTGCTCCAAAGGTTTCTGAAGGTACACCACAAATGTTGATTACCTCTTTGGATTTCTCTTCATTTACTGGACGAATTGCTATAGGTCGTTTAGAAAGAGGTGTTTTAAAAGAAGGAATGCCAATTTCTTTAGTAAAAAGAGACGGTAAAATTATCAAATCACGTATTAAAGAGCTTCATACTTTTGAAGGCTTAGGTCGTAAAAAAGTACAAGAAGTGGTGGCTGGAGATATTTGTGCCATTGTTGGAGTGGAAGGTTTTGAAATTGGTGATACTATTGCTGATTTTGAAAATCCAGAGGCTTTGCAAACCATTGCTATTGATGAGCCAACAATGAGTATGTTGTTCACGATTAATGATTCACCGTTCTTTGGAAAAGAAGGAAAGTTTGTGACCTCGCGTCATATTAAAGATAGATTAGCAAAAGAATTGGAGAAAAACCTAGCATTGAAAGTAGGGGATACTGATTCTGCGGATAAGTTTATGGTTTTTGGTCGTGGTGTACTTCACTTGTCGGTTTTGATTGAAACCATGAGAAGAGAAGGATACGAATTGCAAATTGGTCAACCGCAAGTAATTATCAAAGAAGTTGATGGTGTAAAATGCGAACCTGTTGAGGAATTAACCATCGACTTACCGGAGCATTTGTCAGGAAGAGCTGTTGAATTTGTAACGATTCGTAAAGGTGAAATGTTGAGTATGGAAGGCAAAGGAGAGCGTATGATTATCAAATTCAATATTCCATCACGTGGAATCATTGGATTGCGTAATCAATTGTTGACTGCTACTGCTGGAGAAGCTATCATGGCGCACCGTTTCATTGGATATGAGCCGTACAAAGGCGAAATTCCAGGTAGAAATAATGGTTCGTTGATTTCTATGGAAAATGGAAAAGCGATACCGTATTCTATTGACAAATTGCAAGATAGAGGTAAATTCTTCGTAGACCCGAATGAGGATATCTATGAAGGTCAGGTTATTGGTGAAAACACGCGTAGCGATGATATGACTGTGAATGTTACCAAGACAAAGAAACTGTCTAACGTGCGTTCTTCTGGAGCGGATGATAAAGCGAGAATTATTCCTGCTATCAAGTTCTCACTAGAAGAAGCTCTAGAATACATTCAAAAAGACGAGTATGTAGAGGTAACGCCTAAGTCGTTGCGTTTGCGTAAAATTTACTTGAATGAAAATGATAGAAAGCGATTTAAAATCTAAGTTGTAGAGATATAAATATAGAAAACCACCAATGTGAATTGGTGGTTTTTTTTTAGGGTTTTGTTTTTTAAACGGTTGTTAGCGAAAGTGTTTAAAATAGAAAAAATAGTTTGCAAAATGAAAACTTTCGTTATCTTTGTCGCATGAAGATTCTAGTAAAGAAGACGATTTTATACTATATAAAAAAATATCCAACAGCTCAAACGCAGTTACTGATTTGGTATAATGAATTTTCTAAGCATGAGTTTTCTAATTTTAATGAACTTAAAAATGTTTATGGTAACGCAAGCATTGTGAATAATAATCGCGTTATTTTCAATATAAAAGGAAACGATTTCAGATTGATTGTTTCAGTAAATTTTTTGCAATCGGCTTGTTATGTGATTTGGTTTGGTACACATAAAGAATATGACAAAGTAAATGTCGAAACTATCGCTTTTGACACAACAATTTTAACAAACAAAAATAGTTAACTATGAACTGGAAAGTATTAAAAACAGAAGATGATTATAACAAAGCTTCAATACGAATGATGGAAATATTCAACGCAGAGCCCAATACTCCTGAGAGTGATGAATTAGATTTGCTTATTGTGTTAATAAAAGATTATGATGAAAAACAGTATCGTCTTCCAGAATTAAATGCATTAGAAGTAATAAAATATAAAATGGAAGAAATGGGAGTGAAGGCAAAAGATTTGGAACCAATTATTGGTAGCAAAGGGCATGTATCTGCTGTTTTATCCGGCAAAAGAGAAATTACTTTAAAGATGGCGCAGAAACTAAAAGACTTTTTTAGAATTCCTGCGGAAGTGTTTTTACACAGTGCGTGAATAAAATTTTGTTAACGTTCTCTTGCTAGGTGCGCGTTGCGGTATAGCGAACAGCGTAAGCTCCGCTAAGATAAAGTTTTTACGTGAAAACCAAGCATAAAGCCAACAAAATCCAGCAATGGCGCTTCATGTGCGGTTAGCGGTTGTCTTTATTTCGGGAAAGTTTGAGCAGAAAGCTGCCGAAGTGTTTCTTCCGAAAAATTATCCATCAATCCATCTTTGATTTTATATTTTATTTTTTGATCTTCATATTTTTTGATCTTCATAAATATGTGAAGCCACGTAATAACTAGATAAACTATGTCGTCTTTTGTTAAACTCAATACTAAGTTTATTGAAAGGAATTTCTATTTTATAATTTTTGAATAATGTTACGTAAAAAACTTCCAATTGCTTTTTCTCAAAATTAAATATGACTTTAGTTGTAATACTTTCGAAGCTCAAATATATCATTACAATTAATCCTATTGCTACTTCAATTTTCCATCTTGAGTGATTATGTTTTTTTACAAAACCAAAAACATGAAATATTTGAAGCATGATAATTACAATACCAAAAACTTTCAGATAACTATATCTTGAATTTGTGCTTTTAGGAAAGTATTTAATTTCATTCATTATTTTATTCGGTTTAGTGTTTTTAAGATAACCGCTAACGGTTTGCTGCCACGCGGCGTTGCGGAAAAGCGAACCGAGTTTTTTCCACTAAGATAGAAAGTTCATCGTGAAAACCAAGCGTGAAGCCAGGAAAAACCAGCGATGATCGCGTGGCTGCGGTTGTGAGCAGTTCTTTTTTACTCTGTTTTGGACTTCAAATCTTTATAATTAGCCAGTATCATAATTAAAGTTATAAATGCTGTTAACATTTCAGTTCCAACAAAAAGTTTAGCATAGAAACTATTAGTTTGAATTTCACTTGTATTATTCATTAGAAAAACACCAAAACTGTAATACAAGAAATCTAAATATATATTATCTTCTGCAACATTTGTAAAATTTGATTTATTATAGTCAAACAAGCACCAATAATACGACGCAAAAGTTAAAGATAGAAAAAATATGATACCTAAAGTATGCGCTAAAAATCTAAATCGTCCTTCACTATTTTCTCTATGCTCATATATTTTTTCTGTGTGATAAACAACAAAATAAAAGTTACTAAAAATGAGAAAAAAGAAATAAAAAAATCTAAAAGTATTTTTTTCTAAATCAGTACTTTCATTCATTAAGAATTCTCTAAAAAACAAATACATAAGGAATGGGAAGATTACAAATATTCCGTGTCTATTTAAATATTTAATTATTCTTTTCATTTCTTTCGTTAAGTTACTGAATTCGCGGTTTTTTGCAGAATTGCTCACAACTCGTTTATACCCGAAACAAACCTTCGTATATACACCCATTTTTGGGTAGATTGGCAAAGGTTTATTTCGTTTCTCTTTTCAAATGTAAAGAAATAATTCAGTACAAACTTATGTTTTACTCTTTTAGTAAAAATTCTAGAGGTATCTGTACTCGTTCTTGCCACGCTTTTTCAGAATGGTCTTTTCCAGGGAAGTATTGCGTGCTCCAATGGCTTGGCGTATAGCCTTGTTCCGTCAAGATGATGTCGGCTCTTTTTTGTAGGGTAGGATACAAGGAGTCGAGTGTTTTATCTCCACAATCAAAGTACAATTTATGGTTTTTGGGGTTGGGTAGGTTCTTCTTGAAATAGGATAAAAGTGCATCGGGTATAGGATTGTCTAGGAGTTGGTATATCCCAGTCCAGTGTGTCGATAGGCAGGCAGCTCCTCCAAACACTTTTGGGTATTCACAAATGGCATACATCGAAATCAATCCGCCCATGCTCGAACCCGCAATAAAGGTATTGGCTTGGTCTTTTTTGGTAGAAAAGGTTGCATCGATATAGGGCTTTAATTCGGTTACTAAAAATTTCAGATAGTTGTCTGATATTGGGCTAAAAACGCTGTTGATTTTTCCTTTTTTTAGTAAATCATTAGAAATGAATTCTTTTTGTGAATTTGAAAATTCAGAATACGGCTTTTGCGGAAAATATTCTGGGTGGCGTTTTTGTCCGTTGTTCCAAATGCCTACTATAATGCATTTTCTAATTTTGTTTTCGGCAATTAACTGGTTGGCTATCGTATCTATTTCCCAAGCTTGTTTGTTCCAAGTAGTTTCTGGATCGAATAGCATTTGTCCGTCGTGCATGTAGAGCACAGCATATTTTTCGGAATCAGAATATCCATCAGGTAACCAAATGTCGATGTTTCTGGCATCAACATACTTCGATTTGAAATTTTCAATATGCCGAATCTTTCCAAAGGGACGATGGGATTGTGCGTTGGTGAACATACTGATGAGAATAAAAAAGAAAACTAACTTTTGTGTTTTCATACTTAACGTCTTAAACTAAAATGTCCTTTCACCACCTTATTATTTTGGAAGGTAACGGTGTACCAATAATCGTCTGAAGGTAATTGGTAGCCGTTATAGGTTCCATCCCAACCTTTGTCCATGGGGTTAATTTGTTTTATTAATTTTCCGTATCGGTCATAAATTTCTATGCGGGTATTGGTATTGAAATTAGCATTCACTCCTTTAATACTCCAGGTATCATTGAAGCCGTCTCCATTAGGTGTGAAAAAATCAGGAATTCCTAAAACTGCAATTTCCACGGGGCCAACCGTTCCGCAACCATTTAGGTCTTTTACATATACTTTTTGAACTCCACCAGGAACATCGTTAAAAATGTTTGAACTTTGAAAACCTTTTTTTGGATCAAGGCTATACACATAGTCTCCATTGCCGCTAACTATAACTTCAACGGTGTTGTTGTCTATTAAATCGGAAATTTTAATGTCTTCAATAGTCGCTATTACTGATGTTGTAACGGTAATGGTTCGTGTTCTGTAACAGTTATTGCTATTGCTAACATCAACAGTGTACACTCCAGGATTACCTACTACAATAGTTGATTTGGTTTCGTTAGGAATTTCAACTCCATCAAGATACCATTTGTAACTGTAGGCTGAGGCGGAACCACCCAATACTCCCGCATTTAAGGTAACGGTATATCCAAGAATGTTGGTACACACCAATTCGCTGTAGGAACCATCTTCATTCAAATCGATGTTGGGTAATGGAATAACTTTGAGTGGTAAAACTCTTTCGGCAAAACAACTTGGGTTAATTGGGTTTTCAATTTTTACTTTAATACTTTGTGAAGCAGTCACATAAGGATTAGGCAATTGATTACTCAAAGGATTTCCTTTTCCGTCAAAAAAGCTAACGTTCATTCCTGTTTGTCCGTTAAGAATGGTGCTTTCAAATGCTGAGGTATCAAATCCTACAATCCCGTTTTGATTTTTAGGGTCTACTTCATCGTCACAAATATTGAGTTGACTGCTAGGAATAGGGAAAGCAAGTGGAAGTGTATCCACGATAAATTGAATTTTGCCTTCACGAGAGCACGGTCCTTCGTCAGTGAGTGTTGAATTATTTGTTGCTTGTACCGTAATTGTTTTGGTGTTTTTTACCGTAAACGGATTGGGTAGAGGGCTCGATAATGGCGTTCCGTCTTCGTCAAAATATTTTAAAGTGATATTGGTTTGATCGTTTAAAATTGTAGCAGTAAATTTTGAGGTATCAAATCCCAAAATCCCGTCTTGATTGTCATCACATTTTTTGACAATATTTGTTCCATTTATGGGATGTAGTACGGGTAATTTTTCGACGTTTAATTTAATATAAGGTCCTAATCCGTAACAAGCATTATCTGCATCACTCTCTACTCTTACCCAAATTTCTTGTTGATTGGGATAGCCTATGTTTCTATAATTGTAAATGCTATTGATACTGAAAGGATTTTGAGATATTTCTAAAGAATTTCCTTGCGCATCTGTCTCTGCTGATGCATCGGTAACATTTTTGTAATACTTGATAGAATAGGTGGATGTTGTAGGAAGTAAATTGATTATTTTGGCAGTAACGCTACTAAAATCAAAGGTAGCAATACCATCAGTGTCATCATTATTGGCAGTATTATTTCCGTTTGCATCTAGAAAATCGTCGCATTCATAAAAATTATTTTGAAATGTTATTGGGATTTGCGTAGCACTAACAGTAACGTTGAGCTGTGCAACCTGAAAACAAGAGTTTTTGTTTTCGACTCTTACCCAAATAGTAGAATTAGTGTTGTTGTACTGCAAAGGATTTAGAATCTTGTAATTTATATCCGCATTTTGAGCACCAAATTTTGAATTGTAATACGAGAAAGTCTCATTAAGATAGTTGGTGGAAATTTCATTTTCTTTCTGTCTCAAATTGATGTCGGTGTATCCGTCAGATATGGTGTCGTCATCACATTGTACCAATGAAGTTACTGGAGCTAAAACTGGTAAATCGTAGATAGTTAAAATAGCTTCATTTGATAACACCTCACAAGAGTTTCCATTGGTGAGCATTCTTACTCTGTAGCGATTACCTTTCATAGAAGCTTTGATAGCATTTATTTGCAAGATATTGGTCGCACTTCCTGAATAGTCTGCATTATCAACAATATCATTCCATGTCCCACCACTAAAAACCTGCCATTGGTAGAAGTTTACGGGAGATGTTTCAATAATAGCTTTAGCATTTTGTAATTCGCAGGTTGGAGCAATTACAGGTTGATTGATGATTGTTATTGTAGCATAGGTGTTGTAATTTGGATTGGGCAATGTATAGCCCACCGCATTGGTTACAAGCCCATTAGTATTGGTAGTAGGAGTAGAGTCTCCCAACAATCCGTCATTATTTCCGTCAAGGAAACCCGCTTCAAAAGTATCAAAGCAACCGTCGTTGTCATTATCTAATTCTAAATAATTTTTTTTGCCATCGCTATCAGTATCGGTTAGAGTGTAGCTGAGAATTCCTGAATCTCTGAAGGTTTCAATGGAATCTAAAACACCATTTTGTCCAAAATCGGAAGGAATTCCATCGATGATTCCGTCAAGATTTGCATCGATAGCTGTACATCCAGATTCTACAAGGTCATAAATTCCATCATTGTCACTATCTAAATCAAAATAGTCAGCTACGCCATCTTTATCTGAGTCGATTAGAGTTAAACCGATTCCATAGCTATCATCTAAACCATCTTGGTCTACATCGGTATTTGATTTGGCAATAAAATTATTTCCTTGAGCTTCGATATTATCAAAAATTCCGTCATTGTCAGTATCTAAATCCAAATAATCTGGAGTTCCATCGCCATCAGAATCCTTAGGAGCACAGGTTTCAATTATTTTAAAAGTTGCTTTATTAGCAGAAGTTTCGGATAGATTTTTATGAGTAAAAGTAATCGTTGAAGTGCCAAAACATTTGAACTTGAATGATCCTGAACCTGCAACAAGAGGTACTGAACTATTTAATCGAAATCGAACTTCAAATGAGGAAAAGTTACTCACACCACTCTCATAAATACCATCATAATTGGTATCAATCAGCAATTGATCGTTTGGATTGAGTATGGTTATGGTTTTGTTTGTATCGCAGTTTAGAATGAACTCACCAGAGTCGTTTAACAAATCACTTGGATTTGCAGTAGTAACATATTCTACAGAGACATTTGTAGGATTTGTAAAAACTTTTTTAACTGTAACACTACTTCCTTCTTTTACAGCAGTTTCGGTTACAAAATCTCCAGTTGCTGTCCCTATGAATGGTGTTGGAGAAGCCGTTCCATTTGTTGTAATACTAATTCCACTTGTGTCACTCAGGTCGATATTCCTATTTCCTAGAGATTCAAAACAATTTATAATGCCATCTCCATCATAATCAATATCGATGTTATCATTAACAAGGTCATTGTCAAAATCTGTAGGGCATGAACTCACGGGAATTTTATCGGATAATAGCTCGGTACCACAGTCTCCAATAGTTGCTTTGACATAATAATATCCGGGTTGGGTAGGGGTATAACTTCCCTTAGTGGCTCCTGCAATTGGATTATCGTTGTAATACCATTGAAAAATATCAAATGGACTTAATGAGTTTACTGATAGTTTAGAATTTGGGATACAATTAGATTTTGTGATGTCCAACAAACTAAAACTAATTTCAGGTTTGAATGTAAAACCGGAGTAAAAGCCACCAAAGGTTGCAGCATCATCTGTTCCATAGGCAGCTAAGTAGAGTTGCCCAGACGAGAATACTCCCACATCTCCTTTTAAACCCGTTATGGTGTAGGTAGTATAATTAGTATTTCCAGTTACGGCTGTAGGACCAACGACGTTAACATTAGGCAATGCATTTAGAGTGGTTGTGGTGTAGGAGTTTCCATTAATTTCAAAAGTCAAACTCGATCCCGCTTGCGTTATTAAAGTCACACGACCTTCATAAATTCGTGTTCCAATTCTTTCAACAAAGGGAATATTATCAATAACATGAGGTGTTTCACAACTCAAAGGTGGAACAAAAAATAGTTCTTGATTGGCATACAATCTGTCAGGGTCATTATTCAGGTATCCAACAGTTTGATAAGCAAAGACATTTTTAGAGGTTCTAACGTAAAGATTTCCTTTGGAGGTATAGCTATTTCCTTTTAATGCAACATATTCACCAGCATTTATGGTGTAATCTGGAGATGGATTTCCATTTAGATATATTTCCGTGTTGTTTTCGTTGGCAACCAGCAGTACTACCTCGGCATCATCTCTTCCCGTACTTTTTATAAAAATATATTCTTTTCCTGTTCTTTCAGAGGACACAATTTGGTCAAAACCGAGGTCAAGATTTTGATTAGCATTGGAACCAGTAAAAGAACCGCAATTCACAACAATTGGTTTATCCGACGATACTAAAGCTCCAATCAACGCATCGCGATTAGCATCTAATGGACCTTGTACCGCCATGATATAGCTTTCTCCTCTATTTAAGCTTATTGGAGCTGGTGTATTTGAAGCCGGTGCGTTGTTAAGTAACGATGCTCCGGGTTTAATGTCCTTGAAGCTAATAGTAGTGTTGTTCTCAGTAGCTAAAATGGAAATGAAAGTAAAATGATTATCTGTAAATGGTATTGCATTAGTATTGAGTAATGAACCAACTCTGAATTCAGTTCCAAGAGCAGCTAATCCTTTTGAGACGATTTCGCCAGATTGATTACCGCTACCAGCAATAACTCTTACAGAAACGTATATTAAATCTTCGGCCTCTATTATAAAACCTTTGTTTGAAAGTATTTTACTTACTTGATTTTCTCTAACCATTAGTTGTGTATTTACACCATAACCAATGTCCATAACATAGGGATTGCTTTTGGAAACTGTGCCACGAATAGTAGTGCTTCCTAATTGTATAATTTTGAAATTTACTGGATTGGCATTAGGAGTTGAAATGTATAAAAATTGTTCCTGTGCACTAGAGGAAATATTTTCAGAGCCAGACAAAGGCGGTAAGTAATGTGTTTTGCTGAATTGAGCCAAACACGATATTGAGAACAGTAAAAAACAAATTAGTAGATTCTTTTTCATTCGATAAAAATAATAAATTAATGGGAAATCACTATCTCAAAAGTGTAAAATGTCCTTTTACTATTTTGTCATTTTCCAGAGTGATAACAAACCAATAATCGGTTGAGGGTAAGTCTTTTGAATTTAATTTTCCGTCCCATCCTCTTTTATTTCCTTTAAATTGGTAGATAAGTTTTCCGTATCTATCAAAAATACTAATCAAAGATTTTGGGTAAAGGTCTATGTTTTTAATAGTCCAAACATCATTGTAACTGTCTCCATTTGGAGTAAAAAATTTAGGATAATTTAGAACATATATTTTCTTGGAGGTTTCACCACAACCATTTTTATCTCTTACTCTAACGGTATATTCTCCAACAGGAACATCATTAAAAAACGGACTATCTTGAAAATAAGCACCATCGATTGAAAATTCGTAATCTCCTGTTCCAGTGTAATATATCGCTACTGAATTTTGACTTTCTTTAAAATCATTGATTTCTACTTCCGTAATTACAGCTTTGCCAGAAGGTACTACTGTAAAGTTTTTTGTTGCTAAACAAGTATTGCTATCAGCGACTGTAACGGAGTAATTTCCGGGTTCTTTAATTTCAGTGTAATAATTTTTATCCCCATTGCTCCAATCATAATTTATAAAATTGGTTGAGACTTGCAATTTTTTGGAACCTCCTTCACACAATTGCACGGTTTCATCACCAAAATTTTTAGGAGAGTTGGAGTTCACAAACAATCGCAAAGGAATAATGCCATAGCAATCGGAACCATTCAGAATTTTGGCATATATGGTCATTTCAAAACGAGTGGTGTTTCTATAGTTATTTGAGAGGATGTTATTTTGCAAAAGGGCATCGTTCAGGGTTTCATAATACTCTACAATAAGTCCTGAAGGCAATCCTGACAGAACTTTAGGGTCTGCTTTACTTAAATCAAAAGTATAAAAACCATCGATCTTGTCATCTAAATCACAACTTTCTAAATCATGAAAACTCGAAACCTTGTTGTTTGAAATTTGTAAAAGTACGTTTGCAACCGCATTACATCCATAGGCATTACTCACGCTGGCATAGATGGTTTTAGGTTTGCTCAGGTAGTTGTTGAAAGATGTAATGGCTTTTGCAGTATTTTGATTTTCGGCATCAGATACATCTTCGTAATAAAGTACATTAGCAGGAGTGCTATTGCCTTTAATAATGTTATCCAGTTTAGACAAATTAAACAAACCATAACCGTCTTTATCTTCATCACATTGTACACTTGTCGTGTTGGTAAGAGTTGGTAGCATTGCATATTCTATGGTGACTTCTCCAATTGCCTTACAGGTTGTTGTGCCTATGGTGATTTCAGTTTTATATTTTCCTGGTTCAGTAACTAAAAATGTAGGGCTAGTTATTCCTGTATCTACATCATCTTTGAACCATTTGTAAGAGTTTGTTCCAGATTCTGTAGCATCAAGAGTATAATTGTTTCCCTCACAGATGGGGTTGTTGGTTGCAAGCAGTCGATTAGGCCCTAAATCCTTTTCAAATTTAAAACTACCTCCACCCAAGAAAATTGCTGAGTCGTATAAATTATTTCCTTGATCGGCTACGACTAATTTTATGTGATAGCGATTACCAGGGATAACAGTAGCTTGCGCTTTCATTACGGCTGTCTGTCCATTGTAATTTGTGGGATGCTCAGTACCATTAAAGCCACCAAAAAAGTTTTCGTTAGCAGCAGGACATACGGTACCCGAACCTCGAACTGTATTCACTTTTACAGGAATATTTGTATTTGGGATTACGGCCAAATTCTCATACTCACTTGAATTTGTGAGGTCTTTCAGCAAAAAAGCAAATCCATCTGTATAATTACATTGGTTGCTGCTTGGATTAGAAAGGTATTGTTCTGAAGCAAAAATATAATCGAAACTTATTTTATTGGTTAGCGGAACAAAATCAAATTCTAAAATGGTGGCATTTATCGTATTATTCACTCCAAGTGCTTGTTGCAAATCATTATCTCCCGCCCATGAAGTGTCGCCTTCACTCAGAATAGAGGTATTAGGACCAGTGGCTGAAACTGCTTTGCCTGTACTCAAAATGATTCCATTTGCAAATGGAAAGTCGTTGTTCGTATTAGAAAAATAGCCGAAACTTTCTTGGCCACCAAAATCTCCTCCCGTTGCAGAAAAGTTAGAAACACTGGCACAAGGACTATTGATTAATACATTTTCAATAAGCTCTTTAGCGGTAAAGTTGTCCGTTACGGTTATATATTGTGCAATAGAATTAGTTGAAATGCAACTAAAAATAAATATAATATAGATGTTTTTGAAAAATGCCATAGTATTCGCAAAGATACTATAAATCTCTTTTTTCAAGTAATTTAAGTGACATTAACATAAAAATAACAGTCCAAGCAATAACTATTAAAATGCTGTACCAATGAACGCCATAATCTTTAAAATGTTCTACTCCCATTTGTGTTCCAATGCTTTGTATGACCGATAATCTTGTGAAGGGTTCTACAATTAGATTAGACATTGATTCTAAAGGAAAAAATTGACAAATAGAATCAGAAATTGTACTATTAGGAAATATTTTAAAGGTGAGAACGCCTTTTGCAATTCCTTCAATAATATTCCACACCATAAGAAATCCTAGAGCAAATGCTGAACGTTTTACTAAAACCCCTAAAAATAAACAAAAAGAGAAAAAGCCCACAAGCTTTACAAAATAAGCTACTAAATATTCCAAATTAGAAAAAATAATGCGCAGTTCTGTGTAGGAAGAAAAACTCAATCCCAAAATTAATGACATCACAAATACAAAAACGGTTGATGCAGTTGCAAAAAGAACTACAGTCAAAAATTTTGAAAGGAGGAACTCTTTTTTGCTCATTCCATCGATGAGATTTTGTTTTAACGTTCCATAACTGTATTCGTTTGCCATCATTGAGACGATGACAATAGCTAAAAATAGTTTTAAAATTGCAGCAATATAGGTGTTAAAATGCCAAATGAATGGGAAATTAAAAATACCCATTTCGGCTAAATGAAATTTGAAAATGCCCAAATCAAACTTGATAGAGGCTATCAAAGCAATAAAAGAAAGTATAATGAAATAGGATAAAGTCAGTACACGACTGGCTTTGTTTTTCCATATTTTTTGTAATTCTATTGAAAGTAATCGTTTCATTATTTTAGAATTTTCGGTATATGTAACAATGAATATTATTTGTTTTTAGTCAGTTCAAGAAACTGTTCTTCTAGGCTATTTTTTCTTTTAACTAAATGATGTAAGACTATTCTTTTTTCAAACAAATAACGGTTTAAATCAGCGGCTTCTAAAGATGATTTGAGACGAACAATTATTTTTCCATTCTCTTCATTTACTTTTTCAACTGCTGGATGGCTATTTAAAATGGTTTTCAGCAAAGAATTATCATCGCATTGCAATTCAAAAAAGCCTTGATTAGCAGTCATTTCATCCACACGACCAGAATATAATATTTCCCCTTTACGCAAAACGAGAACATGGGTACACACTTTTTCCACTTCATCCAGTAAATGGGAGGCAAGTAGGATAGTCGTCCCTTTTGAAGCGATAAGTTTAATAATATCTCTAATTTGATGAATTCCTTGAGGGTCTAATCCATTTGTAGGTTCGTCAAGGATTAAGATTTCAGGGTCGTTCAGTAGGGCTGAGGCAATAGCCAATCGTTGTTTCATGCCAAGTGAAAATGTACTGAACTTGCTGTTCATTCTGTCTAATAAGCCTACTAATTCTAATTTTTCAGCGACCTTACTTGAGTTGATGTCTTTTATTTTACAGACTAATTCTAAGTTTTCTTTCGCAGTCATGTAAGGATAAAAGTTGGGTCGTTCTATTATGGCTCCCACTTTTTTAAGTGCTTCATGTGTGGGTAGAGAACCACCAAACCAGCTGTATTCTCCAGAAGTTTTATTGACCACATTCAAGACAATGCCAAGTGTAGTTGACTTCCCACTTCCATTAGGACCTAAAATACCATACACATTACCCTTGTGTATGTCGAGCGAAACGTTTTTTAGTGCTTGAAGTGCTCCAAAGCGTTTGTTGAGATTTTGTATTGAGAGTATGGTTTCCAACCTGTTCGTTTTTTAATTTTAAATAGGACGAACAAGGTAAGGAATTGTTACCTAAAAAATAAAAAATATATTTTAAACCAAATGATGTCTTTTTTGATAAAAACGAACCAAAGTCTCGTTGTGATATCCTTTAATTCGGGAGTTAGATAAATTTTATGCCCTTTTTCATCATTGGTTAATTCCAAATTGCATTTAGAACATTTATATTCTTTAAAATGATTGGTAATAGTTCTGCTAGTGATGAAACGATGTCCAAAAACGGAACACCAAAGTTTTCCACCAAAAGTGACGTGTTTGTTTTTAGAATCAGACATACTTAGAAAGCTTATATTGAGTGGTAAACCTATTCAATATATTGATAAACAGCAAATTAAATCGATTAAGTACGTGTTTTTTACATAATCATATTAAAATACTTACAAAATAAATAATTTTGTAAAAGATTGTTTTACAATGATTTAGGAAATAGTGGTTTCTTGTCAATAAATAACTATGACTTTTTTTAAAGGATAAAAAAAGCGTTTAGTATTTTCTAAACGCTTGCTTTATTGTCATATTAACTTTTCTGTTCTTTGTTGAAATACACCAAATAATAGTACATCTGTTTTTCCTCATCCCAGCCTTTTTCAACATACTTTTCGGCACTTTCAGGATTGATAAAATCCATTTTTATTTGAATATGTGTATCTAAATTAATCACGTTTTTTATTGACTTTCTAGCATCTGAGACAGCAGCATTAGCTATGGGAAATGTGGTAACATCTTCAATGCTGTATTTTTCGCCTTTATCAACTTTGTAATTTTTAAATTCCGGAATCAAATCAGGGTTATCTAAAACTTCGTTTAGAAAGTTACTTTCTTCAAACTGATCGTTTTTGGCAAAATAATTCACAGAGCGATTCATGAACATGACTTCCTCTTTTTTATCTTCGGCTGGAAAAACAACATCTTTAGCAAATCCTTGACAGAATTTCAAGTATTTTTTGGTGATAAAATTTTCATCCTCAAAGGCATCTACAGAAAGGAAATGTTCCAACCAATATCGTGCATCATAGCGATTACTATCTACTGTGAGAATTTTATAGCCTTCTTCTTTTTTAAAATTAAAAATCAAACAGCCTTTATCTAATTTGTTGAGGTTGATTCCGTGTTGCAGAATCATTTCTAGATTTTTTCCTTTTTCTTCAAACTGAAGAAAATCAGATTGTAATTCACTTTTAAAAATACCAATAGCATCCACCACATTATTATCAATGTTAAGATTTGTGAGATAGGCTATATATACTTCCCCATTTTTAATGTGCGGATGATTGGATTGTTCAAATAGATGTTTGGTGATTTTTTTAGAAACATCGTGCAAACTGCTTGGGTTTTCAAATAGTTCCGAAGCCAATTTGTACATATCGTTATATTCTAAATCTACTTCATGAGCAAATTGGAAATAATTTTCTTCTTTTTCACGAAATGGCTTGAAGAAATATTCTTTTAGTAGAGGTGTAATTTCATCATTTAGAGCATAGGGTTGCTCAGACAAAAAAATAGCTTCGTTACGACTTTTGTTCCCAACACGATGAATAGAAAGTGTTTCAATGTGGGTATTATAGAGGTTTATCATTATGTAGTATAAAATGTTATTTTGTTTGAGAGCTTACTATTGTTTAAAGTTTAAGGTTGTTTAATAGTTTAAGTTTGTTTAGGAATGAGTAAACTTGGTTCCTTTGTAATCTTTTTTATTTAGATATGTGATGAAATTATGGATTTTGATACTTAATTTTTCATATTCTGCAATCAAGATATTTAATTGCGTTTCATTGATGTATTCATTATCGAAAATTCTGTACAGTTGCGAACGAGTTTCTCCTGCAGACCCCTTTGATATAGATAAAAATTGTTTGAATTCACTATTACCGTTTCTCTCAAATCCTTCGGCAATGTTATCCATAACTGAACCTGAAGAGCCTTTAATTTGTTCTTTAAGTTTAAAATCCCTATTTAGTTCGGTGGTTTTGGATATCAAAATAATTTCTTTTGATAGTCTTCTAGCTTCTTGCCAAATTTCTAAATCCTCAAATCTTTTTATTGTAGCCATCAAGTAAACATCTTAAACTATTTAAACTTTTAAACAATATTAAACTCAAAATCTAATTCCAATTTTCTTCAAAACCGTAGTCTTCAAAGTTTTCTCCTCCGTCAAGCATGTCTAAGTCTTCTTCATCAAAATCATCTTCAAAATCACCATAAATATCATCTTTCATATCGGCTTCAAAATCTTTTTCGGGAGCATCCATCGGCATTTCTCCATGAGAAAAGATAGTTTCAGGATAGGTTTCACCAGCAACAATGTCTTCAATAGCGGCAAGTTCTACCAAGAAAGTCCACATGTTTAAGAAATCATATACATAGATAATCTTAGTGTTTTCTTTATTTAAAATTTCGGATAGCTGATAGTCGCTCATTATTTTTTGTTCACCAGGAACATCTCCTGTGTCAAAAAGTGATATTTCATCCTCTTGATTCCATTGATTATCACAGGTGTAGAAGGAAGCAATTTCTAAGCCGTCAAAACCAAAAGCATTTACAATTGCATTGTGTAAATCTTCTAAAGTATCCTCTTCAAGTATAGCAATATCTCGAAAAACATCGTCTTCTGAATCGAGAATTACCCTGAATTTATAAACCATAATCGTTTTGTTTTAAAAGCCCAAAGGTAAAATTTATATTCCGTTTTTGGATAAAAAAGTAATTAACAAAATGAAAAAATAATCTAATTATTTTTTACTCTGATTTGTATTCAACCTTTAAGTTTATGGCTTCTTTTACGATTCGGATAGTGTCGGTTTTTTGTACTATTGTTAAAAATTAAGGCCACAACAAAGAGTATAAGTGCGCCGACCAAAACAGGATACAGTACGTACCAATAACCCAATGCTTTAATTTTTGGAGAGCCTATTATAGCAATCAAAGCAGTAGCTCCACCAGGTGGGTGTAAGGTTTTTGTAATTTGCATTAAAACTATAGAGACGGATACTGATAAAGGGGCTGTTATCCATAAAATATCAGGGACAAATTTGGCAACTGTAACCCCAATAAAAGCAGAAATTAAATGGCCTCCAATTAGATTTCTAGGTTGCGAAAAAGGGCTTTGAATGATACCATATACCAAGACGCTTGAAGCTCCGAATGAGCCAATTAAAAATACAACATCATTATGCAAAAACGTTTTGGACTGCATATAAGCAATAATTCCTATTCCAAAAAAGGCGCCCAAAAATGCCCAAAAATGTTCTTTATAATCTATCAAAGTTTCTTTGTATAGAACGTATCTGGTTTTTCGATATCCTCGTTTTATTTTCTTAATAGGCATAACAATTGAATCTATAGTTTTGGTATGGTTGGACTAAATGAATATACAGTAAAAGGATAAATCAACTTTGCTGTGTATTTGGAGATAAGACAAATAGCAAGCATTGGCAAAAATAAAGTGTAATCATTAATAATTCCGCAGACCAAGAACAGTGCTGTAAATGGAGCGTGAATACTAGCACTTAGCGTGGCGGCCATGCCAATAATTATAAAATTTACAAGTATCAGATGGGTGTTAAAAAAAGTATTCAAAACCATTGCAACTAGTAAACCTAAAAAAGCCCCCATAAATAAACTAGGAGCAAATACGCCTCCGTCACCTCCAGCAGAAAGAGTCACTGAGGTTACTATAGGTTTTAAAAATAAAATCCCAATTAGCGTTAAAGCAAAGGGTATTGTCAATAGATGTTCTTTTGAGGAAAAGATAATAGAATGAATAGCGTGGTAACCATCACCATATAATTCTGGGAATAAGAACAAAAAAATACTCAGTATGGCTGTGCCAATAATAATTTTAGTGTACTGAGTTTTTACTTTTAAAAATAGGCTTTTAAAAAACAAAACACATTTGGTAAGATAAACAGAATGAATTCCTGCTAAAATTCCTAAAAGTAAGAAATACGGAATAGCATAACTATTCCAAATAGAAATTTTTAAAGCAAAAAGAGGCTGTTCGTTTAAAAGAAATAGTAATCCTGAAGAAATAGTGATAGCAGGAATTGTTATGATAAAAAAAGATTGGGTTACTTTTTTTGAGATGACTTCTGCAGCAAATAAAATTCCAGCGATTGGACTGCAAAATAATGCCGCAATTCCACTTGCAACTCCTGCGGATATCAATTCTACTTTATATTTTTTGAATATGTTTTCCTTTTGTTGACACACAGAACCTATGGTGGCTGATGCAACAACTGTAGACACTTCAATACCAGTTGAACCTCCAAAAATAACGGTTAGAAATCCATTAATAAAATGGGAAGGAATTTTATAGGATGGCAAATTTTTTGATTTTGAATTGCTACATTCAAATATTTCTTTAATGCCCTTGTTTTCATTGTTGTTAAAAAGGTAAAGTCGGAGAAAATAAATTACGGATAATCCGACAAAGGGAAAAAGAAGGAAATAAATAAGATGTTTATTTGCCACATCAAAGAAAATATTCTCGTAATATTCCGTCATTCGTTTTAGCGAAATGGCTAAAAATGTTGCTAAAAATCCAATTAAAAGTGAAGCAATAATTAATTTTCGGTAGGTACTAAATTGAATGTTATCTTTAATAGGGAAAGTGAAATTCATTTTTTATACTTTGAAAATCAAAAGTAATTAAAGCATTTCAAAACTTTTCAAAGTTGTTTTAATTTTATGATTGTTTTATAATTAGAAGGCAATTATTTCTTTTCTTCATTGCATAGACCTACAATCTCATGAAAAAGAGTATGGAGGTCGGCAATAGATTGTTTCAATTCATCATCGGATGCTTTAGCAACTACTAATTTATTCAATGCTTCGCTTTTACTTTGCAAGATTTCTAAAGCATTTAATATCGACTTTGTACGGTATTCTTCAGGAATATTTGAGTTGAGCAAATTCTCTGCTTTTTTCATCAGCTCTTCAGAGCGTGTTTTCAATGGCTCCAAATTATTTTCTTCTGTTGGATGAAATGTTAGAGACATGACATTATGAAAAACGTTCATTTCTGGCCATTTTTCAAAAATAGATTGTGCTGTTATAGTATTGATACATAGAACAAACAGTAGTAATGATATCGCTTTTGTGTTCATTTTGATGAAGTTTACTGATTCTTTAAAAAATGTACATAAAAATAATACAATAGATTAAAAAATCAGTAAATAAATCAAAATTTATTTATCGCAAACTTGCTCCTAGTTCAGTAGCTAAGTTTTTCTGCAATTTAGACATCACTTTGTCGATTTGTTCATCAGTCAATGTTTTTGAACTGTCTTGAATAGTAAAGCTTACCGCATAGGATTTTTTGCCTTCGGGTAAGTTTTTACCTTGATATACATCAAAAAGATTGATGTCTTTTAGTAAAGATTTTTCTGTTTGTCGTGCGATTTTATATATAGAATCAAAGGTTACATTTTCGTCAATTAACAAGGCCAAATCCCTTCTCACTTCAGGATACTTTGGAATATCGGCAAACTTTATTTTGTTTGAAATTAGTTTTAAAACCAATGCCCAATTAAAATCGGCATACAATACTTCTTGTTTGATATCAAAGTATTTGAGGATTGATTTTTTAATTGTTCCAAATTCGACTAGGGTTTCTTCGCCAATTCCTATTGCTATTCCCTCAGCAAAAACGTCAGATTCAACAGGTTTTGAGCTACCCTTACTGATGCCTAAACGAGAAAAAATAGCTTCAACATATCCCTTGAACAAGAAGAAATCACTAGGTTTTTCTGGGTTTGTCCAACTTTCAGCAACGCGATTTCCAGAAACAATAAGACTCAGGTGTTTTTGCTCATTATAACCAGAAGAAAAATGATGGTAGGATTTTCCGAATTCAAATAATTTTAAATCAGAGTTTTTCCTGTTACTATTGTAAGAAACTGTTTCTAATCCTGAGAATAACAGTGATTGTCTCATCGCCGATAAATCACTACTCAAAGGATTCAGCATCATTACATTGTGTTCCTTCAACAGTTTCTCAGATAATTCAATGTAGTCTGGTGAGGTCAATGAATTGGACATCATTTCATGAAACCCAAGAGCGTTCAATTGATTGGCAATGATATTTTGTATTTTATAATCTTCAGTTCTGGGCGAATTACAAACCGTCGCATTTAGTTTTTTTGTAAAATTGATATTGTTGTATCCATACACACGAAGTATCTCTTCAATAACGTCAATTTCTCGCTGCACATCCACTCTGTAGGCAGGAACAATAAGTCCTAGACCGGCATCAGTAGAGCTATTTACCTTAATATCAAGTGAGGCTAATATTTTTTTAATAATCTCTTTTGGTAATTCTTGACCTATGAGTTTTGTAGTCTTAGCATAGTTTAGGAAAACTGGGAAATCCTCAATTCGTTTCGGATAAATATCAATAATATCAGAAGTAATTTCTCCACCAGCAACTTCTTGAATTAATAAGGCGGCACGTTTTAATGCATATTCGGTAATAGTTGGGTCGACACCTCTTTCAAATCGGAAGGAAGCATCGGTGCTCAAACCATGTCTTTTTGCTGTTTTTCGGATGCTAACAGGATTAAAATAAGCACTTTCTAAAAAGAGGTTTATTGTATTATCTGTTACTCCTGAATTTTTTCCTCCAAAAACCCCTGCAATACACATAGGCCCTTTGTCATCACATATCATTAAATCTTCCTCGTGTAAGCTACGTTCAATATCATCTAAAGTGGTAAAATTAGTTCCTGCGGGTAATGTTTTAACTGAAATTTTTCCATTAATTGTAGAAGCATCAAAAGCATGAAGAGGTTGTCCTAATTCATGTAAAACGTAGTTAGTAACGTCAACGATGTTATTTTTAGGCGTGAGACCAATAGATTTTAATCGGTTTTGAAGCCAGTCTGGAGAAGGTTTTACTTTTACTCCTGAAATGGTTACACCACAGTATCTTGGCGCTAACTTGGAATTGTCAATTTTAACATCAATTTTTAGTGTTCTTTTGTCTACTCTAAAATTACTTACTGATGGCGTGATTAATTCTACGTTTACACCACTTTGAATCAATCCAGCTCTTAAATCTCTTGCTGTACCCAAATGACTCATGGCATCAGCACGATTGGGTGTTAATCCAATTTCGAATATCTCGTCGTTTTCTATTTTAAAAACTTTGGCTACAGATGTGCCTGGTTTTAAAGAATTGTCTAGAACCATAATTCCCTCGTGGCTGGTTCCCAGACCGAGTTCGTCTTCGGCGCAAATCATTCCGTGGCTTTCTTGATCGCGAATTTTTCCTTTTTTTATTTGAAAAGGAGTTCCATTTTTATCATACAAAGTCGTTCCAATAGTGGCTACAGGAACTTTTTGTCCAGCGGCAACATTGCTTGCACCACACACAATTTGTACGGGAGTACCATCACCTAAATCGACTGTGGTTACTTTCAATCGGTCCGCATTAGGATGCTGTTCGCAGGTTAGCACATGGCCTACAACAATACCTTCTAATCCGCCTTTTACGGATTGGTATTTTTCAACTATTTCTACCTCAAGACCTAAATCGGTAAGCAAGGCTGCCGTTTCATCAGATTTCCAATCGATTTTAATAAATTGTTTTAACCAGTTATAGGAGATACGCATTGTATGAATAAATTTTTATGGCGCAAATATACTAATTGTCTCTTTATGGAAAGTTACTAGAAAGTTTTTTTATCAATAAAAATCTTCATTCGATTGTTAGTTGGTTATACGATAGACATTACAATCGGTAGTGAATTTTTAGCATTGATTACTGTCTAAAATTGTTTGTTCAGGTTGTGATATTCAATTTTTGACATGTACGGAAAGTAAGGTAAAGTTGCTATGAGTTCCTTGGTTTTAGTTTCGTCAACATTTTGAAACAGTAAAACAGCATCTTTTCTTGAAACAGAAATGAAAAAGCTTTCTAAAATGTTTTCTTGTTTCCATCGATTAACAAACTCCATTTCCTTTATGGGTAATTCTGGAGTGCTCTTAATTGTTTCTATTCCGCTGTCTGAAAGTGTGATTAAAACAAGTATTCTGTTCATAGCGTTATGTTTTTTAGAGATTAATATGTGTGTGATTTAATGTTGCTTTACTTTTTTGTCTCGACTAAGATAAAAAATGTTTCTGAAAAAAAAGTGGAAGCAACTGAAAGCCACAAATTAATAGGCACTAACTATTTGTATGTTATTCTTGTTTTTCAAATTCAAAAGGAATTGTCATATCACCTCCAGAAACAATTGCGCTAAAGGTATCGCCATTATTTTTGTATTGAATAACTTTTGGAAATTCGTGGTTTTTGTTTTCAAAGACAAATGAACTATTATCAGCTTTAGCTAATTTGAATAGTGTAGGTTGTTGATCTTCTTTTTCTTTAACAGCAAACAGCCATGTGTTTTTTGTTTTGGTTAGGGTAACAGTTTCTTTCCAAACAGTATCCCTGTTTAGTAAGGTATAGCTTACTCCCAGATATTCGGTGTTGCTTTTCTTAGTCCAATTTTCAAAAGTTTTCTTAGAATCCTTGTCGTTTTTTCTATTCCATTTTCCTACGAGCCAATCAAATTGAGTTTTATTTGATTCAGAATTATTTTCAGTTTCGGTTTTCTTGCAAGACAAGCAAATTGTAATAGCGAAAAATAGGATTAGTTGTTTCATAGTGTTTTTTTAGTTTAACTTGCAACGAGTGGCTTACTAGTTCTAAATTAGGCACTGATCAAATAGCGTATTAATTGCTAAGATAAAAATTTCTAATAGAACTTGAAATTAAGAAAATCTTGCTCTAGTACGAGCTATTAGGTTAAAGATTATGGACACGGATTGCAAATAGTTAGCGGTTTGTTTTTACTTTTGTGTTGGCTGATAGTAAAGAACGATTGCCCCTGAATTAAAGTTTTTTGTTTTTAACAGTCTAAAAATTATTCTGTCGTTTATTTTGTCAAATAACTTTAGACCTTTTCCTTCTATCATTGGGTGAATACAAAGTTGAAACTCATCAATCAAGTTATGATTTAGTAGTTGGATAATTAAACTTCGACTACCAATTAAAATATCCTTGCCCGATTGTTGTTTGAGTTCTAAAATTTCGTTTTCAATATCATTTGTTACTAGTTGGGCGCTATCCCATCCTGTGTTTTTGAGAGTTTTAGAGAAAACAGTTTTGGGTATTTTGTCGATAGCTATTGCAAAGTCGTCCATTGATTTTTCTCCTGATGGATTTTTTAGCAGTGTTTGCCAGAATTGCATAAGTTGGTAGGTTATTCGTCCATATAGTATGACTCCAGCGCTGTCCAATAGTTCGGTGTAATGTTGATGCAAATCTTGGTCGGGTATGCCAGCTGTATGGTCACAAACTCCATCGAGTGTCATATTAATTGCTGCAATTACTTTTCTCATGTTTATTGTGTTTTGAGATGGGTAGTAGCGGTCATTTTTTTATTTTAGTGTTCCAAATTTTAGATTTTTATAATCAATAATTACAGTTTGATTAATAAAAAATAAAGGTCCAATAAGTCCAATAATTTTTTCTTCTTTATTGAATTGCACATCATCGTCCGAGTTGGTGAATTGTGCGGTAGTAATTGACATTTTTTTGTTCTTAATGAAAATAGGTGCTACTAAGTTTTTTTGATAAATGATGTAATTCTGACCCCAAGATTTTCCTGATAACAACTCAATTGCGGATTCATTTGGGTTTGTAAATGAATTAATAGTTTCTTTATCTAATAATAAATCACCCAAGCAATTTCCTGTATCGAAAATCACATATTCTGTTTTATTACCCATTGTTAGAGGAATTTTTATTCTTCCTTTCCGCATTAAAACGTCTACAAAGTCAGCTTTTTTATACTGATTTGGGAGTTCGTCATAAATTCGCATTTTTTGGTTAGGGAAATCAATTACTAAATATTTGTTTTGAAAAAAATCGGGAGCAATAGTTCCAATAAGCTGTTGCGATAAAGAATGAATAGAATCTTTAGGTATTTCATCTCCATAGTCATAAATGTAAGCGACATCCGTTTTTGGAAAATCTTTTTGGTCGATTTTTAAATTGATATTCCTAATAAAGTTTCCTTTGTGTCCGTTGAGATAGTAAGGTTCCCCTAAACTATCCAATTTTTGATGGATAGCGTTGATTGAATAGTTTTTCAAGGAATTTCCGTATAAAACGGTTCGGGTGGCGCCTAAATCAAATTGACCACAAAAAGGATAGGGCAGATTTTCTATTTTTAATGGCAGACTTATGGCTACTTTATCATAATACTTGCCAAATATAGTTTCTCCATGCCAATCAAAATGGATCCATTCTGATTTTTGACCAAAGGATAAGCTTGTAAGAAGTAAAAAGAGAAGGATTAATTTTTTTTGTTTCATAACTATGCTTTTCATTTGAAGTTGCTATTAACCTAAAAAATTGTTGCTATCGATATGATGTAGCAAATTGCGAACAGATTACTAAGATAAAAATTATTGTGAAAATAGAGTATAAGTCAAGAAAATCAAGCCTATTCATGAAACAGCTATGCTAGGAGCAACTTGGTGTATTTTCATAAATATAAAGATTCCTTTTTTAAAACAGAGTTAGGTTTAGTTGGAAATTTTAAATTCTAATCCAATATTGCGAATGCTTTCTATAGTAATTTGTGAATCGTCTTTGAAATATTTTCGCAATCGGCTGATGAAAACATCCATGCTTCGCCCGGAAAAGAAATCGTCATTGCCCCAAACTGCGTGCAAGATGTCGGTGCGTTTTAGGATTTGGTTTTTATGTTGGAGTAAAAACAGGATTAGGGCTACTTCTTTTTCTGTCAGTTGGCGAATGTTATTCTCGTGAAGCAACTGAAACCGACTCTGGTCTAAAATATAATTGCCTATTTGGAGATTTTCTTTTGCAAAAGATGTTGTTGTTTTTTGTTCGCTTCTTTTTAGGATATTGTTCAGTCGCAAAACGAGTTCGTCAGCCTCGAATGGTTTTACAATATAATCGTCGGCACCCAGTTGCAAGCCTTTTATTTTGTCGTCTTTTAATTTTCGGGCGGTGAGAAAAACAAAGGGAATTTCAGGATTGATAGTTACGATTTTTTCGGCTAGGGTAAACCCGTCCATTTTGGGCATCATGACATCAAGCATACAAATATGAAAGGGAGTTTGTTGGAACAACATCAGGGCTTCTTCACCATCTTTTGCCCAAGTTACGGCATACTGATGCAATTCTAAATACTGTTTTAGCACATTGGCAAAATCAAAATCGTCTTCGGCTAATAGAATTTTTTTCATAGCGATTAGGCTGAAGGAATCCTAATGGTAAACGAAGCTCCTTTTCCTAAATCGCTTACGACTTGTATCGTTCCTTGGTGCGCTTTTATAATTTGGTCTACATAGTACAGTCCAAGTCCAAGCCCTTTGGTATTGTGCAAATTGCCCTGTTCTACCCGGTAGAATTTTTCAAAAAGTAGGGATTGTTTGTTTTTTGGAATTCCAATTCCATCGTCTTTAATGCTAATAGTAAAAACACCATTTTCAACCGAAGTAATAATAGTTATATTTTGGCAACCGTATTTCACAGCATTTTCTAAAACATTATTCAAAGCGGTCGTTAAATGAAATTTGTCTAATGACAAAGTCGTTTCTTGAGTGTTGTAATTGGATTCAATGACCACATTTGGGAAAGCAATATGGAAATCGGAAATAATAGTTTGCAATAACAACTTGATTTTAACGGTTTCTTTTTGAAGTTCAATTTCTTCAAAGCCCAATGAATTGGTCATGACCTGATCGATGATATTTTGTAAACGACTATTTTGACGCCTTATAGTTTCTATGAGCGAGTTAAAAACGGTATCATTTTCTTTGACTTCTTTGCGTTCTAATATTTTTGTGGTAACCGATAAAGTGGTAAGCGGTGTTTTTAGTTCGTGAGTAATATTATTGATAAAATCGGTTTTGACATCGCTCACTTTCTTTTGTTGAATCAAGGCTTTGATGGCAATGACAAAAAGAGAAATTAAAATCAGCATCGAAAGAACGGCTAGAATAAAGATGGTCGCCATGCGTTTTAAAATAATTTTTTCCCAATTTTTTACAGAAACAAATAAAGTGTCTTCGGTCAGTAATTTGTAATTCGAATCTTTAAATCCTGTAGTAGTTCCAACATAATTTCTAACAGAAAAAGCATGGTCTAAGGAAGTTAAGTTTCCGTACACAGCATTTTCGATAACTGGTTTTTCAGAGAATAGGGTATCGGTTTTTTGAGAGCTATCATAAATAATGAACTTATTTAGGATAACAGCAAAATCAATTTCATTTTTTTGAAACTCACGTTCCATTTGTTTTCGCAATTGCTCGGTTAGGATTCCTCGGTATTCATTTGCTAATAATTCTCTTTTGAAACGAGATTTAAACTTTCGGTTATCAATGTAATTTTGAGCCAAACGCTTGTAGAGGATGTCTTTTTTATTGAAAATCGTTGAATCAATAGTAGTGAAATCGTTAGTTATTTTGGCTATTTTTTCTTTTACTTCAGCATGAAATTGTTCTACCTTATAATCGTAAGTGGTTTTGACCAAATAGTATTGTATGGCAGAAAGCCCTATCAACACTAAGGTAGAAAACCCGATTAAAAGATTAATTTTTTGTTTCATCAATGTGATTTCAGTCTGTCAAAATTAAGGTATTTATTGGTAAATGCTGTTTTTAACCTTGCATTAACCTCCAATTAACTTTCGGTAAGCATAAAATAAGTCACTTTTGTTCCAAAATTAATTTTATGCAAAAAGGGATTTTCTGTATTGTATTTTTCATTAGCCAATTAATGCTCGCTCAAGAAAAACAAGAAACCTTAGACGAGGTTAAAATTGTAAAAGAAACAAAAACGTTTACTATTAAAAATGGTAACATTAAAGTGGATGTTTCTAATTCTATTTATAATTCAGTTCCTAATACGATGGATTTACTCGCCAAACTCCCGAAAATTCAAGTGAGTCCAGACAAAGAAACGATTACGGTCATCGGAAAAGGAAATCCGTTACTTTATATAGACAATCAAAAAGTGGAAATCAATGATTTGAATTCTCTAGCGGTTGATGATATCAAAACCATTGAAATTATCAACAATCCTTCCTCTAAATATGAGGCTGAAGGTCGAGTTGTAATTTTAATCACCAGAAAGTTAAGCAAGAAAGAAGGTTTTAAAGTGGATGTTACCGAAAATGCTTCGTTCAAGACCTACTTTAATAATTACTTCGGAATCAATTCTAGTGTAAAAAAGAATAAGCTGGAGTTTAAAGCTAATTTCAATTACAATCAAATTAAGGTTTGGGAAAGCAATGGCAATAATTTCACGATTCCCGACTATGCTATTATTTCAAATTATCTGGTCACGGCTGTTACCAAAAGACCACAGTTTGTCTTTGGCGGCGGACTTTTTTACAAAATAAATGAAGACGATTATTTCTCGGTGAATTGTAGTCGAAGAGTACAAAAAGATATTTTTGATATTGTGACCGATACTTATAATGAGGAACAGTCTGACAGTAATTTCATTAACACCTTGAATGCAAATGATGAAAACAGAAATTTTACTAACGGATTTTTAAATTACAATCATAAAATAAAAAGCATTGATGGACAGCTGTTTTCTGGTTTTCAGTATTCCAACTTTAATCAACAAATTGCGAGCGTAATTTCTAACAATTATAATGACACGAGTTTTGAATGGTCTCAAAATAGAAATCAGAAAATTGACATCGAAGTGTATTCAGGGCGCGCCGATTTTGAAAAAGAATTTAAAAATAAAATGAAGTTCGAACTTGGAGTACTTTATCTTCAAGCGAATTCTAAAACCGATTTTAATATAGAAACTATAAACCCGAGTGCGATAACACTTTCAGATTACAACTATAAGGAAACCAATATTGCGGGGTACTCCAATCTTTCGGGAAGTTTCAAAAAAGTAAATTATTCCTTTGGGTTAAGAGCAGAAAACACTATTGCTAAAGGCAAAAACTCATCAGATAGTAGTTTGCTAATCAACAAAAATTACATCAATCTTTTCCCTAAAACGGAAATAGAAATTTCAATAGATAGCACCAACATTGTTACTTTTAATTATGCTAAAAGTATTTCGAGACCTAATTTTTCGGCTACAAGTCAGGTTTCAGCTTATATCAATCCGTATTTTGTTTGGTCAAATAATATCAATTTAAACCCAACCATTACCGATGCTGTTTCATTAGGATACCAATACAAAGACAAATCAGTTACATTGAATTATACTACTATTAAAAATCCTGTGTATTACGCAACGTCTTATGATGAAGCGCAACATTTGCTCACTTTTCAAACCGCAAATTTTGAAAAAGAATCGGGTTATAATGTAGAATTGGTACTTCCGTTTCAGCATAAATTTTGGACGACAACAAATACCTTAAGCTGTATTTTAAATAAAATTGAAGATAAGCAATCAGTAGTAAATGCATCCAAACCGTATTTGTATTATTATTCCAATCATATTTTTAAACTTCCAAAAGAAATAGAATTATCGCTCACAGGCTGGGGTTTAACCAATAGGGAAGAAGGCATTTTTGAAAGAAATGGTTTTTTTACAGTAGATTTGGCCATATCCAAAACTTTTTTAAAACATTTTGATTGCACCATAAGTTACAATGATATTTTCAGACGAGTAAAATACTATGAAAATTTTACCATCAATAAGGTTTCGGCAAAAGAAGTGTATTATACCGATTCGAATATGATTTCCTTCTCCATAAAATATTCCTTCGGGAAAATAAAAAATCAAGAATATAAGGAGAAAAGTATTGACGAAAATTCTGGGAGAATTAGATAACCTCTTGATACATTTCAAAATTATAAATTTTGAAATACTCTAAGTGACGGGTTTTTAATACTATTTTTTATTCTTCTTCCGAATCATCTTCTTCTTCAACATCATCTAATTTATCAGTATTCATCTCAAAAAAACTAAAGATAGAACCTCCATAACTTTTCTTAAACGAAAAATGAGTGAGATGATCGAGTTTGGTATATTTAGAGTGTTCTATAATCATCATGCCGTCTTGCTCTAACAAGTTATTAGCAAATACGGATAATACGATAGCATCGAAAGTTTTTTGGTCAAAAGCATAAGGAGGGTCAGCAAAGATAATATCGTATGTACTATTACTTTTTTCAATAAATTTCAAAACATCACTTTTGATAGCAGCAATGTTAAAATCAAACTCAGAGGTAGTTTGTTTGATGAATTTCACGCAACTAAAATCACCATCAACGGAAGTAATGTTGTTGCTTCCTCGGGAGGCAAATTCATAACTGATATTCCCAGTTCCAGCAAATAAGTCCAACACTTTTAGTTCTTCAAAATTGAAATGATTGTTCAAAACATTAAATAATGCTTCTTTACTCATATCAGTTGTGGGGCGAACAGGGAGATTTTTGGGTGGAGAAATGCGTCTGCCTTTGAATTTTCCAGATATGATTCTCACGATTGAAAAAGGGTAAAATGCTTTAAATTTTCTGCTTTAGAGAAGGAATTGTTTTTCTGTAAATCAGAAACATCAAACAAGGAAACGTTGCGAATGTATTTATAAGCAATTTTAAAATAGGCATCCTCTTCAGTAATTGCTCCAAGAAATTCCAAATTGAAACTCTCGGGATTCATATTCAACTGTTCGGCAGTGAATAGCAAATAGTAAATTAAATCTTCTGGAGTTTTGTATTCAAAAGAATTGAAAAGAAGTAAATGTTGGTTTTGTACAATGATGATTTGAAAATGCTCCGAACCCATGTGTACAAACATCTTTTTTGCATCGACATTTTTTGAAATATCTAAAAGTTTGGTAACTAAAATGGTATTGGCATGTTTGTAAGTAAAGAACCCAAATTCATCCACAAAATAGTTGTTGATATTAACATAAGGAATGTACACCGTGTTCATTTGATACGAAATCATCTCATCAAAAGCAAAGAAATCAGTCTCAAATACTTTGGTGTTGTATTGTAAATAGCTTCCTAAAAATTGGTCGTCAAAAAGTGGCGTTGGAACAAATATAGAAAGATTGTTGTCATGTAAAACCGTAATCTCGTCATAGGTGTCACTTAATTCTTGATTTTCATCTCGGGCTTTGACAAACAGCGATTCAATGGTAGCCGACTTATTAGTAGTATCAAAAACAATATCTTTAAAAGAGAGAATAGTATTGTTTAGAGTGTCAAAACAACAAAAAGAAAATCCTGTCAAGGAAACTTGAATGGAAAGCTTTCTGTATTTCTTTTCGGTAATGTTGGCGTTATTGACAAGCATAAGGTTTCTTTGGATTCAAAAATCTAAAAATAGCGAACCCGACAAACTTACAAATTTTTTAATTGACTATAAATTTATATAGGTCAAAATACATTTAATAATTTCTCATTGCTATTGAAATTCTCATTGCTATTTTCTCGTACTTTGCACAAAATGAAATCCTAAATGAGTTCCAGTCTGTTTTATAGTATTTTATCTCGAAATTTTCCGTTTCAGCCTACGATAAAACAGGATATATTCTTTCAGCAAATTGCAGATTTTATTACGAATACAAATAACAACGAAATTTTTGTCCTAAAAGGTTATGCTGGAACCGGAAAAACAACGGTTATCTCTACTATTGTCAATAATCTGGCTGAAATCAATAAGAAATATGTTCTGTTGGCGCCAACAGGTAGAGCTGCCAAAGTAATTGTCAATTATTCGCACAAACCTGCATTTACCATTCACAAGAAGATTTATTTTCCTAAGAAAAATTCGGGCGGAGGTGTGAGTTTTACCCTGCAACAAAACAAACATAAAAATACCTTTTTCATTGTCGATGAGGCCTCGATGATTTCTGATGTGAACTCGGAAAGCAAACTCTATGAAAATGGGTCTGTTTTAGACGATTTGATTTCCTATATTTATTCAGGAACCAATTGCAAGATGATTTTGTTGGGAGATACCGCTCAGTTGCCACCCGTAAATTTAGATATTTCACCAGCTTTGAATATTGACAGTTTAGCTATGAATTATGATAAAGATGTCAAGCATATTGAGTTAGACGAAGTCATGCGTCAGGAAGAAAATTCAGGGATTTTATTCAACGCCACTGAATTGCGTGAATTACTGAAAGAGGATTTTTTAGATAGTTTTCAGTTCAACTTAAAAGGATTTAGAGATATTGTACGTCTTACGGATGGTTATGATATTCAAGATGCTATTAATTCGGCTTACAATAACTATAGTATAGAAGATACGGCTTTTATTGTACGTTCTAACAAAAGAGCCAATCAGTATAACCAGCAAATACGCGCAAAAATTTTGGATAAAGAAAGCGAACTTTCTACTGGCGACTATTTGATGGTCGTAAAAAATAATTACTTTTGGTTGAAAGAATCGGATGAAGCGGGTTTTATAGCCAATGGCGATATTGTTGAAGTTTTGGAACTATTCAACATCAAAGAGTTGTACGGATTTAAATTTGCCAATGTGAAAATCAGAATGGTAGATTATCCTAATCAAAAGCCTTTTGAAACAGTATTGTTGTTAAACACTTTGACTAGCGAATCGCCATCGTTGACTTATGAAGAATCGAATCGATTGTATGAAGAAGTGATGAAAGATTATGAAAATGAAACCACTAAATACAAGAAGTTTCAAAAAGTAAAAGAAAATGACTATTTTAATGCCTTACAAGTCAAGTTTTCCTATGCAATTACCTGCCACAAATCGCAAGGAGGGCAGTGGAATACCGTTTTTATTGAGCAACCGTATTTACCCGATGGAATCAATAGAGATTATATTCGTTGGTTGTACACAGCAATTACCAGAGCCAAAGACAAGTTGTATTTGATAGGATTTAAGGATGAGAATTTTGTTTGATAATTAATATTTGTAAAAGTTAAATGAAAATAATAGCAGTAATTCCAGCGAGATATGCCTCTACACGATTTCCTGCAAAGTTAATGCAGGATTTAGGAGGAAAAACCGTCATTTTAAGAACGTATGAAGCTGCTCTACAAACAAAATTATTTGATGATGTTTTTGTGGTGACCGACTCCCATTTGATTTTCGATGAAATTCGGTCTAATGGAGGTAAAGCCATTATGAGTATCAAAGAACATGAAAGTGGTAGCGATAGAATTGCAGAAGCAGTTCAAAATTTGGATGTGGATATTGTTATTAACGTGCAAGGAGACGAACCTTTTATAGATGCAGAACCTTTAGCAAAGGTAATTGAAGTTTTTAGAAACGATACAGCCAGACAAGTCGATTTAGCTTCCTTAATGCGTGAAATCAAAGACGAATCTGAAATCAATAATCCGAATAATGTCAAAGTAGTAGTGGACCAAAACGGTTTTGCTTTGTATTTTTCACGTTCCGTAATTCCGTATCCGCGTGAGAAAAATGTTGGAGTTCGTTATTTTCAACATATCGGAATTTATGCCTTCCGCAAGCAAGCCTTATTAGACTTTTCTAGTTTGCCTATGAAATCATTAGAAGCCTCAGAAAAATTGGAGCAATTACGCTACCTAGAATACGGAAAACGTATTAAATTGGTCGAAACAAATCATATAGGAATTGGAATTGATACACCTTCAGATTTAGAGAAAGCAAGGAAATTATTTTAATCTCTTAAGGTTTAATTCTTCGAGGCTTTGCTTCGATTTTTTGACACAGATTTCACAAATTAACACAGATTTTTCTGTTCAAATTTGTGAAATGTGTGTTTCTCGAATACCTTTGGGGCTTTGCACCGAGCTAGGTTGTTTTTTTGCAAATTCTTTTTATGTTTTTATTTGTTGTACAAAAAATAATAAGCTTCAGTGTTGTCTAAATAAGCTCCGTTAAATCCTGCATTAATGATTTTTTTCATATATGAATTATCATTCCCAAAAATTATAGTTTGCCAGTCTTCGTGCCAAAACTGCACATAAAATTCATTTTCATATCCTGGATATTGTTTTTTAATCCAAACAGGATCATTTAGTATCCAGTTTCCATACCAATAATACCTCCAGTTTTCAGCAGCACCTATATTGATATAGGCAATTACTAATCGTTTACCACCATTTGATTTAGTTTTTAATTGCTCAACATCAGCTTTTGTCAAAGGGGTATCTTCAAAAAAGAGATCTATAGCGACCACATCATAATTAGTTGCAGCAATGGCTTTTATGTAATCTGATTTTGTTTTGAATTCTATACTATTGATGAGATATAAAAAATTCTGTGCTTCATTGAACAGCCTTATGTCGTTGTTGTTTTCGTTGATAATGTCACTTGGAATGGTTTTGTACGAATCATTATTGTGCACTCTGGGAAAGCAAATGAAACCTTCTTCTTTATTTTTAGAAATAACTGTAGGGATATCAGAATCATTAGTGATATAATCAGAAACAATGATTTTCTTTTTTTCTTTTATGTTTTTAAGTATGGCATACCTGTAGGAATCGGTTTTTAGTGTTTTATCAAAAAACAAATCTTCTACACCAATCCCATCAATAGCATCAAGATATTTATCATAAAATCCTTCACTTGGGTCAATTTTATTGTAGACCAAATCCAAACCATTTTGAGGAATTATGGCAAAATTAGGGTCATAACTTTTTGCATACTTGGAGATAGTAATTACAAAATCTTGCATTTTCATACCCGCCTTTACAGTTTTATCCTCTTTTATGGGAATAAATGATGTAAAAAGCGGTAGAAATACTATTGAAAGCAGTCTTAGTTTCATGAATTTAATTTTGTAATAAAAATAAAAAATCGAAAGGCAAATCTATGATAATTAATCAATTAATAAGCTAAATCATTTTTATAAAAAATATAGCTTAAGATAATTTCTCCAAAATAATCAACTCATTGTGTTCTTCAACTCTTGGAATTGACTTTACTTTGAATTTTTTGGAATCAAATTTTGCTATGTATTTCAAATTTCGCTCATTGTGTGTATGATGCGTTATCATGGTATTGAAAAGAACAACTCCATTTGGTGCAAGAATCGCATTTAAACGATCGGTAAAAAAATCTTCAAATAAGAAATTAGGCATCACTGTATCCTGAAAGATATCTATGATAATCAAATCGTATTTTTCTTTGGTTTTCAATACAAATTCAAATGCATCATCGATGATGATTTCTAGATTCTGAATTTCATTCAGTTGAAAGTAGTTTTTAGCAATTGCAATTATCTCAGCATCAATTTCAACACCAGTAATTTTACCGTTAAATTTAACTTCATTTACTAATGTTTTTATCACACTACCGCCAGCAACTCCAAGAACTAGAATATGATTCATTGATTTTATTCTTTCAAAACCAATCTTTTGCAACCCTTTTTTCAAAATTCGCTGTAGACTTCCGTAAGAATAATTGGTATTCTTACTGTCCAAAACCAATTCTCCATTTGCCCAGGTCACCTCAATAGATTGACTTACAGCTGATTTTTGTTTTAAAACGGTAATCGGAATAATGTAGCTAAAGAGTTTTTTCAGCATTATAATTTTTTTGTATCAAAAATAGGAGATTAATAGTAAATTTACTGTAAAATAGTTTCTAATGAAAAAATATATCTACAAAATACTTTTCTTCCGAGTAATGTGCTGGAAAATCATTGGAACTATAGATGACGAGGTTAAAAAATGTATAATGATTGTTCTTCCTCATACCAGTTGGCATGATTTTTACCTTGGAATTTTTGCTAGAGGAATTATTGGGCTAGAGATGAATTGGGTGGGCAAAAAGGAATTGTTTGCATTTCCATTTCATTGGTATTTTCGTTGGATGGGAGGAACGCCACTAGATAGAACAGGTGGACTAAACAAGGTAGATACTATCGCTGCTATATTCAATCAGAGAACTGTTTTTAGAATGGCAATTGCTCCCGAAGGCACTCGCAAAAAAGTGACAGAATTAAAAACGGGATTTTATTATATAGCTCTAAAGGCAAATGTGCCCATCATTCCAGTTGCTTTTAATTTTGGTAAAAAAGAGATAAATATAGGAAAACCATTTTACCCAACTGGAAATATAAATACCGACATGGAAATTCTATTAACTCATTTTATAGATGTGAAAGGTAAAAAATCAGAGTACAGTTTTGAGGTAAAACGATAAAAGTATTAAGGGTTGTACTCTTTGAATTTTCCGTTTGTATAAAAAATCACAATTTTTTCAATTCGGTCATGATTAGATTCTATCGAATTAACTTCTGAATGAATTCTTTTTTTTGCTTCTTGATTCGTGTTTTTTTCAAAAGTAGTAGCGATAGAAAGAGTGTTTTCTACCATTTTTTCTTCTTCATTTGGAGTAGGAGATGGTAGGCTTTTTTCTGTTTTATTTTTAAGAAAACTGTTCTGCCCATTCAAAATCCAATACAAATCTATTTCAGGAAAAAACTCAACTATTTTTAAAATAAAATCAAGACTTGGTTTATTTCTTCCTGATAAGAGATGAGATAAACTGGAGCGTTGCACGCCAACTTTATCGGCAAATCCAGAGGCAGATAGTGAGTAATAATCAAGAATAAATTCTAATCTTTTGATGAAATCTTCCGAGTTTACCATTGTAAATAATCAACTGTTAAAATAAGTATTACAAATGTAAATAAAATTGAGTAAGCAACCTATTAGTATGAAATTTAATTTAAAAACCGCTTTAAATATTGAATTTTTTAGTTGAATTAAATTAATTTAAAAAACTGATTTTAAATTATTTAAATATGTAAAATAAAATTTAATAATCTGTTTTCAAAAAAGAAGGGTTTAGTGAGGATTAATCAATTGAAATTGGTTTACAAGAATAAACAAACCTGATGTTTTTTGAGTTTACAATTGTTATTTTAAAGATGTTTACTTTTGTGAAATTAAAAAAAATAGCTATGGACTTCGAAATGCTTCATCAGGACAATAGTGTAAAATCTCTTCACGGTAGGTATATCACTTTGCAAGATATTGAACCAATTTTAAAAAAATGGAATACCGATAATCAATTAAATATCGTAGGATATTCTGTAGAGGAAAGACCTATTTATTCGTATCAAATTGGAACTGGAAAGACGAAGATATTTCTATGGTCTCAAATGCATGGAAACGAAAGTACTACCACAAAAGCGCTTTTTGATTTTTTAAGTTTGTTGCAAAAAGAATCCGAGCTCACCCATCAACTATTGGATAGTTTTACTTTTTATTGTTTGCCTATGGTTAATCCCGATGGAGCCTACTATTACACTAGAGAGAATGCCAATAAAGTAGATTTGAATAGAGATTCCCAAAATTTGACACAACCAGAGAGTGTTGTTTTGAGACAATGTTTTAATTCATTTCAACCTGACTACTGCTATAATTTGCATGATCAACGCACTATCTTTGGGGTTGACGATACGGGAAAACCGGCAACAGTTTCTTTTTTAGCGCCAGCATACAACCAAGAGAGAGAAATTAATGAAGTGAGAACTAAAGCAATCCAGCTTATTGTTGCTATGAATGAAACTTTACAACAGTATATACCTAATCAAGTGGGGCGTTTTGACGATTCATTCAATATTAATTGTATTGGCGATACTTTTCAATCGCTAAATGTACCTACGATACTCATCGAGGCGGGACATTATCAAAACGATTACGAAAGAGAGCAAACAAGAAAATACATTTTTATTACTTTATTAACAGGATTTGTTAAATTTTCCGAAAACGATGTAGTTAATAACAAAATCGAAGATTATCTGAATATTCCTCAAAATAAAGTCTCTTTTTATGATTTTGTTTATAAAAATGTCAAAATAAATTATGATAGTAATAAAATTATCACGAATATTGCAATTCAATTTAAAGAAGTGTTATTAGATAATAAAGTAAATTTTAACGCTTTTATTGCAAAAATTGGAGATTTAGAGGGTTATTTTGGACATTTCGTATATGATGCTGCTGAGGCAGCTTATTCTGATGCAGAAGGAACAACTCCGAAACTGGATCAAAAAGCCGATTTTTATTTGGATACTATAAAAATCAGCAACGGAATGATAGTTTAAATGACATTTCTTCAATTGTAATGATATTGTAAACAAACACAACAACTAAATACTATTTTTATGAGTAAGTTCAGATTAGACGAAGTAGACCATCAGATTTTAGACATGCTGATTGATAACACCAGAGTGCCTTTTACCGATATCGCTAAAAAATTATTAATATCTGCTGGTACGGTTCATGTTAGGGTAAAAAAAATGGAAGATGCAGGAATTATCATGGGGTCTTCACTAGTACTTGATTATGATAAGTTAGGATATTCGTTCATCGCATACATAGGGGTTTTTCTTAACAATACGTCTCAAACTAAATTTGTTTTGGAGCGTATTAATGAAATTCCTTTCATTACCGTAGCTTCTGTAACGACTGGTAAGTTCAATATTTTCTGCAAAATAAGAGCAAAAGATACTAAGCATGCTAAAGAAGTTATTTTCATGATTGATGACATTGATGGAGTTTACAGAACCGAAACAATGATTTCGCTTGAGGAAAGTATCAATGACAAAAAACGATTGATGCATACTATATTCAAGAACATGTAATATTTCTCTTGAAAGCTATATTTATTTTAGATATAACCTCAAGGTAATTCTTGAGGTTTTTTCATAAAAGCAACTACTCACACAACAACTAAATTATGTACACGTTACCTAAAAACGAACGCTTTAATCAAGAAGTTCTTTCGAAATATCACATATACAACAGTGTTTTTATTACCCTGCCTTTCGATTCTATAGATAGTACAGGGGTTTTATTGCCGTTATTTACAGATGTTTGTGATACTGGATTTAAGAAGCAAGAAACGCCAAAAGAAATTGTCAATTTCTTTTCTCAAAAATACTTACAAAACACTTCTGAAAACGAAAATATAGATTTGATGTTTCGTTTTATTCAGTATATCGAACGTCAAATCGTACTGTTTGATGCTATTGAAGATGCGGCTTTCCCTATTGTTAATAATATGGAAGGTAGAGGAACTTTGAGAGATATAAACGAGAAGTCAGAAGCGAAACATATGGAAGCTGAATTGATTGATTTTCTTGAAAATTTTAACATCAGAACAGTTTTAACTGCCCATCCTACTCAGTTTTATCCCGGCGCTGTTTTAGGAATTATCAATGACTTGACAGAAGCAATTCGAAAAAATAATTTATTAGAAATCAAGCAGTTATTGGCTCAGTTAGGAAAAACGCCATTCATTCAAACCGTTAAGCCAAATCCTTATGATGAAGCGGTGAGTTTGGTGTGGTATTTGGAAAATGTTTTTTATCCTACAGCTGGAGATATTGTTCATTATTTAGAGAAAAATATTTTTGATGGAGTTCCAATAAAAAATCAACTCATACAGCTAGGATTTTGGCCAGGAGGAGACCGAGATGGAAATCCTTTTGTGACTACTGAAATAACATTAAAAGTTGCCGAACGTCTAAGAACATCTATTTTAAAATGCTATTATTTTGAAATCAGAAATCTAAAACGAAAGTTAACATTCGATAATGTGGATGTTTTAGTTACCGAATTAGAGCAAAAGTTATACCGCTCGGTGTTTTATTCTAGAGGTGAAATCTACATCACTTTAGAGGAATTTATAACGCAACTGAATAAGATAAAAACCATTATAATTGAGCAGCATCAGTCTCTTTATATCGACGAATTAGAAGCACTTCTTATCAAAGTAAACCTGTTTGGATTTCATTTTGCAACATTAGATATTCGTCAAAATAGTAAAATACATAATTCTGTATTTCATGATATTAAAGATTATTATGTGAAGTTAAATTCTAATAACTTTCCTGAAAATTATTTTGATTTATCTGAATCTGAAAAGTTTGATGTGCTCTCAAAAAGTAAGGGTAATTTAAACCCTAATGATTTTGAAAACGAAATGACGAAATCAACCATTGAGTCCATTTATGCTATAAAAAATATTCAAGAGAGAAATGGCGAATTTGGTTCTAATCGTTACATTATTAGCAACAATGAAAGTGCACTCAACGTAATGGAAACTTTCGCCTTATTCCGTTTGAGTGGTTGGGAAAGCCCAACGGTTGACATTGTTCCGCTTTTTGAATCTGTGGACGATTTGCATAATGCGCATGAGGAAATGGAGAAATTATATACCAATCCTACTTATGCTCAACATTTGGCTAAAAGAAACAATAAACAAACCATTATGCTTGGCTTTTCTGACGGAACAAAAGATGGTGGTTATTTAATGGCAAATTGGAGTATTTATAAAGCCAAAGAACAACTGACAGCGATTTCTAGAAAATATGGAATCAAAGCCATATTTTTTGATGGAAGAGGAGGGCCACCAGCACGTGGAGGTGGAAAGACACATAAGTTTTACGCTTCTCTAGGTCCAAATATTGAGAACAGTGAAATACAAGTTACGGTACAAGGACAAACCATCAGTTCTAATTTTGGAACTTTGGATTCGTGTCGATACAATTTAGAGAATTTATTGAGTGCTGGGGTAACTAATCAAGTGTTCAATAAAGGAAGAAATGAATTAACTGTTGAGGAATCTTCTATTTTAGATCAACTGGCTCAAATTGGATATGAGAAATATTTAGATTTCAAAAATCATCCAAAATTTATTCCTTATTTAGAGCAAATGAGTACGTTGAAATACTACGCTAAAACCAATATAGGAAGCCGACCTTCTAAAAGAAGTAAGTCGGAGAAATTAGATTTTAATGATTTGAGAGCTATTCCTTTTGTGGGTTCTTGGAGTCAATTGAAGCAAAATGTGCCTGGATTCTTTGGTGTAGGTTCTGCTTTGAAGCATTTTGAAGATAATGGACAATGGCATAAAGTTCAGGATTTGTACAATCATTCGTTATTTTTCAAAACCTTATTAGAAAATAGTATGATGTCCTTGGCAAAATCATTTTTCCCATTAACAGCCTACATGCGTAAGGACCCTGAATTTGGTGAATTTTGGCAAATTATTTACGATGAATTCTTAGAAACCAAACGCTTATTGCTCAAAATTGCGGGTCATAAAGAACTCATGGAAAATTATCCTGACGGTAAAGCATCTATTGATATAAGAGAACGTATTGTGCTGCCTTTGTTGACGATACAACAATATGCTTTATCAAGAATCAACGAATTGAACAAGGAAGAAAATCCAGATGAAAACCTGATAAAGGTGTATGAAAAAATAGTGACACGTTCGTTGTTTGGAAATACAAATGCGAGTAGAAATTCTGCTTAAAAAATAGTAAATGAATTCAAATCAATTACCCACAAACGAGTATTCAAAGTTTAATGCTACTTATATTAGCGCATTAGACAATGTCAATTTGATTGAAGAATTAGAAATTTGTCTTCATGATTTTATTCGGTTTATCCAAAATATTCCTATGGATAAATTTGATTATCGCTATGCCGAAGGAAAGTGGACGATTAAAGATATTATTCAGCATATCATTGATGCAGAGCGTATTTTTAGTTATCGTGCTTTGCGTATTTCCAGAAACGATCAAACACCATTACCTGGTTTTGAGGAAAATGATTATGTGGAAAATACCAATGCCAATGCAAGAAGTATTCAAGAGTTGTTGACAGAAATGGCAACGGTACGGCAATCAACACTATTACTTTTTAAAAGTTTTACAGAAGAACAGCTACAATTAATGGGTATAGCTTCCAATCATCCAATATCTGTTCGTGCTATTGGTTTTCTTGTTATTGGACATCAAAAACACCATCAAAGAATTTTTAAGGAACGTTATTTATAAAAAAAAGGAACTCATTTGAGTTCCTTTTTTGTATTAGTTAATCTTCATCTTCATCGTCGTCATCGACAGGCTCGTCTTCATTATCATCATCTTCGTCATCATCATCTTCGCTGTCTGATCCACCAGGATCTTTAGTTATGTCAATTTCTTCATCATCATCAGAAACCGCATCTTCATCATCAAGATCGATATCTTTGATAGCGTCAATTGGTTCTACAATATCATCGATATCATCATCTTCATCAAATTTCTCTAATCTGCTAGCGAGTTTAGTACTCACTTTTACCAAGTAAATTGTATCTTCTGTTCTTACTTCAACGGCTTCGATAAGCTCATTTTGGGCATTTCTAAATCGGATTATATTTGAATCATCATATCCGTCTGGAAATCGCTCTACTAGTAAGTTTAGGATTTCGTTTGTAAGTTTTGAATAATCAACAATAATTCTTTTCATAAAAATTTTATTATAAATCTAGTAGGTAAGCAAAAATTAATGGCGCTACTATGGTAGCATCGGACTCAATTATAAACTTTGGGGTAGTAATGTCTAATTTTCCCCAAGTAATTTTTTCATTTGGCACAGCACCTGAATAGGAACCGTAACTGGTCGTAGAATCTGAAATTTGGCAAAAATAACTCCAAAAAGGAACATCATGCATTTCCATATCTTGGTACAACATAGGTACGACACAAATAGGGAAATCTCCAGCTATTCCTCCACCAATTTGGAAGAATCCAACTCCATTGGCGCTGTTTTTTGGATACCAATCAGCCAAAAAGGTCATGTATTCAATTCCCGATTTCATTGTTGATGCTTTTAAATCTCCTTTGATAACATAGGATGCAAATATATTCCCCATCGTACTGTCTTCCCAACCTGGTACAATAATAGGTAAATTTTTCTCAGCTGCTGCATACATCCAGCTGTCTTTTAAATCAATTTCGTAGTATTCTTCTAAAACACCTGAAAGCAACATTTTATACATGAATTCATGAGGGAAATAGCGTTCTCCTTTATCGTCAGCTTCTTTCCAAATTTTGTAGATGTGTTTTTGTAAACGACGAAAAGCTTCATGTTCAGGGATGCAAGTATCAGTAACACGATTCAAACCTCGTTCTAGTAAATCCCATTCCTCTTGTGGAGTCAAATCACGATAGTGTGGTACTCTTTCATAATGAGAGTGCGCAACTAAGTTCATAATGTCTTCTTCAAGATTAGCTCCAGTACAAGAAATAATTTGCACTTTGTCTTTACGTATAAATTCGGCAAAAATCTTACCGATTTCAGCTGTACTCATTGCTCCAGCCATGGTCACCATCATTTTTGCTCCTTTGGCAAGTTGCTCTTCATATCCTTTTGCCGCGTCAACTAGAGCCGCAGAATTGAAATGCAGATAGTGTTTTTCTATAAACTGACTGATAGGTCCTTTACTCATTATTATGTGTTTATGTATTTGATTTTTTTGTCATAGCACTGTGCTATGTTGTTTCTAGTTGACGGTTCAAAGAAAAACTTTTTTTTTGAATCTGCAAATAGCAAACTATTTTTTATTGTAACCTAATATACTCATTACTTCCTCTGAAGTTTGTTGTTCAGAGAAAACTTCGGTTGCTAGAATTCCATTTTTATCTCTATCTATAAGAATATGTTTGGGTTGCGGAATCAAACAGTGGTGCAATCCTCCATAACCACCAATAGTTTCCTGATAGGCTCCCGTATTAAAAAATCCGATATATAATGGTTTTTCTTTGTTGTATTTAGGCAAATAGATAGCATTCATGTTTTGTTCAGAGTTATAATAATCGTCGCTATCACAGGTCATTCCTCCCAAAAGAACTCGCTCGTAGGTGTCATTCCATCGGTTTACGGCCAACATGATGAAACGTTTATTAATGGCCCAAGTATCTGGTAGCGTGGTGATGAAAGAGGAATCAATCATATTCCATTTTTCTCTATCATTTTGTTGTTTTTGATACAAAACTTGGTAAATGGCACCACCACTTTCTCCAACAGTAAACGAACCAAATTCGGTAAAAATATTTGGCACTTCTACTTCTGCTTCATCACACGCAATTTTGATTTGATTGATAATTTCATCAATCATGTATTGATAATCGTATTCGAAAGCTAAGGAATTTTTAATGGGAAATCCTCCACCGATATTTAGTCCGTCAAGGCTAGGGCATTCCTTTTTTAAGGCTACATATACTTTGATACATTTTACTAATTCATTCCAATAATAAGCATTGTCGTTAATTCCAGTATTTATAAAAAAGTGTAACATTTTCAGTTCCAATTTTTTATTTTCCTGAATCTGTTTTTTATAAAATTGAACGATATTTTTGTACCCAATTCCAAGACGTGAGGTGTAAAACTCGAATTTTGGTTCCTCTTCGGCAGCAATTCTAATTCCGATTTTGAATTTTCCTTTGATACTAGCTTGAAGTAAGTCTAATTCTTCGTAGTTGTCAATGATAGGAATGGCATTTTTGTGACCGTTATTAATCAAACGAGCAATATTTTCGATGTATTGATCTCTTTTGAATCCGTTACATATAACGTAGGTGCTTTTGTTAATTTTCCCATTTGCCAAAAGATTTTCTACAATATTGATATCAAAAGCCGAAGAAGTTTCAATATGAATGTTGTTTTTGAATGCTTCGTTCATTACATATTCAAAATGGGAACTTTTGGTGCAATAGCAGTAATAGTATTTCCCATCATATTTATTACTTTCCATAGCTTTCCGGAACCAATTTTTAGCTCTATTGATGTTGTTGGAAATTTGTGGTAAATAAGTGAATTTTAATGGAGTACCGTATTGTTCTACTAATTTCATCAAATCAATGTTGTGAAACTGAAGCGTATCTTTGTTCAAAGTGAACTCGTCTTGCGGGAAGTAATAGGTTTGATTTATTAGGTCAAAATATCTTGTATTCATTTAGCTGTGAGTATTTTAGATTAAAAGTAATGGAAAAAAATTAAATTAATCTAAATTTCAAACTCTAATATTAGCATAAATGATTTGAAGCTTATCTCGATTACAGGAAGTTTGTTGAAAAAAATCAAAGAATGAAACTCTTTCAACAGCAAAAATCTTCTTCCATAACATTAGGTAAGAATGACTATTTCCGCCCTCAAATAAGGAACGATTTCTCTTATTTTGATTTTTATTCATTACGGCAAATGTAAAAAATAATCCATTCGATATACAATCCTTTTTATTAAAAAAAAGTTACAATTTATAATCTTCAAAAGCTTTTGTAATCAATTCATTTTCAACTTCTTGATTGATTTTTATTTTACCTATCGAATCCAGTAAGGCAAATTGAATGCTTCCATATTCATTTTTCTTATCATGAACTAGTAATTCTTGAATTGGAGACAGGTCGTTTTCTTCAAAAACAATGTCTTCAAAAATAGATTTTATAGTAGTCTTGATTTGATAGTATTCGTCATTTGAAATTAAGTTTTTTTGCCACGAAATATAACTTTCTAAAATCATTCCTGCGGCTATGGCTTCTCCATGAAGTAAGGTAGTTTTAGTTTCATTTTCCAGAAAATAACTTTCAATAGCGTGTCCTAAAGTATGTCCAAAATTTAATGCTTTTCGGATATTCTTTTCAGTGGGATCCTGCATTACAATGGCATTTTTAATAGCTACTGAACGTTGTATAAATGCATCAAAATCAGCAAAATCGATATCTTTAAGAACAAGGAATTTTTCCCATTCCGTTTTATCATAAATCAAACCATGTTTGAGCATTTCGGCCAATCCTGAACGCATTTCGTTTTTGGGTAAGGTTTCAAGATAGTTAGAATCTACCAGTACCATAATAGGTACATTTATAACTCCGATTTGATTTTTTAGATTGCCTAAGTCTACGCCGTTTTTTCCACCAACAGAAGCATCTACCATCGCAAGTAAGGTTGTAGGAATGTTTATAAAATCAACGCCTCTTTTAAAAGTAGAAGCTACAAAACCTCCCAAATCGGTTACAACACCACCGCCTAAATTGATAATCAAACTCTTTCTGTCTGCACCCAGCTCTGTTAGTACTTTCCAAACTTCAACACAGGTGTCAATATTTTTATTGGCCTCACCAGCATCAAATTCAATGATTTCAATGGTAAGGTTTGTTTCCAAATAAGGAAGAAATTTTGACAAACAATATTCATTGGTTTTACTGTCAACAATAATAAAAAGGTTAGAATATTTATTTTCTCTCAAGTGAAGGTTTAAGGCTTCATAACCTTTTTCATTGAAATGGATGGGATAACCGTTGGCTTGAATGGATTGCATAATTACTTTTATAATGAAAATGCAAAATAAGGTATTTTTAAAATAAAATAGAGTCAATATGAAATGTATTTTAATTGAAAAATAGTGCAACTCATATAAATTTTATATATTTGTTTAACTCTTGTTAAAAAATGATAAACAAAATAAAATGATTCAAAAAAGTAAAGAGCTTAATGATATTGACATCGATAGAATTATCGAGATGGCTTGGGAAGATAGAACACCTTTTGACGCTATTCAATTTCAGTTCGGTTTATCTGAAGCTGATGTTAAAGCATTGATGAAAAAAGAATTAAAGTTTAGTAGTTATAAATTATGGCGCGAAAGAGTTGAAAATTGTAAAACAAAGCATGTTGCCAAGAGAGTTGAAGGAATCGACCGATTCAAATGCACCAGACAGCGTGCTATTTCTAATAACAAAATCTCTAAACGATAACTGATTTTATATGAAAAATGAAAGACCAGACAATGTGGTATATTCTGATGAGAAAGGATATCACGCAAATGTATTGACCTATTCCACCAATGTTGGCGCTCCAGTAATCCGAATAGATGATATAGTTGCTTGGAAAAGTAGAGGAATTGCGACTGTAAACAAAGAACTCGAAAGCAAGTTCAATGAACTCAAAATCCAATACGAGAACTTAATGAAAGAGTACGAATGGAATGAATTAGTTTATGGCGCTAAGTTTTCATTTGAGCCAGTTGTTGGTGAAATTTATCATTTATATAGAGGCGATGATGGAGTTAATTTTTTGTCACTAATTTCTCCTAGAGAATGGAATAAAGAACATCTCGGAACTTTCAAATTGAATAGCGATAAAAAGTGGATTTTCATTGAATAAAAAAGCTGTAAATATTGTTTGGTTCAAGCGTGATTTGCGTTTTACAGATCACGAACCTCTTTTTATGGCTCAGCAGGAGCAAATTCCTATTCTTTTGCTTTATTTTTTTGAACCATCTGTAATGTCTTATGATGATTCTGATGTGCGTCATTGGCGTTTTATTTACGAGTCTATTCAGGAAATGCAATCTAAATTGCAATCAGTAGGAACTCAAATTTATTTTTTTCACAAAGAAGTACAGTCTGTTTTTGAAGAATTGATCAAAGTGTATGAGGTGAAAACCGTTTTTTCTCATCAAGAAATTGGAAACAAACTCACTTTTGATAGGGATATTGCCATGCAGTCTTTTTTTGACACCCACCATATTTCTTGGAAGCAATCACAAATGCATGGTGTTATTCGTAGATTAAAATCCAGAAAGGATTGGGACAAACGCTGGGAACAAGTAATGCGTGCCGAGCCAAAAATGATTGACTTGAATGCCATAACATTTCAAAATTTAGATGCTGATTTTTATCCAAAAATAAGAGGAATCGAACTTCCAATAGCAATCACAACACACAATGAGAATTTTCAAAAAGGAGGCTAATATTGGGCTTGGCGCTACTTGGATAGCTTTGCAAAAGAACGACATGTGAATTATAGTAAACATATTTCTAAACCAGAACTAAGTCGAAAAGGGTGTAGCCGATTGTCGCCCTATTTAACCTACGGCAACATCAGTATGCGGATGGTGTATCAATATACCAATCAGTTTTATGAATCGTCGCCCAACAAAAGAGCGATGCTCAATTTTGTTTCACGTTTGTATTGGCATTGTCATTTCATTCAAAAATTTGAAGACGAATGCCGAATGGAATTTGAAAACGTAAATCGAGCTTATGATGATTTAGTAAAACCTAAAAATGAAGCTTATATCAAAGCCTGGCAAGAAGGCAAAACGGGAGTTCCAATAGTCGATGCTTGCATGCGCTGTGTGGTTGCTACGGGCTATTTGAACTTTAGGATGCGGGCGATGGTGGTTTCGTTTTTCACCTTCAATTTGTGGCAAGATTGGCGCGAATTACATTTTTTAGCTCGTCAGTTTTTAGATTATGAACCCGGAATTCATTATCCACAATTGCAAATGCAATCAGGAACAACGGGAATCAATACCATTAGAATTTATAATCCCATAAAAAATTCTGAAGAACACGATTCAGAGGGTGTTTTTATTAAAAAATGGATTCCAGAATTAGCAGAAGTTCCAGTTGATTTGATTCACGAGCCTTGGAAAATGAATCCTATTGAGCAACAATTATACAATTGTGAAATAGGAAAAGACTATCCGTTTCCTATTGTAGATATTGAAGAAACTCGAAAATATGCTAGTGATATTGTGTGGAGTTTTAGGAAAAAAGAAGATGTAAAGGAAGAAGGAAAACGAATCTTAAAAAAACTCGTAAGCAATCCTAACAAACCAAAAAATGCGAGTAGTAAAAAAACAAAATCTTCCCAGTAAAATTTGTGTCACTTGCAACAGACCTTTTTCATGGCGCAAGAAATGGGAAAAAGTATGGGAAGAAGTCAAAATATTGTAGTGATAAGTGTAGAGGAAAATAATTGAAATATTTAAAGATTAAAGGATTATATAACAGCAATTTTATTCAATCTTTCAATTTTTTAATGTTTAAATCTTTAAATAAATGTCAAAAACCTTACGACTAATTCTCGGAGATCAACTCAATTTCAATCATTCGTGGTTCAAAACTATTGATGATTCAGTCACTTATGTCATGATGGAAATTCGTTCGGAAACCGATTATGCCAAACACCATATCCAAAAAATAGTAGGAATTTTTGCTGCCATGCGTCAATTTTCAGCCGAATTACAATTGAAAAAGCACCAAGTGATTTATATTCAATTAAACGACGAAAACAATCTACAATCGTTTGAAGCAAATACTAAAAGATTAATAGCTGCGCATAATTTCACTCATTTTGAATACCAATTCCCTGACGAATATCGAGTTGATTTGGATTTAAAGAAATTATGTGAAACCATTTCAAATCCGAGTTCTGTTGTCGATAGCGAACATTTTTTTACCACCAGAAACGAACTAGCTGATTTCTTTAAAGGCAAGAAAACCTACTTAATGGAAAGTTTTTATCGAGCCATGCGAAAGAAACATAATATACTGATGGAAGGAGATAAACCGCTCACGGGTCAGTGGAATTATGATGGCGACAATAGAATGAAATTACCTAAAAATCATAAACCAATTGCGCCATTAGTTTTTGATAATGACGTAACAGAAATGTACAACGAGATTACAAAAACCGATATTAAAACCATCGGAGCCATTGATGCTAAAAATTTTGTTTGGCCAATAAACAGAAAGCAATCATTAGCATTACTCGATTTTTTCGCTACCGAATGTTTACAATTTTTTGGAAGCTATCAAGATGCGATGACGCCAAATGAGTGGTCTTTATACCATTCTCGAATTTCATTTTCGATGAACATCAAACTAATCTCAGCTCGAGAAGTTATAGAACGTGTTACGGTAGAATGGCAAAAGCGACCACATGAAATAGAATACAATCAGTTGGAGGGTTTTGTGCGGCAAATCATTGGTTGGCGTGAATACATGAGAGGTATTTATTGGAGCAAAATGCCTGAGTTTGCAACTTTAAATTTTTTCAATAATCAAGAAAAATTACCCGAATGGTTTTGGACTGGAAATACTAAAATGAATTGTTTGAAAGATGCCATCCGTCAATCGTTGCAGTATGGATATGCACATCACATTCAACGCCTGATGATTACTGGAAATTTCGCTCTTTTAGCTGGAATTCATCCAGATGAAGTAGATGCTTGGTATCTTGGCATTTACATCGATGCTTTCGAATGGGTAGAGATTACCAATACTCGGGGCATGAGTCAATTTGCCGATGGCGGAATTGTTGGAACAAAGCCCTATGTGAGTTCAGCTTCTTATATTGATAAAATGAGCCATTATTGTGGTAGTTGTTATTATAAAAAAGCCCTTAAAACGGGTGACAAAGCCTGTCCTTTCAATAGTTTGTATTGGAATTTTTACGACAGAAATGAAGCCAAACTCGCCAACAATCCCCGTATAGGTATGATGTACAACGTATGGCGAAGAATGAAACCTGAAGATAAAACCGCATTATTGCAACAAGCAGATTATTATTTAAAAAATATAAATGAATTATGAGAACTGTAGTAGTTTGGTTTAAAACCGATTTACGATTGCACGACAATGAAACGTTGGTAAAAGCTATTGCGCAAAGCGACCAAATCATTCCTGTGTATTGTTTTGACGAATCTCATTTTGAAGAGACCAATTTTGGTTTCAAGAAAACAGGCAGTTTCAGAGCGCAATTTCTATTAGAATCGGTGGCAGATTTAGACAAAAATTTACGAGAAATAGGTTCTGGATTGCTAGTGGTTAAAGGGAAACCCGAGATTGAAATCCCTAAAATAGTACAGCAATTTAAAGCCACCAAAGTAGTTGCCAAACGAGAAGTTTCCTATGAAGAAAAACAAACCGAGGCTTTAGTTCAAAATGCATTATTTAAATTGAAATGCGAATTGCAAACGTTCAGTACAAGTACCCTGTATCACGCGGAAGATTTGCCTTTTTCTGTTAAAGACATTCCAGATGTGTTTACCAATTTCAGAAAAAAAACTGAAAAGGATGCTGTCATCAGGGAAGCATTTGAGGCACTAACAGAAATAAAATCGCCAGATTTACCAGAGTTGGTTTTACCAACATTACAAGAACTCAATCTAACATTTACGCCGATAGATTCTCGGGCAGTTCTACCATTTAAAGGTGGCGAAACCGAAGCAATTGCTCGATTGAACCACTATTTTTTTGAAACCAAATGCATTTCGAAATACAAAGAAACCAGAAACGGATTGATAGGGGCCGATTATTCTTCCAAATTTTCACCTTGGTTAGCTTTGGGTTGTATTTCTCCTCGATTTATCCATTATGAACTTAAAAAATACGAATTGCAATTTGGTGCTAACGAATCGACTTATTGGTTAATTTTTGAGCTGTTATGGCGTGATTATTTTAGATTCATGATGAAAAAATACAATGTCAAATTTTTCCAGCAAGCGGGAATTCAAAACAAAGAAATACTAGCAAATACTCATAATGCAAACCAACTTCAAAATTGGATTAACGGAACTACTGGTGTTGATTTTATAGATGCTAACATGATTGAATTAAAACTAACAGGATTCATGAGCAACCGAGGCCGCCAAAACGTTGCTAGCTATTTGTGTAATGATTTGCAGTTGGATTGGCGTTTTGGAGCAGCCTATTTTGAGCAACAATTAATAGATTATGACGTGTGCAGTAATTGGGGAAATTGGGCGTATTTAGCTGGTGTTGGTAATGATCCTCGTGGAAATCGGTATTTTAATATTGATAAACAAGCATCAGATTATGATAAAAATAAAAGCTATAGGAAGTTGTGGTTGAATAAACAAATATGACTTTTGCAAAGCGAAATTAAAATAGCACACAGATAACACAGATAGGAAGGATAAAAACTGATTTTACTATTTTAATCTTTAAAAATCAGCTAAAATCCGTTTCATCCGTGTTCCACTTATTGTATTGGTACAGCATGATTCCATTTCATTTTTTCATTTTCAATGGCATGATTAAGAATATTGCTCGAACAAAATAATCACAATTCATCAAACTCTATTTATCTTTGTATACCAAATTGTATACATGGAAACTATTTTCAACAACACGCAAGTCGCTTTTGCTTTAAAAAGCGATACGGAACTTGACAGGGCTTATTTTTTATTCAAATTGATAGATAGCGAGCCTTTGGTTCGAATAGGAACTGCCGTAACTAATTTTGCCCTAAAAGCACATCTACCGGTAGAAGGTTTGATTCGAGCCACTGTTTTTGATCATTTTTGTGGTGGAGTTAACGAGGACGATTGTCTTTCGGTAGTTGATAAAATGTTTACCAAAGGTGTCTCTTCCGTGTTGGATTATTCTGTGGAGGGAAAAGAGGAGGAAGAGCAGTTTGAAGCAGCACTTCAAAAGACGTTAAAAACCATAGAATTTGCTAAAGAACGTCAAGCGATTCCCTTTGCGGTTTTTAAACCTACAGGCTTTGGGCGATTGGATTTGTATGAAAAAGTAGGCGCAAAAGAGCCGTTAAGTAAAGAAGAACAAATAGAATGGGATAACGTAATGCACCGTTTTGATTTGGTTTGTAAAGAGGCTCATAAAAAAGATGTGGCGCTACTGATTGATGCTGAGGAAAGTTGGATGCAAGACGCAGCAGACGATTTGGTTACCGAAATGATGCGCAAGTACAACAAGGAAAAAGCCATTGTTTTCAATACCTTGCAAATGTATCGTTGGGATCGATTGGATTACATAGAAAAAGTATATGAAAAAGCGTTAGTAGAAGGTTTTTATATCGGAATGAAATTAGTTCGCGGTGCCTATATGGAGAAAGAAAATAGTCGAGCAGAAGAAAAAGGATATCCTTCGCCAATTTGTGTTTCAAAAGAAGCTACCGATATCAATTACAATGCAGCAGTTCATTTTATGATAACTCATATCGAAAGAATGTCCATTTTTGCAGGAACGCACAACGAGGAAAGTTCCTATTTATTGATGCGAATGATGCAGGAAAAAGGAATGAAGAAAAACGACTCTCGTATTTGGTTCGGACAATTGTACGGCATGAGTGACAATATCAGTTTTAACCTTGCGGCAAATGGATATAATGTAGCCAAATATTTGCCTTTTGGTCCCGTAAAAGATGTGATGCCTTACTTAATTCGTCGTGCCGAAGAAAATACTTCAGTAGCTGGACAAACCAGCAGAGAATTGAATTTGATAAAAGCAGAACGGAAGAGAAGGAAAGAGAAATAAAGTTGCTACACTTCAAAAAAAATTCAAACCACATAGCAACATAGTAAAAAAAGAAAGAGATATACCAATTCTTGGTTTCAACATAGCTATGATTTCTTCTAAAAGAAGTGAAACGCCTTTTCAGTTTAAATAGAACTATGATCTATGTGGTTAAAAAAATACAGTAATTCACACAATCAGTACTTACTAATACTCGCTAAACTGCAAATTACTCAAATTCTTATACGTCCCATTTTCAATTTTTAGTAGTTCTTGATGCGTACCTTGTTCAGTTATGATACCTTTATCTAGCACTAAAATCTGGTCGGCACTGCGAATGGTCGACAGTCTATGTGCTATAATAATGCTCGTTCTTCCTTCCATTAAAATTTCTAATGCTTCCTGTACCAGTTTTTCACTTTCGCTGTCTAATGAGGACGTGGCTTCGTCCAGAATCAAGATACTTGGATTTTTGAGTAAGGCTCTGGCAATAGCAATACGCTGGCGTTGACCGCCAGAAAGTTTAATTCCTCTTTCACCTACTAAAGTCTCAAATTGTTCTGGGAAGCCTTCAATAAAACTCAGAGCATTAGCTTGTTTAGCAGCTTTTAGAATTTCAGCATCAGTGGCATCGGGTTTACCGTAGGCAATATTTTCTCTGATGGTACCACCAAACAGAATCACATCTTGCGGAACAATACTCATATTGCCGCGTAGATTTTCCAAATCAAAATCGGAAATCGCTTTCTCGTCAATCAGGATGTTGCCTCCTTCAATATCATAAAACCGAAGTAGGAGTGAGGCAATGGTAGATTTCCCCACACCACTCGGACCTACAATGGCAATTTTTTGACCAGAGCGCACATCAAAACTCACGTCTTTCAACACCTGAATTTCTTTTCGTGATGGGTAGCTGAATTGTACATTTTTGAAAGTAACCTCTCCTTTAATCTTATCAGTAACAGGCTGTTTTGTAGCATTTATGGCTTCAGGCGTTTCTTCTAACAGTTCAAAAACACGTTCGGTGGCCCCAATGGCTTTTTGGATTTGAGCATACAATTCGGCGATACCACCAAAAGAAGCTCCGATGAAAGTAGAATACAACACGAAAGAAATCAATTCGCCAACTCCTTTAATTTCGCCATTAATACACAAACTCACTCCATAATACACTACGCCTACAATGGTGCCAAACAAACAAAATATAATAAACGAAGCAAAATAACCACGATACTGTCCGCCTTTGATGGCGAGTTTGACCACATCTGAAATTTTTCCTTTGTAGCGCGCTATTTCGTACCATTCATTGGCAAAAGCCTTCACATTGCTAATGCCTTGAAGCGTTTCCTCGACAATAACTTGACTTTCGGCAACCTGGTCTTGCACATTTTTTGAGAATTTCCGAATAAAACGACCAAAAATCACTGCCGCTACTGCCACAACAGGAACAATAGAAAGCATCATTAGCGTCAGTTTAGGACTTATTGTTGCTAGGAAAATGATGCCGCCAATGATTAAAATAAACTGTCTTAAAAATTCAGCAATCGTGGTGGTTAGGGTATCTTGAATTTGAGTGATATCGGCACTGATGCGGCTGTTGAGTTCGCCCACACGTTTTTGAGAAAAGAAGGTCATGGGCAGTTTTACCAAATTGCTGTACAACGCCAATCGAATGTTGGCTAAGGTATTTTCAGTAAAATTGATAAACAAAGACAGTCTGAAAAAAGAGAAAAAAGATTGTAGAAATAAAATTCCCATCAAGCCTAGCGCAATGTTTTTGGCCTGACCAATATCCTTTTGATTGACACAATCGACTAGCATTCCTAACAGTTTTGGGAAAGCTAGTGCTGTAGCACCTGTAAGCAATAAGAATACCAAACCTACATAAAATTTCCAGCGATGCGTCCCGGAATACGTAAAGATAAGACTAGCTTTTTGAAGTGAACTGGAAGTTATTTTAGATTTTGGTAAATCATTTTCTGCGAATCGTGCCATTGCCTAGAAGTATATAATGCAAATGTAAGACATCAGTAGTGGGAATGGTTATTAAAAAAGTGTTAAATAAATCGTTCCGCAACCACATAGAAACATAGAAAAAATTTCAGCTACTAACTATGAAAACCTATATAAAAGTGAAACGCCTTGAAGCAAAATAAAACCTATGTTTCTATGTGGTTAAAAAAAAAATTATTTCTTAATAATATCCCTCAAAACAGCTTTGTCAGGATAATTAACCACCTCTAAAACTATAGGTTGATTCTTAGCAGTTTTTCCTTCAATGGTGTACAATTTCCCTTTTTCAACCACAATATTGCTTTTATCAAAATCGACATCGCCATAGGTAAGCGTGTTCTTAATATCGGTGGTATCTACCCAATGTTGCGACAAAATTAGTATAGCTTTATCGGAATAATTGAAAGGTTTATTGCGTAAATCATTCAAAACTCTCGCATTGGGGAAATAGTTGCAACGGGTATCTTTTCCCATGAAGACCATGGCTACAACAAACATTCCCATTATAAATCCAATGAGATAATAGGCAAATCGATATTTAAAAGTCATCTGTAATTTTTTGGCAAAGGTACTTTAAAGTTCTTTTAAAATACAATTAAATTAATATCTCTGTCGGGCAGATTGAACCATTCTCCAATTGTTTTGTTGGTTAGGATTCCGTGATAGAGATAGACTCCGTTTTTCAAGCCTTTGTTGCAACGGATGGCACTTTCGAGACCACCATCTTCAGCAATTTGTAATAGGAAAGGAGTGATAATGTTGCTTAACGAAAGCGAAGCGGTTTTGGAATACCGTGAAGGAATATTAGGAACACAGTAATGAATCACATTGTTTTTTATGTAGGTAGGTTTCTCGTGAGTGGTTACTTCCGATGTTTCGAAACAGCCACCAGTATCAATACTCACATCTACAATTACGGCTCCTTTTTTCATGTGCTCTACCATGGTTTCAGTAACCACTACTGGGCAACGATCTTTGCCTCTCATCGCACCAATAGCCACATCGCAACGGCGTATGGCTTTTAATAATGATTTTTCGTGAATCGTTGAGGTAAATATGCGTTGGTTTAAATTGTTTTGCAGGCGTCTTAATTTGGTAATCGAATTGTCGAACACTTTTACATTAGCACCCAAACCAAGAGCCGTTTTTGCGGCAAATTCACCTACAGTTCCCGCCCCAAGAATCACCACATCGGTAGGAGGAACACCGGTAATATTGCCTAACAAAAGACCTTTTCCAAATTGGTTATTAATCATCAGTTCGGCAGCAATAAGAATAGAGGCTGTTCCTGCAATTTCACTCAAGGATTTTACAGCAGGATAGGAACCGTCTTCGTCTTTGATGTATTCAAAAGCGAGCGCTGTGATTTTTTTCTTTTTGAGTGCTTCAAAATAAGCCGCTTTTCTCGTTTTGAGCTGAATGGCAGAAATGACAATAGTTTTGGGCTGAATCATTTCAATTTCTTCAATAGTCAAGGGTTCCACTTTTAGAAGAAACGGGCAACTCAATACTTTTTTGGTGTCAGATGTTACTTCTGCACCAGCATCACTATACTCTTTGTCAGAATAACTAGAACTCATTCCCGCACCAGATTCTACCATAACACGATGACCGTGTGATGTTAGGGAATTTACCGCATCGGGAGTCAGGCATATCCTGCGTTCTTGATAACTTATTTCTTTGGGAATACCAATGAACAGCTCACTTTTGTGCCGAGCAACTTCTAATTTTTCTTCTTGTGGGAGTAATTGTGACTTAGTAAAAGGTGTAATTGCCATAAACTGTAAATGAAATAGTAGCCCAAATTACAAAATTTTATTCTTAAGAGCGCAATATTAGTTCTCTTTTTCCGTCGGTAGTTGATTTTATTTCAATCACAGAATGCTGCTCTGGAATAAGATTGGGTATTTTTTCGGCCCATTCTATACAACACCAATTGCCAGAATAGAGGTAGTCTTCTATTCCCATATCATAAGCTTCACTTTCATTTTTTAATCGATAGACGTCAAAATGGTATAGCAATTTATTTTCAGCAGTTTGGTATTCGTTTACCAATGAAAAAGTAGGACTACTTGTAGCATCTTTAACGCCTAGTGTTTTGGCAAATGCTTTTATAAAAGTTGTTTTTCCAGCCCCCATTTCTCCGTTAAATACAATTATGTTATGGAGTGGTTGCGACAGTACTTGTTGGGCAACTTGGTCTATTTCATCTAACGAAAAAGTAATCTTCATAAATTTTAGTGTTCAGTGTTCAGTGTTCAGTAGTCAGTGTTCAGTGTTCGGTATTCAGTAAATAGTGTTTTCAAACTGCCAACTGCCAACTGAACACTGCCAACTTTTCCAGTCTGCCTACTATTTTATTTCGGATTTAAAACCAGCAACGGAATAATCATTTCCTCCAACGAAATCCCACCATGCTGATAGCTGTTTCTGTAATAACTTACATAATGATTGAAATTATTCACATAAGCCAAAAAGAAATCATTTTTTGCAAAAATATAAGAACTGCTCATATTTATAGTGGGTAATCCTATTTTTTTTGGGTCTTTCACGGCATACACATCTTTGTCTTCATAGCTCAGGCTTCTTCCCGTTTTGTAGCGAAGATTCAAGCTCGTATTTTTATCGCCAATCACTTTAGAAGGGTTTTTCACGTTTATGGTTCCGTGGTCTGTGGTTAATACTAGTTTGAAACCTAATTTTTGTGCTTGCTGGATAATCTCTAAAAGCGGTGAATTTTTAAACCAGCTTAAGGTCAATGAACGATAGGCTTTGTCGTCTGAAGCAAGCTCTTTTACCACATCCATTTCGGTTTTGGCATGCGAGAGCATATCCACAAAATTATAGACAACGGTAACCAAATCATTGTCTTTTAAAGACTTGAAATTCTCGGCTAATTTTTTTCCTCCTGCTAGATTGGTAATCTTAAAATAATCTTGTTTGATGTTCAATCCCAATCGTTTTAAATGTGCAGTGAGAAATTCAGCTTCATACAAGTTTTTCCCACCTTCTTCAACATCATTTTTCCAATACTGAGGAAATTGTTTTTCCATTTCCAGTGGAGTAAGCCCAGAGAAAATAGCATTTCTGGCATACTGGGTTGCAGTAGGCAAAATGGAGAAATAAGGAATTTCTTTTTCTAACTTATAATGATTGGTCACCACACTTTCAAAAGCCTTCCATTGGTCGTAACGCAGGTTGTCTATTACTACAAACAAAACAGGCTTGTCTTTTTTAACGATTTCAGGAACTACAACTTCACGAAATAGGGTATGAGAAAGCACAGGCTTTTCTGCTTTGGGTTCGAACCAATCTTCATAATTGCGTTCTATAAATTTCCCAAATTGCGAATTGGCTTCTACTTTTTGAGACTCTAGAATTTCAATCATACTTTGGTCTTCGATATTTTCGAGTTCGAGTTCCCAGAAAAGTAATTTTTTATACAATTCAATCCAGTCTTCATAGGAGTTGACCATAGCGAGTTCCATGGCAATTTTTCGAAACTCTTTCTGATAGTCTAAGGTGGTTTTTTCCGACACCAATCGAGAATGGTCTAGGTTCTTTTTTAAGCTCAACAGAATCTGATTCGGATTGACAGGCTTAATTAAATAATCGGCTATTTTAGAGCCAATGGCTTCCTCCATGATATACTCTTCCTCACTTTTGGTAATCATAATCACGGGTGTCGACGATTTTTTCTCTTTTATTTCTGACAGAGTTTCCAGCCCACTCATACCGGGCATATTCTCATCCAGAAAAACAATGTCAAAATTGCCTTCTTCAAAAACATCAATAGCATCACGTCCGTTATTGCAGGTGGTGACATGGTAGTTTTTTTTCTCCAGAAACAGAATATGGGGTTTGAGCAAATCAATCTCGTCGTCTACCCAAAGTATTTTTATTTGATCCATTGGTGCAAGGTTAGTTCAATTCTAATTGTTGAGGCAATATACCATTATTTCAACGAGGACTTCTTAAAATTATTGTAAAGTTATTTTAATAGAGTTTCGTTTTTTTTATTCCTCTAACTCAAAAATAATTACGAAATTTACTCCAGTGAATGAAAAATAAAAGAGTATCGTTTTTTACCATATAAGGCATGTAAGTTAACATAAGCTGTTTAAAAAATCTTAAATGTTCTTATATGCCTTATATGGTAAGCTTAAATGAATTCCTGTTTTAATAACATAAAGATTGATTCTTCCTATTTAAAGCAAGTTATGGTTTAAAAATAGAAGACTCATTCACATAAAAATTAGTGTTTAAATAATCTCAAATGAAAGACCTACTCAAAGCCACTTACGGCATGCTCCTTGAAGAAAAACTCCTAGAAGAAATAGCAGCCGTTTCCTTATTACGTGATTTTAAACAAGACGACGTGCTCATTGATTTTGGCGATTATATCAAAAAGATGCCTTTGTTGATAACAGGTGCCATTAAAATTCTAAGAGAAGATTTTGACGAAGGGGAGTTGCTCTTGTATTTCATCGAAAAAGGCGATACTTGTGCCATGACCATGGCCTGCTGTATGGGCGAAACCAAGAGCGAAATCAAAGCTGTTGCCGAGACCAATGGCACTGTAATTATGATACCCATTTACAAAATGGAGGAGTGGTTAGGCAAATATAAAAGTTGGAGAGCCTATGTGTTCAACAGTTATAATAATCGATTAAAAGAAATGCTCAATGCCATTGATAATTTGGCATTCATGAACATGGACGAACGGCTACTAAAATACCTTCACGAAAAAGTAAAAATCAACCAGTCTAAGGAAATTCACAACACCCATCAAGAAATTGCCTATGATTTGCATACTTCCCGTGTGGTGATTTCAAGATTGCTAAAGGCATTAGAAAATCAAGGAAAAATACGCCTTCACCGCGCCTCCATTGAACTTCTAACTTCCAACTTCTAACTTCCCACTTCCTTTGTAACTTTTGTTGCAAACCGATTGATAACATTAGCACATCTTTGCAGTAGAAAAAGTAGTACATGGAAATAACACAAAGTATAGGGTATGTTTTGGCCGTATTTGTCGGCATGATATTAGGCATGCTGGGAAGCGGTGGTTCTATTCTGTGCGTGCCTATCTTGGTGTATGTCATGAGTATCGAACCTACACTCGCTACAGCCTATTCTTTGTTTGTTATAGGAACCACCTCATTAGTGGGAGGCATTCAAAAAGCCAAACAACAGCTAGTCGATTTTAGAAAAGTAGTCTTGTTTGGAATTCCAACAGTAATTACGGTTTTCTTTACCCGCAAAGTTATTGTTCCAAAAATTCCAGATGTCATTTTTACTAGTGATTTTTTTACTTTGAGTAAATCGGTTTTAATCATGATTGTGTTTGCGATAGTAATGATTGTATCGTCCATCAAAATGATACGACCTTCAAAAGCTATTCTTAGTACTGCAGATGAAAAACTCAACTATTTCAGGATAGGTTTACAAGGTGTTTTTATCGGTTTAATTTCAGGGTTTGTTGGTGCAGGAGGAGGGTTTCTAATCATACCCACCTTATTGTTTTTGGCAAAAACGCCCATGAAAATGGCAGTAGGGACTTCACTTTTTATAGTAGCTTCCCAGTCGTTAATAGGTTTCTTGGGAGATATTGAAGCCAATGAAAGTATAGATTGGAAGGTATTGTTACTGTTTACAAGCTGTTCTATTTTGGGAATTTTTATTGGCAATTATATTGCTAAAAAAGTAGCAGGTGAAAAATTGAAAACCGCTTTTGGTTGGTTTGTTTTAACCATGGGAATTTATATTATGATTAAAGAATTTTTATTGACTTAATGATAGTCGTCAGTTCGAGTGTCCCGATTGCTATCGGGATGTATCGAGAACCATTTTAAAACAATAGTAGTATAAAAAAGAGAATGATAACAAGTTAGGAAATGTAACTTTTGTTACTTTACGTTTCTAATGAATTAAATACTTTTACACTTAATATTCAGCATATGAAAATAGAACAAATATACACAGGTTGTTTAGCACAGGGTGCTTATTACATTGAAAGCAACGGAGAAGTAGCTATCATAGATCCGTTACGTGAAGTGCAACCGTATATTGACAAAGCCAACTCGAATAACGCCACAATTAAGTACATTTTTGAAACCCATTTTCACGCTGATTTTGTGAGTGGTCACGTTACTCTAGCCGAAAAAACAGCTGCTCCAATAATTTTTGGGCCTAATGCCAATCCCAGTTTTAAGGCACATATCGCTAAAGATGGAGAAGTATTCCAATTGGGTAAAATTACCATTACCGTTTTGCATACACCTGGTCATACCATGGAAAGTGCTTGTTACTTACTCAAGGATGAAAACGGAAAAGATTATGCCCTTTTTAGTGGAGATACTCTATTTCTAGGGGATGTAGGTCGACCAGATTTGGCTCAGAAAGCGGCACACATGACTCAAGAGCAACTTGCAGGAATTTTATTTGACAGTTTACGAACTAAGATAATGACACTTGCCGATGAGGTTATTGTTTATCCAGCACACGGAGCAGGCAGTGCCTGCGGAAAGAACTTGAGTAAAGAAACCATAGGTACCATTGGTGAACAAAAGAAAATCAATTATGCGCTTCGTCACGATATGACCAGAGAGGAATTTATAAAAGAGGTAACAGATGGTTTGTTACCGCCACCTGCCTATTTTCCTATGAATGTAAAGATGAACAAAGAAGGCTACGAAAATGTCGATGATATTATCAAAGAAGCGGTTGCTTATGACCCTAAAACCTTTGAATTAGTGGCTAATGAAACCGATGCTTTAATCTTAGATGTGCGTCATCAAGATGATTTTGCTAGCGGACACATTCCAAGATCGATTTTCATTGGGTTAGGAGGTAATTTTGCACCTTGGGTAGGGGCATTAATTTTAGATGCTAAACAACCTATTCTTCTCGTAACTCCATCAGGTAAGGAAGAAGAAACAATAATGCGTCTCGCTAGAGTAGGGTATGACAATACTCTTGGCTACTTAAAAGGAGGATTTGAAGCTTGGAAAAATTCAGGTTTAGAATACGATACCGTTACTTCGGTTACTGCTACGGTTTTAGAGGAAAAAATTGCAGCAAAGGCAGTTGTTTTTGATGTTAGAAAACCAGGAGAATATGAAGCAGAGCACATTGTTGATGTTCCTTCAGCTCCATTGGATTTTCTAAATGAACATTTGGTTGAATTTCTAAAAGAAGAGCCATTCTATTTGCATTGTGCGGGTGGTTATCGTTCCATGATAGCGGCTTCAATAGTAAAGGCACGAGGCTATCATAATGTTATTAATGTTTTGGGTGGTTTTGATGCCATCAAGAAAACGGGTATAAAAACGACAAATTATGTTTGTCCGTCTACTTTAAAAAAATAAGAAGATATCATGAGTAGTTTTGATTCCATAATTACATCTGAGAAGCCAGTCTTGATTGACTTTTTTGCCACTTGGTGCGGTCCATGTCAAGCATTGGCTCCAATTTTAAAACAAGTAAAAGAGAGTCTAGGTGATAGAATAACGATTCTAAAAATTGATGTTGATAAAAACCAACAGATGGCCGCTCAATACCAAGTTCGTGGTGTTCCTACAATGATTTTGTTTCAAGCGGGAAAGCAATTATGGCGGCAATCAGGAGTTGTTTCAAAAGAGGAAATTATCAAGACTATACTACAAAAAAGCAATTAAAATAACGGAAAAATATATCTTCATAAGTAGGGTTTTTAAGCATTTGACTGTTTACTACTCAGTTGAATTATTTTAAATTCTATTTCACAATTAGTAACCAAATAAAATTATAGATTATGAAAAAGAATATGGGTTTAACAGATAGAATAATTCGTATTGCCATAGCAATTGTTGTGTTGGGGTTGTATTTTATGGAGGTAATAAACGGAACATTGGCACTCGTTTTAGGAGCATTTGCTGTTATAATGATTTTTACAAGCTTTGTTAGTTTCTGTCCTTTGTATTTGCCTTTTGGTATCAATACGACTAAAAAGGAAACAAAGTAAACTTCGAATAGCAGTAAATAGACAGCTCAAGAGGTATAAAATTTATAAAATAGATTTAATGAATAAAGATAATTGTTGTACTGTTTCGTGTGAAAATCCTTTAGATAAACAGTATTGGGACGCACAATATCAAGCAAAAAATACGGCTTGGGACATTGGCTCAGTTTCACCTCCGATACAGTCTTATATTGACACTATCGAAGATAAAAGCATCAGAATATTGATTCCAGGCTGTGGAAACTCTTATGAGGCTGAATATCTTTTGGAAAAAGGTTTTGTCAACGTTACAGTAATTGATATTGCTCCAAAATTAATTGAAAATCTTCAGAATAAGTTTGATAAAAATCCAAACATCACTATTGTTTTAGGAGATTTTTTTGAACATCAAGGCGAGTATGATTTAATTATAGAGCAAACATTCTTTTGCGCATTACCCCCTTTTATGCGTCAAAAATACGTATGGAAGATGCACCAACTATTATCTCAAAAAGGCATTTTGGCGGGATTGTTATTTGATACCACATTTGAAGTTAGTCCGCCATTTGGTGGGAGTAAAGCAGAATATGAATTGCTGTTTAAAGATGCATTTCGCTTATTGCACATGGATTTATGCACCAATTCTATAGCAAAGAGAGTGAATTCAGAATTGTTTATTGAGTTGAAAAAAAACAATGCTATTTCTGTTGCTCTTTACTCATTTGAAGGGATTACCTGTTCAGGTTGTATGCAAAGCATTACTAAAACACTTTCAAAATTAGATGGTGTTTTGAACGCGAGTATAAGTTCTAATTTTTCAGAATTGTTGGTTGTAAGTAACTCTAAAATGGCACTTGCTACGTTGCAAAATGCTGTTAGCTATGATGCAAAATACAAAATTTCAGAAATAGGGAATTGAGATGTTTTTTTAGATTACAATTGCAACCATTGGAGTATTTTTTGTTCTAATTCTGATTCGATAATTGGTTTAGAAATATAATCATTCATGCCAGCGTCTAAGCATTTTTCTTTTTCGCCGAGCATAATTCCTGCGGTTAGAGCAATTATGGGAACCGTTTTAGAACCATTTAAACTCCGAATTTCGGCTGTGGTTTCGTAACCATTCTTTTCGGGCATTTGAATGTCCATTAGTATCAAATCTGGATTTTCGGTACTGAATTGTTTTACCGCTTCATCTCCATTGCTAGCCTCAATGATTGTACAATTTGGGACTATTTTTTTCAGGAGCGTTTTAGATAAAAGCATGTTGATTTTATTGTCTTCAACGATTAATATCTTGAAATTTCTTGCAGCATCACCACCATTGATTTTCTTTGTAAGAGCGCTATCGGTTGTTTTTGGTTTTACAATTTTTTTGGATTTTGCTTTTTTGAATTCAACTGTAAAGAAAAAAGTACTGCCTTTGCCAAAATCGCTTTTCAGTTCTAATTTGCTTTTCATTAATCCTAAAAGCTGGTTCGAAATGGCTAACCCTAAACCTGTTCCGCCAAATCGTCTTGTGGTCGAGTTGTCCTCTTGAACAAAGGAATAGAAAATTTTCTTTTGATTTTCACGTTTAATACCAATTCCAGTATCTTTTACTGAAAATTCTAGTCTCGAAAATGCATTTTCGGAATGTGATACTTCTTTTATACTCAATCGTATTTTTCCCTTAGGAGTAAATTTTAAAGCATTGCTTATCAGGTTTACCAATATTTGTTTTAGTCGTAAAGGATCGGCTAAAACACATGAAGGAACATTCTGTTCTATATGCAAAACGAGGTCAATATTTTTTGCATTGGCTTGATTTTTAAATAAATCGATTACCTGATTGGCAATTTCAAAAATATCAATTCGTTCGATATTTAGTTCCAGTTTTCCAGATTCTATTTTTGAAAAATCTAAAATATCATTGATGATTTCCATTAATGTATTTGCCGATTCATTCAAAGTTCTCATGTATTCCAGCTGGTTTTTTTCCAGATTTGTTTTCATAAGTAAATCGCTAAATCCGATGATGCCGTTTAATGGAGTTCTAATTTCATGACTCATATTAGCAAGAAAATCAGATTTAGATTTATTGGCGGATTCTGCTTGCTCTTTGGCTTTGATTAATTCGGATTCGATTTTTTTCAGTTGACTGATATCAATAAAACTAATTACGATTTCAGATACATCTCCTTTTTTATCAAATACTGGAAAACCATTGACCATGACCCAGACAATTTCATTTTTTTCGAGGCTTTTTCTACCAACGATGACGTTTTGAATACCGCGTTTGGTTCTAATAATTTGATGTACTGGATAATTTTCAACCTCTAGAGGCGTGTAATCTTCATTTATAAAATTCCATTCGGTGGTGCTTGAATGCGTTTCTTTTAATTCTTTTTCCGATAGACCAATCAATTCGATGGCTTTGGAGTTGGACATGATTATTGTGGAGTCTGGTTTATGAACTAGAACTCCAGCATCAAGATTGTTCAGTAAACTATGATACCAATTTTTACTTTCTTGTAATGCTTCTTCAGCTAATTTTCGATTGGTAATATCTCTTATGGTTCCTACAACTTTGATAGGTTTGTTATCATCACTCCACTTTAGTGTTCCTTTGCCATGAACCCAGCGTTCTGATTTGTCATTCACTCGGATGATTTTGTACTCTTTATTGAAAGGAATATTTTTTCCAATGAATTCTTCTTCGAGATTTTTAGTCAAGATCTCTCTATACTCTGGATGTACTATCGTCGACATCCATTTGTCAGATGTTAATTCATAATGGTCATCTATACCAAATATAGTATTTAAGAGATCGGAACACGTCCATTTGGAGGTATTCATGTCAATAGAATAGGTTCCTAGATTTACAATTTTTTGGGTTTCTTTCAAAAAATTTTCACTTTCTCTTAATCGTTCCTCTGCTTTTTTTCTTTCGGTAATGTCTTTAACAAATCCGAGATATTGCATATCGTGAAGTTTTATAGCTTCGAGTGACCAGTATCTCTTTTCTCCATTTTTGTGTTTGAATTCAGATTCGGTAATCAATCGACCTGTTTCAACAAGAGTTTTAAATTGATTAGGATTGTTTTCTGATGAGTCAAGAGAAGTCAAATCTGTGATAGACATGCTCAAAAGTTCTTCTTTGGTATATCCAGTAATTTGAGAAGCCGCTGGATTTACTTCTAAAAAATGCCCTCTGCTATCTGACACGAAAACACCATCGGGTGCATTTTCAACATAATTTTTGAATTTGATATTACTTATTTTTTCGGCCTCTTTAACTTTTAAAATAATTTCGGCTTCTTCTTTAAGTCGAATCAATTCGGCTTGTTCTTTTTTTAGGGTAATGTCTTGAGCAATTCCCCTCAAACCAATTACGTTTTCATTTTCGTCTAAAATTGGCACTGCAGTTCCGTGAACCCATTTAATTGTATTGTTTGGTAAAATTACTTGATGTTCAATTTCATAGGATTTTTTATTGGAGATGGATTGATTAATTTTACTTTTAAGGATTTCTAAATCTTTTGGGTTAAATCGAGATAAATACTCGGCATAAAGATTGATATCAGGTTTGTTTTCAATTTCGAAAAAAGCATACATTTCATCTGACCAAATCAGATTATTAGTCAAGAAATTGAATTCCCAACTTCCAATTTTTGCTATTTTTTGAGCATCAATGAGTATTTTTTGATTCTCTTGTAATCGCTTGATTTCTAATTCTTGTTCTTTTACCTTTTTTAATAAATCTTCAAAGGTTGTTTTTTCTTCAATCATCTTTACGGGACAGACTTTTAAATTCACGTTAAATGTAATAAAAAATAGATTGTATGAGTACTAGTTTTTGAAATTCTTCTTTTCAATACCTCAAAGCAACCATCTAATTTCTTTATCTTTGTTCTCCAAATAAATACGATACTCGTGAGTAAAATCAATAAATTAAAAATATTAAACGATCCCATTTACGGATTTATCACAATACCCAATCCTTTACTTTACGATTTAATTCAGCATCCTTACTTTCAGAGATTACGACGTATTTCTCAAATGGGAATGTCCTATCTAGTCTATCCTGGAGCACATCATACTCGTTTTCATCATGCACTTGGGTGTATGCATATCATGCAAAAAGCGATTGAGGTACTGCGCTTTAAAGGAGTTTCTATTTCTAGTAAAGAAGAAAATGCGTTGTACATTGCCATTGTATTACATGATATTGGTCACGGTCCATTTTCACATGCTATGGAGCATAGTATCGTTGAAAATGTAAATCATGAAGCGATTTCGTTACTTTTTATGAATAAGCTAAATGAGGAATTTGACGGACAATTAGCTTTGGCAATTCAAATTTTTAAAGGAGAATATCACAGGAAGTTCATGTTGCAATTGATTTCCAGCCAACTCGATATGGACAGAATGGATTACCTAAAGAGAGACAGTTTCTATACCGGAGTTGCTGAGGGTAATATCAATTCTGATAGATTGATTCAAATGATGAATGTAGTTGATGATGTATTGGTAATTGAAGAAAAAGGAATTTATTCTGTCGAGAAATTTTTAATGGCAAGACGATTAATGTATTGGCAAGCCTATTTACATAAAACAAGTTTGGTAGCGGAAACTATTTTGACTAAAGTACTCAAACGAGCCAAAGATTTAACTCAAAAAGGCATTGTACTTCCTGCTAGCGAAGCTTTGCAATTCTTCATGAAAAATAAAGTGGAGTTGAATGATTTTAGTCATTCGGTGTTGCATCAATTTTCACAGCTGGATGATTATGATGTTGTAGGAGCATTAAAAGCTTGGCAATATCATGACGATTTTATACTAAGTTCTCTAAGTAAAATGATAATCAATAGAGATTTGTTGAAAATAAAATTAAGCAGTGAAAAGTTCTCAGCAGATGAAATTCAAAAATTAATGGAACAATTTTCAAAAGAAAGTGACATTTCACCGCAAGATGTGCACTATTTTATTTTTAAAGGTAAGATTAAAAATCAAGCCTATAGCAAAGATGCCGAACCTATCAGGATTTGGAAAAAAGACAAAACCATTGAAGATGTTGCCGAAGCTTCAGATCAACTCAATTTGAAAGCTTTGTCTAAGCCTGTAACCAAATATTATCTTTGTTATCCAAAACAACTTCTCGAAAAGTAACAACTAAAATCTATTTTTTATATTTTTGTCGAAACAAAAACTAGCACGTATACTTTTTTGGGAGTAATAAAGTAATAAATGACAAGTGTTTTCAATTACAACCTTATAAAAGTAGGATAACAATAAAATGAAATTTACTGCAGAGCAAATAGCGGATATTTTAGATGGAGAAGTTTCAGGTAATCCTAATGCTGAAGTATACAGATTATCTAAAATTGAAGAAGGCACCGAAGGTTCGCTAACTTTTTTATCGAATCCAAAATATTTGAATTACATCTATTCTACACAAGCCTCTGTAACTATTGTAAATAAAACTTTTATCCCTGAGAATGAATTGACTACTACCTTGATAAAAGTGGAGGATGCCTACCAAGCTTTTTCAAAATTATTAGAATTTTACGACCAAGTGAAGAATAATAAAGTAGGGATAGAACAACCTTCGGTAATTTCGTCTGGGGTTAGCTATGGTGATAATTTTTATCTTGGAAGTTTTAGCTACATAGGAACAAATGTTACCATAGGCAATAATGTAAAGATTTATCCTAATTGTTTCATTGGTGATAATGTAACTATTGGTAATAATGTAACCATTTTTGCTGGAGCAAAGGTATATTCAGAATCGATAATTGGAAATTTTTGTGCCATTCACTCAGGAGCTATTATTGGATCAGACGGATTTGGATTTGCACCACATGCAGATGGAACGTATTCTAAAATTCCACAAATTGGTAATGTGATTATCGAAGATTATGTCGATATAGGTTCATGTACTACAATTGATAGAGCTACAATGGGCTCAACGATTATCAGAAAAGGTGTAAAACTAGACAATCAAATCCAAATTGCTCACAATGTAGAAATTGGAGAAAATACGGTTATTGCAGCTCAAACTGGTGTTGCTGGTTCTACTAAAATTGGAAAAAATTGCATGATTGGTGGGCAAGTAGGCTTTGCAGGTCATTTAACAATAGGTAATAATGTCCGTATTCAGGCCCAATCTGGAGTTGGAAGAAACGTAAAAGATGGAGAAGTGCTACAAGGAAGCCCTACCTTTGGATATACCGATTTCAGTAAATCCTATGTTCATTTCAAAAATTTGCCAAAAATTGTATCAGAATTCGAAGATTTAAAAAAAACAATAAACAATAAAGACTAAGTTATGGTTAAACAAAAAACCATTAAGAGTGAAATTTCTCTCATTGGAGTTGGTCTCCACACAGGTAAAGAAGTAAAAGTAACTTTTAAGCCTGCGCCAGTAAATAACGGATATACCTTTGTTCGAGTAGATTTAGAAGGCTCTCCTGTTATTGAAGCAGATGCAAATTATGTGGTAAATACACAAAGAGGAACGAATTTAGAAAAATTAGGAGTAAAAATTCAAACACCTGAGCACGTATTAGCCGCTTTTGTTGGTTGTGATGTTGATAATGTTATCATTGAATTAGACGCATCTGAATTGCCAATCATGGATGGTTCCTCAAAGTTTTTTGTTGAAGCCATCGAGAAAGTTGGTTTAGAAGAACAAGATGAGAGAAGAAACGTTTATGTAGTTAAAGAAATTATTTCTTATACAGATGAAGCTACAGGTAGCGAAATCATTTTAATGCCGAGTGATGAGTATCAGGTAACTGCTATGGTCGATTTTGGAACCAAAGTTTTAGGAACTCAAAATGCAAATTTAAAGAGCATAACCGATTTTAAGTCTGAAATCGCTGATGCCAGAACGTTCAGTTTTCTTCACGAATTAGAAACACTATTGGATGAAGGTCTAATAAAAGGAGGAGATTTAAATAATGCCATAGTATATGTCGATAAGGAAATATCCGAGAGGACTATGAGTCATTTAAAAGTGGCCTTTGGAAAGGAAAATATTTCTGTAAAACCAAACGGAATCCTCGATAATCTAACCTTGCATTATCCTAATGAAGCCGCTAGACACAAACTATTAGATGTCATAGGTGATTTGGCACTCATAGGAACTAGAATTCAAGGAAAAGTCATAGCAAATAAACCAGGGCATTTTGTAAACACACAGTTTGCTAAAAAAATGTCAAAAATTATAAAAATCGAACAACGCAACTTTGTACCTTGTTACGATTTGAATAAAGAGCCGCTCATGGATATTCATAAAATCATGAGTATATTGCCACACAGACCGCCCTTTTTGTTTATTGACAGAATTATAGAAATGTCTGATAGTCATGTGGTAGGAATGAAAAATGTGACTATGAATGAATCTTTTTTTGTAGGACATTTTCCAAACGCACCAGTAATGCCGGGGGTAATCATTGTGGAAGCGATGGCTCAAACGGGTGGAATATTAGTATTAAGTACAGTTCCTGATCCAGAAAATTACCTTACATTTTTCATGAAAATTGATAATGTTAAGTTTAAGAATAAAGTACTTCCAGGGGATACCTTGATATTCAAATGTGATTTGATAACCCCAATCAGAAGAGGTATTTGTCACATGCAAGCTAAAGCGTATGCCAATGGTAAATTAGTAGCAGAAGCCGAATTGATGGCACAAATTGCAAAAAAACAATAATAGAAGTTTGTAGTTTATAGTTTTTGGTTGACAAAACCATTAACAACAAACAATAAACAATAAACCTAAAATATATGAATCAACCTTTAGCATATGTACACCCAGGAGCAAAAATTGCAAAGAATGTGGTGATTGAACCTTTCACAACCATTCACAATAATGTGGTTATAGGTGATGGTACTTGGATAGGATCCAACGTAACCATTATGGAAGGAGCCAGAATTGGTAAAAATTGCAATATTTTTCCAGGAGCTGTAATTGCTGCCGTTCCTCAAGATTTGAAATTTGGAGGAGAAGATTCTTTGGCTATAATTGGAGACAATTGTACCATTAGAGAGTGTGTAACTATAAATCGTGGTACCATAGCCTCAGGTCAAACAACTTTGGGTAATAATTGTCTAGTTATGGCTACAGCACATATCGCACACGATTGTCACATTGGCGATAATGCCATAATAGTAAATGGAGTAGCTCTCGCAGGACACGTAACAGTGGGGAATTATGCAATTATTGGTGGCTTAGCTGCTGTGCATCAATTTATTCAAATCGGAGACCACGCCATGATTTCTGGAGGTTCTCTCGTTAGGAAAGATGTTCCTCCCTATACTAAAGCAGCAAAAGAACCTTTGTCCTACGTAGGAATCAATTCAGTTGGTTTGCGTAGAAGAGGATTCACAACCGAAAAAATAAGAGAAATTCAGGATATTTACAGAATACTATATCAAAAAAATTATAACACTTCTCAAGCGGTTAGTATTATCGAAGCCGAAATGGAAGCAACTACAGAGCGTGACGAAATCTTAGATTTTATCCGAAATTCTTCACGAGGAGTTATGAAAGGCTATTCGGGTAATTATTAATAAAAATTAAATAGAAAAGGTTCTTCAAGAACAATAAATTACAAATATAAAATCATAAATTATAATGGCATCTACATCAGATATTAAAAATGGATTGTGTATAAAATACAACAACGATATTTATAAAATAATAGAGTTTCTTCATGTTAAACCAGGAAAAGGACCAGCTTTTGTAAGAACAAAGTTGAAAAGTTTATCTAACGGTAAGGTTTTGGATAATACTTTTTCTGCAGGTCATAAAATTGATGAAGTTCGTGTCGAGAATCATAAATTTCAGTTTTTGTATCCAGAGGGCGATTTATTTCATTTTATGAACGTAGAGTCTTTTGAACAAATTTCATTAAACAAGAATATTTTAGATTCACCTGAATTATTAAAAGAAGGAGAAAATGTAATGGTAAGTATCAATACTGAAACCGATTTGCCATTATCCGTAGATATGCCAGCATCAGTAGTATTAGAGGTTACTTATGCGGAACCAGGAGTTAAAGGAAATACAGCTACAAACGCTACCAAATCTGCAACTGTAGAAACAGGAGCTACTATTAATGTGCCTTTATTTATTAATGAAGGAGACAAAATTAAAATAGACACTGCCAACGGTACTTACATGGAACGTGTTAAATAATTTAATAACTAGATGAAATTTCCTAAAGTTCATTCCTTACACGAAATAGCCAACATACTTCATTGTGAATTTGTGGGAGATAAAGACTTTCCTGTTCATGGTATGAATGAAATTCATGTTGTTGAATCTGGTGATATTGTTTTTGTTGATCATCCAAAATATTATGATAAAGCATTACAATCTGCTGCTACTGTTGTTTTGATAAATAAGAAGGTAGATTGTCCCGATGGAAAAGCATTATTAATTTCTGACGATCCTTTCAGAGATTTTAACGTATTAACCAAATACTTTAAGCCTTTTCAAGCTTCCAATGTTTCCATCGTTCCATCGGCATCAATTGGATTTGGAACTGTAATTCAGCCTAATACTTTCATAGGAAATCACGTAGTAATAGGGAAGAATTGTTTGATTCATTCTAATGTATCTATTTATGACCATACTATAATTGGAGATAATGTAATTATTCATGCAGGAACGGTTCTAGGAGCTGATGCTTTTTATTATAAAAAACGACCTGAAGGTTTTGACCAACTCGTTTCTGGGGGAAGAGTAGTTATTGAAGACAATGTAGGTATTGGAGCACTTTGTACCATTGATAAAGGGGTTACTGGCGATACAACCATTGGAGAAGGAACAAAACTAGACAATCAAGTACACGTTGGACATGATACTATAATAGGTAAGAAATGTTTGATAGCCTCGCAAACAGGAATAGCGGGATGTGTAATTATTGAAGATGAGGTGACATTATGGGGTCAAGTAGGAACTACTAGTGGAATTACTATTGGTTCCAAAGCGGTAATTATGGGACAAACAGGTGTAACTAAATCAGTTGAAGGTGGTAAATCCTACTTTGGAACTCCTATTGAAGAGTCAAGAGAGAAATTAAAACAATTAGCCAACATAAAGAAAATACCTGAAATATTAAATAAATTAAAATAATATGCCTGCTAAGAAACTAGTTCAACAATTTTATAAATCAGATGCACTAATCAATAGTGAAATTATGGATACGTTTCTACATCCTGATGTCATTTTAGAGTGGAATAGTAGTAAAGGTTATGTTCAAATGAAACGTTCAGAAATTTTGAAATTAGCAAATGAGTTAAGTAAGGCCTATGTTCGCTCAAAAGCAAGAATAAGTCATCTTCTCAAGGAAGGAAATTTCGTTACCGTTCGATATTCTCATTACATAAAAACTATCGAAAATCCTAGAGAGGAAATGTTATTAGCTCATTTTATGGTAATCTGGGAAGTCAAAGACGGCAAACTTTTTAGAGGCTATCAAATGAGTCAGATTTCTTAAAATTATTTGGCAAAAAAACTTCAGAAGTAAATTTCAAAACCTTACTTTTGCATCATTATTTAAAAAAAAACAATAAAAAATACATCATGAGTGTTTTAGTCAATAAAGATTCTAAAATAATAGTACAAGGATTTACAGGAAGTGAAGGTACTTTTCATGCCTCACAAATGATTGAATACGGAACAAATGTTGTTGGTGGTGTAACTCCGGGTAAAGGAGGAACTACTCATTTAGACCGTCCTGTTTTTAACACTGTTAAAGATACCGTTGATAAAGCAGGAGCTGATACAACAATAATTTTTGTCCCACCAGCTTTTGCAGCAGACGCTATTATGGAAGCTGCCGAGGCAGGAATAAAAGTAATCATCACAATTACTGAGGGTATTCCTGTAGCCGATATGATTAAAGCATACGAGTATATAAAAGGCAAAGACTGTACATTAATTGGACCTAACTGTCCAGGGGTAATCACCCCAGGAGAAGCAAAAGTTGGAATTATGCCAGGTTTCGTTTTCAAAAAAGGAAATGTAGGTATCGTTTCTAAATCAGGAACTTTAACCTATGAAGCTGCTGACCAAGTAGTAAAACAAGGATTAGGAATCACAACTGCGATAGGAATTGGTGGAGATCCAATTATCGGAACTACAACCAAACAAGCAGTAGAATTATTGATGAACGATCCTGAAACTAAATGCATTATCATGATTGGTGAAATTGGCGGTCAATTGGAAGCTGATGCTGCTAAATGGATTAAAGCCGATGGAAATCGTAAACCAGTAGTTGGTTTCATCGCTGGTGAAACTGCTCCAAAAGGAAGAACAATGGGACATGCCGGAGCTATTGTTGGAGGTGCAGATGATACCGCCGAAGCTAAAAAGAGAATCATGAAAGAATGTGGAATTCACGTAGTAGATTCTCCAGCTGAAATTGGAAAAAAAGTAAAAGAGATAATGGGATAATTGACAACAGTCGATTTGAAACGTGTAGTAATGCCTCACTTTTATAGTGAGGCATTTTATTTTAATAAATATAAATAGATAAGATGTACAAAGAATTAAAAAAGTTTAAAACCAACAATAGCTTTAATTTTACAATTAATGATAATCTTGAAGAGGTTTGCAATGCTCCTCAAAACGGTAGTGGCTTATTTTTAGTATACACTGTTGATGGAGAAGAAAAAGAATTGATTATGGTAGGTTCTACTGGGACAGTTCAAAATGATGGAACACTTAAAAGTAAAAACGGAGGTTTATTTGATAAAATTGTAAATGGACATCAGTTTGCTAAGACTGGGCGTAAATATTCATGGCCAACTCAGATGAAACTAGAAAAAATTGAATTATTAGAAGTTTTTTTGTTTGAAACATTCAATGCTAAAACAAAATCCATTCCAACTAGTATTGAAGGGAGTATTTTACAAAATTTTTTAGATGAAAATTCCAAATTGCCTAGATGGAATGTAGCATTTTAATAAAATCATAATTTTATAGGTTTTGCATTTCGTTAGTTTTTCCGACTGATTTACAGAATGTTGATATGATAAATAAATGTTAAAATTAATTTTTGGTGTAACGACTTTTTTTGTTTAGCGACTACTCAATAAATTAATATTCATCAATCAAAAATCAATTAGTATGAAAAAATCAATTATTTATTTAGGCATTGCTTTAGTTTCGTTTTCAACAATCGCTTCAGCAACAAATGTTAGTTCTTTAACAGCATTAGAATTGAGACAAATTAATGATGTTTCTCCAACACCTTTATGTGTCGCTATTAGCAAAGGAGAAATTGATATTGTAAAAAAATTCGTGGAATACGGTGCTGATGTCAATGAAAAGTCAAATGGAATGACTCCTTTAATGTTAGCCGCACGTTATAATAAAGTGGAAATTATCAAATTTCTACTGGCTAACGGAGCAAATATAGATACTAAAGATGAAAAAGGGTATACTGCTCTTAAATATGCCGAATTATCATCTGCAACTGATGTAATAGCTCTTTTAAAACAATCAAAATAGCATCTCATTCATCAATCAGAAAAAAAAGAGCATCATATTATGATGCTCTTTTTGTGTTTTATAAAACGTAATTTTTCGATTAGTTCTTATTTAAAATACGAAAAGGTTTCTTCATTTTCAATTTTTAAGAGGGATTCATAAATTAAACGAATCACATTTTCAACATCCTCACGATGAACCATTTCAACTGTAGTATGCATATATCTTAAAGGCAGTGAAATCAATGCTGAGGCAACTCCTCCGTTACTGTAAGCAAAAGCGTCTGTATCCGTTCCTGTTACTCTGGAAGAGGCTAGTCGTTGAAAGGGAATTTGTTTTTCAATAGCTGTATCTAAAATTAATTCTCTTAAATTATTTTGAACAGCCGGCGCATAAGTAACTACCGGTCCTTTTCCAATTTTCACTTCACCTTCAATTTTTTTATCAATCATAGGAGTAGTAGAATCGTGACACACATCAGTAATAATAGCTATGTTAGGTTTTATGGTTTGAGTAATCATTTCAGCTCCTCGAAGCCCTACCTCTTCTTGTACAGAATTTGTGATATACAATCCAAAAGGTAGTTTTATTTTGTTTTCATGAAGTAAACGTGCAACTTCTGCTATCATAAAACCACCCATTCTGTTATCTATGGCACGACAAACGAATTTATTTTCGTTCATAATCATAAACTCATCAGGATAAGTAATGACACATCCCACATGAACTCCAAGCTTTTCAACTTGTTCCTTATTGTCACATCCCAAATCTATGAAGATATTACTAGTTTTAGGAATTTCTTCTTTATCTCTATTTCTGGTGTGAATTGCAGGCCAGCCAAAAACTCCTTTTACAATACCTTTTTTGGTGTGGATATTGACACGTTTTGAAGGCGCAATTTGATGATCTGAACCACCATTTCTAATCACATATACCAAACCATCATCAGTAATGTAGTTTACATACCAAGCAATTTCGTCAGCATGTCCTTCAATAACTACCTTATAAGAGGCATCTGGATTTATGACTCCTACAGCCGTTCCATAAGTATCTGTTATAAAAGTATCTACGTAAGGTTTTAAATATTCCATCCATAATTTTTGTCCTTCAGCCTCAAATCCAGTTGGAGAAGCATTATTTAGATAGTTTTCTAAAAAAGTAATCGAAGATTGGTTTAATATTTTTTCTGTGCTCATAAAATATATTTTTTTGCTAAATTAAAAATTTGGCATTACAGTTGCATATATAATGTATAATTTTGACACTTAAATTTTTTCACTATGAAATCGCTACTAACAAAAAGTTTGTTTTAGACAAACACCAATGAAGATAAGGCGATACCATATGACCTTAAAAAAAACAAAAATACTGTAACATATGAAATTGATTTCATGCATATCGTTTTTACTTCTAATTTCTAGCAGTGTTAAAGCGCAAATTATTGAAAAAGACACCACTAAAATGGGTTACGTTTTAGAAGAAAATGATACTATAACCGAGCCTATTTTATTGGAAGAGGTGGTCATTTTTAAAGAAAAACTAGATCCAGAAAGTAAAAAACAATTTCTATTGTTGCAAAATAGAGTCTATAAGACGTATCCTTTTGCTAGAATTGCTTCAGACCGACTTACTTCTATGAATAAAACAATGGACAAATTAAAAACGGCAAAGGAGAAAAGAAAATATTTTAAAATTGTAGAAAATTATATGGAAAATGAGTTTACAGCTCAACTCAAAAAATTATCTCGCAAGCAAGGGCAAATTTTAGTTAAACTCATCCATCGCCAAACCGGCACTACTACTTATGATTTAATAAAAGATTACAAAAGCGGATGGAAAGCATTTTGGTCTAATAATACGGCACGATTGTTCGATATAAATCTTAAAACGGGTTATGCTCCATACGAAGTCAATGAAGATTATCTCATAGAAACCATACTTTTTAGAGCATTCAATAGAGGTAGATTAGCCAAACAAGAGCCAGCTAATCCCATAGATTACGATGCTTTATCAGATTTTTGGGAACAAAAAGCAAAAAATAAAAATTAATTTTCTCAGTAGCTTTATCCTTCTATTTGCTACAAACGAAGTTCATCGAACTCCAATTAAAATAGATTTTTAGTGAGGTAATCTTTTACATTCTGAAGGAGCAAGTA